>DATNCY010000305.1:0-40700 GCA_035553375.1 Gemmataceae bacterium
GGAGTCTTTGTTGTGCTCTATTGGCTGTCTGCGGCTCTGGGTGGCCGCTGGCATGGCCGAGTCGTGTCACGCTCACTGGTCGGCTCATACGGACCTGGGGGCTCATTCCCAGAAACTGAGACAATTTCAACGGCCTGCTAGAAGAAATGGCGAACGGTTCGGACAAGGGCACGGCTGCCGAAGCCTGTGAAATGCTGGCCACCCTGTACGCGGTGCTACAGAGGCAGAGTGAGAACCACAGCACTTTTTCTTTCCTGCTGCCTGACAACGCCCAGAAAGAATTGAAGACGAAGGTGCTTAATCTTCTGCGCCAAGCCATCGAACTCGATCCCTCACGCGAACGGTCCTGGGACATGCTGACGGCCCTGCTGGCGGAGCAAACGAAAAGCGAGGAAGTCATCGCCGTGGCGCGCAAACGGGTCGAGAGACAGGACACCGCCCGCAATCGCTTGCTCCTGGCGAAAGCCCTTGTCATCCACAAGCAATTCGACGAGGCAACGAGCCAGCTACGCGCCGGCCTGAAATGCGATCCGCGCGATCCCGATTGTTGTCTCGGTCTGGCGGCCATGCTCCTGAAGCGCGACGATGCGAAATCGTTGAAGGAAGCCGGCGAGCAACTCGACACGGTCAAGGAGCCAACGGCGGGCACAAAAGACAAAGCACGCCGGATGAATTATCTGCTGATGCGCGGCCTCTCGACGGCTTTGAATGACCGGCCCGAACCCGCCAAGGAGATGTTCAAGCAAATCCTGCAACACGACAAGGGCAACGCATCCGCGGCGAGGACGTTGGTCGCTCTCGGCGATCCAATTGGCCCGGACGAGGAACAGATCGCCGCAGACTATCTCCGCAAACAAGGCGGGGGCATCGAGCGAGACGAGAAACGGCTAGGTTCTCCGGTGGTGGAAGTCTCCCTCAGCGATGACAAGTTCACGAATGAAGATCTCGTTTTCCTCACCGCGTTCTCTCATCTTCGCAAGCTGCATCTCTTCGGCACCTCGTTCACGGATGCCGGGCTGGTTCATCTCAAGCACCTTACCAATCTTCGAGAGTTGGAGTTCAACTTTACCAAGATTACCGACAAGGGATTGATGCAACTAAAGCCGCTAACAAATCTGCGAGAACTCTCGCTCGAAAATATGGGGATTACGGATACCGGGCTGAGTTATCTGGTTGTATTTCAAGAACTGGAGAAGCTGACTATCGACAATTTCTTCTGGGCCGATATACGGGAGAAGCAACCTATCACGGATGTTGGGCTGGCTCATCTCCGCAAGCTCCCAAAGTTACAGACCCTATCGTTACGCCTCCGGCTCACGGACAAGGGACTGGCTCATGTTACTGCAATCCCTCGGCTACAAACGCTGGATATTGACGGTAGTGAAATCACGGATGAAGGGTTGAGCCAGTTGGAACGCTGCACGGAACTCCGAACGCTGGAGCTGAGAAACGCGAAAATCACCGATGCCGGCCTCGTCCATCTGAAGGTTCTCCAGCGGCTCCAGGAGTTGAGTCTGCATGGCACGAAGATTACCGATGCCGGTCTGGCCCATTTGAAGGGACTGACCCGCCTCAAGATCTTGGATCTGAGCAATACCGCCATTACGGACGCTGGATTGGTCCACCTACGAGGAATGACTCAATTGCGTGAGTTGAACCTCGTCGATTATCGAAGCCTGTTTCCAGAGTTTCCAGCGCCCGTCTTCCCCGGCCAGAAGCCGAAGCCAGCGAAAAAACCGGACAAACCCCGGATCACCGACGCGGGGCTGAAACATCTCCAAGAACTGCCCCATCTGGCAAAACTAGATCTCAATGGTTGCGCCATTACAGACGCCGGATTGGTTTATCTTCACAGATTGAAACAACTTGAGTATGTGAATCTCTGCGGGACGAAAGTTACCCCCAAGAGGATCGCCGAATTACGGAAGGTTTTTCCCAAATTGGAAGTATCGCCCTGAGGGTGGTTCACGGGATCGTCTCAACTATATGCCGGCCGTTCGCGGATGGCGTCGAGCGTCCACACTTGCCGGCAGCGCGGTCCTCGGCGATGAAAGACGAACGCGCCCGCGCTCTCCATCGCGGCGGCTTCCGAGAAGGGGCTATCGTGCGGCATCGCGCGCAGATGAAACTCGGTCGGCCAGGGGCCGCCCATGTGCGGAGGGCAAGTGCCAGCATCCGAACCCGAGAGGACGAGCGGGCGGATGGGTTTGCCGCCGTCCCGCCGTCTCTGTCGCGAAGACCGCGGAGAAAACACGCCACTCAAGACGGACACGGACGCCGCATGAATGGGAGGATGGAATGGGTTGAATGGATTGTCGGTTTGGGCGCGGGAACCGCAGAGCATATCTTGCCCATTCTCGCCAAAGTTACGTGGTGAGCGCGAGCCGCTTTCGCTAAATTGACAAAAGGAGAACCCCGCTGACAGCCCCTTAGCAGTGTTCCGAAGACAGATTATTCGCGAATCCAAAGGATGGAATTGTAGCCTCTCGGCATCAGGCGGCTCGAAAGGAATCGCGCCTTGTGCTTGGCAGGAGCGATGTCATGATCCCCACCAGGTCAAGCGATATGGAACCTGGGATTACGGCGAACGGACCGTATACCTTTCGTGGGGAACATGACCATCAACGCGATCACGATCGTATCGAGAGGCTGACGGACTCCTGGCCGGTCCGCGCCAACGTGCGGAAAGCGCTGCCGGACGCCACGCTCGATTACGAAGACGACAAACCCGATTTCCTGACCGAACTGCTGCCGTTCCACGATCACCCCAACTTCTTGAACGCTCCCGAGCCTTTCAAGCGGACGGCGCTATCGTGCGGCTGGATCGCCTACAACAAGAAAACGGTGGCCATCGAGTCGAAGATCGTTTCGCCGGCCTGCATGCACCTGATCGATGGAGACCTCCCCACTTTTCAGCGTCATCGCTATCGAGAAGCGGTCTCGCAAGCTCTTGTCGATGAGTCGTACCATATTCTGCTCGTCGTTCAGGCCAACGGCATCACCCGGCGACGGCGGCGGTTGTCCGAGTTGAGCATCTCCTCGTTCGAGTTGGTCGCCAACATGCAGCGCCATCAGGACAAACACCCGGAGCGGTGGAAAAAAATCCTGATCCAGCTGGCGACCGCTGTGGTCTCCGAAGTTCTTGTCAGCGAGTATCTCAGTCTGTTGTCCAACGCCACGGGCATTCAACCGTTCAACCGCATCACGACGGAGATTCATCGTCGCGATGAGTCGGCGCACAACGGCTTGTTCAAGAGCCTCGGCGCGGTGATCTATCACGGATTGGATTCTCGCGAAAAAGAGTTCTTCGTCGGGGCGCTGACGCAGCCCTCGGCATGGTTCACCAGTCCCGAACTGGACGTGTGGGAATCCATGCTGAGGCAGATTGGCTTCCCCAATGCCGAGCCGATGATTAACGACTGCCGGGCGCAGAGACGAGCGAAGGGAGTCCGCCTCGATCTAAGTACCCTGAATACCCTTTTCGCCGACCTTGGCGTGGAAAATAGTATGCGGGCCAGGGCCTATCCGAGCTAGTCCTCCAAGCTGACACCAGCAACGAAAGAGAGGCAATCTGATGTGTGGGACTGCGGGTGCGTTTGATCTGACCGGCCGCCGGGAGTTCCCCGAAGAGCGTTTGTTGCGCATGACGGGAGCCATCGCGCACCGCGGTCCCAACGATGAGTGGATTCACCAGGAACCGGGCCTCGCCCTCGGCGTTCGCCGTTTATCCGTGATCGACGTGGCCAACGGACGGCAACCGCTGTCCAACGAAACCGGCGACGTGTGGGTGGCCTACGAAGGCGAACTGTATGACTACCCGGAGATCCGCGAGCGCTTGCTGGCGCGAGGTCACCGCCTGCTGACGCACTGCGACACCGAAGCGTGGGTCCATCTCTACGAAGACCTGGGCGAGAAGGTGTTCGACCAGGCGCACGGACAATTCGGTGTCGCCATCTGGGACCGCACCCAGCGCACCTTATTTCTAGGCCGCGATCGTATCGGCATCAGTCCCTTGTTTTATACCGAGGCGGATGGTTGGTTGTTGTGGGCCTCCGAGATTAAAAGCCTTCTCGCCTCCGGTATGGTCGATGCTCGGCCGGATGTACGCGGCATCGATTATTTCTTCAATTTTTTCTGTCTGCCGACGCGGCGGACGCTCTTTGAAGGCGTTCACTCCGTCCCGCCCGGCCATCGCATTCGCGTTCACGATGGCCGACTGACGATTCACCGTTACTGGGATCTCAATTTTCCCGACGCCGGCGCGGGACGGCGCTACAACGATCCCGACAAAGCCGCCGAGGAATTGGAGGCCGTCCTGCGCGGGGCCATCCGTCGCCGACTGTGTGGCGAGGTGCCGCTCAGCTGCTATATCAGCGGCGGGCTGGATTCGACCGTCCTTCTGGGCATGAGTTCGCAGGAACGCGGCGAGCCGATTCCGTCATTCACCATCGGACTGGATGGGTCCGGTCCTTCTGATGAGCGCGGTAAGGCCGTGGAGTCGGCCCACTATCTCGGCTCGAAACTGACGACGGTGAACGTGACGCAAGCTGACCTCATCGATAACTATCCGCAGGTCATCCGCGGCGCGGAGGGGCCGGTGCTGGACACGTCCTGTGTTGGCACGCTGCTCTTGGCGGCGGCCAATCGTCAGGCGGGCAACATTGTCGCCCTCACCGGCGAGGGGGCCGATGAAGCGCTGGCCGGCTACGTCTGGTTCAAGTGGCACCGCTTGCAATATCGCATGTACAAGTACGGCAGGACCATCGCCCAGGCGCCGCGCAATATCGCGCTGTCGTGGCTGATCGGCGGCGGCGCGGCGCATCGGCCGCCGTTCTATGGCTCCGGCGGCGTGCGCAGCGCCCAGCAGATCGCCTGGGAGTTCATGGCCCAGAGCCGCGAACGGCTTTATACTCCCGAACTATGGCGACGATTGGACGGCTACTCCGCGTATGACGACGTGCCGGTGCCGGCCGATCGCATCAAACGCTGGCACCCTCTCAATCAATCGCTGTACATGAGCTATCAAATCATGTTGCCGGGTCTGCTCATGGCGGCCAAGGGCGACCGGGCGACGCGCCATTCCGCCACCGAGGGACGCTATCCCTTCCTCGATGAGCGCGTGGTGGAGTTCTGCGCCGGCCTGGCACCGAAGTACAAGCTGCGCTGGGGGACGGACAAATGGCTGCTGCGCCGGGTTGCCGCTCGCGTGCTTCCGGCCCCCATCGCCAAGCGGAAAAAGACCATGTTCCGCGCCAACATGGGCAAGGCGTTCGTCACGGCGGATCGGCCTCGCTGGGTAGATCAACTGCTCAGTCCGGAATCGCTGCGGACGACCGGCTATTTCGATTTGAAAGCGCTGCAGTCGGCGCGCGAGATCCAGTTGCGTAAGCCCACGGCGTCTCTGCACCGTTTTTCGCTCGATATGGGATTGATGGGCGTCATCGCCACGCAATTGTGGCATCATATGTATTGCGGCGGCGGCTTGGCCGATCTTCCGACCTGGACGCCTCCCGACTTGACTCAGACGCGGTTGTACAGAAAACCGCCGACGGCTGCCGCGTCCTCCGCGAAGGGTTCGGCCGCGCCGGTCGCCGTGTAGCCGCGCGTTTACGTTTCGCGCGAAACGTAAACGCGCGGCTACACGAACCGCGGGGAGGCTCTATCTCGCATGCGCAAGCCCTATTCGCTGAAAATCCTTTGGCATGGGCGCAATCGCTTTTTGCCGGCGGTGTTGGCCGTCTCCTTCAGCGCGGTGCTGATCGCCGTGCAATTCGGCGTATTGCTGGGTACACTATCCGTTACCTCCAAGCCCATCGACCATGCCTCCGCGCAGCTCTGGGTTGGCATCCGCGACGTGCCGAGCATCGAACTGGGCCATCCCATCCCCGAATCGTGGCTGTTCCGTCTTCAGGCACAGCCTGAAGTGGAAGATGTCGAGGGCTATCTCTACGAATTCGGCTACTGGCACAAGCCGGCCGGCGGCTCCGTTCATTGCTGCGTCATCGGCGCCCGCCTGGAACAATCCTCGCTGGGGGCGGTGCGCGATTTGTCGCACGACATGCGCACCCTGTTGACCGAGCCGGGTGCCGTCGTCGTCGATGAGTTGGAAGTCGGCCGGCTCGGACTCAAGCACGGCATCGGCGAAACAGCGGAGGTCATGGGGCACAAAGTCCGCGTCGTCGGCCTGGTTCACGGTTTCAAGAGTATTTGGGGTCCTTATGTCTTTTGTTCGATGCAGACGGCACGCATGCTGTTGCCGATGTATCGATCAGACGAGGTCCAGTATCTCGTGGCCCACTGTCGTAATAGCATGGAAGCGGCCGCCGTGGCCGAGCGCTTGCGGCGCAAGTATCCGGAGATGGCGGTTCTGCCACACGATAAATTTTCCGTGCAGACGCGCCTCTACTGGCTGACGCAAACGCGCGTCGGTATCGCGCTGGGGCTGACGTCGGTGCTGGCCCTGATTGTCGGCTTGGTGATAACCAGTCAAACACTGTACGCGGCCACGGCCGCTTCGCTGCGTGAATACGCCGTGCTGCGGGCGTTGGGTCTGCCGCGCTGGCGCATTTCGGCGATGGTGCTGGCGCAATCGTTCTGGATTGGTCTCGCGGGGGTGGCCGTTTCGATTCCCGTCGCATTCGTGGTGGCGCGGGTGGCCGGCATCGTGGGGGCCGAGGTTCAGCTACCTCTCTGGCTGCTGGCCGGTACGATGGTGGTGACCATGACCATCGCGCTGTTGTCCGGGTTGTTGGCCCTGCGTTCCCTGCGTCTGGTCGAGCCGGCCAGCTTGTTACGCTGAGAAATTGTCCCCTATGCTCCCCTCTCCCCTGTACTCGGGGGAGAGGGGTTGGGGGTGAGGGGGAAATCTCTCCCCCTCACCCCAACCCCTCTCCCCCGAGTACAGAGGAGAGGGGCTTAGAGAGCAGACGCTGAGAAATCCGATGGTTGAACCGAATAGCGCTATAACCGGAAGAGGACTGACCCGATCGTTCGGCAGCGGCGAGGCGCGAACCATCGCTGTCCATGATGCGTCGGTGGATCTGCATGCGGGACAAATGACGCTGCTGATGGGTCCATCGGGAAGCGGCAAAACCACGCTCTTAGCGATGCTTTCCGGTCTACTGCGGCCCGACACCGGGCAGGTGATGGCGCTAGGGAATGACCTGTGGCGAATGTCCGACGAGCAGCGTGAGACGTTTCGCCTGCAACACTGTGGATTCATCTTTCAGGGTGCCAACCTCATGCCGGCTCTGACGGCGCGCGACCATCTGGAGATGGTTCTGCGCTGGGGAATGCGGTTGTCGTCTTCCGAGGCGGCGCGGAAGACGACGGATATGCTGGCGCTGCTCGGCCTGGCGCGGAAGGCGGATTTGCTGCCCGAACATCTATCGGGCGGCGAGAAACAGCGGGTCGCCATCGGTCGAGCGTTAATCAAGCGGCCGAACCTGTTCTTCGCCGACGAGCCAACCAGCGCCCTCGATTGGGAGCATGGCGAGCAGGTGGTCGAACGGCTCCGCGCGACCGCCCACGACGGCGCGACCGTGGTGATGGTCACGCACGATCCTCGTATTATCCCCTATGCCGACCGCATTTATCGCATGGAGGATGGGCGTCTGGATAGAGAGATCACGCCGGCGAAACCGGCAGTCATTGGTGCGATATGAACCCAAAGAAGTGTCTTCTCATTCTGGGCTTGATTCTTCTGCTCGTCGGCGTGGGCGGTGCCGGTTGGGTGGCCAATCGCTTCTGGAACACCTCGCCTAGCGCGCCGACCGAAGGCGGTGTGTCGAGCCGGCCGGACGATGCCTCGGAAGGAGTGGTCTGCCAGGGCTATGTCGATCTGGAACACGGCGTCCGTTCGCTGGCTCCTCTCCATCCCGGCCGCGTCGTCGAGATTATCGCCCACGAAAATCAGCGCGTCGAGGCCGGCGCATCGTTGCTCCGACTGGACGACCAAGACGCGAAGTTCCAGGTGGATGAGGCTGTTTCGGCACTGGAGGCGGCGCAGGCTCAGCTGGAACAGGCGCTCAAACTCGTCGAAAAACAGCGAGCGTTGATCGCGCAACAACGGGCGGCCATCGACGCGGCCGGTTTTCGCCTGGACGCGGCGCGGCGGCTACTCCAGCAGAAGGAAGATCAACTCAAGGATAATTTGGCGAGTTCTCTGGAAGTGACCACAACACGCGATGAGACGAGAGCGCTCGAGGCGCTGGAACGCGCTCAGCAGCAAAAACTCATCGAGTTGAAAACGAACGATCCCGCCCTGGCCGTGCGCAAGGCCCAGGCCGAGGTCAATTTGGCGCGAACGCGCGTGGCTCACGCTCGCCATCAACTTGACGAATGCACCTTGAAAGCGCCGGCGGCGGGGACGGTGGAGCGCATCACGGTCGGCGCAGGCGACATCGTGACGGGACAATCGAGTCAACCGATTGTGCGTTTCTCGCCGATCGAGCCTCCTTTGGTGCGTGCGGAGGTGGACCAAGAGTTCGCCGATCGCGTCAAGGTCGGCCAGACCGCGCTCGTGAAGGATGACGCTCGATCCGGAACGAGTTGGCACGGCAAGGTCCAGCGTATCGCCGGTTGGTACGAACGCAGGCGTCCCAACTCCACCGATCCCTCGGCATTCACGGATGTGCGAACGGTCGAGTGTTTGATTACCATCGATCCGGGACAACCGCCATTGCGCATCGGCCAACGCATGCGCGTGATGATTGGCGCGGTGCCGTCAACGACGGGAGACTGAAGAAGGCGAGGGGGCGTTGCTCATTTTCGTCCGCCTGGCTTTCAGCATTTCCAAGATGAGCAACAAAAAGAAGTCGGGAGTCGTTCAGGCAATTGCCTGAACGACTCCCGACTTCTTTTTTAGAGGCACGAACCTTTTGGCCAGCCCGCAGCGCCAGCAAGGGTGTCTTTGCCAGCCCGCAGCGCCAGCAAGGGACTTCCCTTGCTGGCGCTGCGGGCTAGCCAAAAGGTTCGTGCCTCTTACCGGCTGGTGACATCGCATTGACACCTCATTTCGCCGGAATGTAATTCAGCGTATAATACGCCTCTTTGTGCAGCAGCGGCAAACCCTTGGCGGAACGCACGCCCGCCGCGGATAGATCGTGGATGTGCCCCTCCTCCAGCTTGCTCACATATAGCCGCACACTCTTGCCATCCGCACCGACTTCGACGCGATCAATCGTTGGCTTCGTTTCATCCACTACCGGGCTGCCATAATCCGCTCGATAAATATACGTATACGTCTTCATCTGATAAGACTTGGGATCGCCGGCCGTCTTCGCATCGACGGGTTGCGTGAACGTCAGCGTGAAACCATCCGGCTTGGCGTGCATTTCGTGGATCTCAAAAGGAGTCTTTCCCGTCCATACGAGGCGTTCCAGCGCAAAGGGTTTCGGTCCCTTGGAACCCCAACCGCGATTGGTGCCGCCAACAATCAGCGAACCGTCCGGGGCGAAACGGATCGGCACGTTACCCGAACCGAACCCGCTGCGGAAGGGGAAGCATGCTCCTTGATAGTGGCCGTTGATCTTCTCCAGGGCGACGCGCATGACGGTGCTGTGCGTCTGATCGGCGACGAACAGTTGCTTTTGAAAGGGGCCGAACTTGCCGCCGGACACGTCGCAGCCGATGCCGCTGGCGGATTGTCCCATCGAGCCGTAGGGGAAGAGAATGGCCGGCGGGACGTATTCGGGGATGCGTTTCGCCTCGGTCATAAAACGGCTGTTGGTTTTGGGCTTCTGCGGTGCCGTGCCCATGTTTTTAGCCAGCGGATACCATTTGAAGCTGTCGGGATGGCCCATGAACTTGCCCGGTACCAGATGCTTCAAGGCGCATGTGCCATTCCACGGACCTTGATTGTCCGTGTAAAACATATCGCCTGCCGCGTTCATGGCGATGCCGCCGGGCGAACGGACGCCGCTGCACGTTGGGATCATCTTGCCGTCCGGCGTGATGCGCAGGCACCAGCCGCGAAACTTGCTTTCGCTGGTGAACGATCCCGTCAAACACAACACCACCCAAAGATTGCCTTCCTTGTCGAAGCGCGAGCCGAAAGCGTATTCGTGATAGTCGCCGCTGATGCCCCATTCGTCGTTGATGACCTCGAACACGTCGGCCTTGCCGTCCTTATTGCTGTCCTTGATGCGCGACACGTCGCAGCGCTGGGTGACGTAGAGCCAATCGCCCTTGGCAGCCAGGCCAAGGACTTCGTGCAGGCCGTGAGCGTAGCGCGTGAACTTCGCCTTTTGGGGATCGTCGGCGAGGGGATTTTGCACCATCCAGATTTCGCCGCGGCGTGTGCCGACGGCGAGCCTGCCATCCGGCATGAACTCCAGAGCGCCGGCCTCCATTACTTGTCCCTTGGGCAAATCGTAATGGAGGATTTTGTAATAGTCCGCCTCGGTGGGCGGTTTCTCCGCGGCGCGCAGCGGGGTGGCGAAGAGAATGCAGCAGAAAACAAGGTATGTTCGCTTCATGATGATCTCGCAAGATAAATGGGTTGTCCCCCGACAAGCCCGGAGCGCCAGCGACGGGTTGAACCCGTCGCTGGCGCTCCGGGCTTGTCGAGAAGCCAATGACTCACCACACAAACTCCTGAACAATGCGGGCCTTGCCATCCTGGAAGCGCACCGGCACGAGCAGTTCGGTCTTGCCGCCGCTCTTGCGTATCCGCGGCGCGGTGGCGGAATCGATTTTCATCGTCCACTCGCCGTTGATGCGATAAACGCCCTTTTCCTTGGTGGTTTCGATCTTATCGGCGACGGCGGCGCGGAGCCAAAAATTGTCTACCGGCTGTTCGGCCGTCAGCGCCAACGTGCGGCGGATCGACGGGTTCGGCTTGCTGGCCACGCCATTGGGAAAATCCTCAATGCGAACGTCGCCGCAGGAATATAGGAACGTCGGCCGTTCGTCCGTCGTTGTGCGATAGCCGCGGAACTTGTAGCCCAAATCCTTCGCCGATTTCGCCGGCCAGGCCTCATCGTCCTTGCTAAGCTTGGCGAACGCGACGCCGGTGGGCAGATGCACCGGATTGTCACCCAATGGCGGTTCATAGCCGACGCCGCGATCGGTCCAGTGACGGGCCGCGTCGATGAACGCCCCCTGCCAGAGTAGGGCCAACCGCAGTTCGTTGGCGTCGAAGGCCAGATTCGCTTTCTCCGGATAACCAACGCCGATGGCGCGCGAACCCGATCCCTCCAGGAAATTGCGATAAACGATCGCTTCCTTGTCGGGAATAAGCGGGATATAGTGCTTGTTGAGGCCGCGCGGCAGCGCGGCTTTGCCACCGTCTTGCAGATAGATCCAGATAGCGTCGATCTGCTCGGCGGTCGAGCCGCCGAGAACGTCGGTCAGTACGGTCACGCCGTTGGTCCAGGCGGTGGGCATGCGTGTGCCGGGCCGCAGTTTTTGCGGATCGAGCAAATAGCGATAAAACCAATCGTGCTTGAGGCGGCGTGTCATCAACAGCATGTCAATGCCCTGCACCCCCTCGGCCTTATGGCCGGCGAACGTGTGGCACTTGACACAACCGAGCGACTGAGCGCCGACCATCGTGCGTGCTTCGGCCTTGACGCGCGACAACGGTTCCTTGAACGTCACCTTGGCGACGGGGTCCACCTTATCCAGCGCGTCGAATGCTTCCGCCAGGCCAGGCACATTTGCTTCGCCGAAGCGCGGCATATGCGTCAGCATGTACGGCCGATCGCGCGATCCCTGGTTGAAGATTTGCTTGAGGTAGTCCGGGCGAATCTTGGCGCCGACGCCGGTCAAGGGCGGCGGGATGCGTGCCTCCTCGCCCATCTCCGGCTGCGTCGTAGCGAAAAGGGAGTTGATACTCTCCTCGATGCCGCCGACCTTGTCGCGCTGATGGCAGGCGTAGCAGTTGAGCGTCGTCATCGTTCGAGCGATGACGTCCTCGTGACTCGGACGAGCCGCTGGCGTCGGCGTCTTGATAGCCGCCGCGAGCGCGCCGCGCTGAGCCGCGCTGAGAGCGTAGCGAGGCAATCCCTTCGCGGGTTCCTGCGCCAGACAGCCACCCTCGCTGGCAAGTTTGGCTAAAGGAGACGCCTTCAGGCTGGACGCCAGCGATTTCTTGTCGATGCTTAGTTGATGACAGCTGGCGCAGCCGATGGATGTGAACAACTCGCGGCCCTTTGTCGCTAGTTCCGGCTGAATGGCGAAATCGTCGTCGTCCTTGGGATCGACGGTTTTGACCGGGCGTTTCGGATTGCCCTTGGGTGTTAGTATCACCAACGGCGTGACATCCTGCCGTCCCATGCCTGGCCCTTCCAGATCCACACGCAGTTCGACGCCGCCGCCGGCGTTGAACACGCTGGCCCCCAGTTTATGGACACCCTTCGTCAGTTTCACCACTCCCGAAGCCGTACTCGGCGCATGGACGCCATCGTTGGCAACGACGAGTTTGTCGTCGAGGAACAACTTGCTGCCGTCGTCACTCGACAGATGGAAGCGATAGTCGCCCGCGCGCTCGATGGGCAGATAGCCCTCAAATCGCAGCGCGAAATCGCCCGGTCGGCGCGCCACGCTCAACTCGAAGCCGGCCGCGCGGCCGGTAGCCAACGGCTTCATCTTGGTGAAATCGGGCAGGTGATCCCACGTTCCTTCGTAATAGGCGTAGGTCATGTTCTGCGCGGCGTCCACGAATCCCACGCCCTGCAATAGATAGTTAGCGACCTGCTTGGCTTCCTGGTTGGTGAGGATGCCGGGCATGCGTCCCGAAGGCCGCACCGTATGTGGGTTCTCCAGGAACGCCGCCAGGCTGAGGAGAGAATACTTGGCGCGGAGATCGCCGAGCGGGACGGAGGTGGACAGCAGTTTGGCCGCATTGCCGGCGTTGTCGCGTGTGCCGTGACAGGCGACGCAACCAACCTGATGAAAGAGTTGCTTGCCCAGAGCGATGGATTTAATATCGGGACGCCCTTGCCGGAGCGTGCCGGTGGAGGCGAGAAAGTGGACCAGCGCCTCAATGGTTTGGCCGCGCTCCGCCTCGGGCAGACCGGCGAGCAGGTCCGGCATGGTGCTGCCCGGCTTGATTGCTTTGGGATCGCGCAGATATTTGCGCAGATAGCTCCGCCGCACGCGGTTGCCCACACCGTCGAGGATCGGCGCTTGTTTGCGCTGGAGCCGTGGTTCCTGACTGGTTTCGGGTCGATGACAACTGATGCAATTGAGTTCGCCCAGCAGCAGCCGTCCGCCCTTGGCCGCGTCGGCTCCACCGGCATGGAAACGCTCGAAGCCGGCGACGATCGGATGGCCGTCCCGACTGGCAGGTTTCGCGGGTTTATCCGCGGCGTTTGCACTTGCTGCAAGAGACAGCAGAGAGAGTAATAGGAGGAGAGAGAATACACGCGACGGATGTCGCTTTGAACAATCAAGCATAAGAACATTCTCCGCACGAAAGACGACAGCAGGAAGTTTCAGGGCAAGGGGCAATCTCCGGCAGGTTAGGACGATCATATCCGGGTAATCGGTCCGCCGCAAGTAGCCGAAATCGTAGGGTGTGCCGAGAGCTTCTGCGAGGCTCACCATGCCCCCTTGGTGAGCCTCGCAGAAGCTCTCGGCACACCCTACGAATGCACTCGTCCGTCGCATTTCGCATCGTAGGATGAATACGAGGCGATGCGGGAAGTCAATCGCGGGGATTGTCCCCATTGTCAGGAGGTCGAACATGGACAACCACGAGCATCCCCTTGTTCGCTTCACCCACTTCTTCCATCGGAACTTCATCTGGTTCCTCATGGGATCCTACGTGGTCGCTGCCTTCGCGCCAGCCGCGGGATTGTGGATCAAGAACTGTACGCTGAATAATTTCGTCCTGTTCGGTGTGCCGATCCGTGTCTCGCTGCCGATGCTGCTGCTGGCGCTGCTCCTGTTCAACGCCGGCCTCGGCGTGCAGACGGCCCAGTTGCGTCACCTGCTGCGCAGTCCCTGGATTCTCGCCGCCGGCTTACTGGCCAATCTGCTTATTCCCATCGCCTACATTTTCGGCGTCTCGCAGAGCATGCGTCTCTGGCACAACCCCGACGAAGTGCAAAACATCCTGGTCGGTCTCGCTCTGGTGGCGTCCATGCCGATCGCCGGCTCCTCGACCGCCTGGTCGCAGAACGCCAACGGCGATCTGACGCTGAGCCTGGGTCTGGTGCTCTTCTCGACCTTGCTCAGTCCGCTGACGACGCCGCTGGCTCTGCACTCGGTCGGCCTGATGACGAAGGGCGATTACTCGGAGGATCTGCGTGAATTGGCCGCCTCCGGCGCGACAGGCGGTTTCTTGGCCGTGTGCGTGATCCTGCCATCGATCTTGGGCATGCTGACGCGCGGCATCGTCGGCGACGAGCGCATCGCCCGCGCGAAGCCGACACTGAAATTGCTGAACGCGCTGAATTTGCTGGTACTCAATTATTCCAACGCCTCGGTATCGCTACCGGAGTCGATCGCCAATCCCGATCCGGATCTCATCGCGGTGATCCTGGTGATTGTCTGCGGTCTGTGCGTACTCGCTTTCGGCGCGGGCTGGGTCATCGCGCGGCTCTTTCGGGTGGACCCGGTACAGCGAACGAGTCTGATGTTCGGTTTGGGGATGAACAATAACGGTACGGGATTGGTATTGGCGACGATGGCACTGGCCGATCATCCGCGCGTCATGCTGCCGATCATCTTCTACAACCTCGTGCAGCATCTCGTGGCCGGCTGCGTCGATTTCCTGATGTTTCGCCGTAATGGTACCCCGTAAGAGGCTGTAAAAAATGCCGCTTGCGGTTTAGCGTGTTCTAGCGCTAAGCCGCAAGCGGCTCCTTCGCGAAACGTAAACGGGAGCAAGCTTACCCCCGTTCGCCAAATCACAACAGTTCCGTCAACATGCGACCCTCGGATAAAAGGTTGAACGGCCGCCCTTCGCGATCGATGGCCTCCAGGTCGTCCACGCCCATCAGATGATAAACCGTGCGGGCGATGTCCTCCGGCGCTACCGGATGATCGGCGGGGTACGCGGCCACCTTGTCGGAAGCGCCGAAGGTTTGTCCACCGCGCACGCCGCCGCCGGCCATGACCGCCGTCATGCAGTGCGTCCAATGATCGCGGCCGGCGCCGCTGGGACCGCCAGAACGCGGATCGCCGACCTTCGGCTTTCGGCCCATCTCGCTGTTGACCAGCACCAGCGTCTGTTGCAAAAGGCCGCGTGTGTGCAAATCATCCAACAGGGCCGAGAAACATTGATCGAATTCCGGCAGCAGATGCCGGCGCAAACAGCTGAAGTTGCCGCCGTGCGTGTCCCAGCCGCCGCCGCTCTTGCACGGACCGGCCAGTTTGGGATCCTCTTTCCAAAACACCGTCACGAACGGCACACCGGCCTCGACCAGACGCCGGGCCATGAGCATGCTCATGCCATTGACGGTCGCGCCATAGTGATCGCGCAGTGCCAGCGGTTCCTTGCTGACATCGAACGCCGATTTTGTTTGCGTGGAAGCGAGCAGGGAGAGCGCTTTCTCACGTTGGCGGTTGAAGGTCCGCACCGGGCCGAAACGCTCGGACGAGCGGACGGCCGAATCCAGCGTGGCCAGCAGATGACGCCGCGCTTGCAGACGCGAAACGTCCATGTCGCCTTGCAATGTTAAAGCGGGCGCGGCGAACTCCAGGGGATGTTCCAGGCTGCCGTAAACATAGGAGGCGTCGTATTCCAGCCCCAGGCGAGCCGCGAACTGGCCGGGACGTGTGTATTCGGGAAAGCCGGGTTTCTGCGGCAGGGTAATCAGCGAGGGCAGATACGGATGCGCCGGACGCTTGCTTGTCACGACGGAGCCGAGGAACGGCCAATCGGACGGCAGCGGTTTGCGATTGTTGAGCAGTTGGCCGAAACTCGGATCGGGAGCATGTCCAGTGAGGTTGTAGTAATAGCCGGCGTGGTGGTCGCCGGTGCCGCGTCCGTAGTGCCCCAGCGAGTTGATGAGCGCCAGATGATGCGCTTGCCGCGCCAGCTTGGGCAGGTGTTCACACAGGCGCACGCCGGGCGCGGAGGTAGCGAGGGGCTTGAACTCGCCGCGATATTCCACCGGCGCGTCGGGTTTGAGATCCCACATGTCGAGGTGCGACGCCCCACCCGATAGCCAGATAAGAATGGTGGAGCGAGCGGACTGTCGCCGAGCCGATGGTTTCGCGGTCGTCGCGGCGGACGCCAGGGCTGTCGCGCTCAGGCCAGCGAAGCCGAGACCGCCGGCGACCAGAAAGGCCCGTCGATTCAGCGCGGCACCAACAGGGGAATGACCGGCGTGCATAGTGGATGTCCTCCCGCGTTTCTCACGTTCTTGGTTGCATCGTCGCATACGGTGGAGGGAGGCGTCAAGCATTTGATTTTGCCAGCCCGCAGCGCCAGCAAGGGATTATCTCTGTTGGCATCTCATTTGCGTTCCTTTTTGTCGGATCATCCTCTGGCCCTTCCGTCCCGTGGAGACGCATGAAAATCACCATTCTGACCCATCTGGAGAAAGAGAACGCCAAAACACACGACATTGTGGTGGATCAGGTGGCCGATGCTCTGCGCGGAGACGGCCACAAAGTTTCTATCCTCGGTGTGCATGGCGACATCAGCAAGCTGCGCAACGGACTGACGCGGCGGAAGCCGGATCTCGTTTTCAACCTCATGGAGACGTTCGGCAATCATCAACTGGGAGCGGTCGGTCTGGCGGGATTGCTCGAACTGCTCGGTCTGCCCTACACGGGCGGCGGTCCCGGCGAGATTTACATTCAGGAAGACAAGGCGCTGACCAAGAAATTATTGGCCTTCGACGGCATTCGCTATCCTGAATATGCCGTATTTTCTCCCGACGCCGATCTGGAGACGGGTGGGCAACTGCGTATGCCGCTGTTCGTCAAGCCGCTGCGTATGGACGCCTCCATCGGCATCGACGGCAAATCACTGGTCCGCAGCACGCGCGAGATGATGGAGCGTGTGCTGGACATTCACCGCCGCGTCAAGGATTCCGCGCTCGTCGAGGAATACGTCGAGGGACGGGAATTCTATATCGGCGTGCTGGGCAACGTAATGCCGCGAGTATTTCCACCCATCGAGATGGATTTTTCCGGTTTACCCGCCGGAACGCCGCGCGTTCTGGATGCGAAAGCCAAATGGGATGAGAAAAGTCCCCAATACAAGGGCACGCGCTCCGTGGTGGCCGATCTGCCCGACGAACTGCGCGCACGCTTGCAAAAAGTCGCACTCGATGCCTATCGCGCGTTGCGTGTGCGCGATTATGGGCGGATCGATTTGCGTCTCGCCGATGCGGGTGAGATTTACGTCATCGAGGTCAACGCCAGTTGTTATCTCGAACAATCGGGCGAGTTCGCCACCGCCGCCCGCGCCGCGGAAATGGACTATCCCACTCTCATTAGGAGTATTGTCGAGAGCGCCTGGGAGCGTCATCGGCGCGTTTAACCGCGCCCCATACGATTGAGCGCCAGCGCGGTTACGAAGGTTGTCAAGGCCGCGGTCGCATCCACTTCGCGCTCGGCGGGGTAAACGAGGTGAAGCGCTTCCGCGCGCTCAGCGAGTCGCCGAAGTAAAGCCCGTGTGTGTTCGGGAAAATAGGCCGTCCAGCGGAATACTTCGGTTCCCAACGTGCGTTCGAGGCGGCGGATCAACATGGCGGCGCTATGCCGTGCCTGGGCCGATGGATCGAGGGCGGCGGGCAGATCGCCGAAGATCGTTTGCAGGGCGTCATCGACTTCGGGCGGAACGTCCTCGCCGGCCGGCGCATGCTCCTGATAGAACTGATCGAGCGAAGAAACGATCTCGCCCACGTCCTCATCCAATTCCTCCTCTGTCACCAGCGGACCGCGGTCGCGCACCACGAGCATGGTGCGATCGCAATACTCCAGTTTCGCCAGGGCCGCCGGCGCGCCGGCGTAGCGACGACGCCAATCGAAATTCGGCGTCAACCATAAGGCGAAGGTTTCGGCCCAGTCCTCATCAGGATGCTTCTGCGCGTACCAACCCGGCAGATGATGCACATAGTCGGGATGAAACGGCCGAGGATGATATTCCTCCTCATACTCTCGATTGATGTCGCCGAAGTGATGGACCCATTCCGCCTCCTCGTAGAGTCGATACGCATAGTTAATCACATGACCCATCTCGTGACGCAGATAGCGCAGGATGTCGGCTGGCCCCACTCCTTCGACAAACCCACCCCGGTTCGCGTGCAGTTCCGTCAGGTCAGCCCGCGCGAGATAGAAGGGGATGGCAATGCTGATGGTGCCAAACGGAACGCCCCACTCGGTGGAGAGATAAAACTTCGGCTCGACCCGTGTGATGCCCCGTTGCTTCAGCTCGTGCTGAAAGTCTTGCAACACCTGATCCAGGGGCGTGCCGAGGATGGTCAAACCGAGGTCGCGCAGCGGCGTGGTCCACGGGTTGGCCTCACGGATGGGCGGTTCGGGGGTGGACATGGGTTCCTCGGCAGCGAAGAAAAAGAAATCTCAAGGGCAATCGTGCAGAAAGCATGCCACGGAGCGGACAGCGACACAATGAAGGGAGGAATGATTCGCGTTTGTGTTGTGAGATAGAATTCATAACTTGCTCATCATGTATTCATTACTTTATGTTTAGAATGTCCAAGAATTGTATCTCCCCTGAAGACTCAATCCCTCCCCCGTCGGCGGAGTAACCACCAGCCTCGCCACGAGCCACAAGGCTGTCTGAGGATAGACGATGAAAAAGTTCTTCATTCTAGGTTGCCCGCGTTCGGGAACGACGATGGTGCAGCAGGCGCTGAACCGCCATTCGCGCATCGCCATTCCGGCGGAAACCAAGTTCTTCTTTTCCTTCGTCGGCCACCCTAGAGAAAGTCAACTCCGTCATATCGAGCGTCTCAACGCCGACCTCAACATTCAACTGCCGGCGCCCCCGGCCCGCATTGTCACGGAAGCCGAAGGCCGGGCCTTCTATGAACTGATGGCCCAACAATATGTCGAGCGTTCGCCCAAGAAAGACATTACCTATTTCGGTGAAAAAACGCCGGAACACACCGGCCATTTGCCGCGCATCCGGCAGATGTTCCCCGAGGCCAAAATCGTCATCCTCTATCGCGATGGCCGAGATGTGGCCGCCAGTCTGACGCGGATGCCCTGGATGTCTTCGAGCTTGTATGCGAATTTCGCCGTCTGGCTTTATTATCATTGGGTCATCCAGCGGGTGAAGGAACGCGATTCCTCCAATCTGTATTTCGCTCGCTACGAAGACATCGTCGCCGATCCGCGCCGCCAAATGAGAGGCATCCTGCGGTTCCTCGACCTGCCTTATGAGCCGGCTGTGGCGGAAGGCGAGGGCAATCGCGAAGGCATTCCGGTGCGCGAGTATGCCTGGAAAAAGAGGGCGCTGCGGAAAATATCTCCCGAGCGAATCGGCGTCTTTCGCCAGGAATTGGACGCCGGCCAGATCGAAGTGTTGGAACGCCTTGGCAAGCACGCGCTTTCGTCG
Organism: Gemmataceae bacterium; assembly: GCA_035553375.1. GTDB lineage: Bacteria > Planctomycetota > Planctomycetia > Gemmatales > Gemmataceae > JAJPHU01. Next base: position 19,490 of record DATNCY010000305.1, read on the forward strand.
CTCGGCTATTCACTGCTCACCGGCGGCGACAAGCCATTGCCTCTGTCGTTCTTTGTGAAACTGTCTTACGATCTCAGCCGATTCGCCCTGCGCTTGCCGTGGCATTCCGTTTTGCGTGAGTTGGTTTGTCGTCTCTCGTTCGGCGGCAGGCCTGCGCCCTTGGCTCCTGCTCCATTGTCCCCCGCCCTGGCGTGAAACCCCTACCAGCCCGCAGCGCCGGCAAGGGAAGTCCCTTGCTGCCGCTGCGGGCTGGTAGGGGTTTGTCTCGTAGTCGCGAGTTCGCATCATGCGTTTCTTCCACGCCACATATCTGTACGCTGTTTTGTTCGCGCTGACCGTCGCCGCCTATGTCCTCGTCTGGAGCAACGATTTCGTCGATTACGACGACCCCGTATATATCACATCGAATCCGCAGGTGACGAACGGGTTTACCTGGGATGGTTTTCGCTGGGCGTGGACGGTCGATCGATCGCCTTATCTCATACCCTTGACTTGGTTCTCGCTCCAGTTGGACGCGCATTGCTTCGGCGAACGAACGGCGAAGGGAGAAGGGTTCATCCCGCCCGCTGCGGTCCACGGACAAAATCTGTTTTGGCACGCGGCCAATGTCTTGCTGTTGTTCGGCTTCTGGCAGCGTATCACGGGGCGTCGTTGGCCCAGTTTCTTCGTCGCTGCCCTGTTCGCCCTCCATCCAATGCACGTCGAATCGGTGGCCTGGGCTTCCGAACGCAAGGATGTGTTGAGTGTGTTTTTCGGGCTGCTGACTTTGGGAGCGTATGTTCGTTACGTGGAGAAACCGGGGTGGTTTCGCTATGGGATTCTGACTTTGGCCTACGCGCTGAGTCTCTTCTCCAAGCCGATGCTCCTGACGTTGCCCTGCGCGTTGCTGCTGCTCGATTACTGGCCCTTACGCCGTGTGCGCGGCTTCTACCAACCCGAAGCGCCCGCGACGAGTTTCTACCAGCCCGAAGCGCCCGCGACGAGTTTCTACCAGCCCGGAGCGCCAGCGACGGGTTTCTACCAGCCCGAAGCGCCAGCGACGGGTTTCGGCGAAAAGCGTCTGAGTGGGTTGATTCTCGAAAAGATGCCGTTATTTGTCCTGGCGGCGGTGGTCGGCGTCCTGACGCTGGAAGCCCGCGAAACGCAGGGTTCGATCGTTAGCTTCGACACCCTTCCCCTTTCCGCTCGCTTCGCCAACGCCCTGACAGCCTACGGTTGCTATCTCCGCGCCACCTTTTTCCCCCTGCGGCTTGCTATCCTGTATCCCCACCCGTATGAGAATTGGTCGCTCTTATCTGCCCTGGCGGGAGCGGCGCTACTGTTTTTTCTCACGCTTTTCTGCGGATGGCAGGCAAGGCGTCGTCCGTGGTTGATCGTCGGTTGGCTATGGTTTGTGGGCACGCTGCTGCCGGTCATCGGTTTCGCCCAAGGAGGAAAACAGGCTTGGGCCGACCGCTTCAGCTATTGGCCGCACATTGGTCTCTTTGTCGCTCTCGTTTGGGGGTTATCCGAACTCATCGAGCGTTTTCGCGTACCCCTGCCGGCGGTTCGTCTGATTGGGGCGGCCGTTCTTGGCTGGCTGGCCTTCTTGACCTGGGGGCAGGTCGGTGTCTGGCAGGATACACGTACTCTTTGGCAACAAGCTCTGGATGCCACGCACGAAAACGAGTACGCCCACGAACACCTGGCAAGGTATTACCATACTCAGGGGCGGGACACGGAATCAGAACCTCATCATGTCGAAGCATACCGCCTCCAGCGCCAACGCCGCCAACTTCCTCCCTTGGAGCGCCGGTTGACAGATCGTTGAATCTCCTTATCGTAGACGGACGGCGAGGAGATCGGCGAAATGGCCGAGGTATCGCTTGAACAGATCGGCAAAACATACCCCGGCGGCGTCGAGGCGGTGCGCGATGTCCAGCTGCGGGTGAACGATGGCGAACTGATCGCGTTGGTCGGTCCCTCCGGCAGCGGCAAGACCACCCTCTTGCGTATGATTGCCGGACTGGAGACACCGACCACCGGCATCATCCGCATTGGCGGCCGTGTGGTTAATGATGTGCCGCCGCATCGCCGCGATGTGGCGATGGTCTTTCAGCGTCCCGCCTTGTATCCTCATCTGAGTGTCCGTGCCAATCTCGGCTTCCGTTTGACGTTGCGACAGGGAAGGCGCTGGTGGGACTGGTTCGGTTCGCGGCGGGCGTGCGGCGAGAACGCGGCCGAGATCGACAATGTGGCTCGGCAGCTGGGATTGGAAAACGTGCTGGATCGCCGACCGGGAACGCTGTCGGGAGGACAGCAGCAGCGGGTGGCGCTGGGGCGTGCCCTGGTGCGCCGGCCAGCCGTTTTTCTGTTCGATGAGCCGTTGAGCAACCTCGACGCCCGGCTAAGGCTGGAAATGCGCCGCGAGTTGCACTTGCTCCATCGCCGACTTCGGGCGACAATGATCTATGTCACCCACGATCAAGATGAGGCGATGACGCTGGGCGAACGCGTCGTGGTGCTGGATCGGGGCGCCATCCGGCAAGCGGATTGTCCCCAGGCATTGTATGATCGGCCGGCGGATCGCTTGGTCGCGGGTTTCCTCGGTTGGCCGCCCATGAACTTTTTGGACGGCGAACTGGTCGTAGTGGGTGATCGGTTGAGTTTTGGTAACTGGGACGGCTGCCTGATTACCAGCCGTCTGGATTGGCGGCCCTTTGTAGGCCGGCCTCTTACCCTGGGCATCCGCGCCGAAGACGTGAGGTTGGCGGAAGGGCCGGGCGAGAACCAGCTGACCATGGTGGTGCGCCTGGTGGAACGTCTTGGTCCCGTGCAGTTGGCGACGCTGACGATGGCGGCTTGGACGGTGACGGCTCGGCTGGCCGTCACACCCGCGCTGAGCGAAGGTGAGACGGTTCACGTCGCCTTCGATCTGACGCGGGCGCACCTGTTCGATCCCGCGACGGGCCGGGCGTTGTGCCACGGCCATGTATCCAATGCAGAGTGCAGAGTGCAGAATGCAGAATGAAGAATCTGTCCCGTCTTTCATTCTGCACTCTGCACTCTGCACTCTGCATTGAGAGGACGAGTGGGACCTGTCCCACTTTTTTTGTTTCCAGCCGCGCGAGACACGCATCTGATTGTTATTGTGAGGATCGAGAATGAACGGCAAAGAGTTGCTCACTGGGGTTGACTACCTGCATCGCGAAAAGAACATCTCGCGCGACGTGATCTTCTCCAGCATCGAGAAAGCCGTCCGCCTGGCCATCCATAAATGTTACGACGACGAAGAAGGCATTCTCGTCAGCATCGACCGGGTGACCGGCGAGATTCACGCCCAGAAGGGCGAGACGATCCTGGCGCCGGACAAACTTGGCCGCATCCCCGCGCAAGCCGCCAAACAGACCATCATTCAGATTCTCCGCGAGGAGGAGAGTCAAAATGTCTTCGATCAGTATTCCGCTCAAAAGGGCGATCTGGTGCATGGCACCGTGCAGCGTTTCGAGGGCGGAGCGGCCACTGTCACCATCGCCAAGGTTGAGGCATTGCTGCCGCGCAGTGAGCAAATCCCCGGCGAATCGCATCACGTCGGCGAGCGCGTCAAGGCTGTCATTCTCGACGTTCGCAAGGTTGGCCATCGCGTCAAGATCATTCTGACCCGTAACCACCCCGATTTCGTACGCCGGCTCTTCGAGACGGAGATTCCCGAAATCGAGGATCAGACCATCTCGATCAAGGCCGTGGCCCGCGAAGCCGGACATCGCACCAAGGTTGCCGTCTCGTCGATTGACATGAAAGTCGATTGCGTCGGTGCCTGCGTCGGTGTGCGCGGCAGCCGTATCAAGAATATCATTGATGAACTGAGCGGCGAGCGAATCGATATCGTGCGCTGGAACGATTCGCTTCAGGTACTCATTCCCAATGCTCTCCAGCCGGCCCAAATCGAGGAAGTATTCCTCTATTCGCGTCTGGGACGGGCCATCGTGCTGGTCAAGGAAGATCAGCTGTCGCTGGCGATTGGGCGGCGCGGCCAGAATGTACGGTTGGCCAGCAAGCTGGTCGGCTGGGACATTGAGATCATGACGCACGATGAGTTGAACTCCGGCATCGAGAAGGCGGAAGGTTGGTTCTCGGGTCTGCCCAATGTGACGCCGGAGATGGTCGAGGCGTTTATCGAAGAGGGTTTCCTGTCGTACACGGACCTGACGTTCGTGGAGGCGGCGGAGTTGGCCGAGTTGGGCGGCGTGACGGAGGAGCAGGCGCAGGAGATCATCGACTTCGCGGAGGAAGAGGCGGAGAATCAGGAGGAGGAAGCGCGCACGGCCAAGCCGGAATCGCCGGTAACGCCCAGCGCGCCGCAGTCGGCGGCGGCTAAGGCTGCCAAACTGTTCTCCAATCCGCTTGGTGAGCCGACTGCGGCGCAGCCTTCCGAAGCCAAACAGACCTTCGAGAGCCTCTTTGGGCCGGCCCAGGAAACGCCGGCCAGCTCAACGGAAGAAACGGAGCCAGTCGCCGAAACCGAAGCGATCGGCGAGGCTCCGGTCGCCACGGAGGAGGAACAACCCATTCCGCCAACCGAGGCGGTTCACGAGCAGATGGAAGAGTCGATGAGCGAGCCAGTCAGCGAACCGGTGGCTCCTGCTCCGGTCGATTCAAGGCCGGCAGAGTGAACCTCTTTGATCGGTGGGTGTGTCTTTATGCTTGTATAGCCGCTTGAGTTCGCGCGAAACGCCAAGCCGGGAAACGCCCGGAATCCGCGATTGAAGCAAATTGAAGTTTGGTTAGAATAGAGGAATAGAATTCGAGGCGGGTCGAGGATCGAGAACCCGGATACCAGGCAAGGATGACGACGTAACGCTCCATCCACCGCTGTCTGCCCTTGGCCGGAATCGCTGGCGGAAGAGTGGACAGCTGATAGCCGCAGGGGGAGTGGGTATGCCAGATTAGTCCACACAGGGAGTTGCGCTTGCAAAAAGAGAAAGTTCGTATTTTCGCTCTGGCTCGTGAGCTAGGCATAGAGACCAAAGACTTGATGACTCTATGTCGCCAGAACGGCATTGATGTGAAAAATCAGCTCAGCACCATCGAGCCGGAGGTGCGCGATCAGGTCGTGCAGCTCGTGCAAAAGCAGAGCGCCAAGCCGGCCATGACGCCGGGGCAGCGCGTCGTGCCGCCGATAGTGCCTCAAAAGGTCCGCGTTCTCGACGACAAGCCCAAAGTGCCGCCGACGTTACGGCCGATCACGAAGGCGGTGCCGGCGGAAACGTCCGGCCAGGCAAGCATTGCTCCGCTCGCGCCTCCACCATCCGAAACCCCCGTGTCTCCCCTTGAGAGTACCGTTCCTCCCATGACTTCCGCTCCCGCGGCCAAGGCCGCTGAGTCCGCGCCGCTCCAACCGCCCTCGGTGTCTCCTATCGAGAAGGTACCCACGCCTCCCGTCGCTGGCAAGCCCGTGGAGCCTCCGGCGCACCCTCGTCCCGAGCAGCCGGCACCGGCCGCTGCCACGCCGCCACGCCCCCCAGAAAATGTGCCGCCGCGCACTGAACCGCCGACGCCTCCCGCTGCGCCCCCTGTCCGGCCTCCGATCGTGCCTCCGCCCGTGCCGACCTTCACGGAGACGCGCGTCCGGCATTTGGACAGTAACCGATCCGGTACGCCGCCGCGCAGGCCGTTGGATCGCCGGCCGCCGCCGCACCGCAGCCATCCCATTGCGCCGCCCGCGCAGAGAAAATTCACTCCGCCTCCGGAGAAGAAACCACAGCCGGTTGGCCCCAAGAAACTCGCCGAGATTCCCGCGGAATTGCTCAATCGCACAGGGGACTCGCCCCTCAAGATCGAGGACATTCATCGCGCCTTGCAGCAGCAGGCTCCTGGCAAGATCGTGCCGGTTTCCCCCGACGATATTGAGATCGAAGAGGACGAGGAAGGATCCAAGTCCGGGGACAAGAAACCCCATCGCCGCATCCCCGGCGTGGCTGGACGCGACGAGCGTCACAAGGCCCGCGATGCACGCCAGGCCGCACGCAAGAAGGGGGTTGGCTCCTCCGATCCCAAACGAGGCGTCGCCCTGCTTGAAGACGATGGCGAGACGCACCGCAAGCACCGCCGTCCCGGCCAGCGTATCAAGCGTCCCGAACCTACCATGCCCCGCAAGGGCAAGGTGCCCATCTCGTTGCCGATCACCGTACGCGCGCTGTCGGAAGCCGTCGGCGTGCGCTCGAACGAGGTGATTAGCAAACTGATGGCTCAGGGGTTGCTCGTCACCATCAACGCTGTCCTGGAGCCTTTCATGGCCGAGGCCATCGCTCTCGACCTGGGCTGCGAACTGGATGTCAAGAAGCAGGCCGACGCCGAGGAGGTTCTTCTCGCCGAGGCCAAGAAGCCGGACAACCCCGAGGATCTCGTGCTGCGTGCGCCAATTGTGACCATCATGGGGCACGTCGATCACGGCAAAACGTCGCTGCTGGATCGCATTCGCCACAGCAACGTGACGGCCACCGAACACGGCGGCATCACGCAGGTCATTCGCGCCTGGCGCGTCGAACACGCCGGCAAGCCGATTACCTTCCTCGACACGCCTGGCCACGAGGCGTTCACCAAGATGCGTGCCCGCGGCGCGCATGTGACGGACATCGCGGTTATCGTGGTGGCCGCCGACGATGGCGTTATGCCGCAGACCGAGGAGGCCATCAACCACGCCAAGGCGTCCGGTGTCTCCATCGTCGTCGCCATCAATAAGGTCGATCTGCCCAACGCCAACCTCCGCAAGACCGAGCAACAGCTGTACGGCCTCGGTTTGATCCCCGACAATATGGGCGGCGAGGTGCCGTTCGTGCAGACCAGCGCCGCCACGGGCAAAGGTATCGACGATCTGCTGGAGACATTGTCGGTGGTGGCCGAGTTGAAGGAACTGAAGGCCAACCCAAATAAGCCGGCCTCGGGTACCTGCCTGGAAGCCAACCTCAGCGAGGGGGAGGGAGTGTTCGCCACCATTCTCGTGCAGGACGGTACCCTGCGCAAGGGCGATGTGGTGGTGTGCGGTGCCAGTTCCGGCCGCGTTCGCGCCATGTACGACGACCTTGGCCGACACATTGACGAAGCCGGGCCGAGTGTGCCGGTGCGCGTTACGGGTTTGAATGAGGTGCCCAACGCCGACGATCCGTTCGCCGTTGTCTCCGAACTGTCGATTGCCACGGAGATCGCCGAGAAACGCATGGAGAAGCTGCGTGAGGCCAACGTCACGCGCCGCGAGGCCGTGCGCTTGGAGGACATCAGCCACGCCAAGATCGCCGAGCTGAAGGTCATCCTCAAGGCCGACTTCCGCGGTTCCATTGAGGCCATTCGTAAGGAGCTGGAGAAGCTCCACCATGAAGAAGTTCGTGTCCGGGTCCTGCACGCGGCCATTGGCGGCATCAGCGAAAGCGACGTGCAACTGGCCCTGACCTCACCGCAAGACACCATCATCGTCGGCTTCAACGTAGTGCCCGACGATCGCGCCCTTGCGCTCGCCGAGGAACGCAGTGTCCAGATGCGCCAGTACAACATCATTTATAAGTTGACGGACGACATCCGCGCTGCCCTGGAAGGCAAGCTCAAGCCGCGTGAGGAGATTATCCATCTGGGTCGGGCCGTGGTCCGCGAGACGTTCAAGATCAGCCGGGTCGGTACGATCGCCGGCTGTTACGTCACGCAAGGCACCATCGAGCGTTCGGCGAAGGTGCGAGTCATTCGCAGCGGCGTGGTTGTTTACCCGCCGGCGGATCGCACGGTCGGCCTGGAATCGCTTAAGCGCTTCAAGGAAGACGTGCGCGAGGTGCGCGAGGGCTTCGAGTGCGGTATCAAGGTGCATGGCTACGATGACATCAAGGTAGATGATGTCATTGAGGCGTATCGTATCGAGCAGGTGTTACGAACCTTGTCCTAATGAAGAATGCAGAATGAAGAATGCAGAATTAAAAGCGAAGCTGCGGCCTGTTTTCATTCTTCATTCTGCAATCTGCATTCTGCATTGATTTTATGATTGTCGGCTCCCTGCGCGTGCGATTGTTGTTGCGTCAATCGCGCAGTCTGAAGGACAAGCGGCAGGTGGTTCTGAGCATCAAGGACCGCCTGCGCAACCAGTTCAATGTATCCGTGGCTGAAGTCGAGGCGCAGGACCATCGTCAGCTCGTCGTGCTTGGGCTGGCTATGGTGAGTAACGAAACGAAGCATGTGCGTTCGACGTTCGAGCAAATTCTCACTGCTCTTCGGGTACATCCCGTGGCGGAAATGCTCGATCACGAGATGGAAGTGTAGCCTACCAGCCTGGAGCGCCAGCGACGGGAAACCCATCGCTGGCGCTCCGGACTGGTAGGCGAGACAGCGGAAGAGAGACATGAAAACCTATCGCCTGGCGCGAGTCGCCGAAGCCATCCGCGAGGTGGCCAGCGAGACCATCCTGTACGAGTTGCGCGATCCGCGCGTCAAGTTGGTGACCGTGACGCGCGCCGAGGTGTCCGGCGATTTGCAGCACGCCAAGATTTTTGTGTCTATCATGGGCACCGAGAAGGAGCAGCAGTTGACCCTGCGCGGCCTGCGTCATGCCGCTGGGTTCATTCAATCGAAGCTCGCCCGTCGTTTGCAAACGCGCTTCACGCCCATCGTGCATTTCGTACTCGATCAGGGCGTCAAACACAGCATCGAAATGACGCGCCTGATTAACGAGGCTCTCGCCGAATCGGCTCCGCCGCCGGCGGAGTCGCTGTCCGAACCTCCGCCGGCGCTCGCCCCCCCCGAAGGAACGGCGGACGACGCTGCAGAAGTGTGATCCCCTGGTTCCGGAGACGGGAGCATTGTCCGTCGCTCTCGCTTCGGCCTCCCTCCCTTCGCCATCCCGTTCATGGAGTGATTAACGTACCTATGGCGACTACCCTAAACAAACAGCGTTTACTCAACCAACTCTTCGCGGCCACCAAGAAGGCCGTCCAGGCGGATGAGGAAGCGCGTCCGGTGTTGCAGCAGTTCATTTATGGCCTGTGTCGCGAGGATGCGACGCGCGAACAGGCGGACGAAGCCTATCGGTTCCTGTGCGAGCGCTTTTTCGACTGGAACGAGGTTCGCGTCAGTTCGACCCGCGAACTGGACGATGCCTTTGCCGGCATGAGTGACGCGGACATCCGCTCGCAACGGCTGGTATCGTTCCTGCAAGAAGTGTTCGAGATTCATTTCGCCTTCGATCTCGACAAGTTGCAGAAAGAGGGACTCAAGCAGGCTGCCAAGAAATTGTCGCGCTATCAGTCGGCCAACGATTACACGGTTTCATGGGTCGTGCAGCGCTCGCTGGGCGGACACGCCATCCCGGTCGATGCGCCGACGCTGCGTTGCGTCACGCGCCTGGGGCTGATCGAGGGCGAGCAACAAGACGAAGAGGCCCGCGCCAGTCTGGAACATCTCGTTCCCAAGGCGAAGGGCGCGCAGTTTACGGATGTGGTCAGCGCCGTGGCCGGCGAATACTGCTGGGAGGAGCAGCCACAATGCTCTTCCTGTCCCCTGTCCGGCGAGTGCGCATACGCCCAGGAGAACGGCGTCGAGGGGATGACCGCCGCGCGTTCGCATCGACCGAAACCACGATGAAGAAGAATCCCTTGCTGGCGCTGCGGGCTGGTAATGAAACCGCGCCAGCCCGCAGCGCCAGCAAGGGACGCCATCACGAGAATGCCCCATGTCCGAGCCAGTCGAAGCGAGCCGTCCCTCTGCGGATGTGGCCGCCACGACGCGGAAAATCGTGGCCAACATGGAGAAGGTCATCATCGGCAAACGCCAGCAAATCACGCTGGCGCTGGTGGCCTACTTCTGTGAAGGCCATATTCTTCTCGAAGATGTGCCCGGCGTGGCCAAGACCATGCTCGCCCGCGCCCTCGCCAAAAGCGTCGGCTGTACTTTCAAACGTCTGCAATGTACGCCGGACCTGCTGCCGACCGATGTGACCGGCGTATCGATCTTTAACCAGAAGACTGCCGAGTTCGAGTTTCGGCCCGGCCCCATCTTCGCGCAAACGCTGCTGACCGACGAAATCAACCGCACGACGCCGCGCACGCAATCGGCTCTGCTGGAAGCGATGGCCGAACGCCGCGTTACGGCCGACGGACAAACCTACACGCTCAAGCCGCCCTTTCTCGTCATCGCCACGCAAAACCCCGTCGATCACGAAGGCACATTCCCGCTGCCCGAAGCGCAGCTCGACCGCTTCCTGGTGCGTCTAAGTCTCGGCTATCCGGCCATCGAGGAAGAGGCGAAGATGCTGCAACGCCTCCAGCACGGCCATCCCATCGACGACCTCAGTACCGTCGTCACCGCTGCCGAAGTGCTGGCCTGTCAGGACGCCGTGCGCGAGATTCACGTTGATGATAAGGTGCGTCGCTATCTACTCGAAATCGTCCAGGGCACGCGCACCCATGACGATGTTCAACTCGGCGGTAGTCCGCGCGCCTCGATCGCGCTATTCCGCACGGCGCAGGCGTTGGCAGCGATGGCGGGGCGCAATTTCGTCATGCCCGACGATGTGAAACGCATGGTGCAGCCGGTGCTGGCGCATCGCATCATCTTGCGGCCGGAGAGCCGACTGCGCAAGGTGACGCCGGCCGCGCTGTTGCACGAGATCGTCGGCGATGTCCGCGTGCCCGTACCTGCGCACCGCGACGACGATCGACAAGACGCCTTCGCCAACGATAGATAAATACATTTCACCACGGAAAACACGGAAAACACGGAAAAAATACAAAAGGCAAAAACCAATGAGACAACGCGCAAAGCGCGTTCCAACGATCTCTCTCTGATTTTTTGTATTGGTATTTTTTCCGTCTTTTCCGTGTTTTCCGTGGTGAAATCTTTGGGCGCATCGATGAAGTGGTTTCTTGGTGTACTCCTGTTGTTGCTGGCGGCTTTGCTCCTGGAGTCGAGTCTGCTGGCCTATGCCATGTACGTGCTGCTCGGTCTGCTGTTGCTCAGTCGCTGGCTGGCGCGTTCGTGGATCGGTCATCTATCGGCGACACGCACTTGCAAGCAACTGAACGCCAACATCGGTGATCGTGTACCCGTGCGCTTGGTCATTACCAATACCGGCGGATTGCCGGTCCCGTGGGTGCTGGCCGAAGATCTGCTGCCGCGCCATTCGCTCGATAAACGATTTCCTCGCCTCAAGATCAAGGGTAAGCGTCTGCAAATCGCCATGCTCCGCGCCGGTGCCGAGTTGGAGATGAAGTATCAGGTCGAATGTCTGATGCGCGGCTATTTTCAGATTGGTCCGCTGACACTGGAGAGCGGCGACCTGTTCGGCTTGCATCGACGCTTCCGCGTGCTGACCGAGCCGACGTTTCTGCTCGTCTATCCGCGCATTGTGCCGCTGCTGGGTTACGATGTCGCCTCACGCCGGCCGATCGGCGATGTACGGCTCAGTCATCGCCTGTACGAAGATCCCACCCGCATCGCCGGCGTTCGCCCTTATGAGGCCGGCGATCCACTGAACCGCGTCCACTGGCGCGCCACGGCGCGCACCGGCGCGCTGCATAGTAAGATCCATGAGCCATCGACTTTGTCCGGGGCGACCATCCTGCTCGATTTCCACAAGGCCGGCTATCCTCAGCGCGGCGAACCGTTCCGCTCGGAGTTAGCCGTCACGACGGCGGTTTCGCTGGCCAATGCCGTCTATGAGATGGGCCAGCAGATTGGCCTGGCGACCAATGGCCGCGATGCCGTGGATCGCATCAAGAGAGAAGGATGGGAACACGATCCGCGCACGCGCCAGGCCGCCCGCGACACGGCGACCATGAGCGAGGAGAGCGAACGTCTACAACCGTTGCTCGTTCCCACCCATCGCGGCGTCGAGCAATTACACCATATCCGCGAGACACTGGCGCGCGTCGAATTGACCGATGGCCTGACCTTCGCGGAACTCATCACCGAGACGATTGGCCGACTACCGCGCGACGCGACGATCCTGGCCGTGCTGCCGGACGTGTCGGTGGAGACGGCGATTTCGCTGGGGACCCTGCGGCGCGGTGGATTGGCAATCACCGTGGTGCTGATTCTGCTTGACGACGAACCGCTCGAACGTGCCTATGGCCGGCTCATCGCCGAGGGCATACGCGATATTCGCCATCTCAAAAGTGAAGCGGAACTTCCCGAACTGTGCCGCCGTCAGGTTGATCGCTCGTCGCCTTACACCTTTGTTGTTTCGTAGGCGGAGCGTTGAGCGGTGGCGAAAAAATGAAAAAAACGAATTAGAGGCTGGACTGTTCGGAAGCGGTAGTGTAGCATCAGTCTCACAATTGATCGGTGAGACTCGCGTCTTCCGTCTGGGAGCAACAATACCCAGAAGCCGCTCTCAATTGTTTCTTAATTTATCGACGTTCTCCGTTGTTTCTCTTCGAGGAAGAACGGTATGTTGGCAAGCTTTTGCTGCGCCCGCTGTCAGCGTACGCTGCGCGTACGAAGAGGCTGCCAGGGCAGGACCGTTCACTGTCCCGGCTGCGATGCTGCACTCGTTGTCCCGGAAACGCTGTGTCCGGAGCCAACCACCCCCGCTGGATCAGCCCGATGCGCTCGCCGAAAAGAGCCTGTCTCGCCGGGCACGCGCAGTTGTGCGGGCGTAAGAGTCGAGAGCGTCGCTTGCCCGGACCCCGCGCCATCCGCCGCTGGGTTGCCGCGCGGTTTGGTCTTGCCGTGGTTGCTGCTGACACCGGCGATTCTCGCGCTTGCATTGTGGATGTGGGCCGGAGAGGGACTGCTCTGGGCGGGGTTGGGCGTTGGGCTGGGCGGTCTATGCCTGCTTCTTGGACAGCATGGCCGTTGGCCGCTATCGGCTCGCGTTGCTGCGTCCCTCTCTCTCGCGATCCTCGGCCACGGATTGGCGCTGGCCAGTCCACGATTGAACACACGCAAAGGATCGACCATCATCTCCCCGGCGACCGCGCCCGCCTACCCAGACGCGAAGAATGCGCTTCAGTCCTCCTCTCCTTCCACGACCGCGCCCAGGCCTTCATCGCTCCACGGGGAAGCGCCTCCCAATTCCGCGGGAAATCCAATTAAGCCGGACTTGCAATTCGTCGTCAATCTCGGTGAATTGTTGTCGGTGGCTGTCGCGGCGACTCCGTCCGGCAGCGGGACAGCCTTCCTAACCACGGAGGCTGGCTTTCTCAAGAAGTTTTCCTATCCGGATTTCCGGCTACAAACGACCTATCGACTCCAACAGCCCGCCTACCGGGCCGTTCTGGATAACCGGCGCGGTTTGCTCTGGGTTGCCGCCTCCGATCCGCGCGTCCTCCGTGTCAACCGTTACGGCGATCGTCCGATGGGCCGAGGCGATTTCCACATCTACAATGTCCCTCCGCCGCGACGCGACCAATTACTGAGTCCCGCAAAGGGGACGCCGCTCTCCGGTCTTTCTCCCCTCTCCCCTGTACTCGGGGGAGAGGGGAGGAGCTTTGTCAATGCGGGATCCAGTAAGCGACTGCACCTCCTTGCATCCTCATCGTGTTTTATCTCTGCAAGGGGACGTAATGGAACTTTTGGCCTCTCCCGATCCACGCTGGCTATTTTACCTGGCCCGCACTGAGGACGGCGTGCATCTCGGCCGCATCGACGTTGATCGGCAGTGTTTCGATGCGAGACGGTCCTTGCCAGCGAAAACGCGGGCGATGACCCTGACGCCGGATGGCAAGACGCTCTACGCGGCTGGCGACCGCATCTTGTTCGTCATCGACCCCGCGACTCTGAACGTGCGCCGGCAAGTGGAATTGAACACGGACATTTACAGTCTCGCGGCCGACAACGAAAACCATGTGTATCTGGGAACGCAGGGACAGTGGACGAATCTCTCTCGATGGGATCTCAGCGGAGCGACACCGTCCAGCCAGCAATGGTTTGCCAAACTGCACGGCCGAATCTACCTGAAGTTGGCTCCCGACCAGAATCGTCTTTATGTCGGCACTTCTTCGGTCATCTCTAACCACCTTGATGCCCTGCTTGTCCGTACACACCGAGGCAACGCTCCGTATCAGATCGGCATCGCGGCGTCCGATTCCCACGGTCTGATCCGCGGCGAGTTCTTCATCACCCCGGACGGACAATTCCTGCTGAATCGGTGGGGCAAAGTGTTCCGTCTGGCCGTTTCTCGCAAGTGACTTGGGATGATGTCACCTTGTCGCCTTTGCCGGGTACGCCCGTGTTGCCTGCCTTGCCCCGAGGATAGAGTTGGGAATCCCTCTTGACCGAAGGGCGAGGCGCGGGAAGAATCGCTTGGCTCTCGGTGTCTCCGTGCAGGAGGGAAACCGAGGTCTTGTTGCGATTTCTTTTTGCTGTCCCGAATCGAGGACCAGGCCGTGCGCACCTGGGTTGGTGTGGCTGTGGCGACCGTATGCCTGGGACTGGCGGGCTGTAGTCTCTTTGGCAAGAAGCAGAGTGCGCGCACTTCCAATCCCAAACCCTTCACCGGCTCGGAAACAACCGCGCCGCGTGAGACGGCGACGGCAACGGTTCCGGCCGCGCCGGGCGGACCTTTGCCCGGAGCGAATGGCTTGCTGGCCGGTCAGGTCGTCGCGGCAGCGACGGGACGGCCGGTAAAAGCGGTCATTCGGGTAAAGAATCTCGACGACGAGGATAACAAAGCAGCCCCCCTTGAGGTGGATACCATTGACGGCGGTTATTTCACCATTCCAGGGCTAAAAGTCGGCGGACACTACAAATTGATTGTGCGAGCCGGCGAAGGCAAAGAGTTGGCAAGTCAGGTTCTCTACGTTCAACCACCCAAACCCACCTTGTTTATCCAGGTTGACAAGAAAAACACTACGACAAGTACACCGCCGATACCGGATGCGCCCAAGACACCGGACAAGAAAAGCATCAAGGGCACGGAGAGTTCGCAAGAACGCTCGCCGGCCGCCAGCCTTGATCCGCCGGTTCGCATCGCCCCCGGCCGAGAGTTACCGAAGGAAAGTGAATCGAATCCGTCTCCCAACACCAGCATCGGCGCGAGCCAGAGCGATGGCAATCCGCCAAACCTCTCCAATGTCGCCGACGGCTTCCGTCGCGTCCCGGCCGATCCGTCTGTGAATATCCAGTATCGCAATACGTCGCCGTGGCCCGCGCCGCCGCCCCCGCCACGCTGGGAAGGAATGCAGGACGAACGTCCGCCGCAACCCGAACGACCGCCCACGGCTTCCCCGCCGGCTGTTCCATTAACGAACCGGCCGACGCCCGTGCCCTCGTGTGTGCTGATTGGCAATAAGCTGGATAATTTCGCCCTGAAGGATTTGAATGGGCAGACATGGGAATACAAGCGCAATCACACCGGTCGGCTAACGCTGATCGATTTCTGGTATACTTCTTGTACCGCCTGTCTGCATGCGATCCCCCATCTCAATGAGTTGCAGCGAAATTATGGCCAATACAAACTCGAAGTGATTGGCATTGCCTGCGAGACCGGCACGGTTGCGGAGCAGGTTCGCAATGTGATGAGTATGCGTGGCCGCTACCAGATGAACTATCGGACTCTCCTCAGTGGAGGTGGGCCTCGCAACTGCCCTGTCATCAACCAATTCGGGGTCGAACGCTATCCGACGCTATTCTTGCTCGACGAGACGGGAACCATCATCTGGCACAGCGACGAACGAGGAATGGACGATTATGGCTGGCGAACGCTGGAAAATCTCATCGCGGCTCGCCTTATTCAACGGCGTTAAAACACCGTGACAAGCAACAATCTCGCGTTCCACAACAGCCAGGTACGGTCGGAAGTGCTAACCTTGCCGTGCTGGAGAATCGTCGCCAATCGATTGGCAACACTCTGCACCATCTGGCGTTTCTTCTCCGAGAGCGGATAAAGATCTTGTCGTTTTAACACGCGGCCAACCAGCACCGCCACGGTACGGATCTCGTTAAGATCCGGCGGTAACGGCTTGTCGTTCCATGCCGGCGCTTCGTCATCGTTGGCCAATCGCTGTGTCAGATCGCGGATGTACACGCTGCCGCGTTGGAGCTTTGGGTAATCCACGCGCTCGGGCAAATCGTTGGGCGAATGGTAATCCGGATGTTGGCCGGTGCTGAAGAATAAGAACGGTACATCGCGATCGCGGAACGGTCCATAATCGCTGCGTGTGCCGACCAAATCGGCACCCAGCCGGCCGATGGTCAGTCCCTTCGGCGGTTTGACTTTCTCGACCAGCTGCCGCAGATGCGTCGAGCGTTCGCTGCCGAGGACGAAGACGTATTCATCCATAACATTCGCCATCGAGCGGCCGAGCATGTCGGCGGTGAGGAATGCCTTGAGTTTGCGAAACGGCAACGGCGAATGGGCAGCGAAATAAGTCGAACCGCGCAACCCCGTTTCCTCCTGATCGAACGAGATGAAGGCGATGGTGCGGCGCGGCTTCTGCTTGCTCAGGGCGAAATACTCGGCCACCTCCAGCAACATGGCAACGCCGGTCGCGTTGTCGTCGGCGCCCGGATACAGAATGTCGCCGCGCTTGCCCAGATGATCGTAGTGGGCGCTGAGGATGATCCATTCATCCTTGAGTTTGGGATCGCTGCCGGGCAGAATGGCTCCGACATTGCGGCCGATGATGCTGGCCTTGCTGGTGCCCTCGGTGAGCAGCGACGGAATTGGTTGATAATAAGAATCGTTAAAGGCGGGTTTGAGTCCAAGTCGCTCGAAAGCAGCGGCCAAGTGGCGCGAGGTTCGCGCGGCTCCCGGCCCGCTGCGGCCGAGAAATTCCGGCGATGCCAACCGATAGACGTGGGCACGCAGTTCGTAGGTGTGGATGGCGGGTGACAACTCCGCCTCGGCCGCGTTGGATAGAATTGCGGAACACGCCGTCCACAAGGCAATCAGCAAGGCTCCGCTTCCTTCCATCGCTCGCCCTCCGCGTTTGGTATTGCCAGCCCGCAGCGCCAGCAAGGGAATTGGTTCCCTTGCTGGCGCTGCGGGCTGGCAGTGCTACTTGTATTTTACCGGATTGCGCCGAACCGCACAAACCCGCTTGGATTACGCCCCCGCGCCGCCTACCATAACACCGTAGTAAGCGGGGCAGGCGGCGCACTTGACCACAAGAGGGCGGCCGGATTAGACTTGTCCTCTCCGCGTTCTGGGTCGCGCCAAAGGAGAAACATGGCGTTACGTACTCCCCTCTATGACTGGCACGTCACGCACGGCGGCCGGATGGTCGAATTCGGTGGCTGGGATATGCCCGTGCAGTACGGCAGCATCGTTGAGGAACATCACGCGGTTCGCACCGCGGCCGGTCTGTTCGACATCAGCCACATGGGGCGACTGTCGTTCGGGGGAGCCGACGCGCTGGCACTGATTCAACACGCCTACACCAACAACGCCGCCACAATGAAAGATGGCCAAGTGCGTTATGGTTTGGTCTGCAACGAGCAAGGCGGCATTCGCGACGATGTGCTGGTCTATCGCTGGCCGGACCACTTCACGATGGTCGTCAACGCCTCCAATCGCGTTAAAATCGTGGACTGGCTCGCTCAGCACAAAGGCGGCCGCATGGTAGACATCACGGATCAGACAACGACAACGTGCATGATCGCCGTGCAGGGACCGCAAGCGTTGGTGCTGTGTCGCGGCTTGACGGAAACCGACGCGGAGCAACTCGGCTATTACCACGCGACCATGACACGCTATCGCGGCAGGGACTGCGTTGTCAGCCGCACCGGCTACACCGGCGAGGACGGCATCGAGATCATTACCTCGGCGACGAACGCCATCGAGGTGTGGAAGGAGTTAGCCCAACGCGGAGCTAAACCCTGCGGACTCGGTGCGCGCGATACACTGCGGCTGGAAGCGGCCATGCCTCTGTATGGCCATGAGTTGAGCGAGGAAATCGATCCCTTTCAGGCCGAATTAAGCTGGGCGGTGAAGCTGGACAAAGGCGATTTCATTGGCCGCGACGCCTTGTTGCGTCGTCGCGCCGACGCCAACTTGCCGCGTCGCGTCGGCCTGGAATTGGAAGGCCGGCGCGCGGCGCGTGAGGGGGCTGCCGTCCTGCACGATGGCAAGACCATTGGCCGAGTCACCAGCGGCACGGTAACGCCGACTCTCAACAAGGCCATCGCCATGGCCTACGTCGATCCGGCGTTTCTGACGCCGGGCGTCTCCTGTACGGTGGATATACGCGGCAAGGCGGAGATGGCTCGCATCGTGGCGCTGCCCTTCTACCGCCGACCCAAGGAACGTGGATGACGGAATGACTGGAAGGAAGCCGCTTGCGGCTAGGACCCAAGAGAGAAGTCATGGACCCCAAAACACTCCGCTACGCCAAGTCCCACGAGTGGGCCTACCTCGAAGGCGACCTGTGTACGATTGGTCTGACCAAGTTCGCGGTGGACCAGCTCACCGACATCATTTACATCGAGATGCCGGATGTCGATGATCCGGTTTCCACCGGCGACAGCTTCGGTGAAATCGAATCCGTCAAGGCCGTCAGCGATCTGTACGCCCCGATCACCGGCGATGTCGTCGCCGTCAACGAGAAGCTGGAGACGGACCCGACGCTGATCTCCAACGATCCCTTCGGCAAGGGCTGGCTCATCAAGGTCAAGGTTGAGAAAGGCGCAAGTCTCGATCATCTGATGACGCTGGAACAATATGAGAAGCAGATCGCGTCGGAAGAACATTAAGTGAGGTGACGGGAAGGGTGAACCATGAACATCGAGATCCGATTACCGTCTCCAGGAAAGAAGCTAGAACCTCGTCAGCGTTTCGTGCTGTGGAACGTCGGCTGGGACGCTTACGAGAAGATCGTGGATGCGCTAAACGAACAGCATGTCCGCGTCACCTACGACCGGGGAGACATCGAACTCATGTCGCCGTTACCCATTCACGAGGCGATCAAGGTTTGGTTCGGGCATTTTATGTTGGTGTTGGCCGAGGAGTTGGATTTCCCTGTTCGAGGAGTGGGTAGCCCGACGTTTCGGCGCCGTATTCTCGATCGCGGTCTGGAGCCGGACGATTGCTATTATCTCGCCAGCGCCGCCAAGGTCGTGGATTGGGTCACGCTCAATCTGGACCGCGACCCGCCGCCCGATCTCGCCTTGGAGGTGGAAATCACTTCCAGTTGTCTGGATCGCATGGGTGTCTATGCCGGTCTGGGTGTACCAGAGGTTTGGCGCTTCGAGGGCGAACAATGGCACATTCACCTGCTCGGGATCGCCGGCACGTATCAAGAATCGTCTTCCAGCGCCGCTCTACCGTACTTGCCCATACCGGAAATAATGCCCGTAATGCTACAGAGCCTTCATGTAGGCGATGATCGGGAGCGATTTCGCATTCTCAGACGTTGGGTGCGTGAGCGCGTGCTTCCGCTCCGCCAGGCATGGCAACAACAAACCCCGCCAGCCGGGGCCAATCCTTGATCCTCTTTCGGAGGTCCGCTTGTCCTACGTCCTGAATACTCCCGAAGACCAGCGAGCGATGCTCGCGGCCATCGGCGTTTCGTCACTCGATGAACTGTTCGCCAACATTCCGCCGCAGCTGCGTCTGAATCATCCGCTCCAGGTTCCCGAAGGTCTGGGCGAAATCGAACTGACGGCCCATATGCGACAGTTGGCCGCGCGCAATCAATCGGCGGACGATGCGGTCTGTTTCCTCGGCGGCGGTGCCTACGATCACTTCATCCCCGCCGTGGTGGATGCCATCGCCGGCCGCAGCGAATACTACACGGCTTACACGCCTTATCAGGCCGAAGCCAGCCAGGGCAGTTTGCAAGCCTTTTTCGAGTTTCAAACTCTCATTTGTCAGTTAACCGGACTCGGTGTGGCCAACGCCAGCCTCTACGAGGGCGGCAGCGCCGTGGCCGAGTCCGTGCTGATGGCGCTCAACGTCCATCCGAAACGCCACAAGGTTCTTGTCGCCGAAAGCGTTCATCCCGAATATCGGCAAGCGCTCGCCACCTACATCGCCAACCTGGACCTACACATCGAGACGCTGCCGACGCCGAACGGCTTCCTCGACCCCGACGATCTGAAACGCCTCGTGGATGATAAAACCCTATGCGTGGTGGCGCAGCATCCGAATTTCTTCGGCTGTCTCGAAGAACCTGAGGCGCTGGCAAACGTCGCCCACGAGGCAGGCGCTCTCTTCATCGTCAGTTTCGATCCCATCAGCTTGGGATTGTTGAAGCGACCGGGGCAGTATGGGGCGGACATCGCCGTTGCCGAGGGCCAGTGCCTGGGCAATCCGATGAGCTACGGCGGTCCCTATCTCGGCCTCCTCGCCTGTCGCGAGGAGTATGTCCGCAAGATCCCCGGCCGACTGGTCGGCCAAACCGTTGATCGCCACGGCAAGCGTTGCTGGGTGCTGACGCTGCAAACGCGCGAGCAGCACATCCGCCGCGAAAAAGCGACGAGCAACATCTGCACCAATCAAGGTCTGATGGCTCTCAAAGCGACGGTCTACCTCGCCGCCCTGGGACCGCAGGGGTTAAAGGAGACGGCCGAACTGTGTTCGCGTAAGGCACACTATGCCGCCGAGCAACTCGCTCAGCTTCCGGGTGTCCGCCCGCACTTTGATCGGCCTTTTTTCAAGGAATTCACGCTGCAAATGGAAGAATCGGTGCCTGCTCTACTCACCCAGATGCTCGATAAGGGTTATCACGCCGGCTTGCATCTGGGCCGCTGGTACGCGGCGTTGGATGCGTGTCTGAGCGTGGCCGTCACGGAGAAGCGGACCCGCGTCGAGATCGATGGCCTTGTAGCGGCGCTGTCGGCGTACCTGACGAGTGCGCGCAACGGCGTCTTTGGCGAACGGCCGGCGTCAGCCTAATGCCGTTCCGTTAAGCAGCGGGATTAACTCATGTCCATTGACCGGGAGGACGTCGCCCGCCCCGGTCGATCTTTTTCTTCCGCGGCCATTTTACTCTGCGCGGATAGCTTCGGCTCCGCTGTTTGCCCTGGCAACACCGATTCAGACCATCCAGCAAGCACGCGTACCACACCGAACCCTCCCCAACAGGCTGCAACAACTGACGGCGCAGCACACGCCAGCAACGACGATACGACCAACCCAGCGGATCACCACTACGCCGGCTGGCCGCTTGATGCATCAAGCCACGCAGCAGATTATGCACCGCAACAGCGTCCCTACCTCCTGCCGAATCAGCTCCGGCTGGCGGATCCGCAAAGCCACCGCCGCACCCGCCAACAGCGTCTCCTTGATGGTCCCGCCACACCAACTCCTGATAAGCCA
>DATNCY010000306.1:0-9347 GCA_035553375.1 Gemmataceae bacterium
ACTCCCGCAAATTGCTGCTCGACATGGAGAAAACCAATTTCCTCGATACGAGCGGCATTAGCTGGCTGATCTCCTGCCACGAAAACTGTCAGCGCGCGGGAGGAGTCCTGGTCCTGTACGCTATTCCGCCCCGCGTGCGCTACGTCCTTCAGTTGCTCCAGATGGAACATCTGCTTCACACAGCGGCCGACCTGGAGGCCGCTCGGGCGATCAACGTGAAGGGGGGGTAAGATGAGCGCCGCCGTCCAGAATGCCTCGTCGGCCGAACACGACGTTCGGACACCCGAGCACGTTATCGCCGCCCTGCTGGAACAGGCATCGCACTTGCACGCCAGCGACCTGTTCCTGACCAGCGGCGAAGACAGCGTGGACGTTTCCGTCCGCCACCTGGGGATAATGCGCCCGCTCGCCCGGCTGCCCCTTGAGTTGGGACACCACTGCATCGCCCACGTCAAGGTGATGGCGAACATGGACGTGGCCGAGCGACGCAAACCGCAGGACGGTCGCTGGGTCTACCAGGGCGCGGGCGAGCAGATCGATTTGCGTATCGCCACCTTGCCTACCTTGCACGGCGAAGATTGCGCCTTTCGGCTGTTCTTGCGGGAACTTCCCACACTGACGCTGGAGGATCTCGGCTTCATCCGTAGTCAACTGAATGACCTCCTGGCGATGCTTAACAGCCCCAGTGGACTGATCCTGGTTACGGGGCCGACGGGGTCGGGCAAGACGACCACGCTGTATGCCTGCCTGCGCTACCTCCACGACGGCAAACGGAAGATCCACTCTATCGAGGATCCCGTTGAGCATGAGATCGCAGGGGTCCGTCAATCTCAAGTCAATCCGCGGATCGGTCTTGGTTTTTCCGAGCTACTGCGCGGGGTGCTGCGGCAAGATCCCGATGTCATCCTGATCGGCGAAATCCGGGACGCCAGCACGGCGGAGACGGCCGTGCATGCCGCCAACAGCGGCCATCTTGTGCTGGCAACCCTATACGCGCCGGTTGCCGCCGGCGCTGTCCAGAGTATGCGTGGTTGGGGAGTGAATCACCACTTTCTCGGCCATTCTCTGCTCGGCGTGGTCGCTCAGCGCTTGGTGCGCACCTTATGCCCCCAGTGTCGGACACCTTTTCCCCTGCCTGCGGATGCGCCGCACCCTTTCACCGAGGTGAAGGAGTGGTTGGGGGCCGACGAGGGGCATACATTGTTCGCCGCCCGAGGCTGCTCGGCATGCCACCAGACAGGATACAGCGGCCGGATAGGTGTATTCGAGACGATGCAGATAAGTCCGATATTGCGCCGCATGATCGCGGAAGGCCAGCAGCCTCCAGTTCTGCGCGAACAGGCACGGCGTGAGGGGATGATTGAGATGCGGCAAGCGGCCTTGCTCAAAGTGGCGCGCGGCGAGACCACCGCCGAGGAGGTGATCCGCGATGTCCCCTGCGAGTACCTGGGACTGGAGGAATGATCTCCGCTCCTCAACCAAGACAACGAGGTCGTCATGGTCTGGATCGCCTTGAAAATGCTGATGGGAGACCGCAACAAGTATTTCGCCATCCTTTTCGGCGTCAGCTTCGCGTGCTTCCTCATCACCGAGCAAAGCGCCACCTTGCACCGGCAAAGTCCTGGAGATGAACCAACGCCGAGCCGTGGTTGTGGGTGTGTATCGATCGTCGCAGACCTTCATGACCTTGCCGGTCATCTACACCCGCTTCAGCCAGGCGACGCTGTTCGTGCCGCCGCCCACCGGACGATTGACGCCCTTCATACTGGCCAAGGCCCAGCCCGGAGTCGCGCCTGACGAGTTGGCCCGCCGCATCGAAACACAGACCAACCTCAAGGCGTTGACCGACGAGGGATTTGCGAAACTGACCATGAATTACTATTTGCAACACACGGGCATCCCCCTCAACTTCGGGACCACCGTGGCGCTGGCCTTCCTGGTCGGTGCCGCCATCACCGGGCAGACGTTTTACCTGTTCACGGTGGAGAACCTCAAGCAGTTCGGTACGCTCAAGGCGATGGGAGTAAGCGACCGGCGTGTCATCGGCATGATTCTGATTCAAGGGTTGGTCGTCGGCGGCATGGGCTACGGCATGGGGGTCGGCCTGGCGACCCTTTAACCTCGTGTCCACTTTTCGTGGGGAACTCCACGCCCTCCTCTCAAGAGGTGCCCTATGTTTCGCTCCCTTCTCGTGCCGCTCGATGGCTCTCCATTCGGCGAACATGCCTTGCCCTTCGCGGTGGGCATCGCCAAGCGGGCCGGCGCCGCCCTGCAATTGCTCCAGGTTCATGTTCCGCTCGATGACTTCAGTGTAATACCCGCCGTCCGTAGCAGCCCGGATGAATGGATCAAGGATCAGGAATGGACCTATCTCGATCGGTTGGTTCGCCGCTGGACGATTGCTGTGCCCGAGATTCAGATGAACACTGCCTTGCTGGAGGGGTTCCCTCCCGATGTGTTGCGGGAGCAAATGAGCAAGGCGGATCTGGTGGTGATGGCCACGCACGGTCGCGGGCCGGCCTCGCGCTTCTGGTTAGGCAGCGTCGCCGACGCCCTGGTGCGAATCGCTACCGTGCCCCTCTTGCTGCTGCGCCCGAGCGAACAACCACCCCCCGCCGCCCTCGCTCCGTCTTTCCGTCAACTGATGATCCCTCTGGACGGCTCCGACCTGGCCGAGCAAGTGCTGGGACCGGCGATGCAGCTCGGTCGGCTCATGGAAGCCAGCTACACCTTGCTGCGTGTCGTCAAGCCGGTCGTGACGCTTGATCCCAATCTGGGATGGCCTGCTGTGGCCGGCATGAATGAGACGCTGACGCGGCAGGCACTCGACGAGGCGCAAGCATACCTGGACCGGATCGCCAAACATTTGCGTGGACAAGGGCTGGCCGTGCAAACGCGCACCGTGCTTCATACGCGCCCTGCCGATGCCGTCTTGGAAGCAACGCGGGAAGAAGGAGCGGATCTCCTCGCCTTGGCGACGCATGGCCGCGGCGGCATACGGCGGATGCTGCTAGGCAGTGTAGCCGATAAGGTGCTGCGCGGCGGCAGCACACCGATGCTGGTGTGCCGGCCCCAGACTCACAGCTAGGCAAGTCGCCAGCGGCTCGCTTGGAAAACTCAGGCTTTCCAGCGAACCGCTTACCGGGGAGCCGAGAGCGCCGCTGTGTCTTGCGGCGTTGTTGCTTCATTCCCACAAAAACCAGCGGCGGCGGAAGCGGGGTCCGTAGGTCAGTCCGAATCGGCGTATCACCTTCTCGGCGATCGACTCAACGGCTTGCTCCGCGGAGTCCGTGACGAGAAGGCGTGAGAAATCTTCCCGATCGATCGTCCTCTCGGCTACCAGCCGATCCTGCAAGAACTCGATCAGTGGCTGCCAGTATTCTCGTCCTATCAGCACAAGCGGAAAGTCCTTGATCTTACCGGTCTGAATGAGAGTAGCGGTCTGAAAAAATTCATCGAGGGTGCCGAAGCCGCCGGGCATGGCGATGAATGCGTAGGAATATTTGGTGAGCATCATCTTCCGCACGGAGAAATGGCGGAAGGTAATCCATCGGTCCAGATAGGGATTGGGCCGCTGTTCGTGAGCCAGCGTGATGTTGCAGCCGACGGAGTAGCCACCCGCCTCCTTGGCACCGCGGTTGGCCGCCTCCATGATGCCCGGACCTCCGCCGGTCATGACCGTGAAGCCGGCGCGTGCCAAGCACGCACCGACCTTTCGGGCCAGTTGGTAGTAGGGTTGATCTTCGGTGAACCGCGCCGAGCCAAACACCGTCACACACGGTCCAACGAAATGCAGCGCCCGGAAACCACGCAGGATCTCCGCGAAAATCTGGACGGCCCGTCCCAACTCGAACCCACGCGGTTGAGGACCGCGCAGGAAGCGTTCCACCTCCGGCGCGGACGGTCCTTTGCCCCATTTGCTGTCCGACTTCGCCGGTTCACATGCGTTCGTCACTGCCATCGGTGGTAGTTCCAGAACTTCTTCCATCGCTCCCCCGGTCTATGACGCACCTGCCTTTAGTAAAATGCCTTGTCCAGCGTTATCCGGGGATGTGGTTAGTGAGCGTCTGGCTTGTCATCCCCCTCCGCCATCAGTCGGGTAGACAACGATGCACCAGGACCGGGATAGAGGTGCCGCGCACGACCTTATCGGCGACGCTGCCGAGGAACAAGCGCGGCAGGCCGCGGCGACCGTGCGTCTCTAGAGCAAGCAGATCATATTCGCCGCTTGCCGCCTCGTTCAGGATGGCCGTGGCCGGATGGGCATGGGCGATGATGCGCGTCTGCACGACGAATCCCTGATCGCGCAGTGAACTCGCCACGCGCTGGAGATAGACGTGCGCTTCGGCCCGCAGCGTGTCGGCCAGAGTGGCGCCGACTGCCGCTGCCCTGTAGACGACGTGCGGCGCCACCGACGGCACCACACGCAGCAGCGTAAACGAGGCACCCAGCAACTTCGCCAGCGTACCAGCCGGTTCCAGGATCTGCTCTGCCACCGGCGTGCCGTCCAGGGCCACCAGGACATTGCGGACTTCGGGTTCATCGGTCGGCGGAGGCACTTCCTCCCGCGTACGGATTAGCAGCAGCGGAATCGGCAGCCGATGTGCCAGCTGATCGGCCACGCTGCCAAGCCAGAAGCGTGATACCGGCCCGCGACCGTGCGTGGTCATCACGATCAGGTCACTCCCCTCGCCCAGCGCCTGTTCTTGCAACGTCTCAGCGATCGGCCCTTCCAGAACACGGGCTGAGACCTTTTCCAGACCCACTTTCTTGAGCCGATCAACGACGTTGAGGAGATATTCTTTCTCCTGCTCCCACAACTGCACGTCCGGCGTTCCGAGGTACATGGTGCCTTCTCCCAGAAGGAGCGGCGTGTGAACGTAGGCCAATTGCAAGGTCGCCCCCGAACGCCGGGCCAGGGCCGCGGCATACGGCAACGATTGCTCACTCGGCAACGAGCCATCCAAAGGCACCAGGATAGAGCGGTACATGAGAAATCTCCTGTGTTACTCTGCCAGACGGCGCATCACGTCCAGCGGGCTGATGACGCCGACCAGAGCCAGTTCACCGTCGGACACGAACAAGTGATGGATTTTCAACTCCGACATACGCCGCACCACCTCGCGCGCCGGGGTGTCCAGCGCCACGGTGAAGATGGCCGGGGTCATGATCTCCCCCACCGTCGTTGGGTCCGTGACCTCAATCGAGAGTTTCTCGGACCAGTCAGGTTCGGGAAAGTCATCCCATTCGGTGTAATCGCACTTTGAGCTACTGGAGTCCCGGACGTGCGCGTGGCGGACACTTTCTCGTTCGTGGATGAGGATGTCGGTTCGGCTGATGACGCCGATGGGTCGGCCCGCTTCGTCGATCACCGGCGCGGC
This sequence comes from Gemmataceae bacterium, assembly GCA_035553375.1. Taxonomy (GTDB): domain Bacteria; phylum Planctomycetota; class Planctomycetia; order Gemmatales; family Gemmataceae; genus JAJPHU01. The sequence goes on from DATNCY010000306.1 coordinate 5,382, forward strand.
GCCGAAGCCGCGATCGGTCAGCAATTCGAGCGCCTCGCGGATGCCGGCGTCGCGGCGGATCGACACCGGATTGGTCTTCATCAAATCCTTGGCCCGAAGCAGTTCAAAGGATCGCGGAGGACTCTTGTGTAAAGTGGAAGCGTTCATGGCATTCTCCTTCGTCGTTGTCGTGATCCGGTCTGACCAGCCGAACCGTGGACGCTACGGCCGCCGAGGAACCTCGGCCCGCAAAGCGGGAGCGGATCAGAGACTTTCACGGCTTCGCTAGGAAGAATCGCAAACGCGATGCCAGCCTCCGATGGAGTCGCTTATTCCTCACCCGGTCGAGAAAAAGCCTGCTTTTCGCGTGTGGAGTAGGGCGAGTGTATCACTGGAGGTGCGGAAGAACGAGCGGAGATGTGCGAGACGGCACAGGAGGAAACGATTCTAGCACAAGGCGGCTTTCAGGGGAGTTGTCCCGTCTGTTCCGCAGTGAAAACCTGGCGGGCTAGTTCGACCATCGTGATGTGGCGATCCATGGCGCCGCGCTGGAGGCGGTGAAAAGCATCGCATCCGGGTTGATGTGAGGATATAGTCGGCCGCGCCCTGTCGCGATGTCGTACAAATTGCTCCGCGTGTCGGCATCGTCATCAACCACCAGGACGCGAAGATCGGCATCGACCGGCATTGGACAAAACCTCACCAGCTCGCAGCGCAAAAGGGGTCGTCCTTCCCTTGCTGGCGCTGCGGGCTGGCAAGGAAAGACAATCCTTACACCGGCCGCTCGCCTTGCGTCAACTGTTGCAAGGTAGACAGCAGACGCGGCACATCAAAAGGTTTGTAACACACCGCATCGGCCCCTTCCGCGACCACATGCTGGACGACGGGATCCATCTCGACGCGATGGCCGGTGATGACGACGGTACGCGACTGGGGATTGCTCCGCCTTACGCGCTGGAACACGCCGCTGCCATCGCCGCGCGGCAGTTTCATGTCGATCAGCACAACGGTAAAGGCGTGCTCCTGGAGATGGCGGGCCGCGTCTTGCTCGTCGTGGGCGACCGCCACGCGGTAGCCGCGCTCTCGCAGCAAATCCCACAGGTTGGCGCACAGGTCGGGATCATCATCGACGACCAGTACCAGCGGTTGACCCAGCGCCTTGTCCACCAGCGACAGCAGACGCCCCAGATCCACCGGCTTGGCCAATACCTGCCACGCGCCGGCCGCCAGCGCCTCCTCCGCCGTGGCCTTGCTGGCATAGGCGGTCACGACGATAGCCACCGTCGAGGATCGCAGCTTGCGCAACTCACGGTACAGCGTCAGGCCGTCCATGCCGGGCATCTTCAGATCCAGGAGAGCGACGTCATAGGGCTTTTTGCGGACCAACTCCAGAGCGGTGAAGCCGTCGAGGGCGGTATCGACCTGATAGCCCAGGTCCGTGAGAATGTCCGACAGGTTGCGGCAGGTATCGTCCTCGTCATCGACGACGAGAATAGAGGCAGGGGCCGTCATGAGTTAGGGTTCTCCTTTCCACCCGCTTGCAGAAACACGGTGAAGATGCTGCCCTTGCCTGGCTCGCTGGCTACACGCAGGCTGCCGCCGTTCTTCTCCAGGATGGCCCGCGCGATCGATAGGCCCAGGCCCAGGCCGCGCGCCTTGGTCGAATAAAGCGGCTCCATCACCCGGCTGAGTTGTTCCGTGGAAATGCCGATGCCGGTATCGGCCACGGTCGTCGATAGGCCGCCGTCCACGGCTTGCGCCGTCACGGTGAGTCGCCCTCCCTGGGGCATGGCCTCGCGCGCGTTGCGGATGAGATTGGCGAAAACGATACGGACTTGGTCGTTGTCAGCCAGCGCCGGCGGCAGCGCAGGCGGGCAGTCGATCATCAACTGGATATTATCCCCCAACGGGTTGGTGTCAAGCGCCTCGCGGACGCACTGCTCGACGGCGAACGGTGTGCGATTGGGCACCGGCAGTTTGGCGAAGTTCGACAGCGCCGTGATGACACCGTCGGCCAGAACGATGTGCTTCTCGATGCGATGCAGATGCTCGGCCTTTTTCAGCTCCGAGGGATTCTTGGCGTTGAGCAGGTAGTAGACTGAAGTCTTGACGACGTTGAGCGGATTGCGCAATTCGTGGGCGACGCCGCCGGCCACCTGACCGATGGCTGCCAGCCGTTCGCTGCGTTGCAGCCGGGCGGCGTATTCCGCCTGATAGGCGTCCTCGATGATAGCGAGGTCCAGATCGAGCAGCTTGTTGAGCGAGCGAACGGTGTTCTGTAACCCCGTCAAGTCGCCCTGCCAGTTGTCGTGCAGGGCGCGCATCAGTCCCAGCCGCAACCGCGACAAGGCCACATTGGTGTAGACCTGTTCGAGTCCGATTTCGACGTGCCGCCAACCAACCTGCCAGCGACGGGCGACATAGTTGCGATCGTAGCGGCCGGCAAGCAGTTCGCGCAGCCACTGGATCAGGGTGCCCTTGAGGCGGTTGATCTGCGCCTGGCCGCCGGTGATGACCTTGCGGGCACTAGGATGGCGACCGATTTCGTCGTAGAAATCATCGATGCGGGCCGTGAGATGCGGCGCGAGTAGTTCGGCCATCGCCGCCACACGCCGCGCGGACTCCTCCGTCCAGCCCACCCAGGCCTGCAATTCTTGATAACGGAGATACACATCGTCGATATTCACGGCTGCGATCCGTTCCCAGGTACGAAATCGCGGAGTGTGCAAGCGAAGCTGCGCCAATGCTCCTGGCGTGGCCCCTCCGTCCGATACGGATGCGAGATGCAAATAGTCTACCGAAGGCGTGAACGGTGAAAAGATTCCCACGTTCGCCAGCTTCTTTCAGCTAGCGCTAGCAATCCCGAAGGGGAGGACAGGATACACGGGACGCCTGCACTGTGCGGAATCGAACGGAATTGTGCAGGACCGCATACTTCCGATCCTCTTCTTACCCTTGCCGGACGCATTCGCGACGGCAAAAGGGAGCTTTTTACTCCTTTTCCCTCCGCAGTCCCTGGGGGCGATCTGGTTGGCACTTCTATTGCGTAGGGGTTTTCCGCAACAAGTTCCCTATTCCGCCGTGACCCGAAGAGAAACGCGGCACGCAGCGCGAAACAACGCGGGAAGCGGCATATCGTTTGGGAGATCGAGCGATGATCGGCGTACCCGGAGCCGCTCGGCGAGGTGCAGGTGCGACAGACACACATCTCGGTGGTCTTCCTCGCGGGGCAGCACGCTTACAAGATCAAGAAGCCGGTGGCTCTGGGATTCCTCAACTTCCGTACTCTGGAGGCTCGACATCATTTCTGCGTCGAGGAAGTGTGTCTCAATCGCCGCCTGGCCCCGGCGGTCTACCAGGGAGTCGTGCCGGTGACGCGGAGCGGCGGGTGCCACCGCTTCGGCGGCGAGGGCGAAGTGATCGAATGGGCGGTGCAAATGGAGCGCTTGCCGGAGGAAGCGACCTTGTTGAACCGTCTGCGCCGCCGCGAACTCGACGCTTCGCAGATCGAACGCTTGGCCCAACGCATCGCCGCTTTCCACTTAGCGTCAGAGACGAGTCCACGCATTGCCGCCTTCGCAGGGTTTGATGCAATCGCCGGGAACGTCCGCGACAGCCTCGATGTGCCTCCAGCGGACGTGGACAACCTAGTCCATCGCCCCGTCCTCGAACGGCTGCGCGCCCGAATGGAAGAAACGCTGGCGCGGTTGCGGTCTCTGATCGAGGCGCGGGCCGCACGCGGCATCCCCCGCGACACGCACGGCGACCTGCGCCTGGAACACATTTACCTGTTTCCCGATAAACAACCGCCCGACGATCTCGTTATCATCGACTGCATCGAGTTCAACTGACAGCTGCGCTCGAAACTAAACTTTTCGTCCTCCCAAGGACAGCCCGGCGGCGGCGAAGAACGATTGAATCAGTCGCGGTTTCTGCCTCAAGCGGCCCACAGCGAGGTCAAATTCCAGATGCAACTCCTCCATGTCC
>DATNCY010000307.1:0-16291 GCA_035553375.1 Gemmataceae bacterium
ATGCCGCACGACCCGCCCGGCCTCAGCCGGGCCATCAGCGACCGTCATTTCGGCGTCGGTGCCGATGGACTCATCCTTATATGTCCCTCCGACAAGGCCGATGCGCGTATGCGCATGTACAACGCCGACGGCAGTGAGTCGGAAATGTGCGGCAACGGCATCCGCTGTGTGGCGAAATACGTCCACGATCACAGTCTCGTCCGCAAGTCGCCGTTGACCATTGAGACCGGTAACGGTGTACTCACGCTCGAATTGGAAATGTCCGGCGGCGCGGTGCGTCAGGTACGTGTGGACATGGGCGAGCCGATCCTGCAAGCCGAGCGTATTCCGACCACGCTGGCGGGTGAACCGCCCGTGGAGGCGGCGCTGGAAGTCGCCGGGCAAACACTGCGCGTTACCTGCGTATCGATGGGCAATCCGCACTGCATCACCTTCGTGGACGCCATCACTGATGCCCACGTTCTCGGACTGGGGCCGCAGATTGAGCGACACGCCGCCTTTCCGCGTCGCGTCAACGCCGAGTTCGTGCGCGTCAATCGGCCCGATGATGTCACCCTGCGCGTATGGGAACGCGGTTCGGGAGAGACGTTGGCGTGCGGCACCGGCGCTTGTGCCGTCGCTGTGGCCGGGCATCTCACCGGACGCACGCAGCGACGCATCACCGCCCATCTGCCCGGAGGCGACTTGCAATTGTACTGGTCCGAAGTCGATAATCATGTGTACATGACCGGCCCCGCGGTCGAAGTGTTCAGCGGGGAATGGCCGTCGGAATAGTGGTTAGTGATTAGTGGTTAGTGGTTAGTTGGAACCGTTCCGACCACTAACCACTAACCACTAACCACTAACCACTATTTTGGGTAGGGAGGCCCGTCGATGAAGATTCGTCATCCGCTGTTGATCAAGGCGATTGGTTTCGCGGTTGGCTGGCTGGTGCGTTTGTGGATCGGCACATTGCGGTATCGCTATCGGCCGATGGGACCGAATCTCGATCCGAACCAGCCAAACTTTCAGGGGCATTACCTGTACGCCTTCTGGCATGAGAACATCTTGGTACCGGCCTACCACTATGGACGGCGCGACATCAATGTTCTCATTAGCGAACACGCGGATGGACAAATGATCGCCGAGGCGTGCCGGCATTTGGGATTCCGTGTGGTGCGCGGCTCGGCCACGCGCGGCGGCGCGCGAGCGATTCGACAGATGCAGCGCATTAGCCGCTCGGCTCATCTGGCCATTACACCGGATGGGCCGCGCGGACCGCGACGACAGGTGCAGCCCGGCGTCGTTTACCTGGCTGCCCTCACCGGCTTGCCAATTGTTGTATTCGGCATCGCCTTCGAGCGTGCCTGGCGGATGACCAGCTGGGATCGTTTCGCTTTACCCCACCCGTGGAGCGCGGCTGCGTGCGTCACCCTGGAGCCGATCCACGTACCGGAGAAAATCGGCAAGGACCAGCTTGAGTATTATCGGCTTAAGGTGGAAAACGCCATGAACGAGGCGACCTCCGCCGCCGAGCGATTGGTGAATAGTCGGCAGTCAGTCGCAGGAGTCAGTCGCAGGGGTCAGGAGTCAGGAGTCAGGAGTCAGGAGCCAGCAGAGGGGGATCAGACAGCAGCAGCCTGACTCCTGACTCCTGATTCCTGACCCCTGCGACTGCGGACTGCGGACTGCGGACTGCGGACTGCGGACTGAATTGCTCTTGCATCGCGCCGAGAGGATCGCTATGAGTTGCCCTCTAACTTCGACAGACAAAAAACGTGAAGAGGTGCTGGACGCGATCCCCGTACTTCGTCTCTGGGTGCGCGGCACCTTGATCGGGATTGCGGTGGCCTTGATAAGCGTGTTCGTCGTTGCCGTGCGGCTGAAGCCGTATAACGACGATGGCTCGCCGCTGAGCATGGCCACGCATCGACAGATGGGCTTGCCGCCCTGCACGTTTTACGACACCACGGGCTTGCCGTGTCCGTCGTGCGGCATGACAACGAGTTTCGCGCTGTTGGTGCGCGGCGATGTGTTGAACTCGCTGCGTGCCAACGCGGTCGGCACCCTGCTGGCCCTGTTCTGCATGATGCTCATCCCTTGGTGTCTGGCTAGCGTGGTGTGCAAACGGACGCTCTTCCTCTACTCGGCGGAGCGTGCCCTCACCTTCGCCGTGCTGACGTTTCTCAGCTTGATGCTGATGCGCTGGGCGATCGTTTTAGGGTTGGCCTGGTGGACCGGAACGCGATTTTAATGGCGAACGGCCGGCGTAAGCCGGCTGGTTGCAGCCTTTACCAGCCGGCTTACGCCGGCCGTTCGCCTATTTTCATGGAGGAGAGCATGACCGTGATGCGTCGGCGGAATTTTCTGCTGGGTTTATGCGGTGCGGCCTGCGTCGCTGGCTGCAATTTCCCGTCGGCCATGTATTTCCTCATGCCCGAAGCCAAGGAGCCGGCAGAATACAAGCGGCTGGCTTCCGTGGAGGACAAAAAGGAAATCAAGGTTGTTCTGTGGACCTACATGGGGCTGGACCCACGACCGGAACTCGCCCAGGCGGACCGCCAGTTGGCCGCCAAGTTGGCCGAGTGTCTCCATCGGACATCCGAGGAGAACAAAGAAAAAGTCACCATCGTCAAGCCGAGCCTCGTCGAACAGTACAAGAGTAATCATCCCGACTGGAAGTCCATCGACCTTGAGCAGGTCGGCCATTACTTCAAGGCGGACTACGTCATCAGCCTGGAGATTGACCAACTCAGTCTCTATGCGCCCAAAGCGCAACAACAGCTGTATCAAGGCCGGACCCATATCCTGGTGTCTCTGGTGGACGTGAAGAATCCGGACGAGACGCTCCAGCCCAAGGAGTTCACGGACCTCTATCCCGGCGAAGAACGCGGCGGGCTGGACAGTTTCGGGACGCCGGTGGGACTGTTCAAGGAGACGTTCCTGACACATGTGGCCCGGCGGCTGTCATTCTTTTTCGTCAATCACCAGAAACGAGATCGCGTCATGGTGATGGACGGATAACAACGCTCTTGCTCGCCTGGTAATCAACACCTAAGAAGTGACGAAAGGAAAACCTATGTCGGAACCCGTGGAGATTCGCTGTCGTGAGAATGGCCCTTATGTGGTTAAGGGGCCTGTGCGCATCGTCGATCATCTGGGCAATGTGTTCACCATTCCGCCGGGCAAGGACTCAGTCGCCCTGTGTCGCTGTGGCCAATCGAAGAATCGTCCGTTCTGCGATGGCACCCATCGCGGCTGCGGCTTCCTGTCCGCGGAGACGGCTCCTCAATAGTGTTCAGTGTTCAGTGTTCAGTAAGACAGGCCGCCGATTTCTTACTGAACACTGAACACTGAACACTGTTCACGGCTTGTTAAACGTGGCATCCTCAATGCGCGACAAGAACTTGTAGCTGGTGAATTTGACCTCGCTCAGCTTGGTGCCGTTGATTTTGGTAATCTCCTTGCTGGGCATCTTGACGCCATCGAAGTCCTTGTGATCGCTGTATAGATATTCTTTGCTAACCGGAATGCCCGCCTCCGTGCCGCGACGGGCGATCTTGACGAGCAAGTCCGTCTTCTTGTCGAAAAACAAGGTGGCATCAGGATAGCCCTTGCTCGACACTTTGACGACAGCAGCCTCGCGGTCGTTGACCTTGGCGTCGGCTTGCGGTTTCAACTCGAAACCATCTTTCAGAAGCGGCGCCAGCGTCATCAGCCACCACACATATAGCTCTTCCCGGCGTTCCGCGAACGTGGCCTTGTTCATCTCCTGCGTGGTGCCGCCGGCCTGCATCCAGCCCTTGTCGCCGTTGAGAACGACGATCAACCGCTCGCGGCCTACATCCAGGACCATGCGACAGCGATCGGGAAAGCGCACGCTCTCTTCCGTCGTGAAGGGCCGATCGCCGCTGAGACCCACCACGCCTTGTCCGCTGCGCACTCGTATCGGCGTCTTGGTCAGCGCATCAACTCCGCCGTGAGCCTTGACGGCCCGTTCGATCACCGCCAGCGCCTTCTCGCGGTCGCCCGCCCACGCCGAGGCGGGCGCTCCCAGGCACAACAGAAGCACGATCCCCACGTTGGTTCGCATCCCTTCCTCCTCGGCTCGCGGCCACGCTCCCGTGCCATCGACCGGACAGTGACCGATGGCCGATTGTCGTTGTACCCCAGCGGCGCAAGCCTGTCCACGTCGCCTCGCCAGGGGTAGGATAATCTAGCCGAGCCGCGAGCGTCCGCGAGCGTGGCCGTCTCCGTTCGCGGACGCGCGCGGCTCAGACACTACCGAGGAGTGATTGCCATGCAGCAGTTCACGCGAAGTCTGACGCGCGAGATTGAAGTGGGCGGCGAACGATTGGCTCTCACACTGAGCAAGGAGGGGCTGTCCGTGCGTCCTGTCGGCGGACGCCGACCGCCACATACCATGACCTGGGAAGCCTGGTTGTGCGCTTGTGTCGCCGGCAGCGCCGGCGAGCAGCCGACGACAGAACAGATTCAGGAGGCTCTCACGGCAGTGCGCTCCGGTGCTGCCAAGCCCACCGAGAAACCGAGTGCGCCAGCCGAAGCCGAACCTAGCTCCACACCTCCGGCCGCGAGCAACGCATCATCCGGCCCCTCTTTGACCGACTCGCTGACACGCTTGGATAAGTGGATGACCGCTCACCGCGCACGTTTTCATCATGCTCTCTTGCCGGGTGCCGGTGCCGCGGACTTCGACGCTTTGGCTGCGGCGTTGGGCAAGCCGGTGCCGGAGGAATTGCGGACATGGCTGAATTGGCACAATGGCCAAAACGCCGACGTTCCGGGTGCCTTTGAGCAGAGTTGGATCCTCATGAGCGCGCAGGAAATCGCCGACGCCAAGAAGGAACTCGACGCCCAACCCCACGAGGGCTGGCAGTCCGCCTGGGTTCCCTTTCTCGACGATGATAATGGCGATTATCTGTGTCTGGATCTCGACTCGCCGGGTTTGCCGGTGCGCGAATGCTGGCGCGGGCGCTCCGATCACCCCGTCGCCGCGCCTTCGCTATCGGCGTGGCTGACGGACTTTGTCACCGCTCTGGAACGCGGCGACTACCACGAAGATCCCGAACGTGGTACGTTCCTGCGTCGCTCCTGACAAACGGCCGAGGCATCTCGACATTCATGGCTCCCGAAGCGTCTCTTTCCGCTGTGCCGTCGCAACTCGGCTACCGTATGCCCGCCGAATGGGAAGCCCATCAGGCGACGTGGATCGCCTGGCCGCACCAGCGCGACGACTGGCCGGACAAGTTCGCCCCCATTCCTTGGGTCTACGGCGAAATCGTCCGTCATCTACATCGCTCCGAAGAAGTGCGCATCCTCGTCAACGATGCGGACGGCCAACGGCAAGCGGAAACCGTATTCGAAAAACTCCCGCTCGATAGGGAACGCATTTCGTTCTGGCACATCGCCACGGATCGAGTTTGGACGCGCGATTATGGCCCCCTCTTTGTCACTTCAGCGCAAGGCGAAACCGCGCTCGTCAACTTCGCCTTCAATGCCTGGGCCAAGTATCCCAACTGGCAGAGCGATAACGAAGCAACGGGACGGATCATCGATCAACTGCGGATGAAGGCATGGCAACCTGAAATCAATGGCCGTCGCGTCGTGCTGGAAGGCGGCAGTATCGAGGTCAACGGTCAAGGGTTGCTGTTGACCACCGAGGAATGTCTGCTCAGCAACGTGCAGGAACGCAATCCCGGCTTCACCCGGCAAGACTACGAGAAGATTTTCGCCGACTATTTGGGCGTGCGTAAGGTTTTGTGGCTGGGACGCGGCATCGCCGGCGATGACACGCACGGACACATCGACGATCTGGCGCGCTTCGTCGGCCCGCACTCCGTGGTCACGGTGGTAGAAAAAGATAATAGCGACGCGAATTATGATCCATTGCAAGAAAATCTGCAACGACTGTGCGGTATGACCGATTCGGACGGCCAACCTCTGGAGGTGCATACGCTGCCGATGCCATCGCCGTTGTGGTTCGATGGTCAACGCTTACCGGCCAGTTACGCCAACTTCTACCTCGCCAACGATCGCGTCCTCGTGCCGACATTCAACGACCCTAACGACCGCCGTGCCCTGGATATTCTCGCGGGCCTGTTCCCGGATCGTGTGATTGTCGGCATCCATGCTGTCGATCTCGTGTGGGGGCTGGGCACGCTGCATTGCCTCACGCAGCAGCAGCCACGCGGTTTTCCCAAGTAACAGACCTAACCGAATGAATTACAAGCGCAAGAGCGCCCGCAACGGGGAGCAAGAACCCGTCGCTAGCGCTCTGGGCTTGTTGGTCGCTCTGTCTTTACCCAATAAATCGCTGATTCTTTCGACATCGCAAGGAAATTGGGAACGGAAAGTGAAATTCGCTCCGCTCCTCCGGTCTTGCCGGGCGAAGACAGATTCAGCGTTGGCCGTGAGGGATGGCCGAGGGACGGCTTCTCTCTGCATCACGCAATACAAGATAAGGATCATCGAGAATGCGCCTTTGCTTCCGACGATGGTGGCAGTCCAGGACGAGTAAACCATCCCGGTCGGCCTACATCCCCCGCTCCTCGACCTTTCGACCGGCTCTGGAGCCGTTGGAGGACCGCACCTTGCTGAATGCCGGCGGGGTGGTTTCAGCCCCGCTCGATTTCTTACGCAGTCCCGTTGGGCTGGTTTTCACCGGCGAACAAGTGGTCCAGTCGCAGGCCGGCTCCGTCACGGCGGAGATGACAGCTCAAGACATGGCGAATGCTCAGCTTATGGTGAACCTTCTCACCAAGATGGGACAGTCGCCGCAGGGTATTGGTGGTCCGCCGTCGCCGGGCTTTCTCGGCAGCCCCGTGGGACTGGTGTTTGCGGGCGAACAGTTGATCCGGTCGCAGTCTCCCACGCTCTCGCCCGACACGGCCTCGCAAGACTTGATGCGAGCCGAGATGATCGTCAACTTCCTGACGCCCGCAGACCCACCGCCACCGATTCCAGGTCCGCAGGGTCCGGCTGGCCCTCCAGGTCCGCAAGGTCCAGCGGGTCCGGCCGGCGGAGCCGTTGCGGCATTCCTGACGATTCCGGTCGGAATAGTTCCCCAAGCCCTGGCGTTCGATGGGGCAAACATGTGGGTGACCAATTTGGTCAGCAATACTGTGAGCGAGATCCAGGCGAGTACCGGAAAGAGCCTCAATACAGTCGCCGTTGGAAATTCCCCCACTGGCATCGCTTTCGATGGGGCGAACATGTGGGTAGCAAACCAGAATAGCAATACCGTGAGTGAGATCCAGGTCAGCACCGGCACGGTTATCAATACGGTCCCCGTTGGCACTTCCCCACAAAGTCTTGCCTTCGACGGGGCGAACATCTGGGTGGCCAATGCAAACAGCAATTCGGTGAGTGAGATCCAGGTTAACACCGGCACGGTTATCAATACGGTCCCCGTTGGTAGCTTCCCGTCAAGTCTCGCCTTCGACGGGGCGAACATCTGGGTGGCGAACCTGGCTAGCAACAACGTGAGCGAAATCCAGGTTAGCACCGGCACTGTCCTACGCACGGTCCCTGTCGGCAATGCTCCTCATGCCATTGCCTTCGATGGGGCGAACATGTGGGTGGCAAACCAGAATAGCAACAACGTGAGCGAGATCCAGGTTAGCACCGGCACGGTCTTACGCACGGTCCCCGTCGGCAACTCCCCCATTGCCCTTGCCTTCGATGGGGCGAACATGTGGGTGGCTAATTCGGGTGGCCGCAGCGTGAGTAAAATCCAGGTTAGCACCGGCAATGTGGGCCGTCCGATTTATGTCGGAAATGGTCCCGGCAGCATCGCCTTCGACGGCACGATGATGTGGGTGGCCAACCAGTCAGACAATACTGTTGTCCGTTTCCAGCCGTGACCATCAGCTAGGAGGCTCTCCAACTGCGGCGTGAGGCGATGAACGTCTGCTTCACGCCGCGGGCTGGCTGGCTCGCTTCGCTCCAACTCACGTTTGAAGAATCCACTCGACCATGCGGCGTTCGGCCCAGCGGATGCCGCCGGCGCCATCCCAACCAAGAAAACCAATGTGTCCGCCGTGCGACACGATGCGTACCAGGATATGGGGCGGAACCTTCAGCTGCTCGAACGGTTCGACGGCAACAAACGGATCATCGCGCGAAGTCAGGATCAACGTGGGAACCTGAATACGCGGGATGAGGGCGGCGCACGAAGCCTTCTGATAATAATCCTGGGCGTCATCGAAGCCGCTGCGCGGCGCGGTGTACAGTTCGTCGAAGAGGCGCATGGTCATGCGTCGCGGGAAACGCAGGGGCGGCAAATCCGGGAAGTAACGCCGGCGAAGACGCGCCGCAGTGGTCAAATCGCGGAGGAAGTTGTCCTCGTAGATGCGGTTCTTCGGCAGGGCCAACAGGACGGCGCAGCTCGGCAGATCGATGGGCGGTGCAGCGGCGGCAATGCGTGTGAGGCCGGCTATCGGCCGGTCGGCCGCTTCGCCGGCCATTTTCAGTACCAACGCGCCGCCCAGTGAGATACCAAGCAATAACAGCGGCGAAGCCGGACTCCACGAATGAACTTCTTCAAGGGCGGCGCGAATGTCATCGGAGCGGCCGGCATGATAGACGCGCCGAGCCAGCGACAACCCCGCGCCGGCACCGCGCAAATCCATACGTACCACGCGAACGCGCTGCGCCAGCAGCATGGCCGTCATGCGGCGGATGTGAGCGGAGGCGTGCGAACCACTCAGACCATGCACCAACAGAGCGAGCGCATCGCCGGGTTTCCAGCCGAGCGGCGTGTTGTTGTGCAATACCAGAGCGTCACCATCCGGCAGGCGGACGATATATCGCTGGTCCGGCAAGGGGCAATCGGCACCGGGCACCAGAACGCCAAGCACGGTCTGAACGTGAGGATTTCTCAGGAAAGGCAACGGGCGAAACTCGAAGTCCGCGGGCCATTTCTCCTCGGTGGCGCTGGACAAGGGGGAGTTGTTCATGCGGTCCTCGGGGCAAAGCATCACTTTCCCGGATCGGACGATGATCGGGAGATATTTCTATAATAAACGGAAGAGATCCAGAGATGAACAACAAATGTTCGGCAGCGTGAGAGATCGCGTCGGAAAGGCCCAAACAGGGCCGCTTTATCCTTCGCTCCAGACGCTGCCGCAGACCGGCACGCGAATGACAGCTTGTCCTGAAATCCTTGCTGTCGCCAGCAGCCCATTTTCGTGGGAATTGGATCATTCGGCGGGCGCTTCGGAGTCCCATCATGGCTCGTGTCGTCAAACCGCCCGCGCCGTTGCCCCTGGATGAGCAGACACCGAAGGTGTTCTTAGCTGGGTCGATCGAGATGGGCTTGGCCGAGGACTGGCAAACTCAGTTCGAGAATTCCCTGTCCGATCTTGATGTGCTGCTCCTGAATCCGCGGCGGGATGAATGGGACGCTTCCTGGGAGCAGTCGATCACCAACCCGTCGTTCCGCGAGCAGGTCGAGTGGGAGTTGGCAGGTCTGGAGCGAGCCGAGGTGGTAGCGATGTACTTCGCGCCGCCCACGAAGGCCCCCGTGACGCTGCTGGAACTGGGGTTGTGCGCCCGCGATGGTCGACTGGTGGTGTGTTGTCCCGCAGGTTACTGGCGGCGAGGCAATGTGGAGGTCGTCTGTCGGCGGTATGGGGTGCCGTTGTTGGACAGCTTGCCGGATCTCGTGGCGGAGGTTCGGAGACGGTTGGGGGCCGAAGCGTCTCCTTCCGCGTGAGCCAGTTAAGGAATCGAGAAAGATCGGTATCCATCGCGAGTCCGATCATTCAACTAGCGACGCGTTGCGGATAAAGGGTGAGAATCGACCATGCGCACATTCCTGATAATGCTGCTACTGAATTGCCTGACGGGACCGGCGATGGCCGGGAGCATCGACACGGTAGTGGGCACCGGCAAGGCAGGCTACTCCGGCGATGGCGGCAAGGCAACCACGGCTCGGCTTAATCAGCCGTTTCACTGCGCCCTCGACAACGCTGGCCATCTCTTCGTAGCCGACGCGATGAATCACTGTGTTCGCCGCATCGCGCTGAAGACGGGCATCATCACGACGGTGGCCGGCTGCGGCGTCAAGGGTTACAGCGGCGATGGCGGGCCGGCGACGAAGGCGACCCTCAACGAACCCTATGCCGTGGCCGTGAATACAGCTGGCGATTTGTTCCTCGTCGATCGGCTCAATGCCGTCGTGCGCCAGGTGAAGGCGGACAGCGGCGTCATCACGACGCTCGCCGGCACCGGCAAGCCGGGCCATTCCGACGATGGCGGCAAGGCGGCCGAGTCGGCGCTGCGCGAGCCGAACGATTGCTGTCTGGACGGCAAAGGCGGACTGCTCATCGCCGATGTGGGCGATGGCCGGATTCGCCGCGTCGATCTGCTCACCGGCAGAATTGCGACGTTCGCCGGCACCACGCGACACAAGGGTAAGGTCGATCGCAGGGCCATCGGTGACGGCGGTCCTGCCAGCAAGGCCGTTCTCGTGGGAGCGCGGGCGGTGTGCGTGGATGGCAAGGGCAACACGTACATCGCCGAGCGCGAGGGCAACGCCGTGCGCCAGGTCGATGCCCACGGCATCATCACCACGCTGGCCGGCACGGGAACACGCGGCGCGGCCGACGGTTCGGCTAACAAGGCGACGTTCAACGGCCCCAAGGCTCTCCGTTGCGATGATGCGGGCAATGTTTACATTGTCGATACAGAGAATCATTCTATCCGGCGTATCGACAGGAAGACGGGGCAGGTGACAACCGTAGCGGGCGGACGCAAAGGCAGCGGAGGTGATGGTGGCGACGCTCGCCAAGCTGGTCTCGACCGGCCGCATGGCTGCGTTGTCGATAGCGAGGGCGTCCTCTACATCGCCGACACGAACAACCATCGGGTTCGCCGCGTCAAACCCTGAGCAGATTCTCTGCCTCCTGACGCATCTTCCTCCACAGCGCCTCGACATGCGCACGTTCGGTCGCTTCCGCGCCGATTGAGATGCGGACCATCCAACGACCGTCGAGAAGCGCCGGAGTGAGGTAAGCCGCGCCGGAATTGTTGACTCGTTCGGCCCAGGCCAGCGTATGCTGGTCGAGCGCTTCACCTTCCGATCCCGGCGGTTCGTGACGCACGCAGAGCGTTTGCAAAGGTACCGGCGCGAGGACACACCAAGATGGAGTTGATCGCACTTGCTCGGCCAGCCATTGGGCATTGGCGAGATCGCGGCGCAGGCGCGCTTGCAACCCGGTGACGCCCTCGGCACGGAGCAGACACCAGAGTTTCAAGGCGCGGAAGCGCCGACCCAAAGGGATGCCCCAATCGCGCAGGTTTTTGACGCGCCCGTCCGCCGCGGATTGCAAGTAACTGGGATTGGTGGACATCACGCGCACGAGATGTTCGGCATCCTTGACGTAGTACAACGAGCAATCGAAGGCCACGCCAGGCCACTTGT
This sequence comes from Gemmataceae bacterium, assembly GCA_035553375.1. Classification (GTDB taxonomy): domain Bacteria; phylum Planctomycetota; class Planctomycetia; order Gemmatales; family Gemmataceae; genus JAJPHU01. The sequence goes on from DATNCY010000307.1 coordinate 11,426, forward strand.
GCGCGTTCCATACCAGCGAGTCGGCCCCCTCGATGCCCTGCCACATCCAGCGGCATTCCGGCAGAAGCATCGCCGCGCCCGCCATCGCCGCATCCACATGTAACCACAGACCGTGCTCGCGGGCAATCTCGGCGATAGGCTCAAGGGGATCGAGCGCCGTGGAGGTGGTTGTGCCGGTGGTGGCCACGATCGCGCACGGAGCCAGGCCCGCGCAGATGTCCCTGCGGATGACCGCATCCAGTTCCGCCGGACGTAGCGCATACGATTCATCAGGAGCGATGGTTCGCACATTCATTCGGCCAAAACCGGCCAGCAGCGCCGCCTTCTCGACGGAGCTATGACTCTGGCTCGACACGTAGACGATCAGTGGGCGCTCTTCGGCTTGCAAACCGCCTCGGTTCAGGCTGTATGCCGTGGTCCGCTCACGCGCACAGAGAAGAGCGACGAGCGTACTGGTCGAGGCGGTATCCTGGATGACGCCGCTCCACGCCGGCGAGAGGCCGACCATCTGACGCATCCAATCCGTGACGACTTCTTCCAGTTCCGTCAGCGCCGGACTGGCTTGCCAGGACAATCCCAGCACGCCCAGGCCAGTGCTGAGGTAATCGCCCAGCACGCTGGCGAGCGAGGCGTTGGCGGGGAAGTAGCCGAAGAATTGCGGATGCTGCCAGTGCGATAATCCCGGCAAGATGATGCGCTCCAGATCGCGGAACACGGCCGCGAACCCTTCCGGCGTTTCCGGCGGCGTGATCGGGAACTGAGCCTTGATCTCGCCCGGTGCGGTTTGGGCCATGACGGGCCGTTCCGCGACCCTGGCTCGATAATCGGCGATCCAATCGATGAGCTGATGTCCGAAGCGACGAAATTCGTCAGGAGACATACCGACCCCGGATATGCTCTCCTCTCTCCCGAGTACGGGGGAGAGAGGAGAAAAGTGCGTCAATCGCCGGCACCAAGGTCCATGGTGATGCTCTCCTGGATCAACTCGGATTCTTCCTCATCGTAATGCTCGAATCCGTCCAGCAAATGCTCCACGCGCTCGCAGAAGACGCCGAAATCGGCGACATCGCCCGCTTCGGGAGCCACGGCTAAAGCGCCCGCCGCCGTGGAAGGGTCCATCCGCGCGGTCGAGGGATGGATACCTTGCAGTTTGCCGTGCAGCGCATGAGCTTCTTGAAGAAGATTGTCCAACTCGTCACGCAGTTGATCCGCACGGCGAGCCACGGTAGGCGACGGGTTCAGCGAGCTTTCCACATTCACCACGCGCCCCTCGGCGTCTTCCAGGTTGGCGTGGTGTCGCCGCACGGATTGTTCGAGGGCCGACAAAGCCTGCCCCATGCGCTCCGTCCATTCCTTCTCTCGGCCGGCGGCATCCTCCGCCAGCACTCGTTTCAGCGCTTTCGCCGCATTCGCAAGAGAACATTTATCCGCTGGCATGGCTTTTCCTTTCTCGATTCGTTGTGATTGACTTCCGATTCCTATCGAACGCAATCGTCGTGCCGAGAAGTCAGGGAATGACACCCCCGATCGCGCCGTGAGCTAAACTTATTTTGGCCGTGCCGCCTTAGAGGCGCTAACCGAATGAATTGCCAGCCCGCAGCGCCAGCAAGGGACGTTCCCTTGCTGGCGCTGCGGGCTGGCCAAAATGTTCGTGCCTTTTAGCTGCTCCCCTGTCACGGAGATTCCCTCGATGGCGTCGAGGATCGCGAAACAGAACCTTCCGAAAATCGGCCCTTACGAGATCATTGACCTGTTGGGAGCCGGCGGAACCAGTCACATTTACAAAGGATGCAACACGGCCACCGGAGAAATCGTGGCCATCAAGGTACCGCAAGCCCAGATGGTTGAGAACCCCGTTTTCCTCAAACGATTCGAGCAAGAGTTCGGCGTCGCGCGCCTGCTGGAACATCCGCATCTCGTCCGCGTCATTCAGTTTGGCCGCAGCGAGGAGAACCCCTACATCGTTATGGAGTTCATCGAGGGCCAAAACCTGGGCGATCGCATTCATCGAGAGGGTGCGCTGCCCGAGTCCGAGGCGCTTCACATCATCGCGGCGGTTGCTTCAGCGCTGCACGCGGCCCACAAACGGAAGATCATCCATCGAGACGTCAAACCGGATAACATCTTGCTGGCGACCGATGGACGGATCAAGCTGACCGACCTGGGACTGGCCAAGGATGGGGAGGCGGACCACGATCTCACCCGTCCGCTGCGCGGTATGGGCACGCCCAACTTCATGGCTCCCGAACAATTCAACGACGCCAAGCACGCCGACACGCGCTGCGACATCTACTCGCTGGCCGCAACGCTGTACATGGCGGTGACAGGACAGGCACCCTTCAAGGCACGCGGCAATCTGAGCATTTGGAAGAAGAAACTCAGCAACGATCTGACTCCGCCGCGGCAGCTGACGCCGAACCTGAGTGAGCGTGTCGAGCGTGTCATCATCCGGGCCATGTCTCCCGATCCGAACCTTCGGCCCGTGACGTGCCGGCAGTTCATCCAGGAACTGCGCGGGGCGAAGCCGCCGGACCCTCCCGCGACGAAGATTCCTCACCGCCGCGCCGCCGATCGACGCGCCTCGGTGCGCTTTGTCTCGAAGCTGAAGGGAACCTGCCGTCCGCTGGCCGCGGAGAGAAAATGGCGCTGGTCGGCGACGATTCGGGATATTTCGGCCAGCGGTGTCGGCCTCATTCTCAATCGTCGCTTTGAGCCGGGCACTGTGTTGCGCGTGAAACTGCCTGGCTCTTCTTCGCGCCGTTTGTATCTGGTGCGTGTGGTCCGCGTCGAGACGCACTCCGCGCGCACCTGGCTGGTCGGCTGTATCTTCCCGCGCCGTCTGAGCGATGAGGAAGTGAAGAGCTTGTTGTAATCGACATTCTGCCAGCCCGCAGCGCCAGCAAGGGAAAGTCCCTTGCTGGCGCTGCGGGCTGGCAGAATGAAAAGGTATCACACGCGCTCTATTTCGGGGTCATGTCGGGCACATTCTTACCCAACGCCGTTGCCAGGTCGATCTGATGTTCCTGCTCGTTGACGAGGATTCCGCGAATGTGTTCCGCCATGGCATATTCGCCCAGCGCTTCGCACTGACGAAGTCGTTCGCGATAATTGCGGATTGTTTCCGTCTCATTATCCAGGTCGGCTTGCAGCATCGTGCGCGCGTCTTCCGAGGTCTTCACGGGTTTGGGTGTGACGGCTGGCATGCCGCCGAGGTAATCAATCTGCTTGGCGATGATGAGGGCGTGTTGCAATTCCTCGCCGGCATGTTTCTCCAGTTCCTGCGCGATATTCATGTATTCGGCACCCTTGAGAACTTGCGAGTAGACGACATAAGCGATGATCGCCTGATACTCGCGCGCCAGATCCTCGTTGAGCAATTCAATCAGTCGTTCGCGCGTGATGGATGGGTTGTCGTCCGCCGTCCGCTTCGGGGTCTGTTGAGCCATCGCAACCTCCAACTGAAGTATGGAAAACCAGCCGATAAGCGGGCAAATCGAGTGCCACACTCAGGAGAACTTGAAGGGTTGGCAGGATTTGTTCGTCAACCCTTTCAGGCGGCGTGGCCATCATCCGCCTGATGCAGCACCTCAACGAGTCGTGTCAATTCCGCTCGAAGGGACGGTTTCGCGATGCGCACCAGACATTGCAGCAACGTCTCCATCAATTCCTGCCGTCCCATCCGCGACAGACGCTCCGAGCGATTCTTCGGTCGAATCGGCCGCAATCCGTGTTCTTGCTCGTAGCGCTTGCCCAGTTCGATGAGTTGGCGAAGGCGCTGCCGGCCCTTTTTCAGACCATGTTCTTTTTCATACTGTTTGCCTTCCTGAATAAGCTGGTGAACACGACGCGCGCCTTCCCGCCCTGCACGAACCTGCCAGCGCGGGTCTTCGACGCCGGCACCGTTGGCTTCCGCCGGCTTGGTGCTTTCCACTGGCACAATCTCCGCCTCAGACACCGGGGGACCTTGTCCATTAACAGAGGTTTCTTCCTGGCGCGGCAGAGTGGGCATGGTTTCGGGCTGTGCGATCTCATGCGTGGACATGAGAGTACGTTCCGCTTGATCGGTCATCGTTGCATCCCTTTCTTCTCGGTTCTATGGTGTCGGGAGAGGAGATCGAAAATCCGGTTCCCGACGCGGAGTGACTGCTGAAATGTTGCCTAGCGTGTCACTTATCTATCTCTCTTTATTATATACATTTGCGACCGTTTTGGAAGCCTTTTTGGATCATTTTGCCACGAAAAGCATGAACGAAACGTAAGTCCCGCTCAAGTCTTTTTCTTACCGTACCGATGTACAGTACGGGAGGAAAAACCCATGCGATTGAACACAAGAGAAACCGACATTGTTCGGGCCTGCCTGGACTGGCTGGCACTGCACCGAATCAAGGCGTGGCGAATGAACAACACGGGCATCTTCGACCCCGTGAAGAAGATCCATCGTAGTTTCCACGGTCTGCGTGGCGTGTCGGACATTCTCGGCATTTTGCCACAAAGCGTCTGTCTGGCCGACGGTCGGGAGGAGATGTTTGGCAACTTCCTGGCGATCGAGGTGAAGAAACCCGGTGAGAAACCAAGGGCGGATCAGGAAGCGTTTTTACATGACATCCGCGCTCAGGGCGGTATCGGTCTCTGCATCCATTCCCTGCGCGAACTGGAAGAGCAGTTGCGGCCGTTCCTGCGTAGCTGTGCGTAAAACGCTATAATTGCTAGCCCGCAGCGCCAGCAAGGAATTCCAGTAGATCCAAGTTGCAGCTGATGAGACAAGACAAACGCATGTTCCCTCCAGAGAATAACTTCTGTCACGATTTCATTCCTGGAGGGAAGCATGCGCAACCACCACTATACCATCACCTCACGCCAAGTCCA
>DATNCY010000308.1:0-16636 GCA_035553375.1 Gemmataceae bacterium
CGGTGGCGTCGGCGAAGCGGGGCGCGGAGCCGACGCCACCGCCGCATCGGGAAATCTAATTGTCGCTGACGACACAGAAGGAGGTCGTCCCATCGGGAAATCCAGTTGTCGCCGAAAGGGAAAAACAATCGTCGCTTGACAGTGGCACCCGGCGGCTGCGGGTCAGCCCGCATCTGGGCTACCACGATCAAGTCGTTCCTGGTGTTCCAGCCAATGCCGTGCTCAATTTCGAGGTCGATTTGTTGGAGATTCACTCTCAATCAGAAGATGCCCCGTCCCCGTAACTGATCGAGCCGCGATTCCATCAAAGCAAAAGGAAGCGGACGCCGTGCTATCCGGTTACCCAACTCCGTGTCGGGTGGCGAAGAATCCGCGATCCAGGGGGCTTGACGAGCCCGCGTGAGCGCGGGACGATGTGGTCGAGATGCGCTGACCCGCACCGGTCAGGCTACTCACTAATTCGGCCTTCGCAATGGGATGATCCCATGTCCAAACTTTGTTCCCTCCGATGCTCTGCCGGCCTAGTCCTGACCTGCCTGCTTCTATTCACGCTCTCATGTTCGCGGGAGAAGGGCGCGGACGCGCCAAAGGGAACGGATAAAGACACCCCCAACGTCGTGGATACGTCCGGGTCGAACAAGGTCATCGAGGAAGCAACCGAGGCAATCGGCCGCGACCCGAACGGGGTCGATGAGCGGAGCGAGTCAGCTTACGCTCGGCGGGGTCGGGCCTACGCCGACAAGAAAGAATACGATAAGGCAATCGCCGACTACACCGAAGCAGTTCGAGTCTATCAGGCGGTCAAGCCTCGCTTCTTCCGGCCTCGTCTGTTGGAGGCGTACAATGGCCGCGCTGCCTGCCACCAAAGGAAGGGAGAATTCGACACGGCGATCGCCGACTACGGTGAGGTGATTCAGCTCGGCAGAGGCGGCTTCGCGGACCTGGGGGAGGCCATGATCTTCGGGGGGTTCGCTGCGGAGGCCCACTACAAACGAGGTATTTGCTACGACGAGAAGGGTAATCACACGAAGGCGATGGTGGACTACAAGGAGGCCGTCCGCCTCAGCCCGGCCCTGGCCAACAACGAAGACTTGAAGAAACGGATGGGCAAGTAAGTCGGTGGACCAACAAAGGCAGCCCTGCAACTTAACCTGCGCGTTCCTGTCCACCCAACCGTTACATGTAAAGTGGACCCCATTGTCTAGACCAAAAAGTTGCCATCCATCACTTTATCGAGAGGATAACTCCGTTATCCCATTTTGGGTCGCTCTTTGTCGGCCCGCTTGCCGAGCATTCTTTTTCGCCCCGCACGGCCTTCACTCTGGCTGAGGTCGTGCGGGGCGAAAAAGAATGTCTTCTCATCCTGCCGAACGCTTCCCTTCCTGGTAGACCATCGCTGGGGTGTGATAGTCCAACGACTGATGAAGCCGACCTTCGTTGTAGTAGGCAAAGTACCGCTTCAGGCCGCTCGTCAACTGCGGCACCACCTCGTAACGATGCAAGTACACCTCCTCGTATTTCACCGTCCGCCACAGCCGTTCCACGAAGATGTTGTCCAGGCAGCGACCTTTGCCGTCCATGCTCACCGCCACCCCAGCCGACCCGTCCATGCTGCCGCCGTGAATTGCACCCCCTGGTCGGTGTTGAACACCTCGGGCCGGCCCCAACTCAATGCCTCCTCCAGCATCTCCAAGCAGAAGGAACCGTCCAACGTATTGGACAGACGCCAAGCCAGAACAAAGCGGCTGAACCAGTCGATGATCGCAGCCAGGTACATGAATCCACTCGCCAGCGGCCCAGAAGTGATGTCCGTACTCCAAACCTGGTCGGTTCGCTCGATGCTCACGTTCCGCAGCAAATACGGGTAAATCCGATGGCCCTGGCCCGCCGCACTCAACTTGGGCTTGGGATAGATCGCCTCCAACCCCATCCGCCGCATGAGTCGCTTGGTGAAGACGGTCTCGGCTCCGGTGAGCCGATGTTTTTTCCAGTCCTGGATAAGAGTAGGGTGAACAGCGAATTGGCTGGCCAGTTCGTTGATGGTCTTGTCCCCCTTGAGGGCGGCGAGTGCCACCTGAAGCCTTAAACGCCGCCGTGTACTGTTTCCGCTTGGTTGCCATTTTTACCCCTTTTCCGAGCCACCAGAGTAGCTTAGCTGATGGTCCCGTTTTCGGGGTCCACTATAGGCCGACCTGGAACCCCGGAGACGAATTCCGCCCGACACGCGACAAGCTCGGGCTGCGCCAGGCCCAGAATGCCGATCAGGAGAAGATGGCCATCAAGACCTTGCTCAACGACCAGGTAACGGCCTGGAACAAAGGGGATCTGTCCGGCTTCATGAAAGGTTACTGGGAGTCCGACCAACTCACCTTCTTTTCCGGCTCGACGCGCACATCGGGCTGGAAGTCCACGCTGGAGCGTTATCGGAAAAAGTATCAGAGTGAGGGCAAAGAGATAGGGCACCTTTCCTTCGAGGAACTTTCCATTGACTTTCTTGGCCCCGAGCATGCGTTGGTGCGGGGACGATTTCTCCTGCAAATGAAGGATACCAAACGGACAGGTCTCTTTATGCTGATTCTGCGGCGAACGCGCTCAGGCTGGTGCATCATCCACGATCATACGTCCTCATGACACTACCATGATCAGTTGATTATTGCGATCCACAATCAAAAATCCGGCTCGCACCCAACCGCAGGAGGAGCTTATAAACAGCACAAACCGGCGCTTGCGCCGGTTTGTAGGTTCGAATCCTACCTCCTCTACGTGGCCGCTCTGCGGCAGCGAACGGTTCGGCCGGTCCTAAGAGTAGAGCCGCTTTCCCATGCTGACCCGCTCCTCAACACCATAACCGAGTTTTTCGTAGAACGCGATCACCCCTGCGTTCGAGGACCGGACTTGCAGATTAATCTTGAGGCATCCCAAATCAAACAGAGTCGCCTCCAGGCAGCGGATAAGAGCGCTGCCGATCCCTTGTTCACGGAACTGCGGCTTGACCGCGACAGAGTAAACCCAACCGCGGTGGCCGTCATATCCACCCATGACCGTCCCCACCACAGCTCCGCTGACCTCGGCGACGAGGAACAGATCGCGTTCCACCGCCAGCTTCTTGCGGATCGCCGTCGCCGGGTGATTGTGCGGAGCGGGGTCGGACAACGACTCGTTCCATAACGCGATGACGGTCTGCTCGTCTGATTCCTGGTAGGGACGAATTTGCATTTCCCACTCCTCCAGGTTGAACAGGACATCAAACGGCAGACTCCGGGTCGGGGCGCCGCTCCCCGTACCACAATTCCAGCCCGTCCCGCCGTCGCACTGCCTTCGGCCCAGTGAGGGCCAAGCGCGCCAGTAGCCACACAATCTCGCGGGCTGAATACGCCCGCAACTTCCGACCGGAGGTTGTCACGAGTTCGCGGAGGATGATGAAACGACCTTGGCGATGCAGTGCGCGGCTCAAGGCGGCCTCTTCCGCACCGAATAGCCGTTCGTCGAACCCACCGGCAGCGTTGAACGCCTCGCGGGTGCAGAAGAGGAAGCACCCACTCGCCAGCCCCAGCACTCGATACAGGGGGACAGCCACCGACGCCAAGATCCGGCCGTAGAGCGGTAGCCGGCCATCAAAGCAGATCGCGCAACCTCCTCCCACGGCGCCCCGGCGCATCGCCTCGACCGCCGAGGCGACCGCGCTTTTGGTCACGACCGTGTCGGCATCGACGAAGACAAACGTGTCGCCTTTGGCTTCCCGCGCACCCGCATTACGCGTGGCGGCAATCTGTCGATACCGCACCGAAATGACTTGGGCACCCTGTTCGCGTGCGATTGAGGCAGTGCGATCCGTGGAGGCGTCGTCAACGACCACGACCTCGAATGGCTGTCCGAGAGCCTGCGCTGCTGTATGGAGCGCTGTTAACGTGCGACCGAGGAGCCGTTCCTCGTTGTAGGCCGGAATGATGAAAGAGATCATGTCATCGCTCAATCGTCGAACGACGGCGCTCATCTGCCAGAGCAGATGAAGTACCCCAATCGCTCGGACCGCCGTGATGCTGCCACGGTCAGGATCAGCATTTGGATACTCATGAAGACTCTTATTCCCGATGCAGGTCGACAAAGTAGACCATCACCGATCGCGCTTCCGCTTCCACCCCTTGCAGTTTCGGAGTGTTTGGCTCTCTCATCCCTGTGCATCCAAGGTCTTCAACATCCTCCTGAGCGCTACCTGTCGATAGGCCTCACGAAGCAATCCCTCCACTTCGACCCAGTCGATCCTGTCGTCGATAAAAAGCGACACCCAGCCCTGACGAGCCGCATAGGGCGTGGGGAAAAAGCGGCTATCTTCCAGCAAGGCATCCTGTCGTTCGAATCCTACTTTGAGGCCCAGCGACATCCGGCCCTCTTCCTCGCCGAAAGCGGCGAACATCTTCTTGCCGGCGCGGAAGGTCGGGTGTCCCCACGCCTCGACCTCCCTGGCTTCTGGCAAAATGAGACACAGTTTGCGAACGGTGTTGAGTGCCTTGTCATAGGCTCTGGCATTCATGGTGTTCTACTTACTTAATCTTGCCCGTTTTTAAGACTTAACTGGTAGGGGAATTAGTGGCCTCGACGGTCGAATGGTCACACGCGACAGGCCAATCGGTGTAGAATCTCCTGCCTCGGATGACCTCGCAGACCCTGTGTTCGCTCTTTGATCCGACAACATCCGCCAGCCCATCAACGGTAAGCTGAACGTCTCACCTCGCAGACCCTGTGTTCGCTCTTTGATCCGGCAACGGCCTCCTCTTCCATCCATTCTACGACGAAACCCATCCCTGGCCTATAACTCGGCACTCCCCCTCTCGTGGCATCCTTGTCCCATCCCATAAAGAACGGGAATCTGGAGCAAAGGGATTCGTCTCTGACATCGTTGGCGCGATTGCCAGCCCGCTCGTTAGGCAATCGCGGAGAAAGTTCCGTGGAATGCGCGCTTTGAGGAACGCGTCTGTCGGGTGCCCGAAAGATCCCGAAGCGAGCGTCTCGAATCGGGAATTGACTCTCCGACTCGAAACAGCAACGTAATACGCGGAGCCTCCAGCCCCATAATCTTGTCAGCCCAGGCCATGACCTCGCGCGAAGCGGCGTTCTGCTTGTCGGCGATGGCAGCTCGAATCGCGGCGTTCTCGATGTCTTTGGAAGTGGGTTGGCACTGCTCGGGCATGCGCAGAGAATAGACCAGCATCCCGGCTCGTGCAATCGACTATCGATCCAGTGATCGGAATGTGCCGGGCAGCGTCTTGACGGCGCATGGACGGCACACGAGGATGTTGACTGGGGAGGCAGACCGGCAGTGGTTGGCTGCTTCGCAGTATGGCTTTTCTAAAACCGAGAGACCGATGTTTCGCATAAAGGACCGGCTATTCATTGTTGACTCAGCACTCCTGTTCGCGGAAATCCGCGAGCTTTCGGAAGCACGCGCAATGTGGGGGCCGCGAAACGAAGGGATTGCTTGGTTCCTTGAAGTAAAAACAAAAGAGAATAAGACCGGTGAAAATGACGGATGGGAACCGTGCGCGGAATGCATTTGCCCATTCCCCCGAGTTCCTTGGCAGGAAATTGAGGGCCAGGTGCTTGAATGGAGAGATTCTTGGGATGAGGGGATGGCCAACGAAAGAAGCACGATGTACCTCTTCGAGCACGGCTCAATAAAAAACTGCCGACTTGAGTTTGCTGAGCGCCGAGAGGCGGAGTTTAGTCTTCTCTGGCAAGGATTATGCGACCTGTTTTGGGACGAGGACTATAGCGACAATCTCGACTTCCAAATCGAGGCAAGAGTCCAGTTCATCGGGATTGCCGTCTACGAGAAGGAGCCAAGTACGTCGCAGCAAATGTTGTCGCGGTTTCAAAACCTGTCCGATTTTACTCAAGAATCCATCCCTACCTACGCTCCCGAGAGCACGACTCAGTTTAGGCCCAAAGTCGATTAAGCCGAATACTGCAACCGACATGCAGATGGGTAAGCGTCTCCGTCCGGCGGATCGCGTTCTTGACCACCGTGGTCCAATGTCTCCAGGACAGAATGCGATCATCAGTTGTTTGTCCAACCAAGAGACTCCGTACCTGCCGGAGACAAGACCAAAAACAGCGACGAAATGGAAGAAACTACTGGTTACATGAAGGATTGACAATTGGGGGAGGCGAGGTCGTGAAGACTTGCCTTTCAGGTCCGGAAGTGGAGAGACCCGACCAGGGCGAAAATCAGGCCCCCGAAAATCAAGAGCGGCCTAAGGGCCACGTCCATCGACACCCTCCTCCCGTCCGCTACCGCGTCGAACTGGTAGGGCAACAAGCGTTCGCCGTAGCCCCGCGACTTCACTTCGGCGAGAATGCCGCCGCCATTGCGGTTGGGCTGCCACTGTTCGAGATGTCCCACCAGAGTAGTCCCCTCGCGGTAATTGGCGAGAACCTCCGTGAGCAAGTAGCGATCTCCGACCGGTATGAGGACGTAGTTCACCTGAAACCCGCGCCGAGTAATGTAACGGCGAACGCCTGTGTCAAACACCTTCGGTGGGCACAGGGAGACGTACGGGGTGGACAGTTTGTCGGGCGATTCGATCTTGCTCAAATAAGCGGGCGTGACCATCTCTGGCTCCTGGACGTAGCACTTGAGTGCGCGCCATTGACCGTGGGCCACGACACCGCCTGCGGTTACCCCGCCGAGGCCAAGGAGAATCAGGAACCAGCCATAGCCCCGATTGTCCTGGGGACCGAAGCAATACTCGCCCGCGCTCAGGTCGTTGGAATTGATCCGGATGTGCATGGCTTTGTTCCAGACGAGAATCGACTGGGAAGAACGCTCCATCCTTCGAGACCCGCTCCAGAGCCGTCGTTGAACTCTAGGTCATGGTGCGGGAGGGGGCAAGTCGCATGCCTCTAGACCGCGGGCGGACGACGGCCGTTGACTGCGCTACCCAGCACGCCGCCGCGGCCGAGCTTTCAGCAGATCAGCCCGCCAAGCCGCTGACAACACGCGGCTCGACGCCCCGACACGGAGTAGGGTTAACACCCTGGAAGAAATCTACATTTCAGTGTGCGTTTATGCTTTCTTTATGAGAAAGCGTCCGCCCGCGGGACTTGTCGCCAAGCCAGCGGGCGTTAAGCGCGGCCACTTATTCCATGAAGCGAGGCAACGAACTCCGCGAAGACTTCGCGGGCCTGATCGAACGAAACCACCCGTTTACCCCGGCTGCGGCCTACCGCCGCCCATAGCTCGCACTCAAACTGCCCGTCAGCCCGCACACCGCACGAGAAGAACGGCAGGTCCGGGTTGTACCCGGTGTGCAGATGCACACATAACCACTCATGCGACGTGCCGGGGAACAGTGGGACGGCGAACGGCTGCACAGCGACCCACGCGGTCAGGCCGACCATTGGTGCTAAGAACTCCCAATGCAGCCGGGTGGCAAACTCCGCGTACCAGTCGGAGATCGACTGCCACCGCAGAACCGAGTCTCGGTCCTCCGCGTTCATGCCGCCTCCGCTCGTCGAACGGCGATCCTCTTGCGGAAACCCCGCCGTTAACCCCTACTTTCCGATTCCCGATCACCCAAACGGATGTCGGCTGAACAAGGACTCTACCTGCCCCGCCGGTCAGGCGCGGTGGCGGCTTCGGCGTGCTTTTTGTGCAGACACACAGGCACCGTCAACCTGGCCTCACCCGTACCTGCCCGTCGCGTCTGTCGGATGTATTGCGGCGCGTCCAGGTCGATCCATTCGCTCGGCTCGTGCTCACCCGCGAGAACCCGGAACCGCCAATATGGCAAGTGAACCGCGAACGTGTCGGTGAACCCCAACCCGCTCCGGGTACCGAAGCACATACTCTGCCGGCACTCCCGAAAGGCAAGACCGTCGCCACCGGCAACGAGTACGAACTCGCGCTCCTCACGGTCCTCGTAGAACCCGCCTTCGCTTTGTTGTATCTCGACACGCGCCCTGGGGATCGATGTCCCAGTCGTGTCGTCCATGATGGCGAACTCGACCACCAAGTCAGTGCTACCGACCCAATAGATCATCTGCACTCGGTCGAAGCCCCAGACAAGCAACGGCAGCACAACCGCGGCAGCGAGCAGCCATTTCCACCACCGTCGTGCCATTCGCGCCTCCGTCTCCGTAGGTGCCGTCCCGTCAACCCAAGACGGATTCGGGTTGCCGGGCGAGACGAGCCGGATCGGCACCTCTTTCGTGTACCGGGCGTCCGGTTCGCCTACGCGCGATCGACCGAATGTTCCAACTCGGCGACATCAATCTATCTGTCCGCCGCGATACCGACCAGCGTCATGGGTCATTTGGTCGGAGCGCGGGACACCACCTTGACCTGGTTGCCCCACAGGCGTTCGGAGTTGGCGCTCCAGGTAACCGCCACCTGGCCCCCGACACTCAAGCCCTGGACAGCACCCGCCAGGCCCCGGTTGGGCCCTTGGCCTTAGCATCCCATGGCACGACGCAGCGGACCGCGTCCCCTTTTACGGCATGGATGCCGTTCGTTCACATTTACCGAGCGATGCTGACCTTCTGGGGTAGCGCCCTTTGCAATTCAGCCACGCCCGCAGCCGTCACCTTCGTCCCAAATAGGCTCAGAAACCGCAGCGACTTCAGCCCGACCAGCTTCTTCAGCTTGGCAGCCCATCGCGTCTAGGGTCACCAAGGCGCCGTTGAGGTCCAGCAACTCCAGCAGCGCGGGAATGGCCGCGATTTCGTTGGATTGGGCGTCCACCGCTACCTGCCCCAGGGACAGATGCTGCGCCGTGGCCCAGGCGCTCACCAAGTGCAACGGGCCGAGCTTTGCCGAACCGGAGCCACGCAGGGTCTTGCCGTCGATGGCTATATACTTGATTCGCAAAGTGGCACTGATGGCCTGTACCCATTCCCGAAAGCAAGCCTGGAATGCCTGGGGCTTGAACCGATCAAAGACACGCTCGAAGGTGTCGTGCGAGGGGATGCCGTTGGGCAACTCCAGGAAGGTTCCCAGCCAGTCGCGGAGTTTACGTCCGAAGGTCACGATCTGTTGGCAATCCTGGGCTCCGGCGATGACCGCGCACAGGGCGATGACGATGATGTCTTGCAAGCGGTGCAACCGGTTAGCAAATCAGGTCGAGAAGTTTCTGTGCCGATCCGTCCATACCGGATGGTCCCTCGCTGACGGCAAACCGCCGAGGCATACGCATCCTGACCACGCAACGAACGATAACCGTACTATAGGAGAATGGTGAGAACCTCTCCCTGGGAGCCGAGAATGCCATGACCGCCGTTTTCGATCAGGTGTACCGGGACGTGCAATCGTGGGCACAAGCGCACGGCATCCGCATACGCCACGACAAGCTGAAGCGGGAGAAAGTCGGTGCGTTCGACGGCGTGTCGGCGACGATGAACAGCGACTACGGGCCGGAGGAACGCACCTACTACTTGGCACACTCGCTTGGCAGCATCGTCCGGTGGGGCCTGAGCCAGACGACCGTGCAGGAGATGTTCGACCAGTTGCGCGCGGCCAAGAAAAACCGAGAGACCGAACCGGAACGGTTGGAACGGGCAATCGAACGCTATCGCGCGTTCGAGGTCGAGTCTTCGGAGTTCGCCGTCTGGCTTCTCGCCGAGTTGGGACCCTCGAGCGTCATAGCTTCCTACACGAACTTCATGCGGGCGGACCTGGAGGCGCTGAGCGAGTTCCACCGCCGCGGCCACGCGCCGGTCTGGCGAGACTTTTTCTCTCGCTGGAATGAGGAGGTCTCCTCCGGACGTCGGCGTGTCGAACCGTACCGCCCCAAGGCAATTCCCCCTTTCTCCCCGGTGCGGATCGAAAACCAGGAGATCTTGCAAGAGCAGGGCGGTCAGTCCTGAAGAGACTCAGACCGGCGCAGGGTTCCTCTCCGTGAATCCTCTCTGGTGCCAGGGCCAAGCTCCTGCTCGCGGACTTCCGCTATCTATCGTGTGACGAAAAGTCCGCGAAAGCCTTGGCGGAAGAGGCGCTGGTGGTCGCCGAGGCGTGGTACGATTCCAGGCTCGAATCGCACGCGCGCGAGTACACCGACGGTCCCACGCATTTCGAGCAATTCTTGGCAGGGATAGCGGCCAGGCGCGGCCAGGACGAGGACGTACTGCACGCCAACGATACGGACGAGACGCTGCGGATGTACGCCAAACACTCACTCGAATCGCTGCATCTCCCCGCAGATCGTCTCCCCGTCGTCGAAAGGGAGTGGCAATCGCTGAGGCTGATCGCGCGCGAGCGCGTACTCTGGTGCAGACACATCAACCTGATGCAAGACAAGAGCCACACTTTGCATCCCGAAACCTGCTACCTGCGCGATCCGGAGCGGTTTTGTGTCTGCGAGAAGCACAACCACCAAGCAAACATCCGCCTACTTCACACCCAGCTTCTCTCGCGCCGGGCGGAATTCGTCGCCGCGGTTCCAGGTCGGCAATCGGTCGGCATTGGCAACGCTGTGGGCCACGTCCAGGGTGAATCGCGCCAACACCACGAAGCCCGAGAAATCCCATTCCGGCTTCATCTCATCCTGCGGCGAGTGGTACGCCCTATCGTTGAACTCCTTCAGAGCCTTGCGAGCGAAATCCTTCGGCTTGCCCTTGATCTTCATACCCGCCGCCACTGAGAACGCCGGCACGCCCGCCCGCGCCATCGAGAAATGGTCTGAGCGGTAGAAGATGCCCAGGTGCGCCCGCTGGTCGGCTTCGATCTCCAGGTGGTTCTTCTTCGCCGCCGCCTGGACCACCGGCCAGATGGTCGTTCGCTCGGCTCCGGTGACGACGACCGATTCCGGTACACCCAGCGGCAGGATCATGTCGAAGTTGAGGTTGAGCGCGGTCTTGCCCAGCGGGACGAGCGGGTTCCGGCCATAATACTTCGAGCCGAGCAGCCCCTTCTCTTCTGCGGTGACCGAGAGGAAGATGGCAGAGCGCTTCGGCTTCTGGGGCTGGGCCGACCACGCGCGGGCCAGTTCGAGCAGAAGAGCGCAGCCGGTGGCGTTGTCCGCCGCACCATTGTAGATCGCGTCGCCGAGAACGGTTCGGCCGACACCGAGATGGTCCCAGTGCGCCGTAAAGACGACCGCCTCCGACTTCAACGTCGGGTCGCTGCCTTCCACCATGCCGACCACATTGTTGCTGACAATCTTCTCGATGCGAGTCGGGATGTGGCCTTTCAGGTTGAAGCCGAGTGAGTACGGCTTGAACCCCTTGGTGTCGGCCTCTTTCAACGCGCCGTCCACCGTCCGGCCGGACAATCCCAGGAGCTTCTCGCCCGCCGCGCTGCTGAGCCAGCCGGCGAAGGCCAACGCGGGCTGGCCGGGTTTTCGTTTCAGCTGCGCGCCGACGAGCGGCCGGACGACGGAGTACGGGTAGCCCGCCGTCTGATTGGTGTGGATGATGAAGCACGCCTTGGCACCGCGTCGAGCAGCTTCCTCGAACTTGAAGGTCCAGCGGCCGTAGTAGGTCAGCGCCTTGCCGCCGAAGAATTTCGGATCATTCGAGGGCGGTTCGTTCGTGAACAGGACGACGACCTTGCCCTTGACGTCCACGTCCTTGTAATCGTCCCAGCCGAACTCGGGCGCGGTGATGCCGTGGCCGACGAAGATCGCCTCGGCGTCGAACTCCTCAAGTTCCTTCTGCGTCTGGCTCCTGCCGGAGAAACCCTCCTCGCAACGGATTTCGAGCGTGGTTTCGCCCTTGACCGCACGGAGCGTCGATTTCGGGCTGGTGACGACGCGCACGAGGGGAACGGGCTGGAAGTAGGTGCCGCGTTCGCTAATCGGCTTGAGACCGGCCTTTTTGAACTCGGCCGCGATATACTCCGTGGCGAGGAACTCGCCGCGACTTCCGGGGCCGCGCCCTTCGAGGCGATCGCTCGCCAGGTACGCGACGTGAGCCTTGATCCGATCGGCGGAAATATCGGGGGCCGAATCGGTCTCCTCTGCCGGTAACGCGACAGCGAACAGGGTGCGCCGCTTTTCCAGGTTCTTCGTGAGTACCTCAATATCTTCCGGCAAGAGCGTACGCCCCATCCGATGTTTGCCCAGCAACCTGCGATAGCTGTCTCGATAATGGGCGAAGGAGGGATGGAGTTCTTCGAGAGACGGCCGGGGATCGCCGCTCTTCTGCCGCTCAGCCTTCGTGCGCGGCAGCGGCAGGCACGAACCGATGAGATTCGCTAGCTCGCCCTCCGCGCCGGCTTCCTTGCGGCGCATGTTCCAGCCCGTGAAGGTGGCCAGCTTGTGATCGAGTACCAACAGCGTGCCGGCGTCGTTACCGAGTTTGTCGGCCGACTTCGGCACCAGCACGGGGTAGCTCCCGCGCACCCTGGGCGGCTCGATCGTGATGATGCCGTGCGTCCGAAACTTGGGACCGTAGTCAGCGGACGGTGGCTGCTGGATGACCGTCGGATAGCGCACTCCGGGAATCTTCGGGAAGCCGGTCTTGTCCTGGTGCCAGTCTACCAGCGTGCCGTCGGCAATCTTCGGATAGACGCTTCGGGGCGGTACCTTGCCCTCCTTGACCCAATCGTCCAGCGCCACCAGCAGGGCACGCAGGAAGGGCCGATAGTCGCCGGTGTTGGGCGGATTCTCGGCGATGCCCTTGGCCGGCGCGCCTGGGCTGGGGATGCGCCCATTGCCCGCTCCATGTTGGAAGCCACCCAGCGCGTAGATGCGCACATCCCCAGGAATCTCCGCGTCCGACTTGCCGTCGGGCGTCGTATGCACCAACGAACCGCTACGGTGCCAGTACTCCGCCGACGTTTGCGTGTGCATCACCTTGGGATGCACGTTGCCCTTGGCATAGCGGCCGAGGATGCTATCGGTGCGCTTCGTGAATGGGTCGGTACTCGGGCCGTAGGTGAACGGGAAGACATCGGTCGGATAGAGGTGATCCTCGTGCTGGCCGTTGAAGCGCGTCGGCTGGGCGAAACGATGGTTGAAGAAGCCGAGGCCGCCACCCGCGACGTGGGGCATCAGACCGTCGAAAACAATGCGGCCCCGTTCGTCCTCGTCGAAGCCGAGATAGAGGAAATGCCGCAGGAAACGTCCGCTCTGCGAGACTCCAAACGCCAAGGCGCGGTCGATGGCCGGCTTGCCGTCGCCGCGGCGGAGCGGATTCTTGGCGGTCGCATCGTAGCGCAGAAACGAGATCAGGTCACGCACCGACGCGAAACCGGTCCCCTGCACGAGCGAGCCTTCCGCCTCGCAAATTAGCTCGTACAGCCAGCCTGGCTCGAAGCCGCCTTCAAGGGTGAGGCGGACCTGCGGCAGGGTGCCGGGGACGCCGCCCTTGGCATCCGGGATAGGATGGCGATCGAGATGCCACTGCGAGCGCGGAATACCGATGCGTTGGTCTGTTTCGTACAGGCGCTTGGTCAAAACGCCCTTCTCTTCTCCTTTATCCGTCGGCGGGTACAAGCCGTGGCCTTCGCGGCGGGACAAAGACAAGGACTTCGCCGGTACATCTGTACTCATCTCGTAGCGCACCGTGCCGCGCAGCAGCTTGCCGTCGATCCGGGCTTGGGGCACTTGCAAGAGAAGCCGGCCGTTGCCGGGGAGCAAATCGCCGAGCCAGCCGCTCCAGACGATCGTGAAGCCGCGCCGCATGAGGAAGCCGCTGCCGGCGGGGTTCTTGCTATTGGGGCCGGGGCCGCCGGGAGCGGTGTTGAACATGCGCAGCGCGAGTTTGTTGCCGCGGTTGTTCACGTCGTAGAAAAGGGTGCCGTTGCCCTTGGCCGGGTCGCGCGGCGTCAGAATCACGACATCGGCGGCGAACTCGACCTTGCCGTCAGTGTTCCGCGGCGCGAGATCGACATCAATGATGCCGCGATTGTGCACGTCCTTCGGGTCGATGGCGAAACGCGCGATGGCCGTTATCCGATCGTACGGCCCGACCTTGCCGAACGATTGGCCGTTTGCGAACGGCTCGCGGTGCAGGATGTCCAGCGCGATCAACGCGGCGTCGGCCGGAGTACCCAGGATTACGCCAAGCCCGAACGCCAGCCAGTAGGATAGGGAACGCATACCTTGTCCTCCATCGGTAACTTCAACGGATATTAGCGTAGCCGAACGACGGCGCGCCGCCAAAGCTATTCTGTCACGGCTTGCCGATTAGCTGCATACGGCGTTTATCGATGAATGGAGCGCGAAGCACGATGGCAGGATTCCACGAGGAGAAGCGGCAGCCCTACTAGCCGAACGGGGAGCGGCCCGTTATGTTGTTCGATAAAGAAAGATACAAGAGTTCCGCTTCCGATTTCCTCAGACGGTGCGCATGCCTGATGGTTTCTTCTCCGGTCTGCTGGTTGTCGATCTGACCCGCGTCCTGGCTGGTCCGTTTTGCACGATGATGTTGGCCGAGATGGGCGCCCGCGTCATCAAGGTGGAAAATCCACGGGGCGGCGACGATTCCCGCCGTTTCGAGCCTTTTTTTCAGGGCCAATCCGCATACTTCGCCTCGCTCAATCGCGGCAAGGAGAGCATCGCCCTGGACCTCAAGGACGAAGCGGATCGTGCCGTCTTCCTGAAACTGATCGGCCGCGCCGACGTGCTGGTGGAGAATTTCCGCCCCGGCACCCTACAGCGTTTGGGCTTGGACTACGAATCGTTGCGGACGGTCAATCCGCGCCTCATCTACGCGGCCGTGTCCGGTTTCGGGCAAACGGGTCCGTGGGGCCACAAGCCGGCCTATGACCTCATCGTGCAGGCACTCAGCGGCATGATGAGCATCACCGGTCAGCCAGGCGGACCGCCGACGAAGGCCGGAACGTCCATCGGCGACATCACCGGCGGTCTGTTTCTGCTTGCCGGCATCTCCGCCGCTCTGTATCACCGCGAAAAGACCGGCGTGGGCCGGCTCGTGGACGTGGCCATGCTCGATGGCCAACTCGCCATTCTCGAAAGCGCGATCCTGCGCTATGCCGTCACCGGCCAGGTGCCGGAGCCGCTGGGCAATCGCCATCCGTCCATCACGCCGTTCGAGCCGTATGTCGCGGCGGATCGTCCGCTGGTCATCGCGGCCGGCAACGACGCGCTGTTCGGCCGGCTGTGCGCGGCCCTGGGCCGAGCCGACCTCGCCGCCGATCCACGTTATGCCAGCAACAGCGCACGCACCTGTCACGCGGAGGAGTTGAAGGCCGACCTGGAGGCCGTGCTGCGCTGCCAATCGGCCGGGCACTGGATCGCCGTACTCGAAGCGGCGGGGGTGCCGTGCAGTCTGATTCAGAACGTCGCCGAGGCGCTCGCCCATCCGCAAGCCCAGGCTCGCAACATGGTCGTTCGCGCCGGCGCTCTGCTCATGGCCGGCAATCCCATCAAGAGCGCGGGGTTCGTGGATGCGCCGACGCGCCGGCCCGCGCCCGAGTTGAATGCCGATGGCGACCGCATCCGTCGGGAGTTGGAAGAAAGGTGAGTTTCGTATCGATGAAGGAGTCGATGAAGCCAGCGAGCGCGGCGGACGCACCCGTCGGCAGAAGGGCCGTGATCGAGGCGGTGATCGCCAGCACGGTCGGCACGACCATTGAATGGTACGACTTCTTCCTGTACGGTGTGATGGCCGCCCTCGTCTTTCCCTCTTTGTTTTTCCCCGAAGTCGATCCCTTTTGGGGAGAGATTCTGTCCTTTCTCACCTTCACGGCCGGTTTTGTGGCTCGGCCGCTGGGCGGTGTCGTCTTCGGCTACTTAGGCGATCGTATCGGTCGCAAATCAACTCTCGTCGCTACCCTCTTGCTGATGGGCCTCAGCACAGTCGCCATCGGCTTGTTGCCGACGGCCGCAACCATCGGCGTCGCCGCGCCGATTCTGCTGACCTTGCTGCGCTTCTTGCAGGGTATTGGCGTGGGCGGCGAGTGGGGAGGGGCGGTGCTGCTGGCTTTGGAGTACGGCCATCGCGGCAAACGCGGCTTTTACGCCAGTTGGCCGCAAGCCGGCGTGCCGCTGGGATTGTTGACCTCTGCCGGAGTGGTCGCCATTTTTGAGAACGGGCTTTCGATGACTGACTTCCTGGCCTGGGGTTGGCGCGTGCCGTTTCTTCTCAGCGGCCTGCTCATCGGGTTCGGCCTGCTGATCCGCGTGCGCATCCTGGAGACGCCTCTGTTTCGGCAACTGCAACAGACGCAACAGGTCGCTCACGCCCCCATCCGGGAGACGCTACGCCGCCACTGGCGTGACGTGCTGCTAGCCGCCGGCTCGCGCATCAGCGAAAACTCGTGCTTTTATCTGTTCAGTACCTACATCCTCGCTTACGGCAAGGATGTCTTGCACGTCGAGCCGGGGCTGATTTTGTGGGCGGTCAACCTGGCGGCGGCCGTGGAAATTTTCACCATCCCCCTATGGGGCCTCCTCTCGGATCACTGGTCGCGCAAGAGAATGTACCTGCTGGGCAACCTGCTCCTCGTCGGCTTGGCCGGACCATACTATTGGCTGCTGGGCACGCTCCAACCCGTGGCCATCGTGGCAGCCGTGGTACTCTCGCTGGCGCTGGGCCATGCCATGCTGTACAGCGTGCAAGCCTCGCTGATCCCTGAGCTTTTCGGCACGCGGCTGCGCTACACAGGCGCTTCGATCGGTTATCAGCTGGCGGCACCCGTAGCCGGCGGTTCGGCGCCCTTGATCGCCGCTTGGCT
>DATNCY010000309.1:0-4362 GCA_035553375.1 Gemmataceae bacterium
GGCCTTGTCGCCGCTCTTCGCTGCGGGCTTGGCCTCGGCACGGAGTTTCGGCTTGGCCTCGGCCTTATCGTCGCTCTTCGGCGCGGGCTTGGCCTCGGCTAACATGGCGTCCACGGCGGCTTGGATCTCCGGCGTTTGCGCCCCAGCCCGCGGCAGCGCCGCCAGGCCGACGCACAGAACGAGACCGCCCAACCAGCGAGTCCTCATGACAGCACCTCCTTGATCGGCTTGGAGCCGGCGTCGGCGATGCGAATGGGCCGGCCGACGTTGGACATATTCTGCTTGGTCGGATCGACGCCCACCGCCTGCGCCACGGTCGCCAGGAAGTTCGGCACGCTGACCGGGTTGTCCTTGACTGTCATGCCATCGGGACTGGTCTTGCCGTAGATGCTGCCGCCCTTGATGCCGCCGCCGCACAGCACCGTACTCCAGGCGTTGGCGAAGTGGTCGCGGCCCTGTTGCGGATTAATCTGCGGCGTGCGGCCAAACTCGCCCATCCACACAACCAGCGTCGTATCGAGCAGTCCACGCTGATCGAGGTCTTCGAGCAATGTCGCCCATGCCGGATCGAGAACCTCGCTGAGTTTCTTGACTAGCTCAAAGTTCTGCCCGTGCGTGTCCCAGGCGATGCCGTTGTTGCCGGGAACGCTCGATAACGTCACCTCGATGAAGGGCACGCCGCGTTCGACGAGTCGCCGCGCCAACAGACAGCCCTGACCGAACACATTGCGGCCATAGCGATCGCGCAGTTTCGGCGGCTCGTCCTTCAGATCGAAGGCTTTGCTCGCCGCCGTGCGCATCAACCGCACCGCGCGTTCGTAGGCCGACTGATGGCTGAGCGCCGGTGCGCCGGGATGCTTGGCGACGAAATCGCGTTGCAACCCTTGCAGCAATTCGAGGCGTGCATCTTCCTGCGGCTGCTTGATTTCGCCGGGCGGCTGCAAATCCTCAACCTTGAGCGTCTTTTCGTAATCGGGCTGGGGTTGACCGAAATTGTAGCCCTGATTGCCGACGATGAGCGGAGCATACTCCGGCCCAAGGAAGCCGGGCGTGTACGCGGCCGGACTGAGAAACGGCACCGGCGCGATGCTGACGAAACTGGGCAGGGCCGCACTGGGGCTGCCCAATTCTTTCGACAAAGTAGATCCGATGGGTGGATATTGTACCGGACCTTGCGGCAGATAGCCGGTGCGCAGGTAGTAGGTTGCCCGGCTGTGATCGCCTTCCTTGGTGGACATCGAACGCACGAGCGCGAGGTGTTTGGCGTGCTTGGCCAAGCGCGGCAGATGTTCGCTGAACTTCATGCCGGGAACGCTGGTAGCGATCTCCTTATAGGGACCGCCGTTTTTGTGGCCCGGTTTCAAATCGAAGGTATCCATCTGACTGGGACCACCGTTCATCCATAAGAGGATGCAGGCGCGTTTGCGCTGGGGATTGTCGGCCGCCGCCGATGCGAAGCGTTCCAGCCAGCCCGACATCGAACCGCCCAAGACGCCCGCCGCCGACAAACGCAGCCATTCGCGCCGCGACAATTGCAATGCAGAACGAGACATGGAAGATCTCCGTTTAATTAGTCCGTAGTCCATAGTCCGCAGCAAAAACAGTCTTGAGATTTTGCTGCGAACTGCGGACTATGGACTATGGACTAACAGTTAATGATTCAAGAAAAATTCCGTGCTGTTGAGTAGTGCCCAGAAGACATCCGCGAGGGCCGTCTTCGGATCCTTGGCCGCGCCGCCCTTCTCGATGTAGCGGCGGAAATGTTCGAGTTCTTCGGCACGCGGCTTGCGCGACAGCGTCGCCAGGTACAGCGTTTCAATACGGCCAGCCGTGTCGAGGAACGGCGCATTGGTCACGGCCGCCAGAAATTCGCTGCGCTGCGGATGCGTGGCGTCGGCGATCATCTTGCTGTTCATCAGCGCCAACGCTTGCGGAATCGAGGTTTGATACTCGGTTCGCTTTTCCTGGTTGGTGAACTTGGCCTGGAAGATGTTTTGCGGCGAATTGAAGGCGAAACGCCGCTGATTGGCGTTGGGATTGGGCGTGCCGGTCGCCACGATCAAGCTCTCGTAGAGTTGATCCTGCGACAGTCCCTTGACCGGCATGCGCGCGAATAGTTGCACATCGGGCGGAGTCGATTCGGGGTGGACGCTGGAAAGTTGATACGTCTTGCTGAGCGTGATGGCACGGATGAGGAAGCGATAATCGAAACCGTGGCTGGCGAATTGGCGAGCCAATTCGTCGAGCAATTCGGGATGACTTGGCTGGTTTTTGTCGCTGAAATCGTCCACCGGCTCGACGATGCCGACGCCGAAGAAATGCGCCCACAGCCGATTGACGGCGGCCTTGGCGAAGAAGGGATTGTCCGCCGCGGTCATCCAATCGGCGAGAGTATTGCGCGTGTCGGCCTTGTAGCGCCACACCGGCTCCTTGCCGTCGAGAAAGCGTGCCTGGACGACGCGCTCGGTGCCGGGGATCGCCAGTTCGCGGCGGTTGGCCACCTCGCTGAGCGGAGCGAAGGGATTGTTATTATTGCCCTGCGAGCGGATGCCGCCGAAGAAGGCGGCCTGGCCCCAAAACTGCTCGCGCGTCCAGCGGCCAAACGGGTGATTGTGACACTGGGCGCACTCCAAGCGGACGCCGAGGAACAGCCGGCTCGTCGTGGCCGCCAGGTTCTCCGGCTTGCCCTGCTTGGACATGTAGAACGCCAGCGGCGACGGTGCGCCGGTTCGGAGGTTGTAGAACATATTCTGGCGATTGCTCTGCATCGGCAGGGTGATGAGTTCGCGCACCATGCGATCGTAAGGGACATTGTCGGCGAACTCTTTGCGCAGCCAGCGCTCGATATTGGCGCTGAGGAAGCGCTGCTGAAAATCGGCGTTAGCCTCCGGCAGCAGCAGATCGCGCCAGATGTTGCTGAAATTGGTGACATAGCCGGGGCTATCGAGCAATCGCTCGATGGACTGCTCGCGCTTGATGGAGCCGGGATCGCGCAGGAAACGCCGCGTCTCGGACACCGAGGGAATGCGGCCAATCACATCGAGCGACAGGCGGCGCAGATACGCGCCGTCGTCGGCCACTGGCGCCGGCGTCACCTTCTCGGCCGCCAGCCGTGCGGCGATGAACCGATCGATCTTGGCAGCGAGCGCGCGCGCGTCCTCACGGGAGCGCTGGGCGGCGTCCGTCGGGGCGGCATCGGCCCACACCGGCGCCGCCAGGCAACCGGCGAGCAGCGCCGCGATCCAAAAACGAGGACGAATCATGTCGTTTCCCTCCACGAATGAATCAGAAGTCCGTCGCGTGCCTCTTCTCTGCCGCCACTCTTCCCAGTTCGTAACATCAGCAAGGACATTTTAGGGTTTTGCCCGCTTGAGAACGAAGAGAACCCGTCCATCACGGGCCTTGGTTGCGAACTCGGCCGGCCGGCCGCCTTTTCGACTCACGTTGTAGCACATTTTCAGATTATCGTCTTCCAGCGAATAAATCCCTTTCAGAGTTCCGTCCTCCTTCGCATTCGCGGGAGGGGTGATGTCAATCTCCTTTGGCTTTTTGGCCGGATCAATTTTGAACGTCGTTTCATCACTCTTATTTGGTTCCTTGAAAACGATCTTACTGCCGGAGATTATCACTTTCAGTTCCGCGGTTTCCTCTTTGGGCACTTTCTCGCCGTTTGCCACGATCGAAATCACTTCCCAAGTGCCTTGAAGTTTCTTCAACTCGTCCTTGGTCGCATCCTTCTTCGGGTCGGCGGCGGCGAACAATAGGCCAACCACCACGATCAACATCATGCGTTTTCTCATCGCGTTCAACCTTTACTTTGAGATACTAACTTTCTGCCGACTAGCCCGGAGCGCCAGCGACGGAGTGCTAGAACCCGTCGCTGGCGCTCCGGGCTAGTCGTTCATTCTGTTGCTATCGTTTAGCGTTTGCTCGCTTGCCGCTTCACGTTCTTCGGCGTTCGCGGCAATTCCCACAACATCACTGCCCCGTCTTTAGCGATCGTCGCCAGCGTCTTGCCGTCTGCCGCGAATACCACGCCGTCAATCGTCCCTTGGCCGGGTGCCTCGCCGCGTTCCTGCCAGGTGAGCGCGTCCCATAGACGCAGTGTTCCATCCGCCAATCCGAGAGCGAGTTGCTTGCTATCGCGGCTGAACGCCAAGGTGCGAATACCTGCGGCACCCTGCGTTACTCGCTGCTGTATGACCGGGAATTGCGCGCCGGGATTCCTCATCGTCACCATCGAAACCTGCTTGGTGGGCAGCGCCTGCTGGCGGAATAGTTCGCTCCCTGTGGCGGCATTCCACACTTGCACCAACGACGAAGCACGTCCGCCAGTGACAAGCGTCTTGCCATCCGGCGCGA
>DATNCY010000310.1:0-5046 GCA_035553375.1 Gemmataceae bacterium
CCGACGACATTCAGCCCACCGAGTTACGTGAACTGCTTTATTATTTGGTCGATAGCGTACTCGACCGTCAACCGTCCGCCCCGGAATCCGACGCCGTGCCTCTAATCCAATTATCTCTATGAATTTTCCTCCCAACCCGGCCGGCACCGATGTTCAGGGATTATTCGCCCTGTTCCCGCCTGCGGACTACATGACTCGCGGCGAGCTTGTGCCGCCCGGCCGTGTCCCGCCGCCCTATCACGACCTGCTCGTCCACGAACATCACATGACCGTGACCGTGGAAGCACACCATAACGACTTGGTCGATGTCAAAGTCCTCGAATACCGCGTGGCGGGCGACTCCTATTCTCGTAAGATCTTGCTGACGCTCCAGAAGACGGGGCGCGTGGTGATGTTCGGTTTGATGCGCGTCAATTTTCGCTATTGCAGCGACGCGGTTCGCGAGCAAGTCATCGCCGGACAGACGCCCCTGGGCCGCATTTTGATTAACGCCAACGTCATGCGGAGGATTGAGCCGACGGCTTTCCTGCGGGTGATCCCT
This sequence comes from Gemmataceae bacterium, assembly GCA_035553375.1. Classification (GTDB taxonomy): domain Bacteria; phylum Planctomycetota; class Planctomycetia; order Gemmatales; family Gemmataceae; genus JAJPHU01. The sequence continues at coordinate 542 of DATNCY010000310.1, forward strand.
GGCCCTGCCATGATGGAGTGGTTCGGACTCGATAGCCCGCGTCCAACGTATGGCCGCTTCGCCTTGATCCACTGCGACGAGCAGCCGGCCGTGGAATTGCTGGAGATCGTGGTGCCGGAGTAGAATTATTTCCCGTCTAGCCGCGACGCGCAGCTACACGGAAGCCTTGGAAGGAGAGTAGGGTGCCGGATTCCTCGTTTAGCGAACGCTCTTGGCCGCAATCGGAACCGAGTTTTCAGGGCGGGCCTGTGCCGTGGACCTTCGCCCGCTGGCTCATCGTCTTTCTGGCAGCCATCGGCTTTGCCTTCGATATTTACGAATTGCTCATGCTCCCGCTGGTGGTGCGTCCCGCGCTGCTGGAGATGATTAACGCCAAGCCCGGTTCGCCCGCGTTCAATTCGTGGGTGGCGATGCTCTTTTACGTGCCTGCCGTCGCGGGCGGCGTCTTCGGATTGCTCGGCGGCTACCTCACCGACCGTCTCGGCCGGCGGCGTGTGCTGACCTGGAGCATTTTGTTATATGCTGTCTCCGCATTCGCCTCCGGCTTCGCCACGACTCCACTGATGCTGCTTATCCTGCGCTGCACCACGTTTATCGGCGTGTGCGTCGAATTTGTCGCTGCCGTTGCTTGGCTGGCGGAATTGTTTCCCGATCCTCATCAGCGCGAGCGCGTCCTCGGTTACACGCAGGCGTTTTCCTCGCTGGGCGGCTTACTGATTGCCGTGGCCAACGGTCTCGCCATCACCCTCGCCTCGCGCCTGCCCACGATCGCCATGCCGGATTTTCTCACCGGCTGGCTCGGTGCCATCGGTGCTGAGCATCAGCACGAACCCTGGCGCTATACGGTCATGTCCGGCCTTATCCCGGCCATTCCGCTCATTCTTATTCGTCCGTTCTTGCCGGAATCACCTGTCTGGCAGCAGAAAAAGCAGGCTGGCACCCTACGCCGGCCCAGTATCGCCGAGTTGTTTTCTCCGTCGCTATGGCGAACAACCATTGTCACGACCATCATGTTCGCGTGCAGCTACGGGGCGGCGTTCGGTGCCATTCAGCAAATCCCACGCATCGTCCCCGGCCTGGCCGACGTCAAGGCGAGCGTTCAGGATAAACCTGTTCCCGTCCAAAAGAAGATGGAGCAGAAGGCCGGCGCTGAATATACGAAGGTACAAGAGATCGGTGGATTAGCCGGCCGATTTTTGCTGGCGATATTCGCCGTGCGCATCGTCAGCCGTCGCAAGCTGCTGCGTCTCTTCCAGGGACCGGGCCTGATTATAACTCCCTTGGTTTTCTACTTCTTCTTGGCCGTGGAAAACCGGACATTTTTTGTCGTTGATCTGAGTTCGATCTATATCGGTCATTTCCCCATCACCACGGTTTCGTTGGGGGTGTTTCTGGCGGGCTTGTTCACGGTGGCGCAGTTTAGTTTTTGGGGCAACTATCTGCCGCGTGTCTATCCTCTCCATTTACGCGGCACCGGCGAGAGTTTCGCGGCCAACATCGGCGGCCGGATGATCGGCACCTCCTTCGCCGCCGTGACGGCATTGCTGGCGGGGCAGCCCTTCATCCCCGGTGACTCGGCTCCCGCGAAGTTGGCTTTCACGTCGGCTGCCGTGGGTCTCTTCGTCTACGTCGTCGGTTCGCTGGCCTGCTTTTTCTTGCCGGAACCGCTGGAGGAGAAACTCCTCAATCAATAGCCGCGGGCGAACGATGCGCATTACGTACATCACGGCAGGCGCTGCCGGCATGTTCTGCGGCAGCTGCATGCACGACAATACTCTGGTGGCCGCCCTCGCCCGCCAGGGACACGATGCGCTCCTCGTTCCCACCTACACGCCGATCCGCACCGATGAACCGAACGTCAGCCAAAAGCGCGTTTTCTTCGGCGGCATCAACGTCTACTTGCAACAGAAACTCGGCCTCTTTCGCCGCACGCCCTGGTTTCTCGATCGATTGCTTGATGCGCCGTCGCTATTGCGCTGGGTGTCGCGTTTCGCTGTCAAAACGCAGGCTCAGGACCTGGGCGATTTGACGGTATCGATGCTCGAAGGCGAACATGGTCATCAGAGTAAAGAGGTAGCCAAACTCGTTGGTTGGCTGGCGAGTGAGGTCAAGCCTGAAATCATCAACCTCACCAGCGCGCTCTTGTCGGGCATGATTCACGAACTGAAACAACAACTCCGCATCCCGGTGTTGTGTTCGCTCCAGGGCGATGACATTTATCTCGAATCGCTGCCGGAGTCGCATCGCAGCCGCTGTCTGGCGCTGGTTCGCGTCCATTGCCGCGAGATTGATGGCTTTATCGCCACTTCCGGCTATTATGCCGACTTCATGGCCGACTACTTCGCCATTCCACGTTCGCGCATTCACGTCGTCCACCCCGGCCTCAACCTCGCGGGTTACGGCGGACCACGCCCGGAACAATCGCGTCCATTCACCATTGGCTATTTCGCCCGCATTTGTCCCGAAAAGGGACTGCACGTTCTCGCCGAAGCATTCCATCTTTTGCGGCAAACGCCGGGTACGGAGGGTTGTCGCTTGCACGTCTCCGGCTGGCTCGGCGACAATAATCGCGCCTACTTCAACGACATTCATCAGAAGCTGCGCGAGCGCGGCCTGGGCGATCACTTCTTGCACGTCGAATCGCCGGACCATGACAGTAAGGTGCGTTTTCTTCATGGCCTTGATGTGCTGTCCGTGCCGACGACGTACCGCGAGCCGAAGGGATTGTACGTTCTGGAATCGTTGGCCAACGGCGTTCCCGTGGTGCAGCCGCGTCATGGTTCGTTCCCAGAGTTGATCGAGGCAACCGGCGGTGGTCTGCTCGTCAACCCGGAAGACCCGCACGATCTGGCCCGCGCGCTGCGGCAATTATTCGACAATCCCGCTCATCGAGACGAATTAGGTCGCAAGGGCAAAGAGGCGGTCCACGCGCGCTTCCACGCCGAGCGCATGGCCGTGGAGACGGCGGCGATCTATGCCGAGTACACACGTTGAAACACAGTTTTCAGTGTTCAGTGTTCAGTGTTCAGCAGTGGTCTTGCACTGAACACTGAAAACTGAACACTGAACACTGAACACTGAACACTGAACACTGAACACTGAGGTGTTTATCATGTCCGCGCCGTTTCGCGTCAGCCGTCGCGTTGATTTCTGCGATACCGATATGGCCGGCATCATTCACTTCAGCAATTTTTTTCGCTACATGGAGTTCGCTGAGGTGGCTTTTCTGCGTTCTCGCGGCCTATCGGTGTCGATGACGTGGGGCGAAGAGCATCTCGGTTTTCCGCGCGTGTCGGCGACGTGTGATTTCCTACGTCCGGTGCGCTTCGAGGATGTGGTGGAGATTGCGGTTCATGTGGAGCGGGTCGGCGGCAAGTCGGTGACCTATTCGTTTGACTTCACCCATGAGGGAGCGCCGGTGGCGCGAGGGCGTATCAGCGCCGTTTGCTGTCGCATGCTTTCGGGAGGACGCGGGATTGAATCGATCGAGATTCCGGCGGATATTCGCGCTCGCCTGCTGGCGGAGAACACGCCGGCCTCGTCGTGAGCGGGGGCCGAAGACGAACCTTGTCCTTCGCCGTGGGGTCCGTTATGTTGGTAGAAGTGAGTTGAATGAAAAGTCATGGACCTTGGAACGAGGGATGAAACTCCTCTTTTTCAAATTGGAAACCATCAAACGGCAACCAAACAAGGCTTACCCTTTTTCCAACGTCCGTCTCCATTCGCAAATCACAAACACTCCCGCATTTTTCCTTACGCCGCCCTAAAGGCTCTAACCGACTGAAGTAGGTTCCGCTTGCCGAGCGGAACCTGTTTGGACAAGGTTCCGCTCGGCAAGCGGAACCTACTTCATGGTCTTAGAGGCACTAACCAACTGGCGAGCCTCCCGCGTAAGCGGGGGGAGTTGCATGCTCCCCCCGCTTACGCGGGAGGCTCGCTAAAACGTCAGAGCTTCATAAAGTTAGTGCCTCTTAGGGTTTCTACAGGAAGACACCGTACATGCGTTATCCATCACTCCACCTTGATGAATGGTTCCAGGGGCAACCACCGCGTCTCCCTCCGGTTAATCGTCACGGTCCTGAATTCAGTGAGTGAGGGCGGCGACGGAAAAGGGAGCAGACAAGGAGCAGAATCTAGTCGATGGACATTTAGAGGGACTGCCCCAATTCAGCCCGGAGCGTTTCGCCGTCATCCGCTGCCGGGAAAACGCTCGTCGCAAGCAGATGGCCGAAGGGCTGGAGCAACTGGCCGACGAAGGGGCGATCCAGGTCTTCACGAACCCCAGCAATTTGCGCGAGCCGATCCTGGTGGCGATTGGCGAACTTCAGTTCGACGTAGCGCGGTTTCGCTTGGAGACGGAGTACGCAGGGCAATCGCATCTTAATTGCCACAAAATCCAGTGAGAATCTTTCGCAGACGGTCCTCGTCCCAGCCGGCGCTCAAACGCTTGCCGCGAAGGCTGTCGTTGCTCGAAGTGTCCTGTTGCAGAATCGACAACGCCAGCC
>DATNCY010000311.1:0-29513 GCA_035553375.1 Gemmataceae bacterium
AAGAAGGAACACTCCGCTCATCCGAAAAGAGGGAAGACAAGGGCCGCGATCCTGATGAGGGGGATCGTGGCAGCGCGCCAAGGGATGGTCCCTTGGTGAACTATCATTCGTCCGAAACCAGTGAACACGTATCAAAGACACTAACAGAATGAATTACCAGTCTGGAGCGCCAGCGATGGCTCGTCGTCAAAAAGTTAGGGCGTGTTGACGTTCGTTCCGCAAGTGACGCATAATACGGAGGTTGCGTCAAAGCGACCGCTGAACGCTCCCGCCGTAAACGCCTTGAAGGATAGGGGTTGCGGAGTGAACGTCAACACACCCTACTGCCTCTAAGCTGCAAGCCGCCAAAACCGGGAAGGTATTCCGGCGTCCGTAAAAACTGGCGGATACGGAAGAGTACAAACATCGCTCAGGGAGCCAGTTCAAAATCCTTCGTCTGTTTACCTTTCTTCACTTCGTAGGAAAGATCGGTGGTATTCGCGCTCTGGTACTTCTTCGGTATGTTCGGAGGAGGCGGTGCCTGAGGATCGGAGGAGCGCGGTCCTGGCTGGATCTGGACGCTGACAAGTCCCAACGGTGCCATCACGATCCGGAAGTGGCCTCTACTGTCCACTCCGCTCGAGGCCGTCAACTTCGGATCGGCTTTGCTGACAAATACGATCATTCCGCCGGTGAGAGGAGTTCCACCGAGCTTGACCATACCCTCGACCTCGTTGCCGTCCTGAGCGCCGCTCCCACATCCAGACACCCCTAAGAGGATGGAACTGAGGAATGCCATCACCGGCAAGGCCAACGACCGGGGCGATGAGAGGAAACGGAACATAACCAACCCTCCAAAATGTTATTGCACCCTCAATTATCCTCGCTGTCTCTCCACCTGCAATGCGCGTGATGCCCTTCCATCCATCAGGGCGGTTTGCACGCTCGGAAGTAAGACATGCGGATAATGGCGAACATAGTGACAGTCCCCCTCTCCGGCAAGGGTGTGGATTTATGTCAAGCAACAAAAGAGATGTCCGTATTTCGGGCACAGCAATACTTAACAATTTTTCATTTTCGTTTCCGCATTATATTTTCCCACTTGTCAAGTAAAAAGCGAGAAAAAGTATACGCGAAACAGGCGTGTCAACGCTTTCGTCCAAGGATGCGATCCAGCGCATCGGAGGTTTGATGAATCAACGCCTCCGGATAATGCGGAAACGGATGAAAATACTCGAATGTGAGATAATCGCGATAGCCAATTTTGTCGAGCGCCTCCGTCACCGCCGGCCAATTGGTGGTGCCGTCCAGCAGCGGGCGGAACGATTCGAGCGAGTGGTCCGTGCCTTTTTTGGTGAACTCCTTCAGGTGGATGTTCTTGATGCGGGGGCCGAGAATCGGTATCCAGTGTTCGGGGAATTGAAACAGCATGATGTTGCCGGTGTCGAAGTGGACGCGAACGTGTTTGCTGTGGAAGCTGTCCACGAAGGCATTCATGTCTTGCGGACTTAGCAGATAGCCATTGAAGAATATATTTTCGATGTTCAGATAGACGCCGAGTTTTTCCGCTTTCGGCACCAGCTTGGCGATCGCCTCACGGGCGCGGCGATCGCACACATCGGCGGCGACGGGATCGTGATCCTTGATCCACGGAATGCCCACGGCTCCGGGGACGACGAGCAAGTTCTCGGTGCCGACCTCGTGAGCGGCCTGCATCATCAGTCCGGCCAACTCCAGGCCGCGCGTCCGCTCGGCGGCCTTGTTGCTCGTCAGCGAATAGGGCCAATACAAAAACGAACATAGGCCGCTGATGGCGATGCCGATATCGGCCGCCATCTTGCGGATGGCCTGATATTCCTTCGCGCCGGACTTCGGCGAGAGATCGTTTTCCAGATCGTAATTCAACTCAATGCCGTCGAAGCCGGCATCCTTGGCCAATTGCAAGCACTCGCGAAGCGTCATGCGTTGCGGATAGGGGAACGCCCATAAGTTGATCGACTTTTTCATGTCGTAGCGTCGCGGCGAAGCGCGGCGTGAGTCTGGCTGGACGGCCGGCGCGGCGGAGGCTTTTTCGCTCGCGGCCAGGGCGACGCCGCCGGCCGCCAGAGCGGAGAGGAGGACGTCACGACGGTCGATGCGGGGCGAATGCGCGTGCGGTTGATTGGCGGACATAGTGTACTCCTAGGTGGGTCGATTGGAATCTCTGCCAGACTCGTTATCCTGCACGAGAGTCTCTCGCGGGGCAAGAGGCTACCAAGAAAGAGTCGAGAAGCGCGAAAATATGATTGCGGCGAAGGCTCCGGTGTGCGATGAATCAAGGGAGAATGTTTCCCCATACACGCGGGCACGCAAATGGTTGGAGGGTCTATCATGGCCAAGCAAAATCGTCGGGCATTTCTGGCGGACGTGGGCCGGGGCATGTTGGTGGCCAGCCTCGGCTCGGCAGTGGCCACCGATCTGGAACTTGCGCCGGCCTGGGCTGGCGAAGGGGCCGAAGCGCTGACGTTCGGCAAACTGGAACCGCTGGTCGCGCTGATGCAGGAGACGCCCATCGCCAAACTGTTGCCGGTTCTCATCGAAAAGATGAAAGCGGGGACCGACCTGCGCACGCTGACCGCTGCGGGAGCGCTGGCCAACGCGCGCACGTTCGGCGGACACGATTATACGGGCTATCATGCTTTGATGGCCCTGGCACCGGCATATCAGATGGCCGCCGAACTGCCGGAAGCGCAGCGGCCGTTGCCCGTCCTGAAGGTTCTCTATCGCAACAGCAATCGCATTCAGGAGCAAGGCGGACGCAAGCGTGAGGCCTTGCACCCCGTCCAATCCGCCGACCTACCGAAGGATCACAACGGCGGAGAACTGCTGCGTGAGGCGACGCGCCACCGCGACATGAAGGGGGCCGAAGAGACATTCGCCGCCCTCGCACGCGGTCCTGTCGGCGAGGCGTTCAACCATTTGCAGTTCGCCGTCGAAGATGAGGTGGATGTTCATCGCGTCGTCTTGGCGTGGCGCTCCTGGGTGATGCTCGATCTGACCGGCGCACAGCACGCCCACACGTTGCTTCGCCAGTCGGTGCGCTACTGCGTGGACGCGGAGAAATCGCTGGCCGAGCGCAAACGCACACCGGGCATCCGCGCGGCCTTGCCGAAGTTGCTCGATCAATATCGCCTGGCGGCTCGCAAACCGGGTGAGCGCAAGGCAGAGGATAAATGGATCGAGCATCTGAGCCAGACGATCTACGGTGAAGGGCGCGATCGCGCAGCCGACGCGGTCGCGGCAGCCCTGGCCGAAGGCATGTCGCCGGAGTCCATCGGCGAGGCCATCTCACTGGCGGCGAACCGGCTGGTTCTGTGCGATCCGGGACGGAAACGCGCGGAACCCGGCAAGCCGATCGGCAGCGTCCACGGTGCTTCCGTGGGCGTCCACGCCTCCGATTCCGCCAACGCCTGGCGCAACATCGCGCGGGTCAGCAACGCGCGGAACACCTTCGCCAGCCTGATTTGCGGTGCCTACCACACGGCCGGTCAGAACGGCGGTCAGAGTAAGGAGCCTTACTCCTTGGCCGAGCATCTCGCCAAGGTGGACACGAAGGACGCGGATCGTCTGCTTCAGTTGACGGAAGCGGCCATCAAGGAGAAGAACCAGGCGGGCGCGGCGGCGCTGGTGCATCGCTACGGCGAACTGGGGCATCCGTCCCGGCGCGTCTTTGATTTGCTGCTCCGCTATGCCGTCAGTGAGGATGGCGCACTGCACGCGGAGAAATACTATCGCACGGTGACGGAGGAATACGCCGCCACCCGTCCCGTATTCCGTCAACGGCACCTCGTTGCCCTGGCTCGCGTTACGGCCAGTGAATACGGCCAAACCGCGCCCGGTTATGCGGAAGCACGCGGGTTGCTTAAGCTGTAACAGGCAGTAACTGTATGCAGTAGGTGCCGCGAGCCGAGCCGGACTGGAACGAGTGCCGCTCGGCTCGCGGTATCTACGCGCTGGTAGGTCCGGCGAGCCGAGCGGGACTGGAACAAGTGCCGCTCGGCTCGCGGCACCTACTGCATACGATGGCTACTTCTCTTTTGCTTGGCGATCCACTGTCAGCGTCGTGTGGATGCCGTCCTCACGGAAACGCAGATCCGCCCGGATCGAGATCAGTTGCTCCAACAACTGCTTGATCTGGGCGTTCTCGGCCAACGTCTTGTGCGTCTTCGGTCGCGCCGGCGAACCGTGCCGCTCGTTGCGCACCTCATCCGTGCGCCGATCGTATCCATAGGCCGCACCGTCTGGGCTGACGGGCACAAACCCATAATAACGCTCGGCCAGGGCGTCCACCGTCACGCGGTCGGCTCCTTCCATGATAAGGCCACTGTGATAGAGGGGATACCAGATGGGCGCGCTCGCCAGTGCCTGCTCGTGGATCTGTTTCTCCAGGTACTTTTGCAGCAGGCCGCGCGTCAAACGGGCCGCGCCCGGCGAGACATACAGCGAACTGTTGACTTGCACCGTCTCAGCCTTGCCTTCGCGCTTGTCCTTTGCGCGATCGATGAAATCGCGCAGCATCGCCTCGTTGGGCGTAAGGTAAAACGCGCCCTCGATCATGGCATAATACACGGCAGGCAGAAACGGATCCTTGCCGCCGCGCGACGAGACGATTGGCACCTGCTGCATGCCGGCCGGCGTCGCCTTTACCTGCACGATTGACACGCCCTTGTAAGGCTTTTCCAGCGGTTCCCAGGTCAACGCTCCGGGTGCCGCTTTCATCACACTTGTCCGCGCCACGGCCAGGGTTGCCGCGAAGCTCAGCGGATTTTTCACATCCATGCCGACCATAACCGGCATCTGGAAGATAAGCCGTGCGACACGCTCGATATCAACATTTCCACCCTCGTTGCTGCGTTCCAGCAAGTCGGCCAACTGCCCATAAACAGGACTATCATCGGCGCGCATCAGTACCCACTTGCCGACTGGGTCCAGTGCCGAGACGATCAGCGTCATCACGTCGCCTGCCGCACCGCCGGTGCCTCGTAGACCAAGAAGGCCCCGGCGTTCACCGACGTTGGGCGACAGGTGCATCATGAATTGCGCGATCGTCTTGGGGGAGATACTGCCGAGATCGAGACTCACGGTGCCTTCGCCGGTGACGCGGCGCAGTTCGTTGTACTGGCTGTTGGCCACCAGTGGCAGGATGTAGGTGTCAAGTTTGACGCGCTTGTCATCGAGGGCGATGCGCAGGCCGATGGGGTCGAAGTATTGCCGCCAGAGGCCAAGATACTGCAAGCGAAACTGGCGATACGCCTGCGCCTCCGCTTCGGTTATTTGCTCGATGGGCAATTCGACGAGCGGCGTGGCGAAGTGAACGGTGTTGTACACCTCGGAGACGGCAACCTGTTGTTGCGGATTCCAGAGAAGATCCCGGCCTTCCGGGAGATAAACCTCCTCCGGCTTGAGTCCGGCCGATGCCAACAGACTATTGTGATCGGCCGGCGGTTTGCCCGTCTCCCAGGCGTGATACAGAGCGCCCTCGTTCAGCATGACCATGCTGGTCAGCGCCTCCAGCCGGCGTTTCTCCTTAATCTTGCTGGCCGGCCCGACGAGTTGGCGGATGAAGGCGTCGGACAGATACGCGAAGCCGGCTTCATCCTTGTCGTCGTGGCGGAAGATGGTTCGCATGTACTGGAAATCGCGTGCGTCGGCCAAGGCCTTGTGTCCGCCGCGATAGGTAGCGAGGATGCGCCGCAGACCGACCGGCGAATTCGCATAGATGACATATTCTTCCACCGTCGCCCGGTGCAGGCTCACTTCGCGCAGCGGCGTCGTAAAACTCTCGATGATGACGCCGTTCTCCTCTATCTTGCGTTCCTTGAGTTGATCGCCGAACTTTTTGCGTGCCTCCTCAATGAATGGCTGCACGGCACCGAGGAACAGAGGACGATTGGCGACGTGGAAGATGATCGCCACGTCGGAGCCTTCACGCAGATAGGCGTCGCTGCCGGTAATAGCGAGGCCGCGCAGAACGACGGGACCAAACTTCCGGCCCAGTTCCGTGGTTCGCAGGCAAAGCTGCTGTTGATAGCGTTCCTTGAGACGGTAGTCGCGGCTATGCACCTCGTAGGCGCGGATGAGATTCGTGCCCCACTGATCGAGCAGGTCCGAAAACGTGATGAACTGGCGGACGTTCTTGAAGTGAATGTAGTAGTTGTCGTTGGGAATCAGCTTGGCCATCGGCTCGGGAGCAGGCTTCTTATCGCCCATCATCTTGTCCCACGGATGCTCGGCGACATCAATGCCCTCGATTTTGGCGATGGGGATACTGCGTTTGCCAGTATCGCGGAAATTGGCGTTGAGCATGCGTTGCAATTGCAGCGATTCGGCAATGGCGGTTGCTCCCGTGGTAGTCTCGTACAACTCCTGGTTGATGAGACCGCCTTGCCGGCCGCGGTTGGGCATGCCGCCGCGGTTCCAGTTCAGTTCCGGCCGGGTCGGGACATGATGCTTGCGAGCGGCGGCCTGGATGGCGAAGCTATAGAAGCCGAACTCCGTCACCTCATTTTGCAGACGAGCGAACTCATCGATCTGGGCGAGAACCCACAAGCCTTCGAGATCGTCACGAACCGGCCACTGAGCAGGTTGATTCTTCGCTGCCTTGTCCTCGCGTGCCGCCCGGCGCTCCTTGGCCGCAGCGGGCAGGGCGATCTTCTTGGCTTTGTCGAAATCAAGTACGACAGACGTCTCGGCCCAGTTGATGCGCGGTTGGCCGCGCAGGATCGCTGGCCTGAAGCGACCGAGGCGCGGCGTTCGGTTTTCCGTTGGGTATAGCAGGACAAATTGGACCTCGCCCTTGCCGTGCAGTCGGCCGGTGAACTCGATACCGTCTACGGGCACGGGCTGGCGTGGCGCCGCTGGGGGCTGTTCACGGGGAGCGCTCTCGGGTCTCGCCTCCCGGACCGGCGGAGCGCCTCTGGGACCAGCGAGGCCGCGCTCATCCGCGCGGCGTTGACAGACGTGGCTGGCCTCATTGTCTTGCGGCACCAGACGCACCTCGCCGCCCGGAGTCATCCGTTTGGGCGTGGCGAACTGGACGTGGAAATAGGTGACATCGCCGACCTGCTGAATGCGCAGTTCACGCATCGCGGGCGGTTCGGCCGCCGCGAGCGGCGCGGCAGCCCCTGCCAACCCCAGAAAGGCCGGCAGCGTCAGAACGAGCAGACGCGGACGGAGGTGGACCATGAGCAAACTCCTTTTGTGTGGACACCATGAGCGGCTGAACGCAACCTCTATCTCTCTATCCGTAGGGCACCGGCTATGCCGGCCGTGTCACTTGACCCGTATACTTTTCCTCGCTTGCCTGAATTTGCCAAATTCGGGAGAGGGGCCGGGTTGCCGGCTTGCTCTCGACTTGGTCGAAGCGGCATAATATAGAAGGTATTCTGGATGCTCCCCTGATTGCGCAAGGAGTCTTCGCACATGACTGGCCTGCCGCAACGTGCCCTTCTTTTGGTAATCGCCCTTCTCGCCTTGGTGCTGCTCATCTCGCCGGGAGGAGCCTGCCCCTTCTGCGGCATGCAAGGGCCGACGATGACCGGCGAGGTGGCGCAGGCCAAGCTGGTTCTCTATGGCCAACTGGCCAACGCCAAACAACAGAACAACGGCGACGGCACCACCGACCTCGTTGTCGAGACGATTATCAAGAACGAGTTGGCGGGCAAGAAGGACGATCTTCTCGCCGGCACCAAGAGGACCGTTCGCCTGGATCGCTACTTGCCGCCGCAGGCGGAGGGCGGCAAATATCGCTATCTGGTTTATTGCGATGTCTTCAAGGGCAAGATCGATCCCTATCGCGTGTTGCCGGTCCTCAAGGATGGCGATGTGGCCAAGTATCTGCTTGGCGCTTTGAAACACAAGGACGAGACGATCGGCAAACGGCTGCGTTTCTTCTTCGATTACCTGGACAATCCCGACCTGGAGATTTCCAACGACGCCTACAAGGAATTCGGCAACGCCGATTACAAAGACTACAAGGACATGGCCAAGAGCCTGCCGGCCGACCGCGTGGCGAAGTGGCTGACCGATCCAAAGACACCGGCTTTTCGCTATGGCCTGTACGCATCAATGCTCGGTCACTGTGGCAACGCCAAGCATGCCGAGTTGTTACGTAAGTTGCTCGACGATCCGGCCAAGCGCCTCGGCAGCGGCGTCGATGGCATGCTGGCCGGCTACGTCATGCTCAAGCCGAAAGAAGGCTGGGCGTACACCCGTGACATCCTCAAGGACGGCAAGAAAGAATTCATGCTCCGCTACGCCGCGTTGCGCACCGTGCGTTTCCTGTGGGATTCGCGCCCGGATTTGGTGAGCAAAAAGGAACGGACGGCGGGCATGGCTTTGCTGCTGGATCAGAGCGACATCGCCGACCTGGCCGTGGACGATATGCGCAAGCGCGAATGCTGGGACATGGCCAACCGCGTTCTCAGTCTGCGGGATACGAAGGCTTACAAGGAGATCCCGATCGTGCGTCGCGCCGTTTTGCGTTACGCTCTGAGTTGCAAGGGCAATGCGGTGGCAACCGCTTACGTAGCCGAGCAACGCAAACAGGACGCTCAGATGGTTGCCGATGCCGAGGAACTGCTGAAACTGGAGCAGACGCCGCCCACGTCCGGGCCGGCCAAGTAATTGTCGTCTTCGCCAGCCCGCAGCGCCAGCAAGGGAAGTCCTTGCTGGCGCTGCGGGCTGGTCAAGTAAGGAGAAACCCACGATGTTGCGTTGGTCAATGCTCGCACTGTCTCTCGCCGGTCTGCTGCTGGCTGTGCCCGAATCGGCGACCGCGTGCAGCCTGTGCGGTGCCGCGCTTCGGCAATCTCCCACGTTTCGCCAGGAGGCGGCTCTGGAGACCGCGCGCATCATCTTCATCGGCACCGCCGAAAGCTCCGACGCCGGCGCCGGCACCACGGAACTACGGCTGACCGAAGTTCTCCGCTCCGATCCTTTTCTGCGCGACAAGAAAGTCGTCACGGTATCGCGCTATTTGCCGGTGGATCGCAAAAATCCGACGCGCTATCTGGTGTTCTGCGACATCTTCAAGGACAAGCTCGATCCCTTCCGCGGCGTTCCGCTCCAGGGTGCCGGCGCGGTCGAATACACACGCAAGCTGATGAAACTCGATCCGAAGGATCGCACGGGCAACCTGCTTTTCTTCTTCCGCTATCTGGAGAATGCCGATCCGGAGATCGCCCGCGATGCCTTTCTGGAGTTCGCCAAGGCCACCGATCAGGACATCGCGCAGGTGGCGCGCAAGCTGGACGCGGAGAAATTGCGCGGCTGGCTCAAGGAGAAGCGAACACCGAGCGAACGCTTGAGCGTTTACGCGCTGTTGCTGGGCGCATGCGGCGCCGACGCCGACGCGCGTTTCCTGCAAACGCTTCTCGATGACACCAGCGAACGCACCGTCAACGCCTACGACGGCATTCTTGGCGGTTACATCCACTTGCGGCCGCGCGAGGGCTGGGATCTGGCTTCCGCGCTGCTGCGCGACAGCCGGAAGTCGCTGCCGATCCGCCTGGCCGTGGCGCGCACCGTCAGCTTTTTCCATGGCGCGCAGCCGAAAGAGAGTGAGACGAACGTACTCAAATGTTTGGATGCGATGATTAGTCAGGGCGAACTGGCGGACATCGCCATTGAGGACATGCGCCGCTGGGACATCCGCAAACGCACCGGCGACATTCTCGCCCTGTACGGCAAGAAGGGGTTCGATGCCCCCCTTATGCAGCGCGCCATTGTTCGTTACGCGCTCTGTTGCAAGGATGACACCAGCGCCCGCGCCTTTCTCGATGAACGCCGCCGCACCGAGTCGGACCTCGTTAAGGAAGTCGAGGAGGCACTGCAATTCGAGAAATGATCGTCAGCCTCTGTGTCGTCGCAATACCGCTCGGTTAGGCACAAGCCACAGCCATCTGATACTTTGTGGTTATTCCGCCCGACAGCGTTGTACGCCACGCAGCGTCGCGACAGCCACGCCTGCCCGCTGTCGCCGGAACAAGAGCCAACGGATCTTTACGCCGCTGCGCATCTTGTCGAACGGCTCCTATCTGGCCCAGGTCTCCCCATTAAACGTCCGGAGCATCGCGAGCGACTGTCCCTAACGGTGTGGCGGCACGTTTTCAACGTGCCCTTTTGCTGGGTTTTCTCGTTCTCCGGCACGTTGAAAACGTGCCGCCACACCATTCAGGGACTGTCTCTTAACCGAACGATGTTGCGGCTACACGGAACCGTTGCGCTACGGCGCCGGCAGTGGCGGCGGCAATGGCACGCCTGGCGGTGCCTGAATGGCCGCCGCCGCCGCCGCTTCCTGGCCAGCCAATTCGCGAGGCAGCGGGAACGGCGGCGACGGTGGAATATACTGCGGTGGATGCTCCAGATAGTGGCCCGACGGCAAAGTCATGCCCGCCACCCACGTTTGGCACCCGCTCAGCGTCACCAGTGCGAAACCCAGACCAGCCAGACAAAACCCTGGCCAGCGGCGTATCGTTTTCATGAGGATGGTACTCCGTCTTGCGGGCCGTTCGCCCGGATGGATCGAGGTAAAGCTTCTGGCGCGAGGTCTTGCCTTTTGTATCGGATGGAAACAAACTCGGAATTTACTGGATTTGCGGAAAGAATCGATCAGTATAAACACATCGGAACTCACATCGACACGCGGAAGCCAGGCAGGAAGCGAGTCGGAACGCGGCACGGTGGTTGCGATTTATTCGGCTCTCGGGAGAACAGGCGTGGCCAACAGTCAACCGCTTGATGGCAACGTAGCGTTGCCGCTGATTTTGAGGTGGGACGAACCACATTATCCGCTGCCGCTGCGCGCCGTGCGTCTGCCAGCTCGGACACGCCGGCCGACGATGGGCCTGGAAGCACCGCCCTGGCTGGCCAGCGGTCCCGTGAATCAACCGTTCGATTTCTGCGGCCACATCCGCGCCCTGTGCCGCGACGTGGTCCGTCACTGTCCAGAACTGAAACATATCGACGTGTCGCGTTTGCTGTTCGGCATGACGCAGGCGCGCAGCGGCCGCAAGCACGGTTTGCAGGCGCGCGTCACGCCGCTGCGTTTTCGTCAGGGACAACTGACGCGGCAGCGACGCGGTGGCGGGCTGTATCAGGTACAACGCTATTTCGTCAATGGACGCGAGATGCTCTACCTCGTGACGTTCTGTTTGCCGCGCTTTCTCGATCAGGACTTTGACGACAAATTCATTACGCTGTTCCACGAACTATATCACATCAGCCCAAACTTCGAGGGCGATCTGCGTCGCCACGAAGGGCGCTGCGCCCTGCATACGCACAGCAAGCGCCTGTACGACGTCCACATGGCCGACCTCGCCCGCGCTTATCTCTCTAATGGTGCCGACCGCGCATTGCACGGATTCCTGCGGCTGAACTTCGCGCAGTTGCAGCACCGTCACGGCAGCGTCGTCGGCGTCGTCGTACCGCGTCCGCGCCTGCTGCCTCTACAGGAACGATGACCGATCAATAAATGCTCTCGATCACCAACACTTGATTTCGCGCCTGAACGCGCTGATACAACTCGACCAGAACCGGGAACCACTCCCGAACGAAAGCCAGTTCGTCGGCCCGTTCCTCTTCGTCCTCCGCAGCGCGCAACTCACAAAGCTCGTCCACGGTCCAGCTCTCGGGCCGTATCGTGGCGAGATACGCTGCCAGCCGCGCCACGTCGTCGGGGTCATTGTAACCGGCTTGTTCGGGACGATAGGCGGCGCTACCGAAGGTCAGGTCACGGCTACCCCACAAGACTTGTTGGATGGAGGCGAAATGCTCGCGGTTTGTCGCCTCGCTTCGATACTTATCGGGAGCCAGCAGGCAGCATAGCGTCTCGGCGTTGCTCTGGAATTCGGGGATCTCGATGGCCGCGAACAACAACACTTCGCCGACCAATAGCCGCCAGCAAGCGCGATCGAACGATAGGCCGTGCGGAACCTGGGAGACAAGGGTTTCGTCGTCGCCGGTGTGGTAGCGCGCGGTGTACTCGCGCGCGGCGGGCAGAAGGGCGGCACACAAATCGCGGCAGGGTGCGAAACTACGTTGTCGCCAACTGGCTGCCAGCGCGGGACGGATTTGGCGTGTGAAGGTTTCCGCGTCGAGACAGAGGAAGTAATCGGCCATCGCTGCAACTCGTGATTCGTGGGTCGTGATTCGTGGATCGTATCACAAAGAACTCCGGATTGGACGAAGCGACGATACCAAGAATCGTCCGACAGTGGGGATTAGGATGGAGGAACATATGGCAGCGAGGAAAGAAGCGTGTCGGAAGCGGAATCGAACTCGGAGGTGTTGCTCCGGTTGTGGGTGCGAAATCAGGCCGATGTTTATCGTTACATCTTCGCCCTGCTGCCCAATGCCGCCGACGCTCAGGATGTGCTTCAGGCGACCTGCGTGGCTTTGTGGCGGAAGGCCAGCCAACTCGATTTGAACCGTCCGTTCCTGCCGTTGGCGTTCCGCTTCGCCCTCCTGGAAGTCCGCAAGAACCGCGATAAGAACCGGCGTTGGGCCGGGTTCCTGGACGATTCCGCACTGAAAAACCTCGCCCGTCAACGAGAGGAGACGCACGATTTGTTGGAGGCGCGGCGGCAAGCGCTCGATGGCTGCGTGGCGAAACTCGGCCCGACTGATCGCGACCTCGTGGAGCGACACTACCAGCGGCTTCTAACGGTGCCGGAAATCGCCGACGCCACCGGGCGAAACATTCACACCTTGTACAAAGCATTGCAGCGCATTCGGCGACAACTCCTGGCGTGCGTCAACGCGAACCTGGAGGCGGAGGGAATAATATGAGTGAATTCGGAGAGGATAAATCCGCCGATGTCGAACTGGAGGATTGGCTCTCCCAACTCTGCGAGGGAACGCTCTCCCCGGAGGATCTGCGGCGATTGGGAGAGAAGATCGCCACGGACTCGGCGGCGCGACGATTCTATCTGGAATACCTCGATCTTCATGCCGCGCTCGGCGGCCAGGGAGCGGCGGTCGCGTTGCCGGATTTGAGCCGAGCGGAGCCGCTTTCCGTCGTTGAAGGAACTGCCGGCCAGCATCCGCGTGTCCGTCGCTGGATGCGCTGATGCTAGAATGCTTCTCTCCTCGCACCGATGCCGCCGGTGACCGAGTTGCTCGCTTGATACTACGGGCACGAAAGAAGATCACTCACTAGCCCGGAGCGCCAGCGACGGGTTTCCGCTCCCCGTCGCTGGCGCTCCGGGCTAGTGAGTGATCTTCTTTCGCGCCGGGGTAATACTCATAAGAAGCATGAACAAAGTGAGCCACTAGCGGCTTAGAATCAGGCACGAAATAAGTTGCCGTGTCGTTTACGTTTCGCGAAACGTAAACGACACGGCAACTTATTTCGCCGCACCGTTGGTATGGATCAGCAACTCCGCATCGCTGCGCACCTCCTCGGAGAAGTCGAACTTGAGCAACGCCGAGATAATCTTGCCCGCCCAGCGAAAAATGTTGTTACCGGCCACTTCCGACCGCATGCGCTGCATGCGTCTGCGTCGTTCCTCCTCCGGCAGTTCCAGCGCCTGACGAATGGCTCCAGCCATCTCCTCGACGGAGAACGGATTGACCAGAAGTGCGTCCTTAAGTTCTCGCGCCGCTCCCGTGAAGCGGCTGAGAATCAGAACGCCATCGTCGTCGAAGCGGCTGGCGACAAATTCCTTGGCGACGAGATTCATGCCGTCGTGCAGCGACGGCACGATGCAGAAATCCGCCAGCCGGTGCAACGCCATCATCTCCGGCTGCGAGAAACTATGCTTGAAATACTGAATCGGCTGCCAGGAATCCGTACTCCACTTCCAATTGATCTGCTCGACCAATCCGTCAATCTCGTCGTCGAGCAATTTGTAGGCGCGCACCTGAATACGGCTGGGCACGCCAATCTGGATGAACACCACCTGCTCGCGATACCGTGGATTCTTGTCGAGAAAATGATCGAGCGCTCGCAATCGTTCGGGGATGCCCTTGGTGTAGTCGATGCGATCGATGCCGATGCCAATACGCTCCTCGGTGATGCCGGTTTGCTGTCGCCAGCGCTCTATCAGCCGATCCACGGCGGGCGTCTGGGCCGTGGCCGTGTGCCCCTCGGCGTCAATACTGATGGGGAAGGGACGAACGACCGTGGCCTTGCCGCCGCGAATAATCTCGCCGCTTTCGTAATCGATCTTCGCTTCCAGGGATCGCTCCACCAAATCGAGAAAGTTTCGGCAATGGGAACGCAAATGAAAACCAAGCAGATCATTGCCCAAAAGCCCGTCGAGCAATTCTTCCTTCCAGGGGAAGGTGGCGAAAGTTTCCTCGTTGGGCCAGGGAATATGCCAGAACTGGGCAACGATGAAATTGTTGCCGGCCTCCTTGAGCATGCGTGGCAGCAAGCCGAAGTGATAATCCTGAACGAACACGAAGGTCGGTTCGCCGTCGGCCTCCTCGATTACCGCTCGCGCGAACAGTTCATTCACCTCGCGATATATCTTCCAGTGCTGCGGATTAAAAACCGGCCGTGTGTAGGCGACGTGACACAACGGCCACAATCCCGCGTTGGCCAGGCCGTAGTAATAGCCGTTTTCCTGTTCCTTCGTCAGCCACAGACGACGCAGCGTGTAAGACGGATCATCGGGCGGCACACGGACTCGGCCTTGGGCATCAGCCGTCTTGCGATCGGCGTCGCCGCTGCCCTGCGCGATCCATACACCGCCGCAGGCACGCATGATCGGATCAAGGGCGGACACCGCTCCGCTGGCCGGCGTCGCCCACTCGATCTGACGATCCGCCGTGTAGCGATGCACATACGGCTCACGGTTGGCGACGACGATGAACTGGTAATCGTGCAGCTTCGTCTGGATCAGATGATGCAGGGCGTCTTTGGTCCACATAAAATGCTGCTCCAAGGTACGAAGGACGGGATCGAGTGGAAGGAGGCCCGCCGGATCACGCGGGTACACTCACCAGGGCTGAAGCGCCTCCGTCCTTAGTTCGCCACTGGATCGCCGCGCCGTTCGGGATAAGTCGGTGTGAGGGGCCGCCGGAGAGATAAACACGCGGAACGCCGTGTGTTCGCCGAGTTGGATCTCGTCTCCCGCCGTCAGATCCACGGCTGGCGAACCCTTCCAGCCAGCATCCGCAGGCGCGTTGCGACCGTCTCGTTGGCCGACCTTTCGACCGTTGACGTAAGTGCCATTTAGACTGCCAAGGTCGCGGACGCGGATGCCCGGAGGAGAAATCTCCAGTTGGCAGTGACGCCGAGAAACGTCCAGATGCTCGACCTCCAGGGGTAATGGGATCGTGCAGTCGCGTGCCCGGCCGACGACGCAGGTTGTCGGCTCGGTGAAAAGGAATGTTCGCCCCGCGAGCGGGCCGCGCGTGGCGATGAGTGTGATAGCAGAAACCATGAATGCCTCCAATTGGCGCTGTCCCGGTACTGACAGGAGATTGTCACCATTGCGAATCCCGTGCCAATCACCGCGAGTAGCGTGTCTGTCCGAGGAACCGGCTACCCACTGGAACCGCGATTGTGCGGACTCATCCAGCGGAGACGCCGATCCTCAGCGCCGTAAGTGATCGATCCATTGGAGGGCTACATTGCCCGAACTGGGGCGGAGAACGTGCGAAAGGAGATTAGATGGGCGACGTCTTCGTTGTGGGGAACACGACATTCTCCACCAACCGCACAGTAGATATGGTACGTCTGCCTTGTGCCGCTTGTCAATCCCCCGTAATTCGCGTTGGCTCTGCCGGCTCACGACGAACGCGCGCGCCATTGCTCCTCCGCCGAACTGGGCCGCAGATACAACGGCTCCAGCGCCCACGGATCGTCGCGCTCTCCCAAAGCGTAGCGAGCCAGACCGAGATGCAGCAGACTCGCCGGCCGTGGCTCCCACAAGCTCGCGTCTACCATCGGCACATCCGCCGACAATTGGGAAGCCCACTTGTGAAGTCCCGGACCCATGACCCATGCATCGGTCTGCCGCGCGGCCAGCCAATCGGCGAAACGCCGAATCGTCAGATCGGCCGACGGACGCCAGCCGTCGGCACCTCGCGCGAACGGCTGCACATAGACTTTGTCTTGCTGGGCGTCGGCCAGGACATCGACACGCGCGATGGGTTGCGGAGCTTGCCATGCGATCGCGGTGAAGGTATCCACGGCCAGCAGGGCGCAGCCGGTGGCGTAGGCGAACGTCTTGGCGGACATGATGCCGACGCGCAGGCCAGTATAACTACCGGGACCACGACTGACGAGGACCGCCTGCACCTCGCGCGGCCGCCAGCCCTGCTCCGCCAACAGCGCCGCCATCGCCGGCGCCAGATCGCGCGCCTGCCGTCGCGTTTCGTCCAGCCGGCGCACACTCCGCAATTCGTCGCCCAGCGCCAGCGCCACTTGGCCGGTGCGCCCCGACGTTTCCAGGATCAACAAGCGTGGAATCGCGCCGCTGTTCACGATGATTTCCTACCTTGATTGACGTCTCCCCTACGAGGATTCTACAATGCCTTGCCTCAATTGGGCGAACGGCCGGCGTTAGCCGGCTGGTATCGCTTTCACCAGCCGGCTAACGCCGCCGTTCGCCCAATAGTTTACGGGAGACATCGCATGGCCGAATCGACCGTTCTCACCATTCATACCGATGGAGCATCGCGCGGCAATCCCGGCGACGCCGCCTTCGCCTACGTCATCGCGGCCGAGGGCCAGCCGCCCATTGAGGAAGGCGACTGCCTCGGTCAAATGACCAATAATCAGGCCGAATACACGGCTCTCGTGCGTGCGCTCGAACACGCCCTTGAACTGGGGACGCATCATCGCGTTCTCCTTCACAGCGACAGCGAGTTGATGGTCAAGCAGATGAACGGCGAGTATCGCGTCAAGAATGAGGAATTGCGCGGTCTTTACGAACAGGCATGCAGGCTGCGCGACCGCTTTGCAGGCTCCGTGACGATTCGCCATGTGCGGCGCGCGCAGAACAAGCGGGCCGATGAGTTGTGCAACGAAGCGCTCGACGGCAAGCGCTGCGCCATGCCGCGAGCCGCGTCCAAAGCCGTCGAGACGACAACTCGCCCAGCGGCGCCGAGTTTGCGCGAGGAAGCGCTGACCTGTTTGCGACAGGCGAGCGATACATCCCCAGAAAGCATCTGGCGGCGACTGGCGGCCATTCTGGAACGGCACGGATTGAACGTGCCCACATCGCAGCGCTGACCGCGCCAATCGTGAACGACAAATCTGATGGAATGGAGTTTCCCATGTCACGCTATCCTTTTGCCCTCGTCCTGCTCGGTCTCCCTTTCGTCGTTCTCTGCACCCCCGATGTCCCGCGCGCCGCGCCGGCCGACGACAAGTTGCAAGCAGGTTTCGCTGAGACCGACATCACCCCGCAAGTCAAAGACAAAACCGTGTTCATGGCCGGTTTCGGACACAATCGCAAGGCCGCCGGCGTTCACGATCCCCTGAAAGTTCGCGCCATCGTGCTGCAACACGACAAGGACAAGATCGCTCTCGTTTCGATCGATCTCGTCGGTTTCTTCCATCCGGGGGTCGAGCGCGTCCGCCGGAATCTACCGGGATTCACCTACGTCCTCGTCTCCAGCACGCACAACCATGAGGGACCGGACACGCTCGGCCTATGGGGTGCGACGCCGTTTCAGAGCGGAGTCGATGCGGATTATCTCGCGCACGTCGAGAAGCAAATCATTGAGGCGGTGAAATCGGCCGACGCAGCCCGCACAGTCGTCAGCGTCCGCATCGGCAGCGCCCGCGCGCCGGAACTGCTGCACGACGCGCGCGAGCCTTATGTCAAGCATGATGAGCTTATCGCCCTGGAGTTCCGCGACAAGAAGAATAAGCCGGCGGGGCTTGTCGTGCAGTGGAATTGCCATCCCGAAACGCTCGGCGACAAGAACACGCAAATCAGCGCCGATTTCGTCGGCCCCGTCGTCAAGGCGCTGCGCAACAAGCATGATTGTCCCGTCATCTATTTCACGGGCACCGTCGGCGGTCTGATGACCTCGCTGCGCGTCGAGGTCAAGAGCGCGGCAGGCAAGGCGCTGGAGGACGGCACCTTCGCGAAGACGCAGCGCTACGGC
Source organism: Gemmataceae bacterium (assembly GCA_035553375.1). GTDB lineage: Bacteria > Planctomycetota > Planctomycetia > Gemmatales > Gemmataceae > JAJPHU01. Next base: position 18,091 of record DATNCY010000311.1, read on the forward strand.
GAACTGTTGGCGGAGGTCGCCGACAATGCCTTGAGAACGGCTCGTCCGGTGAAGCTGACGCCACTGCAAGTGCGGCATCGCGCGTTGTACTTGCCGCTGGACAACAAGCTGTTTCTGCTGGCTCGGCAATTAGGCGTACTCAAGCGTGAGGCATTCCTGTGGACCGGCGATCCGTATAAGGCGGAGGCGGCGAAGGATGTCAAGGCAGGGAAGCCGCTGTGTCTGCGCACCGAAATCGCCTGGCTGCGTCTGGGCGAACTCGATATTGCCGCCATTCCGGGTGAGATTTATCCCGAATTGGTACTCGACAAGGTGCAGAATCCGGCCGATTCCGGAGCGGATTTCCCCGATGCGTCCATCGAGCCGGCCATCTACAAGCAATTGCGTGGACCGCATCGAATGCTGGTCGGGTTGGCCGGCGATGAGATTGGCTACATCCTCCCGAAGCGTCAATGGGACGAGAAACCGCCCTTCTGCTACGGCCGTAAGAAGGCTCAGTACGGCGAGGGTAACAGCCTCGGCCCCAACACCGCACCGCTGTTGTGTGAGGCGTTCAAGGCGCTGACGCACGCTGAGAAATGACAGTTGGGGAGCGGGGTTGCGTAAGCGCCCCGAGAGAGTAATCCCTCGGGGCGCTTACGCAACCCCGCTCCCCAACTCTGCCGCATCACGTCCGCGAACGTGAGGACGGATTGGCCGGAGCCGTCGGTGCCGGAGTCGGAATGGGCACGAAGCGTTCGGGCATCCCCGGCGCCGCCGGGGGCGGTACAGCCGGTGCGCCGAGGTTCGGCTGAAATACCGGCGGCGGCACGGCCCCACCCTCCGGGAGCATCGTGCCCTGCGGCGGAGGCTCGCCCAGAATCGGCCCTTCGCTGTAGACTGGCCCGGAGCCGATCGCCGGACCACCTGCCCCACAACTATCGCAGCCACACGCCGAGCGCGAACGAAACATACTGAAACGCTGGAAGAATGAAGTACGGCCGCAGCCGCTGCTGCCGCAGGGGCTTGCGCACCCCGCCGCCAGCAGGACGCCAGCCAGCGTCGTCCACTTCGCCAAACACAACCGTTTCATGTGCGGTCCCCTTGTCGAGATCATCCCAGAATGGGAGCAAAAGACGGGTGGTATGCGAACAGACCAGGGGATCCTCCCACGCCCCGGAACCGGGAGTACGTGGTCCCTCAGTGAACCGAGGGCTATCTGCTACAGCTGTCCGCGAACCAATCATGCGCCAGGAAGGGGGGCGCGGCAACCGAGAGGGGGCATGAAAAAAGACCCATGAGGCGATCCTCATGGGCCTGGTAAGCGTCATTGGATTTGTCGGTCAGTCAAGCACAGACGGACCAACTCAATGCAGAATGAAGAATGCAGAATGAAGAATGAAAACCAAATGCGTTTTTTATTCTGCATTCTGCATTCTGCATTGGTTAGCCGGCTTTCTTCGCGGGCACACGGGCGGCCATCTGGATTTGGCCACGCAGATACTCCAGAGCCGCGTCGAGTTGCTTGTCCTTGAACTCCTTGACCTCGGCCGGCTTGTTCTTGCGCTGAATGACCTCGGTGGCGTGCAGATGCTCGTCGAGATCCACGCGCTCCTTGGCCGACAGCTTGATGATCTTATCGGGGGTGACGCCCCACACATCCTCGTCCTTGCCGGACGTGCTGGACTTGTTAAGGTTCTTCTTGCTCGGCCGCCAGAAGGTGGCCGTCGTCATCTTGATGTCGCCGCCATCGAACTCCAGGATGTGCTGCACGCTGCCCTTGCCGTAGCTGCGTTCGCCGATGATACGGGCGCGATCGTGATCCTGCAAACAGGCCGACACAATCTCGCTGCCGCTGGCGCTGTAACCGTTGACCAGGCAAACCATCGGGAAACCAAGCATACTGCCGCGCGCCCGGCCATTGATCTCCTGCTCCGGTACGCCACGCTCGCGGATGCTTACGATCACGCCGTCATTGACGTACAGGTCGGAAATCTTGACGGCGCTATCGAGCAATCCACCCGGATTGAAACGTAGGTCGAAGACGAATCCCTTGATGCCGCGCTCGGTCATGTCGTCCATGACCCTCTTGAGATCTTCGTAGCTGTTGCGCGCGAACTGGGTCAGACGGATGTAGCCGATCTTGTTGACCGGATCGATCATGTAATCCCAGTCATCGTTGCTCTTGCGCTTGAAACCGAGTACCGACTCGACCTGAACGTAGCCGCGTGTCAGGTTGAACTCAAGCGGCTTATCTTCGCCTTCGCGCTGAATGGTTAATTTGACCGGGGTGCCCGGCTTGCCGGTGATTTTGGTGACGGCCTTGGACAGCGCCAGTCCCTTGGTCGGAATGACCTCGGGCGGATCGAGCGGCTTGCCTTGGCTGTCCACTTCGCGCGTCACCGTCGTGATGAGGTCGCCAGCCTGAATGCCGGCCTTGTACGCGGGGCTGTTCTTGATCGGCGTCACGACCAGCAGTTGATCCGTGGCGCTGTCCTTGCGAATCTGGATACCGACGCCGGGGAAGCGGCCGCGAATATCCGCTTCCATCTTCCGCTTCTCTTCGGGATCGATGTACGTCGTGTACGGATCGGTGTGCTTGTAGAGCATGCGCTTCAACGTGTAATCAACGTCCTTGTGATTGTCGAGATCTTCACGTTTGCCTAGCGCCTGGCGAGCGTCAGCCAGCAGGACGGTCAACTCTTCCTCTTTCAGATCGGCGATGTTCTTCAGTTTCTCGTCGATCTTCTCGGGGATCTTCTCATCGACTTGTCGATACATGCCCTTGATGGCCCAGGCGACCAGATCATTGGGATTAAGCTTCTTGACGTAGCCCTGAGCGATCCGCTTGATGGCCTTCATGATCTTGTCGGCGAACTCCATCGCGTCGGCGCGCTTCAGCTTCGTGGAGGCGAGGATGCTATCGCGCTCGCTGACGAACTTCTCGCTGTCGATTTTGCCGTCGATGAGAGCCTGATACTGCTTGCGAAGGCTACGCTGCGCTTCCAGCCGCGGCATGCGCGACAGCAGCGTCTTGCCTTCCTCGGCGTATTCGGCCGGCACCTTACCCGCCTTGACCAGCTGCGTGAATTTGTCCAGCCTTGTCTTGACCTTGGCCTCGACGGCGGGGTTGGTGGTCAGGGCGTAGTGATTGCTCCGCCCACCCAGCGCGATGAAGAATTGCTCCTTCTGCTCCTTGGTCTTGCCGTTGGTCCGCACCAACTCGCGCATCTCTTTGCTGAGATACTCGGTCAACTCCTCAACCGTCACCAAGCCATCCGGTTCGTAGCCATCCTTGTCGGCCGCGCCCTCAAGTCCCTTGAGAACGGCCGCAGTGAACACGCCATGATCTTTGAGATCCAGCGACGGCGTCAGGCCATTGGTAGCCAGGAACAGAGCGCGACCGGCCTTGGCCCCCTCTTCCTCGGAGCCGTCGTCGCCGAGAAATTCCTTGTAGGGATTGGTACCCAGAGTCGGCTCGGCAACCTTTTTATCCTTAGTGGTAAAGCCTTTGAAATTCACGTCGAGCAGCACGCAAAAGCGTTGGCTCTTAAGTTTCTTGAGCGCTTCGCCGACTTCGGAGGCGGCCACGGCGTTCTTGTTACGTCCCTCGAAGGTCGAATCGGAGGCGAAGTAGCAGCGATGCGCACCGCTATCGCCGAGGGGACCGCCCTCGCCGAAGAAGCCGAAAATGACGAGGTCATTGCTTTTGGCGTTGTCCGCGATCCAGCGCAGCGCCTTGAGAATGTTCTCGCGGGTGGCCGGTTGGCTGCCGGGCGTCTTGGCCGAATCGCCGAGCAGCAGCCGACTGTGTTCGGCATCGACGCCGAGATACTTCTTGTCGGTGAAGGCGCTGTAGAGAGCCTTGGCGTCGTCTTCGGCGTGGACACGAGGTTTGATTTGTTTGTCCGCGTAATTGCTGATGCCAATCAGCACCACGTAGGGCTGCGAGCCTTTGGCTGCCGCAGCCTTGGGTTGTTCCGCGCCGACAGGGAGAGCCAGCAGCCCAAGGGCGAGCATGGCTCCCAGCCAACGAGTCAACGTCTGGGTCATGGACATCCTTCCTTCTTTCATTCGTTTGTTCTTCCTTCAATGCGGCCACGGCCGCGCGGCCGTGGAGGAAAAGGCCAGGAGCCGTGCTACGCGCCTAGAGCAAGACAAATAGCCCTCGCAATCGGACGAACCTGCCTAATCCCTATTGTGCCCGACATTCCAAACCAGTCAACCCAATTACGCAATCCCTAGCATACATACGTTTACATGCGGCCCCTGGTTCAGGCTCCCGATTGCCTCAAAGAAGACGATTGGGCAAGCGGGATCGATCCGGGAAGTGTGTCAAGAGTTTGTAACAACTCGGCCATCGGAACGACTCGGCGAAGGACTGTATGGTCGGTCGCTGCTGGTTAACCGCGTGCCGGAGTGCTGTTCCCGTAAAGATACTTGTCGTGGTTGGCGGCCCCGTCGGGCGGGCCGTCGCAGATGCCGATCACTTCGTCGAGCGGATCGGTATCTTCCGGGAGGGTGTTGATGGTCACGCGGACCTCCGTGCCCTCGGGCAGAGCCAGGGACTCTTTCGGCGTGAACACGCCATTTTTGTAGATGGCTTCGATGGTGATGGTCATGACTTTTGCTCCTGATAAGCACGCGAATGAGTGACCGTAGTAGTATACCGCCGGCGCCGCAAAGACGAAAACGCGGCTGCCACAAACAGCAACAGGAAGAGAGAAGGACGGACGGTGAGTTCACGCCGCCAAGCAAAGCACCTCACCGGCCAGGCATCACACGGGCGCGTAGCGCGTCAGCGCTGGCACACGGTCGAAGTCGGCGTCGTGGCTGGCGATCTTCGCCAAACCGTTCGCCTCCATGAGGGCCACGGTCAGGGCATCGTTGGTGAGGAGTCCGTACTGCTGGCTAATCGTTGCGGCCGTCACCAGGAGGGCGGGAGCGATGGTCAAGACTGTGATCCGCGACTGGAGGACCGTTTCCACCGCCGTGCGGAAGCGCGTCAGGTGGCGAGAATCATGGGGATTCCTCGGGAAGAAACTCGGGATCCAGGGCAATACATTCGAGGGTTTGAGTGTCTTCGGTCCACCCCATGATGCCGTAGGCTCGAAGCAACGGGCTGTCCCCCTGCTCCACGGTGATTCGGACTTTTTCGTGTTCTTTCAGCGGCAGCGGTTCGGTGGGTTTGAGCATGCCATTTTCGTAGGTGGCTTCAATAGTGATGGTCATGACTTTGCTCCTGGTAAGCGCGCGAACGAGTGACCGTAGTAGTATACCGCCGGCGCCGCAAAGACGAAAACGCGGCTGCCGCCAGACCGCGGCGGCTAGAAGCACTCATCCTTCTACCAGATGATTGAGGATCTCAATCCCGCGCTCCAGCGTGCGCTCATCGGCGGCGTAGCTGATGCGGAAATGTGTATCGCGGGCACTGAAGACGTTGCCGGGAATGAGCAGCAGGTTATTGCGAATTGCCTCAGCCACGAACGCGCTGCCGCTGCCGTGCGGCGCCTTCGGAAACGCATAGAACGCCCCCTCGGGACGAACCAACTCGTAGCGGTCCTTCAGTCCCTCGTAGATGCGATCGCGTTTGCGGCGATAGTCGGCGACGATGCCGGACACGTCGTAATCCCAGGCGGCAACGCCGGCATGCTGCACCATACTCGGCGCACACACGAAACTGAATTGTTGCAGTTTAATCATCTCCTCAATAAGCCGGCGCGGTCCATGTGCGAAGCCGAGACGCCAGCCCGTCATGCCATAAGCCTTGCTGAAACCATCGAAGACGATCACATCCTCGTTGAACTCCGCCGGGCTGACGAACGGTTGATCGTAACAGAAGACGCGATAGACCTCGTCGCTGAGCAGCAACACGCCGCGCTCGCGCGCCAGGTTCGCCAGATCGCGCAGCACCTCGCGCGAATAGAGGCGGCCGGTCGGATTGGCCGGACTGTTGACGAGAATCGCCTTGGTGCGCGGCGTTAGCGCGGCACGGACGCGGTCGGGGTCGATTGAGAAATCGGGATAGGTATCGATGTACACCGCTGTCCCGCCGGCGAGCGTGATGAGATGCGGATACATGACGAAGTAGGGATCGAAGACGATCACTTCATCGCCGGGGTTGACCGTGCAGCACAGGGCGAGCAGCAGACCGCCGCTGGTGCCACTGGTGATGAACGTCTCGCGGTCGGCATGGCGATAGCGCGCATGCACATCGGCCTGAATCTTGGCTCGCAATTCGGGGATGCCCTGGGTCACGGTATAGGCGTTGGCGCCGCGGTCGATGGCGGCGTGAGCGGCGGCCTTGATCGACTCGGGAACATCGAAATCCGGTTGGCCGATGCTGAGGTTGGCCGGGTCTTTGAGACTGCGGGCCAGTTCAAAGACTTTGCGGACACCCGATGATTCAATATGCCGCATGCGCTCAGCGATCCAGCGCTCGTGATTCGATGGGGATGTCATGCCGCTAATCTCCCTGAGTCAACGATTCTCGTGCGCGCGCAAGCGCCGCAAAACAGTGAGGATAGAGCATGGGACAGCGAAAAGCCAGCGTTCCGCGGGACGACGCCGCGATGAGATTGCTCTGGACAAAGGAACGATCCTTCGCTAGCGTCCCGCCGCCCTGGTGAAATCGTTTTCCTTTCTTACCGAAGGACAGGGGAGGTGGCTCATGACGGCTCGCGTCTCGCCCGTGGCGATCGCCCTGGTGCTGACCGTGGCGGGTTGCGTCTCCGACGAGAAGAAACTGACGACGGTATCCCCCAATTCGTTCAATGGGCCGGTTCGCACGCAGTCGGCCTGGATGAAGCACGCGCCGCAGGCCACCGAAAAAGTGTCGATCCAGGTAATGCAGTTGGGACAGAAGATTCTCGCGGCCAATCCGCGGATGAACCCGAAGACGACGTTCCTGACGCTTGGCGTCCCCGAACTGGAAATCTTCCATCAAGTCCAGGGCGCCAACAGCGTGGTCTACATCACCGAGGGACTGGTGAAGCAGTGCAAGACCGACGGCGAGTTGGCCGCCTTGCTCTGTCAGGAACTGGGCAAGATGTCCTCGGAGCAAATCGCCAAGGCGCGGCCGATGCGTGCGATGTCGGATCGTCCGCCCTTGATGACGCCGCGCGTCGGTAACGACATTGGCGGTACATTCGGTTCGGCGGACGGTACGGATCAGATGATACTAACCCGATATGAGAAGGAGCATCGGCAATCGCAGCAGCCGCTTCCGCCGCCTCCACCGGAGAGCTTGGCACGCGGTTATCTCCAGAGCGCGGGCTTCAATCCCAAGGATCTTGAAACCGTGGCTCCGCTGCTGCGCAAGGCCGAGCAGAACAACAACCTGGAACCGTTTATGACGGGGAAGGCCGGACGCTGAGGAAAACCCTTGCTGGCGTCGCAGGCTGGCAATCCTACTCTGCCAGCCTGCGACGCCAGCAAGGGACTCTTAACCTCGCCTTGCCACTTGTCCTCCCTCGCCTGCCGCATATCCTTCTCCGTGAATGCAACAAGAATCGTTCCCACAAAAGCGAGTGGCGCCATGAAGTCTTTGCATGTTCTCGGCTGGCTGACGGCTGGCCTGTTCTTGGCAGTGTCAGCGGGCTGTCACCGTGGGCCGGCCAAAACCAAGGTGGCCTTCGTCACCAATAATCCCGAATCGTTCTGGAGCATCGCCGAGGCCGGCACCAAGAAGGCCGCCGCCGAGGAGAATGTCGAAGTATTATTCGAGAAGCCGGCGCAGAACGACGCCGCCTTGCAGAAAGAAAAGATCGACACCGTCATGAGCCAGGGCATCAAGGCCATCGCCGTCAGCGTCATCGCGCCGGATGACCAGGGGCCGTATCTCGATGAGATCGCCGCCAAGGTGCCGCTGTTGACCCAAGACAACGACGCCCCCAACACCAAACGCAAATGTTACATCGGCACCGACAACTATGCCGCCGGCAAGGCGGTCGGTAAACTCGTTCAGGAAGTCATGCCGGACGGCGGTATTGTCGTCCTCTTCGTGGGCGATCTGAAGGCGCTCAACGCCCAGCAGCGTAAGCAAGGCGTACTCGATCAGCTGGCCGGCACCAAGGACGCCAAGGGCGACACCTACGGCAAATACACGCTTTATCGCACGTATCTGGATGCACCCGAGGGGCCGCAACGGGCCAAGGAAAACGCGGTCGATGCCATCGCCAAGCTGGGGAACAAGAACGAGCCGATTTGCATGATCGGTCTGTGGGCGTACAATCCGCCCGCTATTCTCAGCGCCGTCAAGGACAAGGGCAAGGAAGGCAAAATCAAGATCGTCGGCTTCGACGAAGACCCGGCCACGCTGCAAGGCATCGCCGATGGCTCGATTCATGGCACCGTGGTGCAACAACCCTTCCTGTTCGGCTATGAGGCGGTCAAGATGATGGCCGCCCTGGCGCGCGGCGATAACTCGAAGATTCCAGCCAACGGCATCCGTTATATACCTCATCGCGTCATCACCAAGGACGGCGGCAAGGACCGCGAGTCGGTCGAGAAATTTCGCAAGGAGTTGGAAGAACTGTTGCCTAAGAAGTGAGAATCGTCGAAACCATTTTTGTGTAGCCGCGCCGTGGGTTTACGTTTCGCGCGAAACGTAAACCCACGGCGCGGCGCGGCTACACTTAACCTCTGCAATCCCCGTGACCTCATCCCTGCCATTGCTCGAAGTCCACACCATCCGCAAGCACTTCCCTGGCGTGCTGGCGCTGGATGGCGTGTCGTTGCATGTCGAGTCCGCCGAGGTGCTGGCCATTGTCGGCGAGAACGGGGCCGGCAAATCGACGCTGATGAAGATCCTGGCTGGTATCCACGTTCCCGACGGCGGCGCGTTACTCATGGACGGTCAGCCGGTTCCCGCCGACGGTGTGGCGGGCGCCATGCGTCGCGGCGTCGTCCTCATCCATCAGGAGTTGAATCTCGCCGAAAATCTGAGTGTGGCCGCCAACCTCTTTCTCGGTCGAGAGCGTGTTCGCGGCGGCTGGCTGGGCTGGCTGGATCAAGCCGCCATGAATGAGGAGGCGCGCGGACTGCTGCGCCGCGTTGGACTGGATGTGTCACCAACTCGGCTCGTCGGCGAACTGCCGCCCGGACAGCGTCAGCTGGTCGAGATCGCGCGGGCGTTGTCGTTGTCGGCGCGGCTCATCATCATGGATGAGCCGACTTCCAGCCTGACGCAGACGGAGACGGAACGCCTGTTTGAAGTCATCGCCGATCTGAAGCGTGCCGGCGTGGCCGTGGTCTACATCTCGCATCGCTTGGCCGAAGTGCGGCGCATCGCCGATCGCGTCGTCGTCCTGCGCGATGGCCGCAACGCTGGCGGTCTGAGTCGGGCGGAGATCACCCATGATGCGATGGTGCGTCTCATGGTGGGCCGCGATCTAAAACAGTTCTATCCGCGCCGGCATGCCCCCCTTCCCCTTCCCTCTCCTCCCAGAGGGGGAGAGGGCCAGGGTGAGGGGGTTCGCCTGGAGGTGCGCAAGGTGACGTTCACCGGCGGACCCCAGCAACCAATCAGCTTTCAGATTCGCGGCGGCGAGATCGTCGGCATGGCCGGCCTGGTCGGCGCGGGACGAACGGAATTGGCCGAGGCGCTGTTCGGCATCCGTCACGTTACCGGCGGGCAAGTGCTGCTCGACGGCGTGCCCGTGACGCTGCGCCATCCGCAACAGGCGATCGCAGCGGGTCTGCTGCTCGTGCCGGAGGACCGCCGTCGTCATGGTCTGGTTCTCGCCGATAGCGTGCAGCACAATCTCGTTTTGCCGAACCTGGAACGCCTTAGCCGCCTGGGTTGGATCGTCGGCCGGCGTGAGACGCGCCTGAGCCACGATTTGATCGAGCGTTTGCATGTGAAGACGGCCAGCCCCACCAAGGCCGTCGGTCTGCTTTCGGGCGGCAATCAGCAAAAAGTGGTGTTGGGCAAATGGCTGGCACGCCAACCGCGTGTCCTCATCTTCGACGAACCGACGCGCGGCGTCGATGTCGGCGCGCGCAGCGAGATTTACGCGCTGATGGATCAGTTGGCTGGCGAGGGTGTGGCCATTCTGATGATTTCGAGCGATCTGGAAGAAGTTCTAGGCATGAGCGACCGCGTGCTGGTGCTGCACGAAGGTCGTCTGGCCGGCGAACTTCCGCGCGCCGTCCTCAGTGAAGAGGCGGTCATGCACTTGGCGACAGGGAGCGAGCGGGAATGAAGCGACTGCTAGGCATTTTGCTCATGGTGAGCTTGCTCTATTGCGGACTGATGTTGTCCGATGAGAACGCCCGTTCCCCAAGCAATCAGCAAACCATCGCCAATCGGCTGGGTTTCTATGGAGTGCTGACAGTCGGCGTTGGCATTCTGATTATCGCAGGCGGTATTGATTTGTCGATTGGCTCGGTGGTGGGCCTCGGAGCGGTTGCCTTCGCCCTGTTGTTGGAAAAACAGGTGACACCCGGTTTAGCGGCTGTGATCGTGCTAAGCGGTGCGGCACTGATTGGCTTGATACACGGTCTGCTCGTCACGCAACTCGGTTTACAACCGTTCCTCGTGACGTTATGCGGTCTGTTCATCTATCGCGGTTTGGCGCGCTGGGCCACGCCCGTCAGCGTTGGCCTGGACATTCGCGGCGCTCCACCGGCTTTCAAGGAGCGGGTCGAGCAGACGAGACAACTGATGGTCGGCAATACGTTCGGCATTCCCGATCAATTGCTGCTCCTGATTGGCGTGTCCGTTCTTCTGGGTTTGTTTCTGCACGGTACACGCTATGGCCGCTATTTATACGCCATCGGCTCCAACGAGGACGCCGCCCGCTATGCGGGCATTCCGACCAATCGTTACAAAATTCTGGCCTATGTGATTTGCTCGATGCTGGCGGGTCTAGGCAGCATCTTGTACATTCTCGACAACCGCACGGCCAACGCCACCAGCGCCGGCTCGTGGCTGGAACTATACGCCATCACCGGCGCGGTACTCGGTGGATGCAGTTTACGCGGCGGCGAGGGCACGGTTCCAGGCATGTTTCTCGGCGCGGCCGTGTTGCCATTGTTGCGTCAAATGTGCAGTTTCGGCGGCATCTCCAACGAACTGGAATACGCCGTGATTGGGGCCGCCCTGCTTCTGGGTACCATCGCGGATGAACTGCTCAAACGTCGCGGGGCACGATGAAGGGTAGTCCGGGCGAACGGCCGGCGTAAGCCCGCTGGTCCGGGCGAACGGCCGGCGTAAGCCGGCTGGTATAGACTGATGGAGTCTATACCAGCCGGCTTACGCCGGCCGTTCGCCTTTTCAGCATAAAGCAGGAGAAGCTATCGGTTCGCTCTCTAGCCAGGGGATCAACTCGCTCAACTCCACCGGCTTGACCAAATGGGCATCAAACCCGGCTTCGTCCACGAGTCGCCCCGTATCCGCCTCATCGTAAGCGGTGTAGGCGATGAGAAGGATACGCCGCCCG
>DATNCY010000312.1:0-41963 GCA_035553375.1 Gemmataceae bacterium
CGGCCGACTGCTCCCGCACTCCGCGCTCGGTTGCAACAGGAAAAGAAGTGGCGGTTGCGATCCGAAATCCAGCAAGCGCTGGCGTCCATTGATCCGAAATGAGGGGTGTCTCTCCGACAAGCCGGGGCTCCGGGGAGCGAGAATTTCATGAACAACTACGCGCGACACGAGCATCACGATTTCCTCAACGCCTCGCAACAAGCGCTGGCCGATCCACCCTTGCAAGCGGCGCTAGTGCGGCTGACCAGCACGCTATTGGCTGGCAATCGTCGTGGCTACGCGGCCCTGGCGGACATTGATGCGCTCCGCGATCACGCCAAACGCATCAAGGAACACGCCCTCGCGCATCTCGATCGCTATCTCGAACAACTGGAAACGTCCGTCCACAAACGTGGCGGTCACGTTCACTGGGCCAGCAACGCGGAGGATGCGCGGCACATCATTCTCGACATTGCCCGGCAAACGAACAGCCGGCGCATCGTTAAATCGAAGTCGATGACCTCTGAGGAGATACACCTTAATCCGGCCCTCGAAGCGGCGGGACTGGAAGTGACGGAGACCGATTTCGGTGAGTTCATCATCCAACTGGCCGGCGAACGGCCATCGCATCTCGTCGCGCCGGCGGTGCATCACACGCGCGAAAGCATCGCCCGCATCCTATCCGCGTACAGCGGTGAAACGCTGGCCGATGATCCACCGTCGCTGGCGCAGGCGGGGCGGCGATTGCTGCGCGAGAAGTTCGCGCGGGCCGATATGGGCATCAGTGGAGCCAATTTCGCCGTCGCTGAGACGGGCACAATCGTTCTCGTGTCCAACGAGGGCAACGCCCGTCTGACGACGACTTGCCCGCGCGTTCACGTCGCCCTCATGGGCATCGAAAAAGTGCTGCCGCGTTTCCGGGATCTACCGGTGTTCCTGAAACTGCTGGCGCGGGCGGCGACGGGACAGACGCTATCGGTGTACACGTCGCTTATCACCGGCCCGCGCCGCCCCGGCGACACCGATGGCCCGGAAGAATTTCATCTCGTGCTGCTCGACAACGGGCGGTCGCGTGTGTTGGCCACGCCGTTCCGGGAGAGTTTGCAGTGCATCCGCTGCGGGGCGTGCTTGAACGCCTGCCCGGTGTATCGTCGCATCGGCGGCCATGCCTATGGCGGTGTTTATTCCGGTCCCATCGGCAGCATTCTGACACCGTTGTACGATAGTGTCGCCGAGAATCCGCATCTGCCGCACGCTTCCTCGCTGTGCGGAGCATGTCAGGCGGCGTGTCCGGTGAAAATCAATATTCCGCATATGCTCATTGGTTTGCGCGAACTCCAGATACACGAGAAAGGCAGCAAGAGTCTCTGGGAGAAATTGGCCTACCGCTTGTCGGGTGCCGTACTGCGGCGACCGTGGCTGTATCGTCTGGCTCTGCGCTGCGCTCGGTTGGTTTTGCGACCGATAGCGCGAGACGGTTGGCTGCGTCGTCTGCCGGGCGCAGGCGCTGCGTGGACGGCGACCCGTGACTTCCCGGCACCGGCCGCACGTTCCTTCCGCGAGCGCTGGCCGAGATTGTGAGGGGAACCAAGGCTGCTCCGTTGTGTCTAATGGAGGCTTGATCCCTGTCATCCCGCCAGCACACGGAGGATCGCGATGTCTCAGAAAGTGCAAGAAATCCGCTTTTACAGCACCAGCGATGAACATGGCTGTTTCTCAAACTTCGCGGCCGCTCGCTTCACACTCGGTGGCCGCACCTGGCACACCAGCGAACATTACTTCCAAGCGCAGAAATTCGCCGGCACACCCCGCGAAGAAGAAATCCGCCAGGCTCGCTCTCCAGCGATAGCGGCCCGCATGGGGCGCTCACGCAAACATCGCCTCCGCCGTGATTGGGAAAAGGTCAAGGACGCAATCATGCGTGAGGCGGTGTTGGCCAAGTTCAGCCAGAATGAGGAACACCGAATCATCCTCCTGAATACGGGCGATGCCGTCCTCATCGAACACACCGAACGCGATTCGTACTGGGGCGACGGCGGCGATGGCAGCGGACGTAATCGCCTCGGTGAGATTCTCATGGGTGTCCGCGAGGAATTGCGGCATAGGGAGACGGTCGTATGAACACAACCCGCGAACAGTTCCTCCAATGCGTTCGTGAAGCCGTGGTCGAAGGCAATCGCATTGGTGGCAGTCCGCCTCCGCCCGAACGCGGAACCATCGGCTATCAGGGCGCAGGCCGCGATCCAGTGACTCGTTTCCGCGAAGAGTTTGCCGCTGCGGGAGGCAACACGCATCTTGTCGCCGATCACGCCGGCGCGGTGGCGATTATCCTTGACCTTGTACATGCGCGTTCGGCCCGGCGTGTTCTGTTGGGCGGTGGCGAGGTTCTCAACGCGCTGTCTATCAGCGAACCGTTGCGAACTGCTGGGGTCGAAGCGATTACAGAGGCGGACCGCGATGCCTTCTTCCAGGCCGATCTCGGATTAACCGGGGTGGATTATCTCATCGCCGAAACGGGCAGCGTGATCCTGGCGAGTCGGCCCGAACAGCCGCGTTCGCTTAGTCTGCTGCCGCCGATTCACATCGCCGTGGCCGAGCGACGGCAAATCTTGCCCGATCTCTTCGACCTATTCGCGACGCTGGAAGCGAAGCGGGAAGAATTGCCGGCGTGCGTGTCCATCATTACCGGGCCGAGCAAGACAGGCGACATCGAGCTGCGCCTGGTGACGGGGGTGCATGGACCGGGCGAGATTCATGTGGTGCTGATCGATCCTGGCAGCGGCCTCATCTGAGCAGAGGTTGTACCGGAGAAACGGGGGCGGCCGGACGCTGCAACCCTGGCCGAGCGGGACGGGAGCGGAAGGTAATCGGAGGACGAGACGATTGGCCGACGTCGCGCAGAGCCTGGATGAAGGCCTGGCAACTGGGCCAACGAGAGGCGGGCTGTGGATGCAATGCCCGCGAAATGGCAGATACCTCTCGTTCACGCAGTTTCGTCAGATCGATTGGGAAACCCGATGGCGGCGCATCGACCGGCCCATTTTTCCAGAAGGCGCGCTCACCCGTGCATAGTTTGAGGAACGTGATGCACAGAGCGTATTGGTCCGTGCCGACCGTGGCTTGCCCCTTGTACAGTTCGGGAGCGGCGAAGGGCGGCGTACCGCGCCAGCCGTTGCGATGCGTCTGCCAACTCGTACCCGCGCACAGACCGAAGTCGGCGATCTTCACGCAATCGCCGATCAGCAGTAAATTGCTCGGCTTAATGTCGCAGTGTTGCAGACCGCGCGAGGAAGGATTGACTCCCGGCAATTTCAGTTCCGCCAGAAAATCCAGAGCGATCGCCACCTGCTCCAGCATCTCCATCACATGATCGGAGGGGATGTTTTTGCTCGTTTCCTCCAGGTAAACCTGGCGCAAATCTTCCAGGTTGCCATCCGCCCGCTCCATGCTCAGCACAATGTAGTGCGATGCAGCGTGGACGCTGTGCAGCTGGATGAAGTTGGGATGGCATAACTCGCTCAGACCGCGCAGCACACGAATCTCACTGCTGATGATGGTGTTGGACTTGGCACGGCAATCCATGAATTTGAGGGCAACGAGCTTGCCATCGGTCCCCTGGGCTTCCCAGACTTCGCCGAAGGCTCCTGCTCCAAGTCGCTGGGTGAGTCGAAAACCCGGAATCGGTTGCGAACCTGCCTCAAGCATGGGTTTATTCCGAATAAAACGCGGGACCGCTCCCGCTCTGCTCCTGCTGAACAATGCCCGCTGCTCAAAGATAGATTGCCATTCGCGGATAGCAAACCCATCTGTCCGAAATCCTCACCCGCTGCTCCCGCTGCTCCCGCTGCTCCCGCTGCGCGGGAAATCCGAAATCCGAAATCCGAAATCCGAAATCCGAAAGAAATACCAAACCAGAATGCCTAAACCCAAAACATCTTATCGTTTTGTCTTTGGGATTTTTGATTTGGTATTTCTTTCGGATTTCGGATTTCGGATTTCGGATTTCCCGCGCAGCGGGTGAGGATTTCCCGCGCAGCGGGAGCAGCGGGTCAGTGGCTCAGTGGCTCATGTCCAGAAGGGAGACGTGCGGCCAGGCTTCGCGGACCTTGCGTGTCAGGTAGCCGCGGATCTCGCCGACGGTGTGCATGCCGAGGACACGCTGCGTGACGGCCTGCGCCATATCCAGCGTGGTATGGCGCACCACTTCCTTGATCGACGGCACGAAGGCGGGACTCATGCTCAGACGACGTAGCCCCATGCCGAACAGCGGTAAGAAGCAGCGCGGCCAGCCGGCCATCTCGCCACACAAGGTCACGGGCTTGTCTCGGTGGTTGCACGAGCGGATGACGTGATCCAACAATCGCATCAGCGCCGGACTGAACGGTTCACACAGGTGAGCAACGTGCGGATTGTCGCGGTCGGCGGCCATCAGGTATTGGATGAGATCGTTGGAGCCGATGCTGACGAAATCGACTTCCTCCAAGATCGCCTCGATGCACAGGGCGGCGGCCGGCACCTCAAGCATGATGCCCAGCGGAATATCTTCGGCGAATGGTGTGCCGGCGCGTTGCAGCGCTAACCGGGTGCGGTCCACGGTCTTCTTGAGACGTTGCACTTCCTCCAGCGTGCTGATCATGGGGAACAGCAAACTAACTTTGCCATAGCGCCCCGCGCGCAAGATAGCCCGCAGTTGCGTCTGGAAAAACTCCGGGTAGGCACTGCTGAGGCGAATGCTGCGGAAGCCCATGAACGGATTGGCTTCGTTGCGATCGCCGAGATAGGGCACATGCTTGTCGCCGCCGAGATCGAGCGTGCGGATGGTCACCTGATGATTGGGAGCGGCCTCAATGACGGCGCGGTAGGCGGCAAGTTGCTCTTCCTCATCCGGCACGGAAGGATGCGTGAGGAACAGATATTCGGTGCGATACAGACCGACGCCGGTTGCGCCGGCGGAGCCGGCTGTCGCCGCGTCGGCTGGGCCGTTGATATTGGCCAGCAGTTCCAGGTGGATGCCGTCGGCGGTAACAGGCTCCAGGTCGCGGTTCTCGATGAGTCGGCCGGCGAAGTCGGCGTACTCACGCTGAAGTTTGCGATAGGCCGCCTCCACTTCCGGCCCCGGATTCAGATAAACGTGTCCCTCGCGGCCATCCACGGCGATCAGATCGCCGGTGTGAACTTCGCGCATCAGGCCGCGCAACCCCGACACGGCTGGGATGCCGAGGGCGCGGGCGAGAATGGCGGCGTGGCCGGTCGCTCCGCCCGATTCCGTGACGATGCCGGCGACGAGATGACGGTCAAACGTCAGCGCCTGCGAGGGCAGGATTTCCTGAGCGATGAGGATGACCGGCTCATTGAGATTGAGGTTGGGTTGATGCTCCTCGCGGGCCAATTGCGTGAGGATGCGGCCAATCACGTCGCGCAGATCGGCCATGCGCTCTTGTAAATACGGATCGGCAATCTGGCTGAACAGCTTGCTGTATTCGTCGAGAATCTCGCGCAGCGCGGTGGCGGCATCGATCTGACGCTCAAGGACGGCGTTCTTGACCTTGGTACTCAGCGTCGGATCGCGCAACAACATGCGATGAGCGCGGAAGATGGCGGCCTCGTCCTCGCCGACTTGCCGGCTGATGCGCTCGATGCTGGCGTCCAGTTCGCGGGCGACGGTGGCGCAAGCGCGGTCAAAACGACTGACCTCTCCGGACAAGGCGGTGCCGTCCAGATGAAAGGCTTCCTGCTGGGCCAGCCTCTGATCCATGCAGAAGGCGCGGGCCACAGCCACCCCCGGCGATATGGGCAGGCCTCTTTTCATGATTATCCGCTGCGAATTTCCGTGTGAGCAATCCTGTGCGTCGTCGGAACAAGAACGGAGCAGTGGAGCGCGCCTTTGCTACCCCATCTGCGCAACTTGTGTTGTAACATAGAAAACGCGCCTCATCAAGCAGGTGGTGAACTTCGGCGAGCGTGAGCGTAAGCCCCTGAGATTCACTCAGGGGTTTACGCTCACGCTCGCCGGTCAGAAATTGCTCTTTACACTCGAAGCGCTTTCTGGCATATCCCCGCCCCTCACAGTTCACAGTCGAACGAAGAGCGGCCGGGTCGCTGGGGGGCGAACCGGCTCACCGGAATTTGCCGGGAGGGGAGTCATGCGCAGAATGGGGTCGTGGGGGATGGCAGCGGCCCTAATCGTGGGCCTCGGGGTGGCTGCCGTGATAGCGGAGGAACCGGACGGTGATGCCAAGTCCGCCGCCGCCAAGAGTGGCTGGTGGGCCGGTTGGTTTGGCGAAAAGCCCAAGCCCAAGCCAGTAGCAGAGAAAAAAGCACCGGCCGACGACGCGCCGGCGCCGCCCAACTCCGCGGAGATGGGCCTCGTTGAGCAGAAACGTCAGATGAACGCCGTGCTGCGCCGTATGGAGGTGTGCGATCGCTTACGCATGGTTGCCCTGCAAAGCGGCAATGAGGATTTGATGCGTCAAGCCGATGAGTTAGAAGCGCGAGCCAGAGAGGTCTATCGTCAGCAGACCGCCCACTTGCCCGCCGCGGCCCTACCGCATGAGGCCGACACGAAACCGAAGGCACAGAAGCCGATCGCGAAAGAGACGGCCAAGGTGAGCGGCTCGACCGACAAACCATTCGACGTGGAGACAATGGCCGTGAAACCGGCTGATTCACGGGGCGACCTGAGCGTCGATTTCAAGCAACGAGAGCGAACGCTCATCAATGGCACATTCATGGGGAGGGACAAGCCATGACGCGCAAGAGGTGTTTCCTGCTGGCTCTGGCCCTGGCTGGCCCAGGATGTATCGGTCCAATGACGCATCTCGACGACGAGACGCATAAAGCGCCGCCGCCGGTCCCGGTGGTAATGACGCCCGCGCCGCCGATGGTCACGCCCGATGAAGTCAACGAAGTCAACGCCGTCGAAAAGGCGCGGGCACTGGCTCAAGAACTCGATTACGCCGCCAATGAACATCCGGCCGCGCTGCCGATGACGCTGGCGAAGGAGACCGCGATGAAACCTTGAACTGTATGGGTTTGTGGGGTGGGGGACAGCAACGGGGAGCATGCTCCCCGTTGCTTGTTTTACGCTCGATGGTTTCCGATCGCTCACCAGTCGGGGCCAAGCGGTTCGTTGCCTTTGCGCGTGATGGCCGCTTTCAGTGTCTTTTCGGAGATGTCCCGACTTACGACACGAACCGATCCATCAACCATCAGAACCGAAAAGCCACCCCGGAAATAAGTACTCATCAGGGGCAGCATGGGCTTGCTGGGATCAAAAGGAATATCGTCCGGTTTGGTCCACGGCACCGCCTGCTCCACCTCGGCCACGAAGATCGTATTGGACGTGCCATCGGGGAAATCTGCCGGAATGCGCAAGGGTTGTGTCTTCTCGAAAGCGGCACCGTTGCCGACGAACACTTGATAATGCGTACGATCGGGTTTCGTCTTGTCATCACCGGGGAGCTTGTAAATCTTCGGCATTTTGGCCAGCAACTTGATATTGTTGGGGCCGTCCCATGGTTCATCGTGCTTGAACTGGTTGTACAGGGCACTCTGTTCAATGTAAGGCAGGATAGCGACTCGCCAACTCAGCAAAGATTGTTGCGGGAACTGTTGAGGTTTGCGCGGGTCGCCGACACCCGCTGAGGGAAGCATTCCATAGGTGTCGTTGTAATTGTGCAGCGCCAGCCCCATCTGCCTGAGATTGTTCTGGGAATGTATCCGTTCCTTCGCGTCTTGGACTCTGAGGTAGCCAATAATGTAACCCGGTGGAAAGCACAGCGTTGCCAGGGAGCCGAGTACGATGCCGATGATGGCCATCGGCTTGCCGGTCATCATGCCGGCCGCCCGGCTGATGTCGCGCAGCGAGAGAATGCCGAGCAGAATCGATGGGATTCCTGTCAAGCAGGCGCAGCCGCATAGCGAAACGATACCGAGGATGAGACTGGCGAGCGCTTTGCCGCTGCTACCGGCTTGTTCTCGGCGGCGCGGTCGATCTTCCGTCTCCTCTTCCGGTTCGTCGCGGATGGCTGGCCGCTGCCTCTGTGTTCTGGGTTGCTCGGGAGGCAACTCGACCGCTTCCTCGGCGGCCTGGATGGCAGTCGGTTCGGATCGGGGAACCATCAGTTGGCGTTTGCAGGTGGGACAGAGAACGGCTTTGCCGGCGTTCTCCTCACGCGCTTGCAGTTGCGTGCCGCATTCACAGACGAAGCGAATCATCGTGGGCCTCGGTAGGAAGTTTGTGCGTTATCGGTCGAGTCACGCACAAGTGTAACGTCTACCGTGGCTCTGTCCAGGGCGCGGGATCGAAAAACGACATACGTTCTCTTTCATTTCATCATGTCTGTCGTGCCTGCCGAGAAACCCGTTTCGCAGGCTTCACGCCAGAATCGCCTTGATGACCTCGCCATGCACATCGGTCAAACGTCGATCACTGCCGTTATGCCGGAAGGTCAGTTTGGTGTGTTCGATGCCGAGCAGATGCAGGATGGTCGCGTGCAGATCGTAGCAGTACGTCGGTTGAATGGCACGCCACGACCATTCATCGCTTTCGCCGTGGGCGACGCCCGCCTTGACGCCCGCGCCGGCCAACCAGGTGACGAAGGTGCCGCCGTTGTGATCGCGGCCGACCGCTCCCTGGCTGAACGGCTGCCGGCCGAACTCCGTACTCCACACGACCAGCGTGTCTTCGAGCAATCCGCGTGATTTCAAATCGCGCAGCAGGCCGGCGACGGGCTTGTCGGTGCTGGCAGCGATCTTCGGCAACTCCGTGTTGATGTTGCTGTGATTGTCCCAGTTGTTCGATGGGCCACCCGCTCCGCTCCACACCTGCACGAACCGCACGCCGCGTTCGATCAACCGTCGCGCGGTCAGGCAATTGCGGCCGAACGTCTCGGTGGTCTTGTCGTCCAGGCCGTACAACCGGCGCGTCGCCGCCGTCTCCTGGCCGATGTTCAGCACTTCCGGGGCGCTCACCTGCATCTTCGCGGCCAACTCATAGGAGGCAATGCGTGCGTCGAGCCGTGAATCGCCCTCCCAGCGCGCGGCGTGCGCGCGGTTCATCTCTTGAAGCAGGGCAAGTCCTTCTGACTCGCTCTTGCGGTTGATGAACTTCGCCGATTTGGGCGGGAAGAGGTCGGCGATGGGGTTGGGCGCATTGGCCTTGATGATCGTGCCCTGATGAATCACCGGCAAGAAGCCGGACGAAAAGTTGCCGCGATTGTTGTACGGCAAGCCGCGCGGGTCCGGCAGGACGACGAAGGTTGGCAGGTTGTCGTTGAGACTACCCAACCCGTAGGACAGCCACGCCCCCAGGCACGGAAAACCCGGCAACACGAAGCCGGTGTTCATCATGTAGCTGGCCGGCCCATGCACGTTGGTCTTGCTGCCCATCGCCATCAAGAAGGCCAGGTCATCGACGCATCCCGCGATATGGGGAAAGACGCTGCTGACCCATTGACCGCACTGGCCATGCTTCTTGAATGCGAACGGACTCTTCATGACATGGCCGGGCGTGGACGTGACGGCCTCGACCTTTTCGCCGGGATCGAATTTCTGGCCGTGCCGTTTGATCAATTCCGGTTTGTAGTCGAAGGTATCGCACTGGCTGGCGCCGCCGTTCATGAACAACTGAATGATGCGCTTGACCTTCGCGCGGTGATGGAGTCCGCCGTTGAGATCCTTGCGCGGAGCGGGCGTGCCCGCCAGCAGACCTTGCCAGCCCAGCAGGTGTGCGAGGGCGATGCCGCCAAGGCCGCCGCCCAAATGCCAGAGTAGATCGCGGCGTGACAACGCGGGGGTGAATGTCTCAATTCCCATGACGGCGGCTCCTGAGGCGAGATTCTCTCTATCATTTCACAGGCAAACCCGTCCTGTCGAGGGATTATTACGGCGGCGCGAAAGTTCGTCTCACAAGCCCGGAGCGCCAGCGACGGGACGGTCCCGTCGCTGGCGCTCCGGGCTTGTGAGACGAACTTTCGCGCCGCCGCCCGTACTCAGAGAATGACAACCAGGTTATCGCGGTGGACCACTTCATCGTAAGCGGACGCGCCGATCACCTCGCGGACCTGCTCGCTGCGCAAACCGCGAATGCGCTCGGCGTCGGTTGACGAATAATTGCTCAGTCCGCGCGCGAACTCGACGCCATCGGCGTCGCACAGCGTCACGACATCGCCTTTACCAAACCCACCGGCGATCTGAATAATCCCAATAGGCAACAAACTACGGCCCTGATGCTGGACGGCCTGGCGCGCTCCGGCATCGACGACGACGCGGCCGCGCGGCCGAGCTGTGTAGCCCAGCCAACGCTTCCAGGCCGGCATCGTGCGATCGTGCGGCAGAAACAGCGTCCCCACCTGCTCGGCGCGAAAGATCGCATCGAGAATACCGGGCACACTCCCGTTGGCCATGATGACCGACTCGCCCGCCAGCGTTGCCAGCCGCGCCGCTCGCAGCTTGCTGCGCATGCCCCCTGAGCCGAGCGTACTGCGGCTGCTTCCCGCCTTCTCCAAAATGGAGGCGTCGATCGTCGGCACCGTGGTCAGCAGGGCGGCCGACGGGTCGCTGCGCGGATCGGAAGCGTACAGCCCATCAACCACGGTCAGCAGAATGAGCAGCGGCGCTTGCAGCAGATTCGTGACCAGGGCGGCGAGATGATCGTTGTCGCCGAAGCGAATCTCGGCCACGCTGACGGTGTCGTTCTCGTTGATGATGGGCAGACAGCCATACTCGAACAACGTGAGGATGGTATTGCGCGCATTGAGATAGCGACCCCGACTATCGAAATCTCCAGCGGTCAACAGGATTTGCGCTGTCGGAATGCCGTGGCGTGCCAGACAATCCTCGTAAGCGCGCATGAGAAAAGCCTGGCCAATGGCGGCACATGCTTGCAGCTGGCGAAGGTCGGTCGGCCGGCGCGCCAGACCCAGCCGGCCCATGCCGGCCCCAATGGCACCGGAACTGACTAGGACGACCTTTCGGCCGCTGGCGCGCAGACGCTGCAACTGGTCGGCGAGTGCTTGCAGGTGAGCCGGCTCCAAAATGCCGTCCTCGCGTGTCAACACGTTGGTGCCCACCTTGACCACCACGGTGTTTGCCAGAGCAATGACTTCTTGCCGAACCGCGTCGAGCATTTGTCAGAATCCGTAGGAATACCTTCGTGTAGCCGCGACGCGCAGTGGAGCGCTCCGCTGCGCGTCGCGGCTACACTAATGAACTACGGACCCTAGAATCAAGGGGCGACGTTTGTAACAATGGGGTAAGGAATGTTTGACGTGGCGGAGACGGTCTTTTATACTCAAACGCAGTGAATGGACATTCCCCAGGTGGGGAGGATAGGCCCAGCGTCCCTCGCCTGTTGGTCCGCCCGCATCGCCCGAACGTCGTCGAAGGCACGCGGCGGAATGGAGTCCTCTAATGAGGTGCGCCTTGTCAACAATCACCCCACGACACGGTCCAAACCGAATGAGCATATGGACGAACACCATGCTCATTGTGCTGGGGTTGTTCATTCTGCCGGCCTCTCTCTCCGCTCAGACAATCGGCTTGGCCGACTTGCACAAGCAGGCCAAGGAACTGGAAAACGGCCGCCACTGGCTCGAAGCCTGCCAGGTTTACGATGAAATCCTGCACCGCGACCGAACGCGCGACGACATCCACGAAGCGTATCAGCGCTGTCTGCGCCGCTATCACATCGTCCATCGCCATCGCGACAAGGTCTATCGTCAAGCGCTGACGCGCGTGACGCCGACGCAGGCTCTTGAGATGTATGAGCAGGTGCTTGACACCGTCGCTCGTGCCTACGTTGATCGACAGAAGACAGGCCCGGCCGCGCTTTTTCGCCAAGGCATTGAGGAATTGCGTCTCGCTCTCGCCGAGCCGGTTTTCCGGCAAGAATACTTCCCCGGCGTCGCGCGCGAAACCGTGGACGCCTTCAGAACCAAACTCGATGATTGGCGGAAACGCAAGATCACCAGCCGTTCCGACGCGCGCACCCAGGTCATGGCGGTGGGGCGAACCGCTCAACAGATTTGTTCCGGCTCACGCTCCATTCTCCTCACGGTTATCACGCTGGAATTTCTCAGCGGCGCTTGCAACGCGCTGGATGAATACACCTTCTTTCTGACGCCGGGGCATTATCGGGAAGTACAGGCCGCTCTGCGCGGCCGACTCGTTTCCATCGGCGTCGATCTCGGCGTCGTTGAAGGGCATCTGGAAATCATCCGCGTCTATCCGAACAGTCCGGCCTGGGAGCAACGGCTCCTGCCGCACGATCGCATTTTGCGCATCAATGGCCAACTCGCCGATGCCTGGTCGGCCGAGTTTGCCGCCAAACGACTTCGCGGCGAACCCGACAGCGTAGTGAAACTGGAAGTCCTCCGCGCCAGCCCGACGATGGACTCTCGAAACATCGAATTGAGGCGTCGTCCCGTGGTTGTCCCCAGTGTCGAATATGAATTGAAGTTGGCCAAGATCGATGTCGGCGACGGCATGGATACCTATGTGCCAGTCGGCAAGTTGCGCATCAACTGTTTCCAGGAAACGACGCTGCAAGAAGTCAAGGAAGCGCTCGCCTCGCTGCAAACGGACGGCATGAAGGTACTCATTCTTGATCTGCGCGGCAATCCCGGCGGACTGTTCAAATCGGCGGTGCAGGTGGCCGAACTGTTCCTTCCTGAAGGCATCATCGTGGTGTCACAAAGCCATGTGTTGCCTAAGGACCGGAAGTTGACCGGCCCCATTCGCGTGGAGAGCATGAATCCGCTGCTGGTGCCCATGATAGTCGTGATCGATGGCGACACGGCCAGTTCCGCCGAAGTGTTGGCCGGCGCGCTCAAGGAGAATGGCCGCGCCAAGCTCATCGGTCAAACCACGTTCGGCAAAGGCTCGATCCAGTGCATCATTCCGCTCGAAAAGCCGCCCTTCGACAAGATGCCGGGAGGCATCCGCATCACGGTGGCCAAACTGCTGTCGCCGAACTGGCAGCCGTTCAGCGGCAAAGGCATTCAACCCCACATTTTCTCCACTTCGGACGGAGATGCCCTCCTGGAAGAGGCCCAGCATATCTTGCTGGATCTGCTGGTCAAATCCATGCAGCCGATGGTGATGCCCAACTAACACAAACTCGAAATCCTCACCCGCTGCGCGGGAAATCCGAAATCCGAAATCCGAAAGAAATACCAAAATCAAAAACTCAAAATCCAAAACAAGATAGCGGGTTTTGAATTTGGGCATTCTGGTTTGAGATTTCTTTCGGATTTCGGATTTCGGATTTCGGATTTCCCGCGCAGCGGATGAGGATTTCCCGCGCAGCGTGTGAGGATTTCCCGCGCAGCGGGTGAGGATTTCCCGCGCAGCGGGTGAGGATTTCCCGCGCAGCGGGTGAGGATTTCTTATTGTGCATCTTCTTTGGTCTCAAACAATTCCGACTCCTCTGCGTGGTCTAAGCCTGGCTCGGGAGCGCGATGGGACGCTGGCCTGGGATGGCCAGGATGGTCTATTCTTGTTCAATCGCGCGGGCAAAATTCAGGCTCAGCGTCCGTCGCCCGTGCCGATCGCCGCGGCTTGCTGCGCCGATGACGGCAGCGCCTATGCCATCGGCGGTTCGCAAGCGCCGATGGTTTGTTGGCTGGCTCCCGACCTGGCCTCACGCTGGCAACGGCCTCTTCCCCAGCGTGTGACCGCCCTCGCGCTGGATTCGCTCGGCCAACATGTGGCCGTGGCCGACGCCGGCTGCGCTCTCCATCTTTTCGATCATCGCGGGCACACGCTCTGGCAGACAACGACGCCTCGGCCATTGTGTCATCTCGCCTTCGTACCGGAGAAACCCGTCTTGGTCGGCGCGGCGGATTTTGGCTTGGTTCTTTGTTTCGGCCCAACGGGAGAGTGCCTGTGGCGTGACGGACTGGTCGCGCACATCGGCTCCTTGGCGGTCAGCGGCGATGGGAGTGGTCTTTTGCTGGCGTGCTTCGGCGATGGGCTGGTTCGCTACAGCGTGGCTGGGCCGCGACCGCAGCGAATCGCCTTGGACACTCCCTGTCACCTCGCGGCCCTCACGTATGCCGGAGATGGTCTGCTCACGGCCGAGCGAAATAATCGCGTGTGTTTGCGGGACAGCAAGGGAATCTTACGCGATCCCTTTTCTCTGGATAGCCCTGCCATCGCTCTCGCTCTGGCAGCACTGGGCGACTACGCCCTGGTAGGCTTGGCTGATGGCTCCCTCCTCCGTTTGGACACCGCGACCAACGAGCCGCATCCTTGATTGCCAGCCCGCAGCGCCAGCAAGGGAACTTCCCTTGCTGGCGCTGCGGGCTGGCAGGGTGGCGTCCTGCCGCGTTTCCTCACTCGCCGGATTAGATCAACTCTACCAATTTACCCGCTTTCGCCGGACAAACCAATCGCCGGCCTCAACTCAACTTCATCCTTTTGCCGATGAGAACGGATGAGAAAAGGTCAAGGGGAACACAATGAACGGTATGCGGCTCAACGGTGGCATGGCGGCTTGTCTCTTCCTGCTGGCGAGTTCTCTTCAGGCTCAGGAACCGGCTGCCATCCCCGCGTTAGGCGCTCCGATCGCCGCCGATCCGCTTTTCCTCGATCCCCCTGCTTCAGCCCCGGCCTGTCCCGACAAGTCCGCGTTCACCCTGTATCCGCCCGGCATGTTCGGCGATCTGCTCGTGATCGAGGCGGTTCGTCATGTTGGAGGCGGCAACGTCCTCGCGGCCGATCCGCCAGTGGCCTTCATCAGTTCCTTCAAGATCGCGGAAAACGAAAGTCCTCGGCCTCTCGATCGGGTCTTTCTCACCGGCAATTTCTACAGTGGGGTCGATCGGTCCTTTCTCGCGGGCACCGGTGTTGCAACTCCGAACGTGTATCGCGAAATGCTCGGCTTCGAGAAGACGTTTCTGCAAGGCGACGCCTCGGTCGGCATGCGTCTACCTTACTTCCAGCTGACCGGCGATCCTCAGTTGGCGGAGACACGCATCGGCGACGTCAGCGTCATCCTCAAATATGCCTTCCTCAATGATCGCTCCACCGGCAAATTGCTGTCCGGTGGGCTGGTGTTGACCGCGCCGACGGGACAGGGGTTGCCCCTCCCCGGACAATCCACCGTGAATCCCCTGATTGTTCAGCCGTGGGTGGGCGGTATTTGGAACTGGAAGAGTTTGTTCGTGCAGAACTTCATGTCCGTGGCCGTACCCACGGACGCGCGGGCCGTGGCGCTGTTTTTCAAAAGCGTGTCGGTCGGCTACTGGCTCTATCGCACGAACGATCCCAGCCGAATCGTGAGCGCCATCGTGCCGGATGCCGAGTTGCATCTGAACACGCCCCTGAATCATCGCGGTTCAGGCAGCCTGCCGATCGGCTTCCCCGATACGCTCGATTTCACAGGTGGCTGTTACTTCTTCCTGCGCCGTGCCGTGCTGGGCATCGGCGTGGGCGCTCCCCTAACAGGACCGAAACCCTATGACTTCGAGGTGAACACCAATCTCAACTTCCGATTCTGAGATCAAGAGATTCACCACGAAAAACACGGAACACACGGAAAAAAACAAGACAATAAGCATTAAAAATGAGAAAGGCCCGGCCGAACAAACATTTCCGCTTCGTTGCCTTGCTTTTCTTGTATTTTTCCGTGTTTTCCGTGTTTTCCGTGGTGAAATGCCTTTTTGGGCGTCCTTGTATGGCCGGCACCGGCGCGGGCGTCCTTGAAACCAAGGTGCCGGCGTGTCATACTGCCCTAGGATATATTCCATGACGCGCCACGATGGAATCGCTCCAGGATGCTGAGAACCCTTTAACTCCGGCTCAATCATGTCCGCAGGCACGACAGCGTATCTCGTGGTCCGACGAGAAGATGGGTATGGGGATGTATTCCCACTCGTCGCCGGCCAGGCCTACACCATGGGACGAGCCACGACCAACCGCGTCGTCCTCAAGGACGATCTGTGCAGCCGCGAACATGCCGAAGTCAGCTACAGCGGCGGCCGCTGGCGCGTGCGCGATCTCAACAGCCTTAACGGCACGCGCGTCAACAACGTCCGGCTCGACGGCGAATGGGAGTTGACCCCGCAAGACGACGTGTACCTGGGACGCACCCATCTGTTGTTCGTCGAGGATATGAATCAACTGCCGGACCTGCCGCATCAGCAGAACGAGCCGGAATCGGAAGGCGTGGCCATTCGCAAGCGTCTAGGGCAGACACGCTTCCTGACGCCGCAACCGCCGCCGGTCGAATCCGACTCCGACACCACCGCCGCTCCCGTCCAGCGTCATGCCCTCAGCCGCGATCTGTCGCTGCTCTATCGGCTGGCCCTGGACATGGGTTCGGCCAACAACTACGAGGAGTTGTGTCGCATCGTCCTCGACGCCCTGCTGGAGGCTATCCCCGCCGAGGTCGGTGCCATTCTGTCGGTGGCCCGCGATGGCAATGGTGTCCGTGGTGGTCCGCCGGCCGGCGTCCGCGTCAATCCCGCTGACGCTGCCAAGTCGCTGCGCGGCCTCGATCTGGAAGTGACCGCTCATCGCCATCGCGATCCCAGTCTGCACGACTATCAGCGTGTCTCGGAGTATGTCAGCAACGAGGTGCTGGCCACGCGCGAGGCCATCCTCGCCGAGGATGTGGCCCGCGATCGCTATCTGCGCAACCGCGAAAGCCTCAGCGAGATGGGCGCGACCAGTCTCATCTGCGCCCCCATCGTCTTCGGCGATCGCGTGCTGGGGCTTATTCACCTGTACTGCACGGACCCCCACAAGGCGCTCGACGCCGAAGATCTGGAGTTCGCCGTCGCCGTCGCCAAGCAACTCGGCGGCGTCATCCACCAGATGCAGCGGCAAGTATCGCTGACCGCCGAGAATCGCTCTCTGCGCGAACAGTTGCACGTCGAAAGCGAGTTGATCGGCGATAGCGGAGTGATGAAGGAGATCGAACAGCAAATTGGCCGTGTCGCCGGCACCAACGCCACCTGCCTGATTCGCGGCGAGAGCGGTTCCGGCAAGGAACTGGTCGCCCGCGCCATCCATTACTCCAGCCCGCGTAAGGATGGCCCCTTCGTCTGTCTCAACTGTGCCGCGTTGACCGAGACGTTGCTGGAGAGTGAGTTGTTCGGTCACGAGAAAGGCTCGTTCACCGGCGCGACGGAGAAGAAGGTTGGCAAGTTCGAGGCCGCCAACCACGGCACGATCTTTCTCGATGAAATCGGCGAGATGACCGTCGGCACACAGGCCAAGCTGTTGCGTATCCTGGAAGGACACTCGTTCGAGCGCGTCGGCGGCAGCGTGCCGATCCGCGTGGATGTGCGCGTCGTGTCGGCGACGAATCAGCCGCTGGAGCAGGCCATTCAGCAAGGCCATTTCCGCCGCGATCTGTTCTTCCGTTTGCAGGTCGTCGAGATTCGCGTGCCGCCCCTGCGCGATCGCAAAAGCGATGTGCCGATCCTGGCCGATCATTTCCTGCGTCGCTTCATCCGCGAAACGGGACGCAAGATTCGCGGTTTCACGGCGGCGGCGCTACGGAAAATGGAGGATTACAATTGGCCCGGCAACGTCCGCGAACTGCGCAACGTGGTCGAGCGCGCCGTCGCTCTCGGCACGGGGCCGCTGCTGGACGTGACGGACATTTGGCTATCGTCACTGGAGATCAGCGGCTCTTCGCCGCCGAGTGGAGAGACGGCGTATCAGCCGCTGTCGCTGGAGGATGTCGAAAAGGACCACATTCTGAAGACGCTGACGCACACCGACTGGAACAAAAGCCAGGCCGCGACCATTCTCAGCATCGAGCGCTCAACCCTCGATCGCAAAATCAAGAGTTATGGACTCAAGCGTTGATTCCTCGCACGAAAACGCGGGGTGAAGATGGGCATGCCTCACCCTTACTCACGCCGCCGGTCCCAGCCATCTTGTTGAGCGTGTGAGACGAATCCCGTTCGACGGAGGCGATGAGGTGTTGGATGCCAGGATTCGCCGAACGATCAATCCGGCGCTCGACGCGCTGGGCGCGGCTCTGGCGCGCTGGGGCATCAGTGCCAACGTCGTGACGGTCGGCGGTTTCGTGATCGGCGTGGCGGCTTGGTGCGCCCTCGGCGCGAGAGCCTACGTTCTTGCCGTGGTGTTGATCCTTGCCAACCGAATTGCCGATGGACTCGATGGCGCCGTGGCGCGGCGCAACGGGCTGACGGATCTCGGCGGCTATCTCGACATCGTCCTGGACTTCATCTTTTACGCGGGAGTGCCGTTCTTTTTCGCGTTGGGGCGTCCCGATACGGCTCTGCCCGCGGCGTTCCTCGTCTTCAGCTTCGTGGGCACGGGCGCTTCCTTTCTCGCATTTGCGACCATCGCGGCGAAGCGATGTCTTACCACCGATATACGCGGTCGCAAATCGATCTATTACCTGGGCGGGCTGACCGAGGGAACCGAGACGATCGTTCTGTTCGTGGCGATTTGTCTGCTGCCCGAGCAGTTCGCACTCCTCGCGTGGATCTTCGGCGGGCTATGCTGGCTGACAACGATTAGCCGTATCGTCGCGGCGGTCCAGGTGTTTCGCGGCGATGCAAGTGTCCTGTCCGCGCCGATTGTCCCGCTGCCAACAGATCAGCCGACACACACGCCAGGCGGCGCAGGATGACCTAAAATGTTTCCGTTCGTCTTCAAACCGCGGACTCAGGGCTTTTGCTACGCTTCTTCAATCCACTTGAGATATCCGCTTCAACAAGTCTCTCACTCCCTTCCAGGTTGAGCCAGAGAGCGCGATATGGGTGCTGACGGATCGACCTCCTGGGTTGGCTCCCCAACGCATGGTCTTGAGACTTTGTCCAACCAGCGCCAGCGCCTCCGGTTCCTTCTTCACAGCGGGGAACCGAGTTTGCAGAGCGCTGAGTCCCTGAAGACGCCATTTTTCCAGGTCTTCCAGCAAGATCAGTTCCGCCCCGGCCTTGTCCACGTTCAAGCTCAAGGAAAGGACGATGCCTTGGCCCTCGCGTTTGAGGTGGAGGACGAACGTGCGCGGACAGACACGTAGCCGGAGGGCTTGGGTCAGCGCTTTACGCCACTCGGCCGGAATCTCGCCGAGGAAAAAACCGCAGGCCTCTGCAGGAACGGCCCACAGCGCGGTCGAAACCCAGGGAGGATTATAGCCGGACGGAATGGGCGTCCCGGACGGTACCTGCTCCAGTGCCGTCCAATGTTGGGACGCCAAGGCATCCTTGCTCCGGGAAGCAGCCAGGTAGGCATGGTGGTCATCGACGATCTTAAGGGCGAAGGGAAGGCCGGGACCGCTGACGCAAACAGGTCCGTTCGCTCCCTGGCTCTTGTTCAACTCCTCAACCTGAACCTCTTCCCCCGCGTTTCCGCGTATAAACTCGACGATGCGCTTGTGGCCATCCAGAGCCAGTCCTTGCAGATGGACGATCGTCTGGGTGTCCTTGGCCTTCGCCTCCTCGTAGTAGCCCAGCGCGATGCCGTCGAGGCGGATACGGCCGAGGTTTTCCGGTGTCATCCGGTCGGCCGCCTCCTTCGGCAGGA
This sequence comes from Gemmataceae bacterium, assembly GCA_035553375.1. Lineage (GTDB taxonomy): Bacteria > Planctomycetota > Planctomycetia > Gemmatales > Gemmataceae > JAJPHU01. The sequence goes on from DATNCY010000312.1 coordinate 19,495, forward strand.
GCAGACGGAGCAGCGTTTGCGTCCAGGCGTCGTCGAGAGTGAGGGCTTCGGGGGGATGGAATTGGATGGCCCCGAACGTGGTCGCCTGGGGAGGCAGTCCATGCAGTTCGATCCAGCGCTCCAGGGGTTGAGAGGGCGGATGTGGGGTGACAACCGGCGATTTCGAGGCTGGCATCGATGGCCGTGTGCTATGGTAGCCGGACATCGAAAGGAGAAATAGCAAAATCAACAAAGCAGCGCATCCGATGGCAATCCAGAGCCAGCGCCGCAGCTTTCTCCGCGTGCGGCAGTGTGGGCCGAAAGGCGGGGGAACCGCCCGCGCTACCTGAATCACCTCCGACCCTTCCTCGACATGAAACGGCTTGCCGCATTCGGCGCAGTGAACGAGACTGCCTACCATGCGTTCGGGCACATGCAAATTCGCGCCGCAGGAAGGACAGATGGTTAGGCTCGTCGGCAAGCCAGCGTCGGCGTTCGCGGCGGCAGGCGGCGGCACCCAGGCGGCGTGCTGAAGTTGAGCCAGGTTTCGCCCCAATACCTCCACCACCTCGCCGGCCGATTGAAAGCGCTCGGCGGGTTCCTTGGCCAGCAGTTTTTCCACGACGGCGACGAGCCAGTCGGGGATCTCAGGATTGGTTTCGCGGATGGGACGAGGCGTGTCCTCGGAGACGCGGCGCAGCACGGCCAGCGTATTGGCGGCGCGAAACGGCGGTCGGCCGGTACACATCGTGTAGAGGACGCTGCCCAGACTGAACAGGTCGGCGCGCTGGTCCAGCGCTTCGCCGCGCGCCTGTTCGGGAGCCATGTACAGCGGCGAACCGGCGACGAAACCGCTCTGCGTCAAACTGGCGTCATCCATCGCCCGCGCCAGACCGAAATCGGTGATCTTCACGCGCTGCACGCCGTCTTCAAGCAGGATATTGGCCGGCTTGATGTCGCGGTGGACGATGCCCTGACCGTGAGCCGCCGCCAGCCCGGAGGCGGTTTGCATACCGATGCGCAGGATGTCGGCGAGTTCGAGCGGGCCATCTTTGTCGATGCGATCTTGCAGTGACATGCCCGCGATGTACTGCATTACGAGGTAAGGCAAGCCGTTGGCCTCGTCCACGGCATGGATGGTGACGATGTGATCGTGCGTCACGGCGGCGGCGGCCTTGGCCTCGCGCAGAAAGCGTTTGCGAGCGACGCCGCTCGTCGCCAGCTGCGGAGCCAGCACTTTGATGGCCACCACGCGATGAAGCGACGGATCGAACGCTTTCAGCACAACGCCCATGCCGCCGCGACCGATCTCCTCCAACACGTCGTAGCGTTCGAGACGGCCGAGTTGTCCCGGCTTATCCGAGGGGCTGAGGAAACCGAGCGGCAGATCGCCGCAGAAAATCGGCTCGTCGTTCGTTGCCTCTTCATTACTCTCTTTCAGCCTATCCATGACCTTGCGCAGAGCCGGTTCTGGGGAGGGTGGCCGTTCGCTCAATTTGCGGGCCATACCCGGCCAAGATTTCTGTCCAGATGTCAGCCCTTCGACACGGTGCTGACAGGTTGGGCAAACTTCCAAGTGTGCGGCCAAGCGAACGCGCTCATCCGAGGACAAACGCCCGGCAAAAAAATCTCTCAGGTGGTCGATGGACGGGCAGTACGTCCATTGGCCGCCTCGGAACAGCGGCCAGAGCAATTTACTGAGTCCCCAAAAGAAGAGGAGGATCGCCGACCAGAACAGAGATCCTACTAGGAGTTCGCTAATCCATGTTTTGCGGGTGCCTATCAGGGACGCCAGTACAAGAGCGAACAGCAAGCCAATGACAAGAGAAGCAAAGATCAGTTTCGCGCCCGAGAGACGACGGGCACGGCGAAGGAGAAACAGAATCTTCTCCCGGAAATAGCGGGAGTGGAGGAGTTTATACACGACGATGATAAGCACCGCCAGGATCAGCAACTCAAAGCATCCAAGACCAAACATGGCTATCTCCTATGCGGATTCGTCGAGCGTCTCGCGGATGACTTCTTTCAGCCTCGCCATCACCCGTCCCTTGGCGAGATAGACGGCGGCCACGCTCATTCCCAAGATTTTCGCAACCGCCGGCCCAGTCTTGCCGTCGATGGCGGTTTGCCAGAACGCTTGCCACGTCGATTCGGAGAAGACGCCGCGCACCTGCTCGGCGGCCCAAGCAAAAACCCGTTGCTCGTACTCCTGATCCCACCAGGCGCTTTGATCTTCCTCGCGGGCCGGCAATTCTTGCAGCCGGCGCTGCGCATCGCTGTCGCCGGTGCCGCGACCGGGCCGTTTCTGGGCGGCGAGAAAATTGCGCAGCTTGTTCCGCACCACGGTGAACAGCCAACCGCGAAACGAGCCGCGGCGCGGATCGTAGTCGAGCCGGCGAATGCCTCCCGATACCGCTTGCAGCACATCTTGAGTAAGGTCGGCGGCATCCGCATCCTGGAGGCCGTGCTTGCGCGCGAAGCCGTAAACCAACGGAGCGTAGAGTTCCACGAACTGCGACCACGCTCCGTCATCGCGGGCGTCGCACAAGCGAACCAAGAGGCTGAGCCGAGTCGCTGGCGCGTCACTCATACGGCAACTCCTCCCTCTACAAGTACCGGCAACCACCCCCACCTTATCGCGCCCGCAGCGATTTTTGGCGATTTTTCTGAAGAGCCTCTTCCTGCTGTCTCCGTGTACTAAACTTTCACCGGATACGGAAACAGCTTCTCTGCGGGAGTCCTCAACGTGAGCGATGCGTTCGATCCTCTGGAAGCGTTGGCGGCGCAGGCATGTCTCGGCGGCGGTTGGGGCTATGCGCCGGAGCAGTCCGCTCACCTGGAACCGACTTGCCTGGCGTTGCTGGCTCTATCGCGCGAAGCGCAACGCTTCGCCGCCGCGATCGAATCCGGCAAGAATTGGCTACGTCAGTGCGCGGTGGGAGATGGCACGTATCGTCTGGAACGCGGCCGACCGGAAGCAGTCTGGCCCACGGCGCTGGTTCTTTTCGTGCAAGCGGTCCTGGGCGAAGAGGATGCGTGCCTGAATGAGACGGCTGCCGCATTGCTGGCACGCAAGGGCCGGCAAGCAGACGGCGACGACGAGAAGGATGTCAACGATATTGACGGCAAGCTGATTGGTTGGCCGTGGGCGGAGGGCACGTTCTCCTGGGTCGAGCCGACCGCCTGGGCGTGCCTGGCGCTGCGCCGCGCCGGTCAGGACGAGCATCCGCGCGTCCGCGAGGGTTTGGACCTGCTGCTCGATCGCGCCCTGGACGACGGCGGCGTCAACTACGGCAATCGCCGCATTTTCGGCACCGCGCTCGAACCCATCCCCGGCCCAACGGCGCTCATGCTCCTCGCGCTGCAAGGCCGTCCCAATCATCCACGCATCCAAGCCGCCGTAGCGTATCTGGGACAGCAGGCGCTGGCCGGAGACGATCTCGAACATCTTTGCTGGGCGCGTCTGGCTCTGGATGTCTACGCCGATCATGCCGGCGTACGCGATACGTTGGCCGCGCTGGGCGAGCGCATCCGCGCCGCGCACGCTGTCCGCGCCGAGACGCCCTGGGTACGGGCAGCGCCTCTGCGCCAGGCACTAACCGCCCTCGCGCTCGGCATCGAGGACGGCAATCCTTTTCGCCTTCCGAGCCGCGACCGTAAGGGAGCGGAGATGCCTACCGCTCTCTTACGGTCGCGGCTCGGAAGCCGGTGGCGACTTGGCGAGCGTCTGAAGGCGAAGTTTCAAGGGCTGGCCATCAACACGCTGACGCAACTGCGACAACTCGATCCGCAGTCAGCCGTCCATATCGCCCCCGTCGGCGATTACCATGCCGACCTCGCCGACGTGGTGCGCCGCCAGTACGAAGATTTCCGCGCGCGTGTGCCGCTTGCCGGCAAGCGCGTCGTCCTCAAGCCCAACCTCGTTGAATATCATCGCGACAAGGTCATCAACACCCATCCGCACGTCGTCGCGGCCGTCATTGAACTATGCCGGCGTGAGGGAGCGGCCGAGGTGCTTGTCGCCGAGGGACCGGGACACTGGCGCAACGTGGAATATCTGGTGGCGGCGAGCGGTCTGGGCGATGTACTGCGACATTACAAGGTGCCGTTCATCGATCTCAATCACGATGAGCCGATCAAGCGTCTCAATCTCGGCCGGCTGACCGGCTTGGAGCATCTGTATTTATCGCAAACGGTGGCGACGGCCGATGTGGTGATCTCGCTGCCCAAGCTCAAAACGCATCATTGGGCGGTGGCGACGCTGTCGTTGAAGAATCTGTTTGGCACACTGCCCGGCATCTGTTACGGCTGGCCGAAAAACGAGTTGCACTGGCGCGGCATCGACAACAGCATCGTGGACATCGCCGCCACGCGCACGCCGGACCTGGCAATTGTCGATGGCATCATCGGTATGGAAGGCGATGGTCCCCTCAACGGCACACCCAAGCCGATGGGCGTTCTCATCATGGGCAGCGATCTGGTGGCCGTGGATGCGACGTGCTGTCGTCTGATGCAGCTCGATCCGGAGCGCATCGGCTATCTCGTCCTTGGCAACCGCAAGAAACTCGGCCAACTCGCCGCCGCCCAGATTCAGCAACGCGGCGAGACGATCGAGGCACGCGCGCAGCCGTTCGACACGGTGCCGCATTTCCGTCCGCTGTGGTTGGGGCGACCGGCTTGAAGGAAAAACCCTCGCCGCGGCTCGTCTTGATCCTCGCGGGAGAAATCGTTACGCTACTTCAACAATGTCCCTGGTGGGCCACTGGCGGTGCCCTTTAGGATAATCGGGAAAGCGCCGGCATCATGCCGGGTGGGATTGCAATCCCGTGACCCATCGGTCCATGGCCTATCGCCCACACCCGTGTTCCCACCAGGGACGTTCCTTGCAATACCACTCCATTCACCATCGAATTGTTTAGCGTATTCCGCCGACCGGCATATGAGGGGAGACGACGGGCGCGGCCAACGGCGGCATCGGTCCCTCCACCGGGGCATATCCACAACAGGTTCCACCGCAGGGAGCGCAGCACGGCGTACAGCAACCGCCGTGACACCAATGACGGTGGTGACAGCCCGATGTCAGTCCAAGGAGGGCGAACGTCAGCGGAACCAACAAATAGCGAATGCGCATGGCGAGATTCCTCTCTTCCTGGGATGTACGGCCACAAGGGGGTCGCACGCCACCGTCCTGGAGGACACATGGTTTGCCGGCCAAGGGACCGAGGGTTGGGATGGCGGGGTGACACACAAAAACACGGGCCAGCGAGGCGGGACCCAGCGGAGCGCCGTTGAAACCGCGTCCGCGATTGACCATCAAGAGTATGCGCCTCGCACGCCGAGAAGCAACAACTCCAATAGGCCACGCCCTTGTTTTTTGTTATCTCCTGAGAAAGGTTGCGAGCGGGGCAACATGAATCAGCTGGAGGAATAGCGCGAAACAATGCGCGTACGCACGATCTACGCTCTAAAGTGCATCCAGGCGGACGGCCTTGCGAAGGTGCGTCCCAAGTCCTTCAAGACAGGACGAACTTCGGACGATGGGAGGACAAGGGCCGGAACCCGTGCGATGGGTGCCGGCCCTTGCGACGGTTAATCAATGGCCAACACAGCTGGGACAGGGAGCCGCCGCCCCGAAGCCTACCTGCACCGGCGCTGGCGGAGGTGGGACGGCCGGGACAGCCACCGCGCCGCCACAGCAAGGCGAGGCACCGACGACGTTTTTGCGATGACAGCTACAACCCGTGGATATAAGGATCGTGCCCAGCAGGGCCGCGATCGCCAATTGCCGCATGAACATAATTCTCTTCCTCCACCGGAACAGCGCGGCGGCCGGAGTGTTCCACCGACGCCAAGAGCATGTAGCCACCCACCGCAACGCGAACGCATTGCCCCTCGGTGGACGGCCCATTCATGGTTCAGGGTAAAGCGGTCCCGTCCGGCGTTGACCTCGTCAACACAGCTACAGACGCATGGGCGCCGCCCCTGCTCCGGGCTGCAACGACCCTTTGGCCGTGCTACTCTTTTACGGTAGGTTCGCCGAACGACGCAATCAACGCTTCTCCAACCACATCACGAACTTTTCCCCCGTTTTTCGGCAGATTGTGCCGCATACCCTAACTACAGCAATTTCAGCGGCGAGACAGGCGGCGACGAGGACGCCGATTGCGCCGCTTGCGCCGTCGCGCGAAACGGCAAGCCGTAAGAGGCCGTAACCGAATGTGGCGGCACGTTTCCAACGTGCCACGGCATTCGGCGCGTTGAAAACGTGCCGCCACATGCCGCCGGGAAGCAGATCATTGGACAACGGCCCGCTTGCGAACTACCTTTCAGTGGATACTCCCTCCAGAACAGAGAGACGACCGATTCGTCGGGGCGAGATTAACCATGAGCGTCTTGCGCGAGCCAAATGCCGAGCCGATCCCGGGCTATCGCCTTATTGAACCGCTGGGAAGCGGTGGTTTCGGCGAAGTCTGGAAATGCGAAGCGCCGGGTGGCCTGTTCAAGGCCATCAAATTCGTCTTCGGCAACCTCAATTCGCTGGACGTGGATGGCGCACGCGCCGAGCAGGAGTTACGCGCCCTCAATCGCGTCAAGGAAGTCCGCCATCCCTTCGTGCTATCGATGGACCGCATTGAGGTCGTTGAGGGCGAACTGGTCATCGTCATGGAAGTGGCCGACAACAGCTTGCACGATATGCTCCAGGAATGCCTGGCGGCGGGTCTGGTTGGCGTCCCGCGCGATGCCCTGATGCGTTACATCCGGGATGCGGCCGAGGCTCTCGATCACATGAACGAGAAGCATAACCTGCAACATCTGGACATCAAGCCGCGCAACCTGTTCCTCATCAGCGATCGCGTCAAAGTGGCGGATTTCGGTCTCGTCAAGCACCTTGAACGCTCCAGTGCATCCGGTATTCTCGGCGGGGTGACACCATTGTATGCGCCGCCGGAGACGTTCAGCGGAACCATCAGCGAGCGCAGCGATCAATACAGCCTGGCCATCGTTTATCAGGAACTGCTGACGGGACAGCGGCCGTTTAACGGTAAAAATGCGCGCACGCTGGCGCAGCAGCACATGAATGAGGAGCCGGAACTGCGGGCGCTGCCGGTGGCGGAACGCCCCGTGGTGGCCCGCGCGCTCTCGAAAGATCCGGCCAAACGCTTCCCCAACTGTCTCGCCTTTGTCCGCGCTCTATACACCGCGCGCTCGCCGGCGCGCCCGGAGACGAGCCATGCCGATTCGTCCGGGGCGGAGGGTTCCCGGCCGAAGTCCATGGCCGATACGATGGAGAACATTCTGCTGGAGCAGATGCCGGCCGAAGACCAGCCCATTCCGATGGATCTGGTCGGTGGTCTTGCCAAGGAACTCGATGAGGTCTCGCAGCTGGGCATGACGGTGGCGCAGCCGCAGACCGGCGCGCTGCGGCCGACCATTGTGATCGGCATTGGCACGTTTGGTCGCCGTGCCTTGCAAGAGATACGCTGCCGCTTCCTCGATCGCTTTGGCGATCTCGACAAGGTGCCGCTTATCCGCTTTCTGTATCTCGACAGCGACGGCGATGCGGTCAAGGCCGCGACGCGCGGCGCCCCCGAAGTCGCCCTACGGCCCACCGAAGTCCATCATCTGCCGTTGCAGCAAATCTCGCACTATCGCCGCCGACATCTGGATCATCTCAGCGAATGGCTGCCGCGCGAAAAGCTGTTCGCCATGCCTCGATCCCTCAAAACCCAAGGCTCGCGTGCGTTGGGACGATTGGCCTTCACGGACAATTATCTGCGCTTGATCGCCCGGTTGCGCCGCGAGATTCAAACGGCGTGTCATCCCGACAGCATTTATCAAACGGTCAGTCAAACGGGCCTGGCTCTGCGTGACAACGTGCCGCGCATCTACGTCATCGCCTGCGCCAGCGGCGGCGGCAGCGGTTTTCTCGTCGATCTCGGCTACGCCATTCGACGCTTGCTCACTCAGCTGCATCAGCCGGAGAGTTTGCTGAGCAGTTTCCTTTTCTGCGGCGCGCCCGACGATCCGGCCACGCCCACGGCCGAACAAGCGAACCTGTATGCCACGCTGACCGAGGTGTATCACTTCAGCGATCCCGCCGTGCCGTTCACCGCGCAGTACGGCACCGATGGCCCGCGTCTGGTGGACGATGGCACGGCTTACGACAATACCTATCTGCTAACGCTGGCGCATCGAACGCCGGAGGCGCGGCGCGATGCCATGGCGCATCTGGGCAGCTATCTCTTCCACGAACTGACGACGCCCCTGGGCGTGCGGCTCGAACGGACACGCCTCGCGCGAAGTGTGCTGCCCTTCCGCAGTTTCGGCACCTATGGCGTTTGGTTCCCGCGCGGCCTGCTCCTGCACCTGGCCGCGCGCGGCGCCTGCCAGCACATCCTCGAAGAATGGCAGACGGCCTCCCTCGACGAACACGCGATCATCCCCGAGAAGCCGGCGTCGCTGTCTCTCGATAGTCTGGCTGGCGCGGAATCATTCGAGGAGAAACCGCGTGTTTCGGCCCACGATCTCCTGGAAGCGGCGTATGCGCGGGTGCTGGCGGATTCGGAACTCCAACCGGACACGCTGGCCAACCGCATCCTCGACTTGGCCGGCCATCAACTGGAGAGCAGCCCGCGCGAATTGCTGACGCGCTTGCTGGCTGCCATTGAGGAACAATCGCAACAGATGGTCGCCCATGATGATCCAGGCGCATGGGCGCGGCAATCGCTGACGCGCGTGCAAGACTGGCTGGGCGGTGGTCTCCAACCGCCGGGCGCGACGACCGTGGGGCCGCAGAGAAAGAGCCGGCTGACGCGGGCGCTGGAAGGCGCGGCGGCGAAGTTGGCCGAGGAATGGGATCAGCGATTCAACGCGGCGGTGGCCGGTCTTATCGAACATCCCGGCCGGCGTCTCGCTCTCGCCGAAGCCGCCATCAACCGTTTTCTCCGCTATTGCCGCGAAGCGACCGAGGCCCATCAACAGCGCTTGCACCAGCAGTCCGGGCGTTCGCAGCAGAGCCAAAAGCAGCTACAAACCGCCCTGGATAATTGCATTGAGGGAACCGGCGGATTCAGCTGGTTTGGCGGCAAATCGCGTCGTCTGCTGCGCGTCTTCGTCGATCACCTTGCCGCCTTCGCTCGCCAATGTCTAGCCGAGGACACGCTCTCCGGCGTCCAGCATTTTTACGGCTCCCTGCAAGGCCGGCTCGCCGACCGTCTGCGCGACCTGACTTTTTGCCGTCAGCGTCTGCGCCACATGCAGGAATCACTGGCTCAGACCGCAGGCGAAACCGGCACCGGCTCGCTGCACATTCCTCTCGACGACTGGACGGGAGCGTCCGCCCTGAATGGAGGGCTGGATTACAGCCCGACGCCGGTACTGTCCACTGAATCGTTTTGGGAGTCGATCCGCGAGGCGGCCACGGCGCGCGTCGTCCTACCCGAAGGTGTTAAGGATCTCGAACAAGCGGCCCGGCGTTTCATCGACACGCTGACCGCCGAGCAATGGACGCAACTCGATCAGGCTTTTCAGGACCAAGTGCTGTCCATGCGCGATGGCTTACAAAAGGCCCTGCTCAGTACGACGGATCTTGTGCGTCACCTCATGTCGCCGCTCATCACCCAGGCCGTCAACTGTCTTAGCAACCATCTTCCCATCACGGATGTGGCTCAGGCGGAATTTTCGATCGAGGAGGCCGGCGCAGCGCACGATCTATCGGGTCTCGATCTGAGCGAGCGCATCCGGAAGTATTACGCCCTGGCTGCTCCGGCGCTGCGGCATCGGACGAACAAACGGCGCAGCGGCATCCATCAAGCCGTTTCCGTGGGCGGCCCTGGCTTCGCCGAGGATTCATCGACCGGAGGCAGCGCCGTCCCGCCAGCGGACAACGATCATTGTTTCTTGCTCATCCCGGCCAGCGAGTCGGGCAAACGCTACGGTGAACAGGCGCAGCAAGCTCTGTCCGGTTTGCAGCTGGTCAATGTGCCTGGTCAGGCGGATTTGATGTTCTGTCGTGAACAGCAAGAGTTGAGTCTGGAAGATCTGGAACGCATCCTGCGGGCTTGCCGTCCCGCCTACGACGAGGCGACCAATGTGCCGCAATCCTCGCCGCATGCTCGTTTCGACATTCAAGATTGGATGCCGCTCGATCCTTAATTAACTTTAGCTATCGCTCATGCGTGTTAATTGTCGGCGAACTCCCTGCGGGCGCAACCAACCGTAGCCCGCATAACCGAGCGTGCGCAGCAGAGCCTGGAAGTCGTTCTCCGTCCACACCGGCTGTCCCTGGCGCGTCAAGAATCGGCGAATCTCTTCTTCTTCTGCCGGCGCAGACTTGAACAGCCGCGACAAAGGCGATCGCGCCGTTCGCTTGCGATCCAGCGATGCGGCGACGTAGGGCGTATGTTGCGCCAGAAACATCTCCAGATACGGCCTCGCCTCCTCGTCCCAGTCCGCCGGCGCTGTGTCCGCCAATTCCCAATCGAGAATCCACAACTTAAGGGTACGGTCGGCGCTGCCGGACAAGGCATAACGGCCGTTGGCGCTGAATGTCACCGATGTGACGGCGTCGGCGTGGCCGGCGAACGTACGCAGACACTGACCATTTGCGATCTCCCACAGTCGGACCGTTGCATCCATGCTGCCGGACAGGGCGTAGCGATTATCGGCGCTCAGGCAGACCGACGTGACGGCGCCGCGATGGCCGGTGAAGGTGCGCAAACGCTCGCCGGTGGACAACTCCCACAGATCGATTGTGCCGGATTGCACGAATCGGCCGTTGTCGCGTTGGATAACGGACTGACCGCCGCCGGTCAGCGCGTAGCGGCCCTCGATGCTGAGGTTCAGAGCCGTGACGGCATCGGCCTGATTCTCGAAGATCGGCAGACAACGGCCGGTCGCGGTGTCCCACAGTTTCATCTGACCGCAAGTGAATAAGCGCTCGCCATCGTTACGAACGACGAAGAGAGCGCTGCCGGACAGGGCGCGGCTGCCATCGGCGCTGAGAGCCACCGAATGCACGGGTCCGGTGTGGCCGCGGAGAACGCGTAGGAGTCGGCCGGCGGCCGTGTCCCACAGATGCACCGTGCCATCGGTGCTGCCGGACAAACCCAGCCGGCCGTCCGCGCTCAGCACCACGGACGTGAGAACATCCAGATCTTCGCGGCAGGTGCGCAGACAATGCCCATCGCTCACGTCCCAGAGTTTGAGCGTACCATCGATGCTGCTCGACAGTGCGAGGCGAGCGTCGGCGCTTAGAGATACCGAGGTCACACCGCCCATGTCACCCTCGAAGGTGTGCAAACAACGTCCGCTGGCCGGTTCCCACAGCTTGAGCGTGCGGTCGGCGCTGCCGGACAGAGCGAGTCGGCCGTCGCCGCTGAGACAAACCGATGTCACCGCCTCAACGTGTTCGCTGAAAGTGGCCGCTCCCCAACCGCCCTGAAACGACTGGCGCGGCAGACGGACATAGAGTTGGCTCCACAGATTCATCGCATCCGGATGACGGCCGTGGCCCGGCTGCGAACGGGCCTCACGCACATGCTGGGCGGCACGCACGGACTCGCCGGCCGCGATGGCTTGCCGCGCCCGTGCCAGCGCGCGCTCGTAGGCTGTCCACGCGGTCAAAGCGGTGTCACTGGGCAGCACACGCGACAGGATATAAGGCGCGACCTGATCGCCGGGCACAGTCCATAGCCCCAGCGTCGCGTCGGCGCTGGCCGACAGAATCTGCTGGCCATTGCCCGCTCTACAGAGGGAATGTACCGTGCCGGCGTGCCCTTGCAGCGTGGCGAGACAGTGGCCGGTGGTCAACTGCCAGAGTCTGATGGTGCGGTCCTCGCTGCCGGACAAAGCGTAGCTGCCGCCGGCGCTGAAACACACGGAGGTCACGCTGCCTTGATGTCCGTCGAAGGTGCGTAGGCAGCGGCCCGAAGTGACGTTCCACAGTTTGAGCGTGCGATCGGCGCTGCCCGACAGAGCATGTCGTCCATCGGTACTGAGCGCCACCGCCAGCACCTTGTCGGCGTGCCCCGCGAACTTCGTCAGTCCCTGTCCCGTGCCGGCCTCCCACAACTGGAGCGTCCGATCGCGGCTGCCGGACAAAACACATCGGCCATCGGCGCTCCAGCATACGGCGAGGATCGGGCCTTCATGGTTGTCGAAGGTGTGCAGACAGTTGCCGGTGGCGGTGTCCCACAGTTTGACCGCGCCGTCACCGCCTCCCGAAACAGCCAGGCTCCCATCGGCGCGGAGAGCCGCCGCCAGCACCCAGTTTGCGTGTCCCTCGAAGACGTGGAGGCAGCGTCCGTCGGCCGTCTGCCACAGGCGGAGTGTCCGATCGGCGCTGCCGGACAATGCCAGACGTCCATCGGCGCTGAGGCTCACGGATGTCACCCACTCGGCATGTCCGCTAAATGTGCGCAGGCAACGACCGCTGGAAACACTCCACAGTTTGACCGTGCCATCGGCGCTGCCCGACAGAGCAGAACGACCGTTGCCGCTGGCGTGAACAGACGATACCCATCCGTTATGTCCGTCGAAACGACGGGTCAATCGGCCGCTATCGCTCAGGCACGCCCGCGCCGCCTCGCGCGAAGCGCGCACCTCGTCGAGGTCGGAACCCGCACCCGGCACACGTTCCAGCGTTTCCAGCGTTGAGCGCCAATCGCCCTGTTCCAATTGCACCCGGGCCAGCAGATAGAGTGGCAGCCACTCCCCCGGATGCGAGACGCAGACATCGCCTAATAGTTGCAACAGCCATTGAGTGAGAAGCTGGCCGGCCCGCCAGCGCGTCAGGCCGAGATTGTAGGTCGATTCAGGATGCTGCGGACTGATGGTTAGCGCTTCGTGCCAGAGTTGCTCCGCTTCGTCGTGCTTGTGCAAGTCACGCAGCGACAGCGCCCGATTGTTCAGCGAGTCAGCCCGCGCCTTGGCGGCCTGCGGCGTTTCACGATGGTACGAATGGTCCGTCGCTTGAGCGTACACTCGCTGGAGGGCGGCCACGATTTCAAGCATGTCACGCGGGCGGTCATCGGGGTTGGGGCGGAAGCAATGCTTGAGGAGATCGGCCAGCGCTCCTGGCATCGGCGGCAGACATTCCTCGGCCGGCCCGCGCTCCAGGTAATCATCGAGTACGCCGGCTGCCAGGTAGCCGGCCGACCAAGGAGTGGACCCAATGAACATATGCAACAGCGACACGCCCCAACTCCAGATGTCGGTCTTGCGCGACAGAGGCCGGCCCTGCACCTGCTCCGGCGAGCAAAACGCCGGCGTCAGTCCACCCGCACTGACGAGGATGCTTCCCTGCGGACTCTCCAGCATGGCTTCCGTGGAGGTGCCGCGCGCCTTGGCCATGCCGAAATCCGTGACCTTGATAATCCCCTCGCTGGTCAGCAGGACGTTGCCCGGTTTGACATCGCGATGCACCAACCCCTGCTCGTGCGCATGCTGCAAACCCCAGGCGAACTGAATGGCCACATCGAGAACGCGCTCCAAGGCGCGGCTCGGCCCACCCGCGTACAGTTTCCGCGAGCGAATCCACTCGGCCAAGCTGCCGCCCGTGATGTATTCCGCGAAAACGCGCGGAATGCCGCCCAGACGCCGGATGTAGTGACAGGTGACGAGATGCGGATGCAGACCGAGCTTGACCCACGTTTCCGCTTCCTGCTCGAAGTCGGCCTTGTCCTGCTCGCTTTGAAAGAACTCCGGGCGCGGACACTTGACGGCCAAGTCCATGTTCCAGCCGCGATGGCGCACGCGATAGACCAGCCCGCGTCCGCCGCTGGTGAACACCTCGCGCACCTCATAAAGATCGAGGATCACATCGCCGGGCTTCCAGGTGTCGGCGACGGACTCTGCCATGGTTTGCGGCCGACCGTCCCACGCCACGGTCGGAGGCAGCGATCCCGACGGCGTATCCGACAGCCACCACCACGGCGAGGATGGGCGGGAGGAATTGCCATCGAGCGCGACGGCCACAAACGAATGCTGACATTGCGGGCACGCGGTCTCCCGACCCAGGGCGGAATCGGCGACCTGGTAGGTGGTTTGACAGTGAGGACAGCGTACCGAGACGGTAGTCATTTGTCGCGGAACAGCGGGACCAACTCGCGGGAATCCGATGGAGGGGCGATCCGCCCTGGTGTAGGGTAACGCAAGCCGGCGTTGCGGTCCACGGCAGGGTTTTACCGAGCCGCGAGCATCAGCGAGCGATTCTGCCTCCACTTGCTGGCGCGCGGCTCGGTAAGTCACGCGCCCAGCGGCGCTTCGCCGAGGCGGATGCCGAGCGCGTCCTCGCACCACACGGCGACGGGGAATAACTCGTCTTCGCCCCACGGACGCCCAACCAGTTGAATGGCCAGCGGCATTCCCTCGGGACTGCGACCCGTTGGGAAGGAAATTGTCGGAAAGCCGATGTAACTCCACGGTGAATTGAACGCGGGATCGCCGGTGCTGTCGGCATCCGGAGCCGGGCCGGTGGTTGCCGGCGTTAGCAGAACTTCGACGCTCTCAAAGCAATCCTCCATTTCGTGGCGCAGCAACTCCTGATGGTCCTTGCAACGAGCGTATTCCGGCGCGGGACAGCGCAACCCCTCGTCGAGCAGCGAACGAATCCACGGATCGTAGTCGTCGGCATGATGGCGCAGCCGTTCCTGATGAAACACCGCCGCCTCGACCGCCATCACCGTGCGATGACGCGGCAGAACCTCGGCGAAGGAGGCCGGCAGACTCACATCCTCGACAATCGCCCCGCGTTCCCGCAGGGTCTCCGTCACTTCATCCATCATCTTCGTGACGCTCGGATCGGCTTTGCTCTCGAACAGACCGCGCAGCCGACCAAGGCACGGTACGTCGGATTTCGGATTTCGGCTTTCGGATTTCGGATTTCCCGATGCGATCGTCGAGAGCAGGATTTCGAGATCGCGCACGCAACGAGCCAGCGGTCCCGGATGATCCATCGACGGGGCGAGCGGCACGACACCGTCACAGCTGACGCGGCCGAAGGTTGGTTTGCAACCGGCCACGCCGCAGTAGGACGCCGGTCGCGTGATCGAACCGCCGGTCTGCGAACCGAGTGCGCCCATGCACATGCCGCACGCCAGCGCCGCCGCCGAACCGCTGCTCGATCCGCCTGGCGTCCGCGTCAGGTTCCAGGGATTGCGCGTCGGCGGCGGATCGAAGCTGGCATATTGCGTCGTCACCGTCTTGCCCAGGAACACCGCGCCTGCCTGCCGCACACGGCGAACCACGGCAGCGTCCTGCCGCGCGATGCTATTCTTCCACAGCCGCGAGCCGGCAGCGGTCGGCCAGTCGAATACATCGAAAATGTCCTTGATTCCCAGTGGAATCCCGTGCAACGGGCCGCGCCACTGACCGCGTTTTATCTCGGCGGCGCACTCCTCGGCGCGGGCCAACGCCCCCTCGCGATCAACGAATACCCAGGCATGCACGCGATCCTCGAAGCGATCGATGCGTTCCAGGCAGGACTTGATGAGATCAACCGGCGACAAGCGACCGTGGCGGATGTCCTCCGCGGCGGCGTGAATGGTGGGAAGCATGCGGGTTCCTGTGAGGATATTAGCTCGCATTGGACCAGGGCGAGGGTTGGAAAATCCGACCTCATTGTATGCACGATACCTTGATCGGCGAAACTAGGCTGAAGGCTTCCCTCTCGGAATGGCGTGTGTACAGTAACAGAGGAGATAGTCCATTTCGGAACAGGCTGATGGGGCAATGAACGATGATTAAGGTCGCGATTCTCGGCGGCTCCGGTTACACGGCGCTGGAGTTAATCAAAATCCTCTTGCGGCACCCCGCCGTCGAAATCGTGGCGGTGACATCGCGGCAGAGCGATACGCCGCGCCTGTCCGAACTGCATCCGAGTTTGACTGGCCGCATCGATCTGCGCTGCGAACCATTCCACGCTGATCGCCTGCTGCAGCGCGGCGCGCAGTGCGTGTTCAGTTGTCTGCCGCACGGTGCCAGCATGGGCACATTGCCGGCACTGTTACAGCGTGGTCTCCGTGTCATTGACCTCAGCGCCGACTATCGCTTGCACGATCCGAACGTCTACGCTCAGTGGTACGGTGCCAGTCACGAAGACTTGGCCCACCTGGCCCAGGCTGTCTATGGTCTGCCGGAACTGTACGGCGACGCCATCCCCACCGCCCAACTCCTCGCCAACCCCGGTTGCTATCCGCAGACCGGCATTCTCGGCTTGGCGCCGCTGGCGGTCGGCCATTACATTGAGCCGCGCCACATCATCATCGACAGCAAGAGCGGCGTCTCCGGAGCCGGACGCACGCCCAAGTTGAGCAGCCACTTCCCCGAGTGCAATGAGAGCGTCTCCGCCTATCAGGTGGGCAAGCACCGTCATACACCGGAGATCGAGCAGGTACTGACCGATGTTGGCGGCGAAGCGATCGAGGTGATCTTCACGCCGCATCTGATCCCGATGGACCGCGGCATCTTCTCGACGATTTACGCCGTGCCGCGCCGCCCGCTGTCCGAGAGCGAACTGCTGGACATGTACCGGAACTACTACGCCCATTCGCCATTTGTGCGCGTGGTCGAACACCTGCCGGCGACGAAAGACTGCGCGGGCACGAACTTCTTCGACGTGACGGTGCGCGTGGTTCACGAGCGCATTGTCGTGCTGGCGTGTCTCGACAATCTGGTGCGCGGCGCCAGCGGCGTGGCGGTGCAAAACTTTAATCGCATGTACGGTCACGACGAGCGCACGGCGTTACTGTAACTCGTGAATCGTCAAGAACCATTCACGGGTGTGCCTCTGGAAGTAGGCAATCGCGCAGCTGCCGCTCACCGCCATTCCGCCAAGCGGGTTCTCTCTTGGCATCGTCGGGAGGAGCGACTCCCATCTCGGCCAGCTTCCGCTGTGGAAAAAACTTGAGAAAAATTGGAAAAATAGTTCGGAATTCTTGTCCACAAACGCGCGTCGATTTCGATTAGATAGGTAGAGGGACAGGGGTTCCTCACGCACGTCTTCGCCGAAGCTAAAATCCGCCATGACGAAGCAATGTAAGCGAGGCCGCAAGGCCTCGGCGAACGCGGTGCGCCCACCTCGAACGGCCCCTTTGAGACAAACCAATCCGCCCGTATCAGCCAATGGCAACCAACGCGGCAGGGAGACGCCGTGTTACGAAGAGGGACGCCGCGAACTCCGCATCGGCGACCGGGTTGTCAAACGCTTCACGCAGCAATCGGATGCTCAGGAGATCATCGTGAAGGCGTTTCAGGAGGAAAACTGGTGTCGCACCCTCGACGATCCTCTTACGGGGAAGTCGGGACAGGAGGCAAAGCAGCGTTTGCGGACGGCGGTCGCCAACTTGAACCGCCGCCAGCGTGTGCCGCTGCTTCGTTTCCGTGTTATCCGCCAGGGCAGCGGAATCGAGTGGGAATTCCGCGAGGCAAGCGACAGGAGAGCGACAGTAGAGCGACTCGGACTATTCGCCAGGACGGCCGGCTGGCGGAATGTGTGGCACGGATCGCGGCCAACTGCGGCGCGGGAACGCGGCAGGCGTTACTTTTGTCCCGACCATGTGAGGACACAACGGTAACAACAATTGATCCGACTCTCACACCGACTGGACCATAAAATGGGGGCAAGCCAGGGCCACACTGACGCAGACGGTCAACCAAGCGTAAACCTACACCTCCTTGTCCTCCACGGCCAATCCCACGCAGCCCGGCCAGGCGGTGACGTTCACGGCCACCGTATCCAACATGATGGGCGGGATTCCGACCAGCAGCGTCACGTTCATGGACGGCACGACGGTCCTGGGGACGGAGACGCTAACGCAGGTCAACGGCCAAACTCAGGCGACCTTCACCACCTCGTCGCTGGGGCTTGGCACGCATGCGATTCTCGCCGTGTACTCGGGGGACGACACCCTTGTCGAAAGTGGGTCTTCGCTCAACGAGACAATTACTAACTGAGTTCGCGCACGACGGCATCGAGACGATTCAGTACATCTTCGGTATCGGTCAAGGTCATCGCCGCGCAGAAACCATGATGACAGGCCGCGCCGCCGTAATCGTGGAAATAGACGCCATGCCGAACGGCGGCGGCGATGAAGCGCAACATCTGCTGGCGCTGATGCCGCACGGCGTCGCGGTAACTGCGGATCGGTTCCGTCACGCCGAAATAGATGCCGAACCGCGCGCCCAATCCCTGTACGCGCGCGATGACGGCATGGCGTGCAAACGCATCGTTGAGGCCACGGTAGAGCCGTTCGGCGACGGCGTGGATGTGATCGTAAAAGCCTCGCTGACGATAGGCTGTCACTGCCGCGATGCCGGCGGCGACGGCCGTGGCATGACCGTTATAGGTGCCGCTATGCTGGCAATCGCCCTGCGGCATGAGACGATCCATGATGTCCTTGCGGCCGCCGAACACACTCAGCGGAAAACCGCCGCCGACCGCCTTGCCCAGAGTACACAAATCAGGTGTGACACCGAGGTATTCCTGCGCTCCGCCGGGCGCCATGCGAAAGGCACTCAGCACTTCATCGAAAATCAGCAACACGCCATGCGTCTGGGTTAGATGCCGCAGCGTATTCAGAAACTCCGGTGCCGGTACGATGCAGCCGGCGTTGTAGTAGATCGGCTCGCAGATGACGGCGGCCAATTCCGAGCCGTGCCGGGCGAAAGCCGTTTCCAACAGATCCGGCCGATTGTACGGTACGACGACAAGGTTCCGATCGAGACCGTCCGGCAAGCCGGAGGATCCGGGATAGAGCGCCGGCGCATCCTCGGGGCCGAGTTGATCGGCGGGCGTGCCGATAGCGTACATGACCTGATCGTGATAGCCGTGAAAATTGCCCTCGAATTTCAGCACTTTCGAGCGGCCGGTGAACGCCCGCGCCAGCCGCAGACAATGCAGCGTCGCCTCGGTGCCGGAGCCGGTCAAGCGAACTCGTTCGCAGCAGGGAATGGTTTCACACAGCAGGCGCGCCAGTTGCGTGTGCAGTTCGTTTTCGTAGGAGCAGGCCGCGCCACGCGCCAGGACACGCTCGACGGCATGGCGCACGCGCATGTCACCGTGACCCAGCAGCGTCGCGCCGTGACTGCAACACAAATCGATGTATTCACGACCATCGAGATCCCAAATGCGACACCCCTCGGCTCGGTCCACGAGCATCGGATGCCCCAGGGCGCGGTTGAGCCGGGTCGAGGCGCTCACTCCTCCCGCCAGATATTCGCACGCTTGCTGATACTGCTCCACAACTCGATTCATGGAGTCATCCCTCACCCACCCACCCACCCACCCGCTGCGCGGGAAATCCGAAATCCGAAATCCGAAATCCGAAATCCGAAATCCGAATGAAATTCCAAAGACGAAACCCAAAATCAGAAACAGGCCAGCAGGAGGTTTCGAGTTTGGTTATTCTAGTTTAGGGTTTCTTTCGGATTTCGGATTTCGAGTTTCGGATTTATGGCGGTGAAGATTCCTTATGCCCGAAATCTACCTCAGCACCGACATCGAGACCGATGGCCCGATTCCCGGCCCGCACTCGATGCTCAGCTTCGCGTCGGCCGCTTACCGCGCCGACAAGACGCTGGCCGGCACGTTCAGCGCCAATCTGCACACGCTGCCCGGCGCCGCGGGACATGCCCAGACGATGGCTTGGTGGAAGACGCAGCCGGAAGCGTGGGCGGCCGCGCGGAGCGAGTTGCAGGAACCGGCCGTCGCCATGCCGGCGTATGTCGCCTGGATCAAGACGCTGCCGGGAACGCCGGTCTTCGTCGCCTATCCGGCCGGGTTCGATTTCCTCTTCGTCTACTGGTATCTCATCCGCTTCGCCGGCGAGAGTCCGTTCTCGTTTTCCGCCCTCGACATCAAAACGTATGCGATGGCGATGCTGCGCAAGGAATATCGGCAAGCGGTCAAGCGCAACATGCCGCGGCGCTGGTTCGATCCGTTGCCGCACACGCATCGCGCCCTCGACGACGCCATCGAGCAAGGGGCGCTCTTCTGCAACATGCTGGCGGAGAACCTGGAACGCGCGTCCGAGCCGGGGGCGTCAGCCCACTGAACGAAGCGCTCAGGGGGCTGACGCCTTCGGCCCAGGCGTGGACTTCTCCATTGCCTCACCCTGCCGTAAGATGATCGGCTATGCTGCGCGAATTATCGGTGCAAAACCTGGCGTTGATCGAAGACGTGCGCGTCGAGTTGCAACCAGGCTTCTGCGCCTGGACCGGCGAAACGGGAGCGGGGAAATCGCTGCTGCTCGGCGCGCTCGGTTTGCTGCTCGGCGAGCGTGGCTCGGCGGACTTGCTCCGCGCCGGCGCGGAGGAATTGCGTATCACCGGCCGATTCGAGCTGACTTCACCCGAGACACGCCGCGAGGTCGAGAGTATCCTGGGCGGCGCGCTCGACGACGAAGAAATCATCTTGGCGCGGCGGCTCAATCGCAATGGTCGCAGTCACGCCTATGCCAATGACCAGCCCGTGGTACTCGCCACCCTCAAGCAGATTGGCAACCTCCTCGTCGATATTCACGGCCAACGCGAGACGGAATCACTTCTGCACCCCGCCTATCAGCTACAACTGCTCGACGCCTACGGTCATCTCGATACGCCGCGCCGCAAGTATCTGGCACTGGCGGAGCGCGTCCGCGATTTACGGCGTCAACAGCACACGTTGTCCGCCGAGCGACAGCAGCGACAGCGGGAATTGACACTGGTGCGCTTCGAGCGTGAGGAACTCGATGAGGCCCAGCTTGAGCCGGGCGAAATCGCCGAATTGACTCGCGAGCGCGAACGGCTGGCCCATGCGCAAAACCTGCAAGCGTTCGCCACGCTGGGTTCCGGCGAACTGTATGACGAAGATGGTTCCATCGTCGAGCGGTTGGGCAAACTCCAGCGCGAAGCACAGTCCTGGGTCGCACTCGATGCCAGTCTCGAAGAGGTGGTCCGCCGGTTGGAGGAACTGCACTCCGAGGTTCAGGATCTCGCCCAGACGATGCGGCAGCTTGGCCAGCGCTGGGAGGCCGACCCCGAACGGCTCGACGAAGTTGAACGCCGCTTGCAGTTCCTTCGCCGCATCGAGAGCAAGTATCGCCGATCGATCGACGATCTCATCATCTATCGCATCAGTCTCGACGAGCAGGAAACGCGCTTGCAGCAGCAGGAAGATGATCTGGAAAAGATCGATAGTGAACTGGCGGAGGCGTATCGACAACTGCGTGAGGCGGCGGCCGAACTGAGCAAACAGCGGCAGCGTGTGGCCGACCGTCTGGCGAAGGAGACGCAAAAACAATTGGCCGATCTCGGCATGGTTGAGGCGAAACTACAAGCCGTCCTGGAGACGAATCCGCTGGGCGACGATCCAGCCCATGCCGAGGTTCCCGCTTGGGGTGCCGATCAACTCGAACTGACCTTGGCGGCCAATCCCGGCGAGCCGGCGCTGCCGTTGCGAAAGGTGGCCTCCGGCGGCGAGCTATCGCGCACCATGCTCGCCCTCAAAACCGTGCTGACCGGCCACGATCATCGCGGCACCCTGGTTTTCGACGAGATCGACGCCAATGTGGGCGGCCGGCTCGGTGACATTCTCGGACAAAAGCTCGCCGCTTTGGGTCAGACGCATCAGGTTATTTGCGTGACGCACTTGCCGCAAGTGGCCAGCTACGCGCGCCATCACTGGACCATCCGCAAATCGCGCCGCGGCAAACGCACCGTCACGCAGATTCAGTTGCTGGAGGAACCGGAGCGCCTTGAAGAATTGGCGAGCATGTTGCGCGGCGAATCGCGCGGCGAAACCACACGCCAAGAAGCAGCCGCTATGCTGGAAGCGGCGCGGCGAAATTGGTGAGAGCGAATCTGCCAGCGGCTGACGGCCTATCATGGCCTGGAGAAAAAGGGGCGACGCGAGCCGGAATACCGAGCGTTCGGTGCTGCTACGGCGCATCAGCCACCGCGACGCCAGCCACATGCCGCTGGCGACTTCGTAAGTCGATCGCCAAGCCGTTCAGGTGATGCACGACTGGATCAAGCAATTGCGGCCGGCGGCGGCGCGCTGGGTCAAGCCACGGGAGAAGGGACGCTCCGAGCGAGTTCAAAGCCTTACGCGAAAGCCAGGGATTGAAGGTGCCCGGGCGCAGGGGGATCGACGCGCTGGCGCTGTTGTGCTTGGAAACGGGCAAGATGCGGAACTCCAGGCTGGCGACGCTGCACAAATGGGCGGAAGCACTCGGACAGAAACAGGACGTTGATCTATCGTCCCAATGACTGGCTACACCGCTCCGCGCGGACGTTCAGCGACTGGAGCCGTGTGCCTGGTGTTTCTTCCGCGGCGCGGCATGCTCCTGATCCACCAATTCATCGCTGAGCGTGCGCAGGCTACGGCGGACAAACTTGGCATCGCTCATGGGGGCGCCGACCGTAAGGGGTTCGGCGAGGCGACTCATCAAGAGGTTGAGGCGTCCGTGGTGTCGGCGGTCGGGGTATTGTTGGCCGCTGAGGCAGTCGGG
>DATNCY010000313.1:0-9046 GCA_035553375.1 Gemmataceae bacterium
TCGTTGCTGGCGTGTGCTGCGCCGTCAGTTGTTGCAGCCTGTTGAGGAGGGTTCGGTGTGGTACGCGTGCTTGCTGGATGGTCTGAATCGGTGTTGCAAGGGCAAACAGCGGAGCCGAAGCTATCCGCGCAGAGTAAAATGTCCGCGATGCAAATGGCCGCGGAAGAAAAAGACCGACCGGGGCGGGCGACGCCCTCCCGGTCAATGGACATGAGTTAATCCCGCTGCTTAACTGAACGGCATTAGGCGTCAGCCGGCTGGTATAGTCTCCACCAGCCTATACCAGCCAGCTTACGCCGGCCGTTCGCCATCGTTAGGGAGGAGCGATATGGAACATCGAAATCTAGGTCGAACCGGCTTGAAATTGCCGATACTCAGTTTCGGCGCGTCGTCGCTGGGACAAGAGTTTCGTCCGGTGGACATCAACGAAGCGCTGCGGGCCGTGCATGTGGCGCTGGACCTGGATATGAATTTCATCGACACCTCGCCCTTCTATGGCCGCGGCATGTCGGAAGTGCTGCTTGGCGTCGCCCTGCGCGGCGTGCCGCGCGATCGCTATATCTTGGGTAGCAAACTCGGCCGCTACGATAGCAACCACTTCGATTTTTCGGCCAGGCGCGTGGTCGAAAGCGTCGATGTCAGTCTGCATCGCATGGGGGTCGAATATCTCGACATCATGCTGTGTCACGATCTTGAGTTTGTCGAGATGGCCCAGATTGTCAACGAGACGCTGCCGGCGCTGCGTAAAGTGCAAGAGCAAGGCAAGGTGCGCTTTATCGGCATATCGGGCTATCCGATGAAGATGTTTCGCTACGTTCTCGATCGTGCCCCGTTGGATGTGATCTTGTCGTACAACCATTACACGCTGCAAAACACCATGCTGGCGGACTTGGTGCCCTATCTGAAACAAAAGGGTGTTGGTATCATGAATGCGGCGCCGTTTTCGGCGCGCTTGTTGACGAACGCGCCGTTGCCGCCGTGGCACAAAGCGACGCCGGAAGTGCGAGCGGTGTGCCGCAAGGCTGCGGAACATTGTCAGAAGCAGGGAATCGACATTGCTCAGTTGGCGCTGCAATTCTCGATCCAACATCCCGACATGGCAACGTGTGTCACCGGCTCAGCCGATCCGGGGCGCGTCGCGCAGTGGGTCGAGTGGGCGAATAAACCGTTGGATCAGGATTTGCTCAAGGAAGTGCTGGCCATTCTCGAACCTATCCACAACTGGTTCTATGTCGAGGGACGCCCGGAGAACAACGACGAGCCGAGCAAGCGCTGAATTGCCAACCCGCAGCGCCAGCAAGGGTGTCTTTGCCAGCCCGCAGCGCCAGCAAGGGAACCCTTGCTGGTGCTGCGGGCTGGCCAAAAAGTTACCGCCGCTTACGAATTTCGGAACCGAGGAGTGAGGATGCTGCAAACGGAACAGAACGAAGGGGAGATGATGCGCCCGGACATGGCGGCGCGAGATGCGACGGCCGGGCTGACGGGGGCGGAGTGGTTGGTGCTGCTGGCGTTGTCGGCCATTCAATTCACGCACATCGTCGATTTCATCATCATCATGCCGCTGGAGCCGAATTTGAAGGAGGCGTTGCGGATCAATCCGCAACAATTCAGCTTCATCGTTGCGGCCTATGCGTTCAGCGCCAGCCTGGCCGGTTTGTTCGCGGCTCGCTTCATGGATCGTTTCGACCGCAAAACCGCGCTGTTGTGGTTGTATGCGGGATTCACCCTGGGAACGCTGTTTTGCGCCTTGGCTCAGAATTACGTGTTGCTGTTGGCGGCGCGGGCGGTGGCCGGCGCGTTTGGCGGCGTGGTGGCGGCGAGCATTCTCACCATTATTGGCGATGCCTTTCCCGATGCGCGGCGCGGCCGGGCGACTGGCGTGGTCATGTCGGCGTTCTCGGTGGCCTCGATTGCCGGCGTGCCGGCTGGATTGTACCTGGCGAATCACTTCGGCTGGCGTGTGCCGTTCGGTGTACTGGCCGGATTGGGCGCGGGAGTAATCTTACTCGTGCGTTTCGTGCTGCCGCCGATGCGCGGGCATCTGCTGCGCGGTCAACCGCGTGCCAATGCCAACGTGTGGGCGATGCTCCTGCAACCCAATCATCTGCGTGCCTACGTTCTGATGACGGCCCTTGTCCTCAGCAGTTTCCTGATCGTGCCGTTTTTTGCGAGTTACCTTGTGGCCAACATGGGCGTAAGCAAGGATCAACTGCCCTACATCTATCTGTGCGGCGGGCTGACGACGTTGTTGACCATGACGTGGTTTGGCCGAATGGCCGACCGCTTCGGCAAATTGCCGGTCTTCCGCGTGCTGGCTCTGCTCACGATGATTCCGATGGTCTTGATTACCAACTTGCCGCCGGTGCCGCTGGTGGTGGCGCTGGTGGTTTCGACGCTATTTATGATTACCTCGTCGGGCCGCATGGTGCCGGCCGTGGCCCTCATCACCGCCAGCGCCGCGCCGCGTCATCGCGGTAGTTTTCTCAGTATCAATGGAGCGGTCCAGCAAATGGCGATGGGTCTGGCCACGATCCTCAGTGGTGCCGTGCTGGGCGAAACCGCCGAGGGACAATTGACGGGTTTCCCTCTGGTGGGCATCTTGGCGGTGGGTGCCGTCCTGATGAGCGTATGGTTGGCGGGTCGGCTGCGGTCAGCCGAGGGCGGCGACGAAGCGACCATCGCGCTGGACGAACCGGAACGCCTCGACGCGGAAATCTGCGCCGTCGGGGCGGAATGAGCGCGAAACGGCGTCCTCAACTCAGACGGGCCACGGCGGAGGCGACATCGGCGGCGACTTCAAACGGCGCATCGACCGCGCCGCCGGTGCTAATCATCTTCGTCGTGGTGAACACATCTTCAACATCGTCGCACAGACCGCAGATTATCAGATGACCGCCGGCGTCGAGCAGTTGGCGGCGTAGACTGAGCAGCGGCCAAAAGGCGACGCTGGACAGATAGCGTGCGTGCTGCAAATCGATGACGACGCGGTTGACTCCGGCGCGCTCCAGCGCGGAGCGCATTTCCTCGCGCAGCCCCTCGGCGATTTCCTCGCCCTGGATGCGCGTCCGCGTGATGGTCAGCACGAGAACACCCTGATGGAGGACGCTTTGCAGAAGCGGGCCGACGGATTGGGGCATGCCACGCTCGATGGTTAGAGGCGAAGAGGAGGGGCCATCAACAAACTAACAGCGTAACGCGGAGGCAGGCTCCCGACAAGCCGGGAGTGTTCGCTCACCCTTATTTCACCATCTCGAAATCCAGCCCCTTTTTCTGTCGATCGAGAAAAAAATGCTAATACTGGGCTTGACGTGAATCGCCCGTCTCGTTATTAACCTCGCCGAATCAGGACAGTGCGAGCCAGCAGTAATACGTTCAGGGGAGTCTGTTTTCGAGACAACCCCGAGGGCGCTCGCCGCAGCGAGAACGCTGCCCGCGTGGATCGGAGAGATCGGGGGCTATAGTCTCTCGGCGTTGTGGACCAGCCAGGCGGTTGGTCTCGCCGAGCAGGGGGAGAGGTAGATGAACCGATTAACGGTAACTTTCGTTGTGCTGGCCGCAACAGGCGGCTGCATGGCGGTCGATCGCGACCCGGTGGTCGAGTACCAGGCGCCAAGGAGAACCACCACCCAACCGTGGGTGACTGGAGGCTCGGCGGATTGGCGAGGGTCGGATGGCAAGATGGTCCAGACGGCTGCTCTGGACGGCAGTTCGCGGACCTCCGCGACGGCGAGTAGCAGCATAAGTTGGCCGCAACGGAATGTTGCCAATAAGACCAAGTCAGGCTCCAGCGACGATTCGGACACGACGCCGGTGGCCAAGAAATCGACTACGAAGTCGTCGTCAACCAAGCCCAAGTCGGATTACAGCGAAGCCTTGGTGGCGGCGACCTACACCACAACGCTGCCGGGACACTCGTCGCGCGAGCCGGCCTCGACGCCCAGCACCTTGCCCAGCGCGACCACGAAAAGCAGTAAGGATCTAGCGCCGAAGACAGCCGAGGCCAAAGCGACTCCGGTGAATCTCGGCGTTCTGCGCCTGCTCAATAGCAAGCGCATCACCTTCCATTACGAGGTCAAGGATTCCGGCTCAACCGGCGTGAGCGGGCTGGAATTGTGGGGCACAAAGGACATGCGCAGCTGGAAAAAGTATGAGTCGGTCCAGAAAACGCCGCATTCCTTCGTGGTCGATGTCAAGGAGGAAGGCTTGTATGGTTTCACGATGATGGCGCGCGGCAAGGATGAGTTGACGAAGAATCAGCCGCCGAAGCCGGGCGAGGCGCCGCAGGTGTGGGTGGCCGTCGATTTGACCAAGCCGGACGTTCAACTGCTTGGCGCCGAACTCAACATCATGTCGAAAACGCCGGGCTTGGTCATTCGCTGGACGGCCAAGGACAAGCACTTCGGACCGCGGCCGATCACCATGCTCTACGCCGAGCGTCTGGAAGGCCCGTGGACGCCGATCGCCGCCAACGTGGAGAACAACGGACGCTATGAGTGGAACATGCAAGCGTGTGTGCCCTCCAGCGTGTACGTGCGGGTGCAGGCAACCGACATGATGGGCAATTCGGGCATGGCTCAGACAACGACGTTGCACATCCCCGGCCGGACATTGCTGACGGGTTCGCGCACGGAGCCGACCAACGCGGAACCGCCGCGTCTGGCCACCGTGCCGACGCCGCCCACGCTCGACGTACTGCGTCCCATCGCCGCCACCGTGCCCAATCCCGCCGTGTCGATCTTGTCGGTAGACGGCGAATAACAAACGAATTAACCACAGAGACACGGAGAACACAGAGAAAAAAAGGAGTAGAAGGCGGAAAGAAGCAAGATCTCGGGGGAGTCCTTGCTTCCTTCTGCTTTACCCCTGCGGTCTCGGTGTTCTCGGTGTCTCTGTGGTTATTGCTCTTTCAGTTTCTGCAAGCGGACGATCCACGGTCGCACATCATCTTTTCGGCCACGCTGGAGCAATCGATCGATGTGGTGCGTCAGATAGGCAGGATTATTCCGGTCCAGCGCCAGCAAATCGAGCATTCTCTCATTGGCCATGTTCGCCTCGTCGTTCGCCTCGTAGAGTTGTACCAGACAAACCAACTCCTCCGCGGTAAACGGCGAGCCTCGGCCTGACTTTTCGAGAAGCTGCAAGGTCGCCGTCCGCTTCTCGGTACGAATCGCTTGCACAAGAAGGCGAGCGCGGCGATCGAGAACTCCATCCTCCTTCAGACGCCGATTTTCGTTCAGCAGAGCCAGTGCCTCACGATATTTCGCGTCGCCGCTCCTTTCTTTCCCTTCCCCTGCGGCAGAGAGAGGGCCGAACGCCAGGAGTAAGGCGAGTTGGCGACGCGCCCATGCCTGGTTCGTTGCCAACACGTTCGCATCGGCAGCGAGCATGCGACGCAGCAGCGGCTCGGCCTGTTCGGATCGATTCAAACGCAGATAGAAGCGGGCCGCGCGCTGAAGAACGAGATCGTCGTCCGGCGTCCGCGCCAAACACTGGCGATAATACCGCTCCGCACTTGAGAGTTGCCCCAATACCTCGGCGCATATCGCCAGCGCCAACGGCACTTGATCGGCCGGCAGATGCCGCCGCATCTCGTCGCGGACCTCCTCCGCCTCGCGCAGATGATCGATCCGCGTCAGATGCGCAATCAGCGCCAGCCACGTTTCCGCGAGGTCTCCACGCCGCTGTATCGCCCGGCGCAGCACTTCCTCCGCCTCGCTCGGCTGCGCAGCCAGCGCCAACATCTGCCCCAACCAAATGAGCTTCAAATAATCGCTGGAGTCCGCGGGAACCGCCAGCCGAGCCAGTTCCACCGCCCGCTCGTTGCCATGCTGGCGCAGGGCGATTTCCGCACCTAGTCGGGCCAATTCGGGCGAGAGCAACGCTTGCTGTTGTTGAAACCCGCGGATGACCTCATCGACCTCGTCGAGCCGGCCTTGCTCCGTCAGAAGACGGACCAGATGCTCGGCCAAGCGCGCCCGACGCTCTCCGCTGCGAAAGGCTCGTAGATAGGCGTCGGCAGCGGCGGCCGACTCCGCGGTCAGTTCGTGCAGATAGCCCTCCAGCAACGCGCCGCGCGACCAGCCCGGCCTGCGGCGAGCAATGTCGGCCAGCAGTTCCTTGGCCTGATTCAGTCCGCGTCGATCGCCGCGCCGCGCCCGCAGCAGGAGGCGGGACGCTTCACCGTAACGCCACCATGTTCCCTCCTCACCTTCCAGCCGGCGCACGTCGGCCACCAGACCGGCGAGCAGCGTATCATCGCCGCCTTGCACGGCCAAATCGAGCAACAAGAGACGAGTATGAAGGTCCATCGGCGCGCGGCCGGCCAGAAGCCGGCAGAGCCGCCGGCCCTCTTCCTGCTCGCCTAGCTGGAAATACGTTGCCGCCATCTCGCCCAGCAGACGCACCTGTTCGCTCGCCGACAAATGGTTCAGTTCCTTCTCCAATTTCCGCAGCGCCCGCCGTGCCTGAAGCGGCCGGTGCAACGCTCCTAACGCGACTTCCGCCTCGGACAACTCGGTTCCCTCGCCTAACCAGCAGCGTGCTTCCTCAAGGATTTGAGCCGACCGAGTGGGTTCTCCCTGGCGCAGCGCCAGGTCGGCCAAGGCGGTCCACAGATCGGCCTCCTCGGGATGGTCGGTCGTGGCCTGTTCGAGCAAAGTCTGGGCTTGACGAGAGCGTCCACGTTCCACCAACACATCGGCGCGCAAAATCGTGAGGGGCACTTCCAGGGCCGGCAACCGCTCGGCACGTTGCAGCAGACGCTCAACTTCGGTCCAGCGACGCTTGTGCGCCGGCAGGGACCGATTGCGTTGCACCAGGAGCCGGCTCAGCAACAGCCAACTCTCGTCCGGCGCCTGCGGCAGCTGGACAAGTTCGCGATACTGTTCCAGCGCTTCGTCGATCTGGCCCGCATCCCGCAGGGCCGCCGCCAGCGCCAGGCGAGCGGACGACGACGACGCATCTAGGGCGACAGCTGCCCGCAGGGCGTTTCGCTGGCGATCATGGTCGCCTGTCTGCTCGTGGCACTGAGCCAGGGCGAGGCTGGCACGGCTCGCTAGAGCGGCCGCGCGATCCGGTAGTTGCACGACTTCCTCCAGCGTGCGAATCGCGCGCGGCCATTGCCGCCGGCTCATCTGAAGTCGGCCATCCAAGTAATGTCCCAAACCGGGCGGAGAGCCGGGACGGTGGAGACGTTCGATGGCGTCCTCGGCCGCCCGCTCGTCGCCGCGTAAGAGATGCGTTTCAACCAACAAGTGCAGCAGGTCCGGCTGATTGGGTAACGCTTGCAAGCCGCGCTGCAAGCAGGCGATCGCCGCCGTTTTGCGATCGCATCCCAGCTCGAGCGTGGCCAGGGCCAGTTGCATGGCGAGGTTGCGCGGGTCGCGCTCAAGACCGTGCCGCAAGCAGCGATAGGATACCTCAAGCCGGCCGCGCCGCCGCGCCAGGTCGGCGGCCGGCAGCAAGACGCGCGGCTCATCCGGGGCCAACTCGCAGGCGCGATCCATATCTCGGCCAGCATCCTCCAGCGATCCGCTATTCATGTGGTGCAGCGCTCGCGCCAGATACGCCTCGGCGGATTGGTCGTTGTTTTGCACCAACTCGTTGAGGAGGCGGCTCGCTTTTTCCGGTTGATCGAGGCGATGTTGGCACAGATGGGCCAAGCGCACGTAGGCATCTACCTGATGGGGATTCTCGCGGAGGGCGCTTTCATAGGAGGCGGCGGCGGCCGAATAATCTCCCGCGTCTTCCTGACAGTGGCCGAGCAGACTGACAAGATCGCTCTGTCCGTGGTCGCGGATCAGAATTTCCAGATGCGTCTGCGCTTCATTGACCCAGTTCAGTCGCAGGGTCAGTAACGCCAAGCGACGACGAATATCGCGCCGCGACGGCTCCCGATACAGAACCTGCTCATACACTGTCACCGCGCGCCAGCGCTCGTGGTCGGACGTGGCGACTTGCTCCATCATCTCGCCGTAGCGGGCGCGCGCGGCATTGTCTTCGGGGGCAAACACCAGATAGCGTTGCAGAGATCGGGCCGCGAGGTCGAGGCGTCCCTCTGTCTCGGCCGCGCGTGCCTCGGCCATCAGGGTGCGTGCGTGACGGCCCATCTGCCAGAAGTGCAGTAGGAAGGCGGCACCAACGCCAACACCAAGCGCGGCCAACAGAATCGCCAGGAGCTTATAATTGAGTTGTTTTTTCATCGTAGACAGCGCTTCCCGAGAACACGCCTTGCCCGCCGAAGCGCAAGCAAGAAGACATGCGAAATGGAGGCGCGGCCGAGCGAGGGGAGAAGAGCGCGACCGTGAGAAAAACAAGGGTGACACAGCGTGAGCGCCGGTGTGTCACCCCCAAAGAATACATCGCGGAAACGTGAAAAGCTAATCGTTCGTCCGTTTGCACGCGGTTTCTACAGTGCAGGCACCGTCGCTGTCTTCCGCCGCCACACGAGCAGAAGCAGCACTGGCACGCCGAGCAGGGCGGACACTACGGCAGCGGGTTCCGGGACCACATGGCCGTGATGGTGGCCTCCATGTTGGTGTTGGTTTTGCTTCTGTTGTTGTTGCTGTTGTTGTTGCTGGGCTTGCTGTTGTTGTTGCGCTTGCGATTGTGCTTGCGACATCGCTTGCGCCTGCTGGACATTCACGACGGTGTTCTGAATCTGGTTGCTGGACGGGAACCGGAACCGCGCCTGAATCAGCGCTTGGAATAACTGGGCCTGGCTCGCGGTAAGGTTGCTATTGCTATTGCTATTGCCGCTCCCATTGCCGCTTCCGTTGCCGCTGCCATTACCGCTCCCGTTGCCGCTCCCGTTGCCATTGCCACTGCCACTGCCACTACCACTGCCGCTACCCATTCCGCCGCCACCCATTCCGCCGCCGCCCCCACCCATGCTGCTATTTCCCACACCGAAGCCGCCGAAGAAGGGAAGAAAACCGAAGCCGCCGCCCCCGCCGAAGCCGCCGCGGAGTAGACCGCCGCCGGAACCGATTCCGCCGACCGGACCGCCGAAATTGCCGGGCCTCGGCGCAGTCGGTACGCAGCATGG
>DATNCY010000314.1:0-26779 GCA_035553375.1 Gemmataceae bacterium
CGACCCTCCGTCAGAATGATTTCAACTACACTGGCTCGATCGCGTGCCTCAAGCAAGCGCACTCCGGCGGGACGTGTGCGGCCATCGGACAGATCGACGCCGCCGCGCAGCTGATCGAGGACGGCCGGCGTCGGACGGCCTGAGATGGTGACGTGATAGGTCTTCGCTACGTGGTGTTCCGGCTCCGTCAAGCGCACGGCAAGGGCGGCGTCGGTGGTCAGGATGAGCAGTCCCTCCGAATCGGCGTCGAGCCGGCCAACCGGGAAAATCCACGGCAAATCGGACGGCAACAGATCGTAGACGGTGCGCCGGCCGCGCTCGTCGCGGCGCGTCGTGACGATGCCGCGTGGCTTGTGCAGAGCCAGCGTCAACGACAGGCGAGACGCCTGTCCCAATGGTGCAGTCTGGTTGTTGCGCGTGATCCGCTGGCGATCCAGATCAACCCAGGTCAGCGGGTCGGTAACAACTCGATCATCGACGCGCACTTCGCCGGCCTGAATCCACACCCACGCCTGGCCGCGCGAACCCCAGCCCAGCTTCGATAAGGCTCGATGCAACTGGACGCGCCGCCCCGATCGATCGCCTCGCGGCATCATGACACAACCTCTACCACCATCAGCGGAAAAAGCTCCACGCCTCCCTATACAGCCGCCCATTCACACGGTAAACTCAACCCTTATTGTCGGCGTTAACCCCAGAGCGAATTTCGTGATGCCACAAGGCGCTGAGCATGCCCGCTTTTGTTGCTTGTCCGGCCTGTGGCTGTCGCGTCCAGGTGGCTGACACCCTGTTGGGGCGGCGCATCCGTTGCTTTGGATGCCAACATGTGTTCGTCGCCGCGGCGGATCGGCCTGGGGAACAGGTGTCTCGCCTCTCTTCGGTATCGGACAGGCGAGACGTCTATCCCACCGAGGCGGACGGCGAACGAAATCCATTGTGTCCAGGCTGCGGTCGGCGCATCACCTGGAACGACCTCGTTTGTCCGTTCTGCGGCGAGGAGCTGGAACCGGAAGACAATGCCCAGCGCCGGCGAAACATCGAGTTGGTCCGCCGCGATACCGCACCGCATCGCGGATCGCTGATTGTCAGCCTCGGCAACGTCAGCATGATCGTCGGCGGGTTGACGTTATGTACGTTCGGCTTCGGCGCTTGTTTCAGCATTCCGGTGGGCATTCTCACCTGGATGATGGCCAACCGCGATCTAGAACATATGCGCGATGGCCGCATGGACCCGCGCGGCAAGACCCAAACGGAAACGGGTCGAACCGGCGCCATCGCCGGTATCCTCCTTGGTTTCATTTTCGCTGCCTTCTATGCCTTCGTCTACCTGGCGAAGTAGAGCAGAGCGAGAGAGCATCATGCCCCAGATTATCGTTTGCCCCGATTGCGACCGCAAACTGCGCGTACCTGACGATTTGCTCGGCAAGAAAGTCCGCTGCCCCGGTTGCAGCGTGATGTTCAAAGCCGCCGCGGTCGGTGCCGGTGGAGGTGAGATTGAAGATCCCATCAAGGAACCAGCACCTCGCCGCAAAGCAGCGGCCCGCGATGAGCGCGTTTCGGACAGCCCGCGCTCTCCACGCCGGTCTGCCGATAGTGATGAAGACGACCGGCCAAGCAGCCGTTCCTCCCGTCGCCGCGACGAGGACGACGATTATGAAACGCGCGGCCCGTCGCTTCACGATCAGAAAGCCGGCTGGAACAAAGTGCGGATCGGTATCAATTTGGTGATGATCGGCACCTGGGTTTGGCTGGCTGGTTTGGTATTGGGCGGTCTCGGTGGTTTGCTCGGCGTCGTCCTGCTGGGCGGAATGTTCGTTGCGGATTCCCCGCAAGCCGGACTGACCTCGCTGGGTTTCGCGGGGATTTTGCTCGTTCTGTCCATAGGCATCTATTACCTGGGGATCTTCGGCGAATTGGTCTTGCGGTTGATTGGCTATGGATTGGCGATGGCCGTGCCGCCGCGTCGCAATACCGGCCTCAAACCGTTGGCGATCACTGCTTTCTCGCTGGCGGCCGCCCATGTGGTGTTCTCGATCATGAACTTCGCGATGAGTGGCTTTTCGGGTTTCGCCTCGTCGATGAGCGGCCGCTCCGGTATGAGTTCCGTCGGGGCGGGTCTGGGTCTTATAAGCGGACTGTGCGGATTCGCCTCGTTTGTTGTCTATTTGTTTTTTCTGCGCAGTGTGTGCAACAATGCCCGAGCGCGGGATCTGGCCGGCAGCCCCATCACCGTGCTGATTACGTTCGTCAGCTTTTATGTGGTGTCGGTCGTGATCGTGGGGATCTTAATCTGCGCCGGGGGGATGGCGATTGCAAGCACTGTCCAATCGCGCTCCCCCAACGCCGCCAATTCGATGGGAGCCTGGGCGATTATTTTTATCGTCGTGCTGTGCATTCTGGGGTTGGTCTACGTCGCCTTGCACGTTTGGTACGTAATGGTCCTCCAAAAGATCCGCGATGCCGTGGCTTCGTATCGCCGGGGATTGTAATCTCTTGCCTTGCTGGGGATTCCCTTGCTGGCGCTGCGGGCTGGCAAAGATGCGGCTAAATGCGGCCAACGGAGAAACGAAGTATCCGGTGCGAAGCGCGGCGTTCATTCAACAAACGAGTAAACTATCTCCCTTGCTGGAAGCATCCTTATGAGTTCCACCATTTCTTGCCCGTCCTGTCAGCGTACCTTGCGCGTGCCCGAAAGTTTGTTGGGGCAGGCTGTCAAATGTCCCACTTGCTCGCACACCTTCACGGCCCCAGACAGTGCCGAGGAGGAAGCACCGCGCCGATCCGCCCCAGTGTCGGAACGTCCGTCGCGCCGTACCGCTCCGCCCCCCGACGACGATTACGACGACGAGCCTCGGCCCTCGAAACGCCGCGCGCGCTACGAGGACGACGACTACGATGACGAGCCGCGGCCCTCGAAACGCCGCGGACGCGGCAGCGAGAGACCAAGTAAGGTGCAGGCCATCGGTATCATGGTTTTGATTGGCGGTATTATGGCCCTCCTCTACGGATTGATGGGGCTGGGCTTTGGAATTGCCTCCTGTGTTGGACTCCTTTGGCCGGGCATCTATTATTCCTTCGTCCTGGGAATCATGGGTCTCATCAAGGGCATTCATTTAATGGGCGATAAAGCCTACAAGGAAACACCACCCCAGGGTATCGCCATCATGATGATTATCAACGTCATCAACTGCGATCTCATCAATTTGGCGCTAGGCATTGTAGTATTGGTTTTTCTGGGCGATGAGGAAGTGAAGGATTACTTCCGCTAAGAGACGCTAACTTTTTTGCCAGCCCGCAGCGCCAGCAAGGGAACCCTTGCTGGCGCTGCGGGCTGGCAATTCATGGTGTTAGCACTTCCAAGACATTGGGAGTTCGGCGGTCGAGGTGTTCATGCCAATCATCATCGCGTGTCCATCCTGCGGAAGCAAGCTACGCGTCGCCGACGAGCTGCGCGGTGAGTTGCTGCGCTGTCCGTCGTGTAGCCATACGTTTCATTCAACTCCGAAGAATGAATCGCCTCCCATTCCCCAGGATCTGCCGCTCCAGCTGGCAATCGATGAGCCTTCCGAACCGCGCTCCGCGCCTTCCGGCGCCACACCCGGCTTGATGGGTGCCATCGAGTTGAATCTCTCGCTGGACCACGAACAACCCGCGCCCCAGCGTGTTCCCATGCCGCCCACCGAACCGCCGCCCTTGGAGCCGCCGAGCCGAACGCCGCCGCGTTTGGCCGATGAACACGACGATCTGAAAGAATGCCCGGTGTGCGGCACGCACGTCCATCGCGATTCGACGCGCTGTTACCACTGCGGCGAACGCTTCGGAAGCCGATCGCGCCGTCGAGACATACCGGACATCCGCCGCCGAGGACCGCGCCGCGATGCCGAACCGCACCGCGGCACCTTGATCCTGGTACTGGGAATCATTGGCCTGGCTTGCCTGGCGATCTCGTGCGCTCCCATCGGGGCAATCCTGGGCCTCGCTTCGTGGATCATGGGGCAGACTGACCTGCGCAAGATGAAGCGCGGCGACATGGACCCCGATGGCCAGGGCATCACGCAAGCCGGCTGGATCTGCGGCATCATCAGTACGCTTCTCAACGGATTGGTGACGCTCGGCTGTCTAGGTTTCATTGGTATCATCTGGTATCAGGAGAACAATCGTCCGCTGAACACGAGACCCCCAATGCGCCCCGTGCCGGCTCAAAAATGGCAGCCCAAACAGAATCCTCCGGGCAAACAGAATTTTCGCTGAGCGCGGGAGGCTTCCTTATGATGACGCGAAACCATCGACAGGAGGCGTTGTGCCGGGCTTATGTTCTGGCAGTCGCAGCTCAAGGAGGTTTTATCTGGAGTAAGCCCGACCAGGATTATGGCATCGATCTGTCGCTACGGTCGGTGTCGATTCAGAAAAATCGCAGACGAGATGGCGGAGCGACGATTGACCTGCAACTGAAAAGCACAACCCGAGCCATCGTGACGGACAACGAAGTGGTTTATGATCTGGAGGTGGACGCCTATAATGACCTGCGGAACATTGCCAGACCATGCCCACTGATTCTCGTCTTGCTGGTTATGCCCGTGGACGAGACCCACTGGCTGGCCCAGACTTCCGAACAGCTTACGCTGCGGCATTGTGCTTACTGGGTTTCGCTGAAGGGCTATCCGCCCACCAAGGCGACCCGCACGATTCGCATCGCCATCCCGCTGGCCAACATCGTGTCCGTCGAAGCGTTGACACGCTTGTTGCAGCGAG
This sequence comes from Gemmataceae bacterium, assembly GCA_035553375.1. Classification (GTDB taxonomy): domain Bacteria; phylum Planctomycetota; class Planctomycetia; order Gemmatales; family Gemmataceae; genus JAJPHU01. The sequence continues at coordinate 4,753 of DATNCY010000314.1, forward strand.
TTGAAGAGAGGAAAGACCCATGAAGTTTCTCAACCCTTGGATTGATCCGCGGATCCTTCAGGTTCGTCCCGAATCTGTCCGAACTTATCTGTTAGCCAAGGGTTGGGAATATCTGGGACCTGCCCTGATGCCCGATATGCTCATGTTTGATACTCCAGAACCCCGGGGAGACAAACCGAACGTCTTACTCCCTTTGAAATTGGACCACGGCGCATATATCCAGCGACTCATCGATCTGATTTCGGATGTAGCACTTTACGAAGACCGTTGGGCCGTCGATGTCCTCGGCGACATGCTTCGGCAACCTGCCGAACCTGTATCCGCGAACGGCCCCAGCGTATCGTTGCCGGCTGAACCCGTCTCCAAGTAGCGGTCTTTTCATACCCTCACTGGACCGACGGATCATACGGTTGCAACCACTGGATAATCTCGATCCGGTTGCCGTCGGGGTCAAAAATGAAAAATCGATCGGCACCGGGAATGGGCGTCGTCTCTTGCATCGATACGCCATGAGCGGTGAAGTGGGCGCGAGCGGCCTGGATGTCGGCCACGCGCAAGGCGAAATGGCGAGGGCTAAGCGTATCGGGCTGATCCTTCAGCAGCAGATGCAAGTGTTCGTTGCCGAGATCGTACCAAATTACCACGAAATCAAAGGTGCGCGGTTTGGCGATTTCGCGTAAACCCAGCAGTTCGCCATAAAAGCGTCGGCTGCGCTGCACATCGGTGATGAGAACCGAGCAGTGATCGAGATGCACGACGGATAGCTTGGACATAATCTCGCCTCTCCCCCTTCGCGCGACGTAACCCCTCGAAATCTGTTCTTGTCACGATCCGGCCTTTCGGCGTAAGATGATTTTATTCAGGTTAAGGACGCCTGAATAGAGAGCGCTGTTGTGCCCACCCAGGTCGTTTCACGATCCCCACCAACATTTGGCGCTCTTCGCGGTTTCGAGGCAGTGGAGCCTCGGCCGTCCCGTGCAATGTCGCACAAATTCGGAGAACGATATGGGTCGCTGTCTGCTCGGCGTTTTGTTTGTTACGGCGGGTCTGGTCGCACTAACTTCGGTCACACGGGAAACCCGCTCCTCGGTTCGAGAAATTGCCTCAATAGGCGGCACAAGCCTGCGTGAGACGAAAACCGTCACGGTATCCGGTACTCCGCGCACGCTCCTGCGCCCCGCCGCCGCCTTTGGCCTTCGCTTCTCGCTCAATTAGAGGCGACTTCCCCCAGCCCCCAGTACCGGCGATGCCGTTCGGCGTCTCCCGGTGCTGCCGTCCGGTGTGCGTTCGGCCGGCTTGGGTGGTGATGATTTGATGAACGATTCTCCTTTGCCTCCCTCGGCACGCCAATTGCCATTTTTGTAGCGGACGATCGTTTTTCGTTCGACCACGCCGAGGGAGTCTCATGCGCTATCTCGCTCTCGCGACGGATTACGACGGCACCTTGGCCCACCACGGCCAGGTGTCCGACGACACCTGGAAGGCCGTGCGGCGGCTGCGCGAATCCGGACGCAAGCTCCTTCTCGTCACCGGCCGCGAACTGGATGACCTGCGGACCGTTTGCCCCCATCTGGAATGGTTCGATCGCATCGTCGCCGAGAACGGTGGTCTGCTCTATCACCCCGCCACATGCGAAGAAAAACTGCTGGCTCCTGCCCCCGCCGAGGACTTTGTGCGTGCCCTGCGAGCGCATCAAGTTTCGCCTCTGTCGGTCGGTCGAACCATCGTGGCGACCTGGCGCCCGCACGAAATGGCCGTGTTGGAAACGATCCGCGACATGGGATTGGAGATGCACATCATCTTCAACAAAGACGCGGTCATGGTGCTGCCCACCGGCGTCAACAAGGCCACCGGTCTGAAAGCCGCTCTGGAAGAACTGGGCCTGTCGGAACACGGCGTCATCGGCATCGGCGACGCGGAGAATGACCATGCGTTTCTCGCCCTGTGCGCGTCTTCAGCGGCGGTGGCCAACGCGCTACCCACGCTCAAGAAACAGGTCGATTTCGTCACGCGCGGCGACCACGGCCGAGGCGTGATCGAGTTAATCGAAAGTTTGTTGACGGACGATTTGGCTCATCTCGGACCCACTCGCGGCCATTCGTAAGCTAAGATTGGTTAGGAAGCCCGAACGCGATGCAGTAGGTCCCGCTTGCCGAGCGGGACCTTGCCCTGACAGATCCCGCTCGGCAAGCGGGATCTACTGCATGCGGTGACAGCCCCTAGAGGATAGTCGAACGCTCCCCGAGAGATTGATATGCACTCTGCCGCATGGGTGAAGTTATTCCAACATATTCCCCTTAGCGAACAAGCCAAGCTCATGCTGGTCACGGCCACCGGTATGGAGATTTCCATTCAGTGTTTCCTGCGGATCGATCCGGATTGCCTGGCCCTCAAGGGGCGTCTCGCCGGCAGCCAGGATGCGGGCCGTGTCTTCTTCATCCCCTATGCCAACATCGACTATTTCGGCTTCCAGCAGCCGGTCAAGGAGAGCGACTTCCACGAGCTGTTCGGCAATCTGGAATTGCCGAACGCCGATGCCGACGCCGCGCCCGCCGTGCTTGCTCCGCCGCCGGTGGTTCCCCCGACCGCCGCGCCGGTCGCGTCCAATCCGACGCCCGCGCTGCGTAATCCGCTGACCATCAAATCGAGTGTGTTGGAGAAATTCCGCTCGCGCACCGGCACCAACCCCGGCACCGCGATGCGTCCGCCGGTGGATGAATAGGCGCACCGGCAATCGATTGCTATGCTGTCCAGTATGGCAACCACTGCACCCCCCATTCCGACCTCGCTCGCCAGCGCTCCTATTTCCAGCATCCAGCCCGGCGGCGGCTTTTGCTTCGGCCTCGAACGCGCTTGGGGCCGTTGGCGTCGCGCCTGGCTGCGTCGCTTCCGGCCCGGCTACGTCCGCCGCATGGCCGAACTACGTCAGGGCCATTGTCCCAACTGCCCACACGACATTCTCGATCCGCGCGATCTGAAGCTCTATCGCAACGTCTGCGGCTACTCGTTCCGGCCGGAAGACGATCCGTTCGCCTGGCGCGGCCGGCTCCGCCTCGCTCGTGCCGGCCTCGCCGAACTGCTTTTCTTCAGCGGCATCTTCTTCCTTCTCAGCATCGCCGTCGTCCTGCTTGGCGTTTTGGTTCAGCCCTGGCTTTTCCTGCTGCTGATTCTGACGCTGGCCCCCTGGCTGTTCGTGTTATCCTTCTTCCGCGATCCGGAACGTGTCATCCCCACCGATGCGGATGTATTGGTCAGTCCCGCCGACGGCACGGTGACGCACGTTGGCGAAACGAACGATCCCGACTTCCCCGGCGGTCGAGCCTTCACCATCAGCATCTTCCTGTCGGTCTTCAACGTCCATGTCAATCGCTTGCCGCGCGCCGGCCGCGTCACGGCTCTGCGCTACTATCCCGGCGAGTTCCTCGACGCCCGCGCCGCCGACTGTTCCGTCCGCAACGAGCAATTCTGGATCGACCTCCTCGACGCGCGCACCGGCGGTCTGATTCGCGTCAAGCAAATCGCCGGTGCCATCGCGCGGCGAATCGTCTGTTGGCTGAAACCCGATGAGGAAGTGCGTGCCGGCGAACGGCTGGGCATGATTAAGTTCGGCTCGCGCACCGAGATTTCGCTGCCGGTGGAGCTGGTGCAAGAAGCGCTTGTCAAAGTGGGCGATACCGTCCACGGCGGCAGCACAGTCTTGCTGCGGCTTAGAATCTCTAACAAGAAGAACTAACCACAGAGTCACAGAGGACACAGAGGAAGACACAAAAAAAACAAAAATCAAAAAGGAAAACAACGGAGGAAATTCGTATCCACTATCTTTTTTCTTTTCTTCTCGGCGTTTTTCTCTGTGTTCTCTGTGACTCTGTGGTTAGATCATTTTGATAGCGCCTCTTAAGAATTCGTCGTGAGGAAGGGGGGATCACCATGTCGCGGCTCGCGCCGTTGAATCTGCATACTTGGGTCGAGGAGCATCGCCATTTGCTGAAACCGCCCGTCGGCAATGCTTGCATCTGGAACAGCAACTTCCTGGTCATGGTCGTCGGCGGTCCCAATCAGCGCAGCGATTATCACGTCAACCCCGGCGAGGAACTGTTCTACCAGATCGAGGGCGACATCGTCCTCAAGATCATTGAGGACGAGAAACCGCGCGACATCGCCATCAAGCAAGGCGAAATCTTCCTGCTGCCGGCCAAGGTGCCGCATTCGCCGCAGCGACCGGCCAACACCGTCGGCCTCGTCGTCGAGCAACCCAAGGCATCGCCAGAACCGCAGCATCTACGTTGGTACTGCCGGCGCTGCAACGCCCTGCTCTATGACACCGAGTTCCAGCCGGTCGATCTGGGTAAGCAAATCAAGGAGATTATCGAGCGATTTAGTTCTAATACGAAACTGCGAACGTGCAAGTCCTGTCAGGAAGTTTTCGCGCTGTGAAGCCGCTTGGCGTTTCGCGCGAAACGTAAACTCGCCCGGACATCGCACCAATGATTATCGATCTGCACACGCACATCCTGCCGCACTCCTGGCCCGATCTGCGCCAGCGTTACGGCTGCGGCGGCTTCATCCAGTTGGAGCATCATTGCCCCGGCCGCGCGCGCATGATGCTCGATGGCCGCTGTTTCCGCGAGATCGAGGACAATTGCTGGGATCCCGGCCGGCGCCTGGAAGACTGCGACAAGCACGGTGTCACGGCACAAGTGCTGTCCACTGTGCCCGTGATGTTTTGTTACGGAGCCAAGCCGGAACACACGCACGATCTGGCGCGCATCCTCAACGATCACCTCGCCGAGATGGTTCGCCAACACCCCGGCCGATTCTTCGGCCTGGGCACTCTACCGCTGCAAGCGCCCGATCTCGCCATTCAGGAAATGGAGCGCTGCGTCCAGGAACTGGGTCTGCATGGCGTCGAGATCGGCACGCATGTCAACGATTGGAACCTCGATCACCCCGCGCTGTTCCCGGTGTTGCAAACGGCCGAACGGTTGGGGGCGGCGGTGTTCGTGCATCCGTGGGATATGCTGGCGCGCGAGCGCATGAGCAAATATTGGCTGCCGTGGCTGGTCGGTATGCCGGCCGAGACGGCGTTGGCGATTTGCTCGCTGATTTTCAGCGGCGTGCTGGAACGTCTGCCGCGTTTGCGCATCGCCTTTGCCCACGGCGGCGGTGCCTTCCCCGGCACCATCGGCCGCATCGAACACGGCTTCCGCGTTCGGCCGGATCTGTGCGCCGTCGATAACGACAAAAACCCTCGCCATTATCTCGGTAAATTTTATCTCGATTCGCTGGTTCACGATGCCGACGCGCTGCGTTCGCTGATTCGTCTGGTCGGTGCCGAACGCATCGCGCTGGGTTCCGATTATCCCTTCCCGCTGGGCGAACACGAACCGGGTAAACTCATTGCATCACTGACGGAATTGCCAGCGGAATCGCGCGCCCGTATGCTCGGCGGCACCGCCCTGGAATTTTTGGGTGTCAACTAACAAGCCCGGAGCGCCAGCGACGGGTTCTTGTTCCCGTCGCTGGCGCTCCGGGCTTGTCGCGGAGCAAACCGCCATGATCTTTCAACCCGACGAATCCTTCGCCCACGGCTTAGACGCCGTCGATCCGCTGCGACATTTCCGCGAGCAATTCCACCTTCCCCAACGGCCCGATGGTCAGCCGGTCCTTTATTTCTGCGGTCATTCGCTGGGTTTGCAACCGAAAGCGGTGCGGCCGCTGGTCGAGCGCGAACTCGATGTGTGGGCGCGTCTCGGTGTCGAGGGCCATTTCCACGGCGAAAAACCGTGGTATTCGTATCACGAGAATTTCCACGATAGCGGAGCGCGATTGGTCGGCGCGCGACCGGGTGAAGTGGTCTTCATGAACAGTCTGACGGTGAATCTGCATCTGTTGATGATGACATTCTACCGCCCGACGGCGACGCGCTATCGCATCCTGATCGACGCGCCCGTCTTCCCCTCGGACCTGTACGCGGTGCAATCGCAGCTGCGGCATCACGGCTTCGACGCGAGCGACGGTCTGCTGGCGATCGATCCAGCCAATGACGGCATCGAAACGACGCTGGCTCAGCACGGCGGCGAAATCGCGCTGGTACTGCTGAACGGCGTCAATTTCCTGACGGGCCGATATTTCGACATCCCGCGCCTGGCGGAGATGGCTCATCGTCACAGTTGCGTGTTCGCTCTCGATCTGGCCCACGCCGCCGGCAACGTGGTGCTGCATCTGCACGACTGGCAAGTCGATTTCGCCGTGTGGTGCAGTTACAAGTATCTCAACGCCGGTCCGGGGGCGGTCGGCGGCTGTTTCGTGCATGAAAAGCACGGCCACAATCTCACCTTGCCGCGCCTGGCCGGCTGGTGGGGCAACGATCCGACCACGCGCTTTCATATGCACACGCAGACAACCTTTGTACCGCGAGCGGGTGCCGACGGCTGGCAAATCAGCAATCCGCCCATCCTGGCGATGGCGCCCTTGCTCGCGGCGCTGGCGCTCTTCGACGAGGCCGGCATGCCGGCGCTGCGCGCGAAATCCGAACGACTAACCGGCTACCTGGCTTATTTACTCGATCGTTTGCCGCGCGGCCGCTTCGAGATCATCACCCCTGCGGACCCCGCCCGGCGCGGCTGTCAGTTGTCGCTGCTCGTCCACGATCGGCCGCATGAACTGGCTGGATTTCTGCATGCGGAGGGCATAGTCTGCGATTTCCGCGAGCCGAACGTGATCCGCGTCGCGCCGGTGCCGCTGTACAACAGCTTTCATGAAGTATGGACGCTCGCTGGCATTCTCGAACGATTCATGAGTCGATCCTAGTCGTTGGCGAACGGCCGGCGTAAGCCGGCTGGTCGAAGCTATACCAGCCGGCTTACGCCGGCCGTTCGCCTGGATAACACGCCGCATCGCATCGAAGATAATAAGATGGTAAAATCGGCAGGAGTACATTCCCCTCGGTGAGAGATTCACACCCGTGAACGAACCCCTCGGCATCGCTTTGATTGGTTGCGGCACGGTCGGCGGCGGCGTGGCCCGTTTGCTGCTCGAACAATCCGAACGTCTGGCGGCTCGCGCCGGCCGGCCGCTGATACTGCGCCGCGTTGTCGTCCGTGATCCCGCGAAGTCTCGGCCCGTGAAGCTGCCGCGCGACCTTGTCACCACCGACTTGCAGCAAGTGCTGCGCGATCCGAGTGTGCAAGTGGCGGTCGAACTGGCCGGCGGCGTGGACTGGGCGAAGCAAGCGGTACTGTCGCTGTTGGCGGCGGGCAAGGACGTGGTGACGGCCAACAAGGCGCTGTTGGCCCAGCACGGCGCGGAAGTGTTCGATACGGCCCGCAAGCACGGTCGAGCCATCGCCTTCGAGGCCAGCGTCGCCGGCGGTGTACCGATCATCGCCGCCCTGGCGCAGTGCCTGGCCGCCAATCAGATTCAATCGCTGCAAGGCATTCTCAACGGCACCTGCAATTTCATTCTGACCAGCATGACCGAGAACGGCCAAGGCTACGCCGACGCCCTGGCCGAAGCGCAGCGGCGCGGCTACGCGGAGGCCGACCCGACGCTCGATGTCAATGGCACCGACGCGACCCACAAATTAGCCATCCTCGCGCAAATTGCCTTCGGCGTGGCCGTGCCCGTCAGCGCCATCGAGCGCCGCGGCATCGCCGACATCGACGCCCTCGATATTCGCTTCGCTCGGGAACTGGGATACACCATCAAGCTGTTGGCCGAGACATGGCTGAGCGGCAACCAACTGGCGCTGCATGTGTCGCCGGTATTGTTACGGAAGCTGGCGCCGCTGGCGATGGTGCGCGGCGCCTACAACGCCATCCATGTCGTCGGCGATGCCGTCGGCGATACGCTGTTCGCGGGACAGGGAGCTGGGCAGATGCCGACGGCCAGCGCCGTAGTCGCCGACATTATCGATCTGGCCGTGGGACGGGCACAACGGACATTTGCCACCTTAAAACTCTGGTCGGAAAACGGCAGCACCGTCCAATTGCAGCCCTCCGCGGCAGTGCGCAGCCGTTTCTATCTGCGTCTGCTCGTCGAGGATCGGCCGGGTGTACTCGCCGACGTGACGCGCGTATTGGCGCAGCATCAGATCAGCATCGCCTCGGTGATTCAGCACGAAGCGCCGGAGGATCACGAGGGTGGCCGCGTACATCTGGTCATTATGACGCACACGGCGCAGACCGGCGATTTCCGCGCCGCTGTGGCGGAGTTGGATCGCCTCGATCGCCTCAGTCCGCCGAGCGTGTATTATCCGGTCGGGGATTGAGTGGCGGATCCTTTAGAGGTACCATTTTTTGCCAGCCCGCAGCGCCAGCAAGGGACTTCCCTTGCTAGCGCTGCGGGCTGGCAAATCATTTCGGAAGGGAATTGTTTCTCTATCTTCGCCATCTTCGCGCGACGTCTAAACACTCGCATCTCACGGGCTGGAACTGCCGATAACAGATAAATGCGATTGTCAAGCGCGATTGCATTTCTCCGCGCTTCGGCTATAGTCGGCAAACGGAATTACGGAGCGATTCCGCGCGATCGCAGAAAGGAGGCGAGGAATGGTCTTGCAGGTTCACCTGCCGAGTCCGACTCCCCAGACCAACAAGCGTCTCGACCACGCCCGGCAGATTGTCTGCGCCGAGGCCGCCGCCCTCGAAGCGGTGGCGCAACGGCTCGACAATTCCTTTTTGCAAGCCGTCGATCTGTTGCAGCGTCTGACCGGACGCGGCGCGGGCCGTGTGTGCATCACCGGCACCGGCAAATCCGCCGACATCGGCCAGAAAATCGCCGGCACCCTCAACTCGACGGGAACCCGTGCCTACGTCCTCGACGCCACCCGCGCCATGCACGGCGATCTGGGCATGGTTCACCCCGACGATGTTGCCTTGATTCTGTCGCACAGCGGCGAGAGCGATGAGATTGTGCGCTTGCTAGGCCCACTGCGGCCAATGGTGCGCGGCGTCGTGGCCATGACCGGCAACGCCCAAAGCACTCTCGCTCTCAAGGCGGACGTGGCGATCGTCTATGGACCGCTGGAGGAAGTGTGCCCGCTCGGCCTCGCTCCCAGTGCCAGCACGACGGCCATGATCGCGCTGGGCGACGCCCTCGCTTTCGTCCTCAGTCACGAACGCGCCTTCACGCATGAAGACTTCGCGCGCTTCCATCCGGCCGGCAGCCTGGGGCGGAAACTGCTCAAGATCCACAGCGTCATGCGACAAGGCAGCGAACTACGCATCGCTTCGGCGAGCGAGACGGTGCGGAGCGTGTTCGCCAAATCGCGGCACCAGGGACGCCGTACCGGAGCCGTTATTCTCGTGGACGACGAGGGCCGACTGTGTGGATTGTTCACCGACAGCGATCTCGCTCGACTCATTGAAGCGCGGCGCGATGCGGCGCTGGATCGCCCCATCGGCGAGGTAATGACGGCCGATCCCATCACGGTGGCGGTCGGCCTCCGCGTCGGCGAGGCAGTCGAGTTACTGCGCCAGCACAAAATCAGTGAACTGCCTGTGGTCGATGCCGACGGTCGGCCGGCCGGACTACTCGACATCACCGATCTTATCGGCGTCGAGCCGCCATCTGCTGTCCGCTATCCGCTATCCGCTGCTGAGATCGGATCGTGGCCGGCGGACAGCGGACAGCGGATGGCGGATAGCGGTCAGAGGATCGGCGCGTGAAGACGCTACGTGACCGCTGCGCCGCCATCGAGCTGCTCGTCGTCGATGTCGATGGCGTCCTGACGGCGGGCGGCATCATCTATGGCGGCGCGGAGTTGGAACACAAGCAGTTTCACGTCCGCGATGGCTCTGGGCTGAAACGATGGCATCAAGCCGGCAAGCGTTCGGCGTTTTTGACCGGCCGCCGTTCGCCGGTGGTCGATCGCCGCGCGGACGAATTGGGCATTTCTTTTGTCGTACAAGGAGCGACGGAGAAACTACCGGCTTATCAGAGCTTGCTGGCTCGCGCCAGTGTGGCGACCGAATCCGTGTGCTACATCGGCGATGACCTGCCGGACGTACCGCCCTTGCGCGTGTGCGGTCTGGCCGTGGCTGTGGCCGATGCCTGTGCCGAAGTGCGAGCCGGCGCTCACTACATCACGCGGGCACCAGGCGGACGCGGAGCGGTGCGCGAGACGATTGAGTTGATTCTGCGTTGTCAGGGACAATGGGATCGAGAGCCGCTTGCGGCTTAGCGTTCGCGTAGCGCTAAGCCGCAAGCGACTGGATCGGAGGAAACGACGGTGTGGACTCCCAAGCGAATCCTGCTGCTGGCCGTTGGCTTCGTGCTGTTCACATTGGCGTACATCCTCTATTCAGCGACCTCGCTGGGTCGCATCAACACGCTGCCTCCGCTCCCCGATCAATATCGAATCGGTAATACGGACTCGGCAGTCATCAGGCCGCTTGGACCGCGCGCCAACCCGCTCGAACGCAAGCTGGAGTTGGCGTTCGGCCAAGGGTGCAAGGAAAAGAAATGGCCGGTCTTGCTCGAATTGAATTCCAAGAGCATGGTGATGGCCGCCGACAGCTTCGAGGTCCAGAAAGATGGGCGCGTGAAGCTCAAAACCATGAGTCTCGCTCTGTTCGGCAAAAAAAAGAACGATGGCCGCGACATCGAGATTAATACCCTCAAATGTGATGAGGCCTACATCACGTTCGATCGACCCGTTACTTCTCTAAGCCCCAGCGAACTCAGCGGCCGCAAGATCAAGGAGGCGGAACTCTGGGGCGCGCCCGATCGCGCCATCGTCATTAAAAATAACCGCCGCACCGCCCTGGACAACGACGATCTGACCGTCACCATCGCCGTGGGTCCGTTGCACTACATCGAGAACAAACAGTTCATCTGGACGCGCGATCGCGTCCATCTGCAAGATGGCCTGCCCGACATGCGCGATGGCCGGCTCATCCCCCCCAAGGCCGACATCGTCGCCACGGGGATGGAGATGCAGCTGGCGACCGCCGCGCCGCCGCCGAAGCCGGGCGTCGTTGTCACGCACAAGCCCAAAAACGAGAGCATTTCGGGCGTCAAGCGCATCGTGCTGAAGCAGGACGTGACCATGCACCTGTATACATCCGGGGCGACGCCTTTTCCCGGCGGCGATAAGAGTCGTCCGGCGACCGCGACGACTGCGATGAAGGGGGCCGTCAAGCCGCCTCCCGAAAGCGCGCACATCTTCATCCGCACTCCAGGACGCTTTCAGTACGACCTGTTCAAAGATCACGACATGGCGCAATTCGATGTGCCGCAGGATGCCGACCAACCTACCTCGCCGCAGGATGTCACCGTTGTGCGCGTCAATGAGCGGCTCGGCAACGATCAGTTGATCTGTAAGCATCTAACATTGCGGCTCAAGCGGCGCGACAGCGAAGCAACACCGGCCGGAAGGCCGACCACGGCGGCGGCGCAGACGCCCGAACAGGGAATGGAAATCGAGACGGCCCACGCCACCGGCCCAGAAGTCACGCTCACCTCCGACGCGGAGAAGCTCGACGCCCACGGCAATGATTTCTTCTACGACGCCGGCAAAAAGCTCACCATCCTCAAGGGCGTGCCGCTCATGGAGGCCAACAAGGACGAGAGCATCATTCAGGCGCCCGAACTGCAAATCCAGGACATTCCTCTGCCGACTCCGCCGGGCAGTCCGGCGAAAACGTATCAACAGGTCATTGCCAAGGGACCGGGACAAATCCATCTTCCCAAGAAGATCGGCGACAAAACGGTTCACAAGACCCATGCGTTCTGGAAGGACAAGCTCATCTCCACGCGCGACGGCGAACTGGATTTGCTCGTCCTAACCGGATCCGCTCGCTTCGAGGATGAATCGGATGAAGACAACAAGCAATCGCTGAAAGCGGAAACCATCAAAGTGTGGCTGCTGGCCGAGGACAAGAAGCCGGAAACGACGAAAGCAGCGACGGCGACGAAGACGGAGCCAACGAAGACGTCCGCCAGTCCTCAACAAGCGCGACGGCCTCATATTGTCCATGCGCTGCGCAACGTCATGGCCCACTCGCGCGATCTGAGAATCCACGACACGAGCCGGCTCATCATCCGCTTTACGGATGTGCCGGCCGCTCGAATGCCCCCGCCGTCCGCCGGCGATAAACGCGCGGTCAAGCCCCCAGACAACAAGGCCATGACTTCCACCCGCGCGACCGGCGGGACGCCGGTACCACCAAACAGGACGCTGTTACCACCGGGCAAGACACTGGGACTACCAAAGACGCCTCCTCCACCAGAGCCACGGCCGATCGATTTGAGCGCGCGCTCGATTGAGGCGGAGGTGTTGCGTTGCGCGGAGCGATTGGCCCTCAATCACCTGTGGGCCGAGGGGAGTACCATCGACAACAAAGGCGGTGTGAAGGTACGGCAGGCACCGGCCACGCCGGGAGACCGTGGCGTCGATATTGTCGGCAACACCCTGGACATGAAGTGCCACCCCGAGGGCAACGAATTGGTTGTCTCCGGCGATATGGCTCAGCTGCTCATGGACAAGATCCTCATCTTCGGGCCGACGGTGAACATCGATCAGGCGGCGAACAAGGCATGGGTCTACGGCCACGGCGCGATGGAGCTGCAAAGTAACCAGACGCTGGAGGGCAAGCCGCTGGGCCGCACCGTGCCGCTAACCATCCACTGGAGCGAGCGGATGTACTTCCAAGGCGGGCGTGCCGAGTTCGATGGCAACATTCAGGCGGTGCAGGAGAATGCTCGCCTGGCTTGCAAACAATTGCAAGTATTCTTCGATCGTCCCATCTCGCTGAAGGAAGGCGCGCGCGGCGATCAGCCGGCCAAGGTCCGTAGTCTCGTCGGCGACAAGGAAGTGCGCGTCGAAGACGAGACCGTCGTGCAGGGCAAATTGCAGAAATATCAGCTGCTTGAAGGCAGTTCCATCGCCATGAGCCAGGTGCCGCGCGAGGACAGTCCTCCGACAGTGTCTCGCCCCACAACGGCGACAACTTCGGGACCGGCCAAAAGCAATGACGCTAACGAGGTACGTCTGACCGGGCCAGGCAGCGTGCGCATCCTCCAGCGCGGCGGAGCGGACTCCGCATCCACGCCCGGCAAACCAGCGCCGAACAAACCCGGTCCTCGCCCTGCGTCCGACGAGCAGGAGATAAAGCTAACCTATGTGAGCTTCCAGAAACTCATGAGGGCCAGCAGTTTGACGAACACCGCCGATTTCTGGGGATCGGTGCGCGTTCTTAATTTGCCCTGCGACGACCCGCATCGCGAGATCGACCTTGATGCCATGCTGGAGACGGAATTGCCGGAGGAAGCGCTGTACCTGTGCAGCAACCGCCTGAAGGTACTTAGCCATCCAACTCAGGGAGGGAAGAGCTACCAGGAGATGGAAGCGCACGGCCAAGTTTGGGTACAGGCTCGCGAGTTCTCGGCCCAATCCGACCATATGACGTACAACGAAGCGAAAGATCAAATCATCTTTACCGGCGAGGGCAACAACTTGGCGGTTCTGTCGAGGGTTCGCTTCAAGGGAGCGAACCCGGAAGTGATGCGTGGGCGAAAAATCACATACAAGCGCAGCACCGGCGAGGCAACGTCTGACGGCACCCAATCGCTCAACGGGGGAGGCTGAGGACACGACCAGCCCGCAGCGCCAGCAAGGGAACCCTTGCTGGCGCTGCGGGCTGATCAAAATGTTAGAGCCTCATTCTTTTTTGTCCGCAGGCAACTCAATGACTTCGACCTTGCGATACTTGACCACGGTGCCCGGATCGTGTCCCTGCAAGGCGAAGTGACCCTTCTTGTAGGCATTTTTCTTGTCTACGAAATCCACTGTCGTCTTGCCGTTCACCTTGATGACGATGTGATTGCCCTGCGCGATCACTTCTTGCGTGAACCACTCGTCGGGTTTGACCAGCCTTTCCATGATAAGAATCTTCTCGCGATCCGCCTTCGTTACCCCTGGGAATGACGGATAGAGGCTGCCGGTGCGAATAGGATCGCCATGCGTGCTGTTGATCTGAGCCTCGTAGCCCTGGGGAAAGTCTGGGGTGAACTTGGTGCGGAAATACTGGCCGCTGTTGCCGTGATCGTTAATTTTGGCTTCGACGCGATAGCGAAAATTCTCGAAATCGCCGCGCTCGGTGAAAAGATGGCTGTGCGGGCCGCTGCCGATGAGGATGCCGTCCTCGACGCGCCACAACGGCGCTTCCTTGCCCTTGTTCGCACCCTTTTTCATTACGCCGTTGTAGGCGACGACCTTGCCATCCTTCTTTTGGGCAAGAATGTCTCCGATATCGCCGGGGTTCGGCTTGGGAAACATCTTCCAGCCGGTCAGATCCTTGCCATTGAATAACGGCGTCCACTTGTCCGCGTCCACTTTCGTGTCTTCGGCGACGATCGGCGCGGCTACGAATGACAGCGCCGCCAGACCAGCCAGCAGCGCGGCGAAACTCAATAGATGTCGTACCATGTGCGAATGCTCCTTGGGTTTATACCAGCCCGGAGCGCCAGCGCCGGGTGAAGAACCCGTCGCTGGCGCTCCGGGCTGGTAATGTGGAAACTACTTTTTCTTTTCCTTGGGCAGCTCGCTCGCCTTGGGAGCGGCGGTTTGCAGATTGGGTTTCACTTCCGCCTCGACACGACCCAACGTCCACGCCAGCGCGCCGGGGAGCAGCGTCTGCATGATCTTGCTCTGCCACACGTCCTCACGATGCCCCATCGACGTATAAAAAACACGCCCCTTTTTGTGCATCCGCGCCCAGGTGGCCGGATATTTCGGCCGCTCGTAATCGAAATTCTTCATGCCCTCGGTATCCTGCACAAGAATGACATGCAGGTCCGGCGCGAAGTTCTTGAGCGAATACCATTCCTCGTTGATCTCGAAATCCTTCTGCCCCTTGATGCCGGGAAACGCATCATCGATGACACGCATCCACGCCTTCTGTTGCTGACCGTGACGAATGAACTCGCCGCCGACCATGGCAATATACGGATCGACCTTGTCGCGTTCCTGATTCTGCCATTGCCCGCCCTTGCTATGAAACGTGTCGCTGGCGCAATGACAGCCGACGAAGCCCTTGCCGCCGGCGACGGCTTCGAGCAGCGCCTTCTTGCCGGCGCGTGACATCGGCGGCGAACCATCCTGACTTCTCTCGCTCGTCAGATCGCCCTGCGTCTCGAACAGGAAGCCGTCAAACTTCGGGAAACCTTCCGACTCGAAGACCCGGCCATCCTTCTCGCAGACGACCTCAATGTTATGCTTCTTGCCAAGCTCGGTGATAATCTGCTCGGCCAGCGACAATTTGCCGCCTTTGCGTTGGACGACGGAATGCTGAAAGCCAACCGAGCGCGTGTACATGAGCAAGCGCCGGCTTTTGGAGGCGTCGTCGGCCGTCCATCCCTGAGGAAGACGAGCGCTGCCCAGAAGCAGCGCGGCAAGTCCGGATCGTTGCAGCCATTGGCGTCGATTCATGGTGGTTCTCCTGCGTGCGGCGATGATGTTGGCCCGTGGGCCTGGAGGGATCGGCGTCAGTGTAAGAGAAGACGCCGGCGATTGCCAGGGGGTAAGCGCATCCGGAGCAGCGAAAATTCTTTCCCGCGTTCCCGTCAGCGGCACAACGAGTAAACTGAGGACATGGCCAGAGGATGAAGAATGTTGCGAATTCTGGGATCGGCGCGGCGCTTGTGCGACGGCTGGACACGGCGTGAGATGCTGCGCGCCGGCGGATTATCTCTGTTCGGACTGCCCTGGTCGAGCCTGCTGCACTTTCACGAGACGCAGGCGGCCGCCCCACCCGTAAACCGGCCGAGCAACTTCGGCAAGGCCAAAGCGTGTATCTTGCTTTACCTGTATGGGGCACCCAGCCAGCTGGAAACCTTCGACCTGAAGCCGGACGCGCCAACCGATGTCCGCAGCCAATTCAAACCGATCGCCACCAGCGTTCCCGGTCTGCACATCTGCGAACATCTGCCGCTCACCGCACGGCTGATGCACCACACCACGCTGGTGCGCTCCATGTCGCATCCTTACAACATCCACTCTGCCGCCTACACACTGACCGGCGTTCCGAAGACCGACATCCCGATGGAGCTAAACCCGCGCGACGGCCGGCACTGGCCGTTCTTCGGCTCGGTCCTCGATTATCTGCGTCCGCGCGACGCGAAACGGCCGAATATCCCGTGCAATGTCGCGTTGCCGTGGCGTTTCAGCACGCGCTCGGAGCCGTTTCGTCGCGGCGGACCTTACGGCGGTTTCCTTGGCACCGGCTACGATCCCGTCTGGGCTGAGTTTCACGGCGACGCCCCCAAGACCGATCCCTATCTCGGCATCACCCGGCAAGGTCAATTCCAGTTTGGCCTTCCCGGTCCCACCGTGGATCTGGACCGTCTCACGCGCCGCCGTTCGCTCTTGCAGCAGCTTGAAGACCGCCGCCCTGAATTGGAGGACGCGGCGCAGCGCGGCTACGATCGCCACCAAAATCAGGTTTTCAACTTGCTCGCCTCGCCGCGCTTCCGGCGTGCGCTCGACCTCTCCGCCGAGCCGGTGGCGCTGCGCGAGCGTTACGGCCTGACGCTGTTCGGCCAGGGCACGCTGGCGGCGCGACGGCTCATCGAGCATGGCGTCCAGCTGGTGACGGTAATCTGGGATGAGTACAAGGAAGCCAACAGCGCCTGGGATACGCATGTTCGCCAGCACACTCGGCTGAAGGATGAGCTATTGCCTGGCTTCGACCGTGCCTACAGCGCCCTGCTGACCGACTTGCACGATCGCGGCTTGCTCGATGAGACGCTGGTTCTGTGCATGAGCGAACATGGCCGCACGCCGAAGTTGAACACGCAGCCGGGCGGCGGCCGCGAACATTGGTCGCAATCTTACTGCGGCCTATTCGCGGGCGGCGGCATCCGCAAGGGTGCCGTCCACGGTGCCTCCGACCGCATCGCCGCCTTCCCGAAGGAACACCCCGTCTCGCCGAAGGATGTGCTTTGCACGATCTATCACCTACTCGGCGTTGATCCACACCACACGCATCTGCGCGACCGCGAGGGCCGTCCGTTGCCGCTGGTGCCCGAGGGCGAAGTGCTGAATGGGTTGCTGGCGTGAGTGCGAGGATAGAATTACTCGTTGGTAACGAGCGTGACAGCGCCGGCGACGAGACAAGAACCCATCGCTGGCGCTTCGGGCTAGTTGGTTTCTGAATACGAATCGTTTACTTGCACGCCTTCAGAAACGCCACCAGATCCGCCAGTTCGCGCACCGTCAATTGTTGATCGAGTCCTGCCGGCATCACCGATACCTTGCTCGGCTGCACTTCCTCAATGTCATCGCGGGCGATGCGCACTTCCTGATTGACGCCCGTCGCCAGCAAGACCTCATCGGGTGCATCCTTGCGAATCAGTCCATTGTGGACCTTGCCGCTCTTCGTTGTCACCTGAACCGGCTCGTAGCTGCGCACGAAGCTGGCGCTGGGGAAGACAATCGATTCGAGCAAGTCGCGTTCATTGCGAATTTTGCCGATATGCGTCAGATCGGGACCGACGTTGCCGCCGAGATAGCCGATGGCGTGACACGAAGCACACGCGGCCTTGGTACCGTTGAACACGACCTGACCGCGACGCACATCGCCGTCTTTCAGCGACGACAGCAGTTGTTCCAGCCGCGTCCGTTGTTTGGCCGCGTCCACGTTCAGGACAGCGTACAGTTCCTCGGCCTGGCGCTGCACGGCGGGACTGTACTTCGCCAGACGCGGCTTGAGCGTCTCAACACGCAGACTCGATCGAGCGGGCGACGCCTTGAGGACGGCGACAAGCGTTTGCCCCACTTTCTCGTCCGTCGATTGAGCGAACGCATCGAGCAAGCGATTCACCTCCAGCGGCCCGGCGGTCTTCAACGATTCGGTCAATGTCACAAGTTGGCCCGCGTCGAGTTTCGCTTTCGCCAGCACTTCGGCGGCCGAAGTACGGACAATGACCGGCTGTTCTGAATCTAAATGAGATCGCAAAAATGCAAAAAGCGCTGGCTCCAGCTTCGCCAGTCCACCGGGTACGGCGGCGAGAGCGCTGAGGCGCATCTTTTCCGGCGCCTTCTCGTTCTTGCCGATCGTGAGCAGAATCGCGCTGAGCTTGGCGGCGTGCTTCGGCGCGATGCGCACGGCGCGAGCCGTGGCAATCGCCTCGGCGAGCAAATCGGAGTTATTGCCGCTCAGCGCGTTCATCAGGCCGGTGAGCCAGGTTTCCGGCACTTCTTTCAAGTTCGCACGGGCCATAGCGCGGAGAGCGATAAGATGGGCGTTGCGGCTGGCCGACGGATCGGCGAGACGTTCGGCAAGCAATTGCTGCACGGGTCCGCTATGAGCGAAGCGTGTCAAATGCCGCACCAATTCATCCTGCGCGGCCGGCATCAGTCTGTCCGCCGCAGTCAAACGATCGCGCAGAAAGCCGGTCACGGCAACAGCCCATTCCGAATGCCGGCCGGCGATCCACCAGGCCGTTTCTCTCGTCCGTGCCTCCTCCGAGGCGAGTTCAGCGGCGACGATCTCCGGCTTCAATCCGCCGCCGTCCATCTGATCGAGTGCGACCAGGGCCGCCCGCCGCGTGAGGTTTTTTTCGCCACGCTTGAGGCCGACGGCCGTTCCCGTGGCGTCGCCGATCTCAATGAGGGCATACGTCAACGAATGCTCCAGCGCACGATCGGCTAGGTTGCCGGCGGCGGCGAGCAGCGCCGGTACCGCCGACTTATCACCGAGACGACCGAGCGCCTCGGCGGCGGCGCGGCGATTGGAAAGAGACGGACTTTTGAGCAGCTTGACGAGCGCCGGCGCTGCCTCCCGGTCACGTCGAACGCTGATCGAATGAATCGCCGCCTGGCGCGTGGTTTCGTCTGCATCCGTCAAGGCTTGGCGCACGGCGGCGCGAGCATCAGCGCGATCGATGCGCGTCGCGGCCCATACCGCATTGCGTCGCGCCTCCGCCGATTGGCTCGAACGAATCACCGCCACGAGAGCCGGCACCGCCTTCGCGTCCTTGTTCGCCAGAACCTGCACGGCACGTCGCCGCACTGCCGGCCGCACATCACCGAGAAGTTTCGCCAATTCCGCCACCGTCATCCTCACCCATGCCAATTTCCTACCGCGTGGATCGTCGATACGCGGCACACCCTTGCGCTTAATGCGATAAATAGCCCCCATTATATCCGGCTTATGCAGCTGCGACGTCGGACAACACAGTTTGTACCAGCCGCCCGTATCGACCACGAGCAAACTGCCATCGGCGTCTTCATGTATGTCCGTTGGATGAAAGTCGAGATTGCTGGAGACGAGGAAATCCTCATCGCGCGTCGAAAAACTCGCTCCCACCGGTGTCAACACATGCCGCGTGATCTTGTGCATGTTGAACGAACATGCGAACAGATTATCTTGATATTCCGGGCCGAAAACGCGCGATTCATAGCGTGTCAATCCGCACGGAGCGGCCGCACCAAGATGCGTCAACACCGGCATTAACGCCGGACTGGTCCATTTATGAGCGGGATCGTAAATGACATTATGATCCTTGCCGTAGATACCACCATAGACGGCGTGGATCAAACCGTCGCGCCGGCCGCCGCCGGGATGTTGAAAGAATGTCGTGGTGAAGATGCGTTCGCCGCCCGGCGTGAAGGCGACATCGACGGGATTATCCATGCCGCCGGTCATCACCGGCTCAATCCCCGAACCATCGGGCCGGCAACGAAATATATGCGACGCTCGCGTCACGAACGGCGGCTTGCCCGGGCGTTCGTACGTCTGCTTGGCGAACGCTCCCTTGCACCAATAAATCCACCCATCGAGTCCGAGATAGGGGCCATGCAAATCGTTGGCACAGCCGGTCAGCGTCTTGCCCTTGAACCACTCGATGCGTTGATCGGCCACACCATCGCCATCGGTATCCGTCAGTTTCCAAATACTCGGCGGTGCCGACACGTACAGCGATCCCGCGAACCACATGCAGCCCTCGGGAAACATCATCTTGTCGGCGAATACCGTGCGCTTGTCGAATTTGCCGTCACCATTGGTATCTTCCAAGCGAAGAATGCGATGCGGCTTCTTGACCACCTGCACCGCCACCGGCTCATTGGAACCAGACGAATCGGCGACATAGAGGCGGCCTTCTTCGTCGAAGTCGGCGACAATGGGCCGATCAACCAGCGGCGGACCAGCCGCTAATTCGATGTCGAAATCGGCCGGCAGCGTGAACGTGTGGCCATTCAGCGTGACCTGATGCGTCTTGACGGTTTGCGGTCCCGCGCCCGGAATCCAGGCAACGGCGACGATCCCAACGACGGCGGCCAGGGCCAAGCGTTTCATGCCGGTTTCTCCTCAAAGATGATGCATCGAATGGGCGCGTCTATGCTACCGTCTGGCGCGGAGAGTTGCCACCGTTCGCGGCAAAGAAACATGAGGCAGGAATGGCAAAACGAAATTCGGCTCTTACAACAAGGCGAACGACGATCTGGAGATCACGGTAGAGTTTCGCGCGAAGGTTGAATGCAGCGGTCAGAATCTCACCGATTGCCGCAACGCCTGGAAATCCCTGCCGCCACTGCAACCGGCCCCCGATCTTGAGCAGGCGAAGACGGGTCAGGCTTGACCTTGACTAACCCCGGCCGGCGGCACGTAGACCCAAGTTTGGTCGGTATCGGCATCAATCACCGCATACCCGAAGTCGGTTAACTGGTTTCTGCTAAGCCCGGTCAGCAAAGGGACGATCTCCGCGACCAAGTCACTCAAACTCCCCTGCGTTTTCAAGAAATCGTTCCAGGTTTGTGTATCAATGAAAGTATTCGTAACCCCCGGTGTTGCGTCCGGTAGGGCTTCCTGGATCATGGCTAGGCTCAGGGGATGCAAGGCCAACATCAAACCATCCGACCGCCGAGCCAGTTGGAACAAGACGGGGCCAAAGGGACCGTTTGACGGAGGGGCAACCGTTGACTCGACACGCCAACCGTTCTCTCCTGTTTGCTCGGTAAGTTCATCAGCGAACTGCTGGGCCTCCTCCTGGGTGTTCCACATGTATACCCAGCGCCGCCCTGGATTCTCCGGATCCGGCACTCGCGGAAGGTTGCCGAGATTCTTCCCTTGCTGGCGTAGTAGGCGAGTGTACGCCTCAAACTCTGCGTCTTTCGTTCCCGCTGGTCGGGTAACGGTGAATCCCATGAGCGTCTCCATTCGATTTCGACAGGAGCGATTATACTACAGGCCAACGACGTTGCGAAAGGTTGCACTCTTGCACATCATCCTTTCGAGGAAGGCATGAACGGGACCGGATTCAGGCAGCCGGTCCCTCCAGCAATCCTTTAAGAACGCCGGGAAAAGCGTCCCACGTCGTCTGATAGGTCGCTTCCAACGGTGCCGGGATATAGAACCCCGGTTCCAGAAACAACGGCATCTCCGGCAGGGTATCGCCGACCGCAACCAAATCGACATAGGCCACTACTTCCGGTCCCGTGTCGTAGGCCGCCAACACGAGCGGCTTGTCCGGCGGCAACTCGAAGTCTTCTTCCTGAAACTCGTCCCAGATGACCTTGTGAATGCCCCACGGATCGCGCGGGCCGGGCGGGAAAAGATCGATCACCAACAAATGAACCTTCTGACGTAACAGGTCCGTTGCCTTCTCCACGAACGCGCGCAACTCGGCGCGGCTCGCCTTGTTGCCGGGCGAGACGATCTCGATCACGGCGACAATGTCACCATGTCGATGCCGAACGGTGATGCGATTAGACTTGTTGGCGTAGATGTCCGACTCGGCTTTTTTGATGTATCGTGTTTGCGGAGGGGTGATCGCTGCGGAAACAAGGTCAGCGCCGTTGCCAACAGGCTCAACCGATGACGATAAACAAATCTCAAGGAAATCCACAAGAGGACTTTTGATAGGCTTCTCGGCAAGGGCGAAATAGCTAGTGTCAGTCGGAAATTGGCCTCTTTTCCCGAGTGCCACCCTGTCCTGACAACCAGTGACATGTCCTTGTCCATTCCCAACGGCCCTCTGCTCCCCAATTCTGCTCACCCTCTCGACCGCAAACGGCTCGCCC
>DATNCY010000315.1:0-3327 GCA_035553375.1 Gemmataceae bacterium
CTTGTATCCAAATCACCTTTTGCCGAATGATTCCGGCAAACAACCGCAGGTTCGGCCGGACCTCGGCATTCAGGTTGCGGCCGCTAATCCGCACCCGCTGGCCGGCGAAATGCAGCGTGATGCCTTCGGACGGTTGTGTCCTTCCGGCAAGCGTGCAATTTCAGGACGCGGCAGGGGCGGCTCAGAGCAGATCGAGCATGCCGTCGCCGCAGCGCTCGGCGGCTTCCAGTCGGTCGCACAGAGCGAGAAGCCGATTCTGCAAGGCGCCGGGTTTCATGTCGTTGATCGAGCGGCAGAGGTCGCCAATCAGGCGTTCGAGTTCGTAGCGGTCTAGCGGTACGATTTCGATCGCCTTGCTAGCCGAACAGGCCTTTAAGGCTTGCTCGATCCGAGCGAACGGATAGCCGTAACGAAGCAGCAACGAGCGCTCCGCCGATGTGAGTTGGATCGCGATGGCGTCTCGGGACATGAACACGATCTTTCCAGGAGGATGACGTGTGGCCAGGCCACGCGTCAAGCGGTATCGGAGGCGCAGGGGATGTTGTGGCGGTAGTTCCAGGGCATCCAACCTCCCGGAGCGACGGCGACCTCGCTGGCATGGCGTTGTAATGCTGTCAGGTAGTCGAACGGGTTGGCACCGTTCAATTCGCAGGTGTGGATCAGGCTCAGGTACATGTCTCCCACGGTCGCCCCATGGCGCGTCTTGAAGAACAAGGCATTTTTGCGGTGCAGGATCGCCTTCTTCAAGGCCCGCTCGCACAGATTGTTGTCCAGCGGCGCGCCAGCCAAGCGTAGGAACAACGTCAATTTCTCCCAATGCTTGCGCAAGTAGCCGATCGCCGCTCCCAGGCCCGAGTTGGGCTCGACTAGTTTCTCCTCGATCTGCCGTTTCAGCCAGATCTGCAGTTGCTCCATCGTCGGGCCGCTATGCTGCTGGTGAAGGTGCAGACGCTCCTTGGGCGTCAAACGCTCCTCGCGCGCCAAGTGATCGTTGCGATAGACGACTTCAAACGCTTCCAGCACGTAGCGGCACTCCGCCGGGAAGCGCTCGTTGACGTCGACGAATTGGCGACGCGCGTGCGCCAGGCAATTGGCCACAATCGTTTGCAGCTCCCGAGGACGATTGCGCGACAAGGCGTCGCACATCTGGATCGGGGGCGGCAAGTCTGTCGCCCGCCGACGCAGCACCTCTTGCAGGTTCTCGCCCGCATGCCGACGGCCGCTGAAGAACAGCGCGACGCGACGCCCTTCACGCGTGGCCACCACGCCCGAAGTAAACAGTCCCATGCGGTCGGGCTCTGTCGCGGCGTCTGCGACGTATTTCTCGTCCGCCGAGTCAGCCAGGACCGCGGCCCGCGCGCGCTCGCCCATCAGTTCCAGGATTTTCACCGTCGTGTCGTCGTTGTGCAGCACCTCACCCTGGGCCGCCTCGCGAATCAACTCATTGTGCGCCGGCTGAAGTTGCGGGTACGCCTCGGACACGATGTCCCATTGCGTCGAGGCGGGCAGCGGGATTCCCAGGTTTTCTTGCAAGGCGTCCAGGCGATTGAAAGGGAGCCCGTTGCCGTATTTGAGCAGGCCGATCATGCTGGCCACGGTGGGATCGTATTTATCGGCTCCCGCCACTTCTGGCGTCTGCGCCGTGAAGATCCGGCCGCACAGATGACAGCGAAGCTTTTCAAGCTCGTAGATCGTGACTTGCACCGGCGGCTGACCCGCGAAGCGGAGCACGATTCCCGGTTGGGCTTGTTCATAAACGGTGCCGCGCTCGCAGGCCGGGCAAGGATCGCCCGGCCGTAGCGACTCGTGAGCGACGGTCACGCGGATGGCTCCTGGATAATCGTTTGCCCCGTTGCGGCCGTGCCCCTTGGGCTTCTTCGCAGCCTCGCTGGATGAATCGGCTTCGCTCGTTGCGCCCGGCTCGACTTTACCACCGCTCGCCGGTTCGTGGCCAGTCACCGCCGCCGTCTTCTCCGTCTCGACTCCGAACAGCAACTTCCGCAGTCGCGAGATCGTCGTGCTCTTATGGTCGATCAGTTGCGTCACATACAGATACGATTCCAACGCGGCGCGAAGCGTCTCGAAGTCCTCGGGAGTCAATCGCTGTGCTTCGAGACGGCAGAGCAAGGCCTCTGTCTGCTCGACATCCAGTTCCAGAACTTCCGGATGATTACGGTGGGACATGGGACCGCCGCCACCACGGAGAAAGCATCCACCCCGGCTGCCTTGCCAGGATGTCTCTGAAGCCATGATGTAGCTTCTTTCGGCCACGCAAGGCAAGACGAATCGCGACGCGCCGGATCATCCGCCGACGCTGCGCCAGGCGGGCGCGGCTTTGGTCGCCGCCGGGTCGCCCGCCGACAACAGCACTTGGAGTTGATGAGCGGCCAGTGATTGGGCAGGCTGGCCCGCCGCGCCGGGCCACCAGCGAAACCGCCCCTCGGAAAGCCGCTTGTGACAAAGCCAAAACCCTTGGCCGTCGTAGACCAGCACCTTCACCGCCGTAGCCCGCCGATTGCGAAAGGCGAACAGCACGCCGCAAAATGGATCTTCGCCCAGCGATTGCTTGCAGAGCTGCACCAGCCCGTCGATCCCCTTGCGAAAATCGACCGGCTCGAGCGCCACCAGAATCCGCATCTGCGGCGCAATCTGCAGCATCACGAGGCGTCCCAGAAACCACGCCCCAAAGAGACCAAATCGGGAACCTGTCCTGGGGGAAGGTGAACGCGAAGCGTTGACCCTGCGCTATTGGCGAACTCGACCAGGCACTGGCTGGAAGATGAGCCGGCGGAAGGAACCAACTCGACAAAGGCCGGCGGCGAGCTGGGTGCCTCGACGTCCACGACCGGAAAGGCTTGCCGCCCAAGACGCCTTTGCAACGTGTAGTAATCCAGCTTCAAAGCGGTTGCTACGCAGCTGACCCCATGCCGCCTAGCCAACTTCACGGCTGATTTCCACAGGCTTCCGGGAATCCTCGCGCCGGGAACGCGCCGCTCTCGCCACTGCTCGAATCGCATTGCGGCCAGTGATAGGCCCGCACTGGTTCCTCGTCGCTTTCGTCCAGGCATGGCTCGACCTCGCTAGCGCTCCGGCCCCATTCCTCACACTAGCACGTCGATTCCAACGATTCACGCACGCTTGCCGGAAGGACACAAAAGAAGCGGTTCTCTTACCCAGACGGGGAAGCTGTTGCTCACCTCTGCCAACAGGAGAACCGACGATGCTTTATCTCGGAATCGATCAGCACGCTCGACAAATCACAGTTTCGCTACGGGACGAAAGCGGTGACGTCCTGCTGGCTCGACAGGTTTCGACCCAGCCCGAGAA
>DATNCY010000316.1:0-6352 GCA_035553375.1 Gemmataceae bacterium
CAACGGCAAGCCGCAGATCGTCAGCTCCCCCAACCAGGATAGCCCCTACATGAGTGGGCAGACACCCCTTCTCGGCGTCGATGTCTGGGAACACGCCTATTACCTGCGTTACCAAAACCGCCGGGCCGACTACTTGGAGGCGTGGTGGAAGGTCGTCAACTGGAACGAGGTCGCCAAGCGCTTCGCCGCGGCGCAGAGCGGGAAATAGACTCGTCCTCGATCGTTTGCCAGCCCGCAGCGCCAGCAAGGGAATGTTCCTTGCTGGCGCGGCGGGCTGGCAAAACCCTTGCTGG
The DNA here is from genome assembly GCA_035553375.1 of Gemmataceae bacterium. Lineage (GTDB taxonomy): Bacteria > Planctomycetota > Planctomycetia > Gemmatales > Gemmataceae > JAJPHU01. Next base: position 294 of record DATNCY010000316.1, read on the forward strand.
CGCTGCGGGCTGTTTTTTTCGCTCTTGACCTCACACGCTCCTTGAGTATAGTCCGCCCGATTCCGGAGGAGTAGAATCACTTCGTTCACGTCAGCAGGGCGGGAGATGTCCATGCGTAGGTTGTTGTCGGCCATGCGTTTAATGCTGGCGATTCTGTTCGGCACGATCGGTTGCGCCGGCCAGGACATCACGTTGAGGCCGCCCAAGCACCCCGAAGATATTGTCGTGCCCCCCCTCGCGGAGGCCAAGTTCAGCAATCCTCCAAAGTATCCCGAAGGCACCCTTAATCAAAACGATCCGAGTCGGTTTCCGAGTGGCGGTGGCGGCGGCACTCCGAACATGAGCGCCATGAACGGCATGGGTGCCATGAACGGGCGCGGCGGCATGGGTGGCATGGGTGGCATGGGCGGCGGTATGGGCGGCATGGGTGGCATGGGAGGCGGCATGGGCCGTTAAGCGGTTTTCAAGAATAACTTCGCCGAGTGGGGCATCCATGAACGGTTTCACGGTGCGTAAAGATCCCTGTCAGTTCGACTTCCTTGCCTTGGGGGCGCTCGTTCACCGTCTCGATCCGGGCGTGGTGCCGTTTCGCAAGGCGCGTGCATTCGAGGTGCATGTTTCCGGCGGCGAGTACAACGTCGCCGCTGGGTTGGCGGATTGCTTCGGACTGCGAACGGGCATCGCCACCGCCATGGTCAACTACGGCATTGGCGAACTGGTGCAGACGCGCGTGCGTGAAACCGGCGTCACGCCGTTTTACAAGTTTTTCCAGCACGACGGCGTGCGCGGACCGAACATCGCGACCGTCTACAGCGATCGCGGCCAGGGCGTGCGGGCACCGGTCGTCTTCTACAACCGCGCCAACGAGGCCGGCGGACTGCTCAAGCCCGGCGACTTCGACTGGGCGGCCATCTGCGCCGGCGGCGTGCGTTGGTTCCATTCCGGTGGCATCTTCGCCGCCCTGTCGGAAACCACCTCGGAAGTGATTCTCGAAGGAATGCGTGTCGCCAAGTCTCTGGGTGCCGTCAATTCGTTCGACCTGAATTATCGCGCGAAATTGTGGGCGTCCGCTGGCGGTCTGGAACGAGGCCAGCAGGTGCTTCGGCGCATCGCCGGCAACGTCGATGCGCTTATTGGCAACGAAGAGGATCTTCAAAAGGGTTTGGGCATCGCCGGGCCAGACGTGGCCTCGCGCTCGAAACTCGACCCGGACACGTTCTTCCAGATGATCGACCGCGTGGTCGAGCAATTCCCGAACATCAAGCTCGTGGCGACGACGCTGCGCGAAGTGCATTCGACGAATCGCCACGACTGGGCGGCCGTGCTGTGGCTGAACGGCGAACGGTTCGTCAGCCCCACCTGTCACCTCGATGTCATCGACCGTATCGGCGGGGGAGATGGCTTTGCCGCGGGCGTCATCTACGGCCTGATTACGGGGCGGACTCCCGAGGAAGCGCTTCGGCTGGGCTGGGCGCATGGGGCGCTGTTGACCACGTATCATGGCGATGTGACGATGGCTCGGTTGGAGGAAGTGGAGGCGTTGGCCCGAGGCGGATCCGCGCGGGTCCAGCGCTGAGTTCCACTTTTGCCGTTTTGTGCAGTTGTTCCAGGGCCGGCCTCCTTGCTGGAATGACAGGTAAGCCTAAGCTTGGAAACGAGGCGCTCGTGCTGGGAGCTGACGAGCGTGGTTTATTCGCGCGTCCTACGCCAGCTTATTCGCTGGCTGCGCCCAGACGTATGCTACCGCCTTCACCGCCTGGTATTCGCATCCAGCGCCGGTTGCAGCAGCAACAGCGCCGCGATGTGGCGGGACATGTGCATCACTTCCGTCAGTTCCGCCAGCGTCAGAGCGCGGCGACCTGCTGGCGCAGCTTCCTGCTGACATAATATTATCCCCGGAGTTCTGGAGGTCTTGATTCCTTCCCACGGCGGCGAACAATAAGCAGTATGGCACTTACCCCATCCATCCCCGAACTCCCTGCCGATGTCCACGTCATGCTGGACGCGGCAATACACCATGCACAGACCAGCGAGGGCGATCCCCCGCTCTTGCAGCGCATTCACGACGAGGCCGAGAAGATCAAGCGAGAGGTGTTCGAGAAGCACGGACTACTTGACATCGGCACGCCCGCCATCCGCGAACTCCGCGACGAATGAAATACATCCTTGATTCCTCCGTCGCTTTCAAGTGGGTTGTCGCGGAGAGCCTCTCTGACAAGGCGCAACTCGTCCGCGACCATTACCGCAACAAAATCCACGAACTACTGTCTCCCGACGTTCTCCCCATCGAGATTGCCCACACGCTGACTGTACTCCGCACTCACGGCTCTATTCTTTCAATTGTTTCACCACGGAAAGCACGGAAAATACGGAAAAAAGACAAAAATGCTCCACTGTCGAGAATAAAGCAGGATTTCCTCGCGCGAGTATTGCTTTTGTATTCTTTCCGTGTTTTCCGTGCTTTCCGTGGTGAAAGAGTTTTTTCTTAGGCTTGTTCGTCCGGCGTGTAGGCGAGTTCGATGGCTTTGCCTTTGCCCGGCATACACACGCCGCCCTTGCCGGCGATACCCCAACACGCCGTCACGTCCCGTTCGTTCGAGGGGTTCATCGTGGCTACACGGAAACTATTTTGGACGACTGCGACCCGCGCTTTTGTACTTGTCCAGCAGCGCCGTCAAGCGCGCCACCATCTCCGGTTTCGCCAACCACAGGTTATTGTGTTCGCGCGGATCGTCGTCGAGATTGTACAGTTGCCCGCGTGCCTCGCCGGGTTTGGGAGCGATGTTTCGCGGATTGCTGAAACCGTGCGAGCCTCGCGCCATCGCCAGCTTCCACGGCCCTTGACGAATACCGAACGTGCCATCAGCGGAATGATGCACGATGGCCTCGCGGATCGGCTTCGCGAGCTTATCGCCGCGCAGGGCCGGCAGGAGGTTGTAACTATCCTCGCCAGCATCGGCCGGCAGCGTGACGCCGACCACGGCCGCGACGGTGGCCAGGAAATCGGTGAGACAAATCAGTTCCTTGCTCGTGCTGCCGGCCGCGACGTGACCGGGCCAGCGGACCAAAAACGGTACGCGATGGCCGCCATCCCAGATATCCGCCTTCTGCCCGCGCAGGCCGTCGTTGGCCCGATGGTCCCATTTCTTGATGTCCTCCGGCAACCAATGAGCGCCATTATCACTCGTGAATATCAGCAATGTGTTCTCGGTCAACTTGACGTCGTCGAGTGCCTTGAGGACGCGGCCGACACTGGCGTCCACCTGGGCGACGAAATCGCCGTAATATCCGGCCTTACTCTTGCCGCGAAATTCCTCGGTCGGCATCCACGGCGTATGCGGTGCCGTCAATGCTAGGTAAAGGAAGAACGGTTTGTCCGCCGATTGCTTGTGGACAAAACCAACCGTTCGGTCCGCGATCGCCGGCAGGACATCGACATGCTTGAAGTGCGGCGCAATGGGACCGCCGCGCCAAAAGCCGCCACCGCCCTTGCGACGCATGGCGCTATCCTTGATGGTCGCCGTCGGCGCTTCCGTCACGCCCTCATTCTCGATGAATACATAAGGTGGCATGTCCAGTGAGGCAGGAATGCCGAAGTACGAATCGAAACCGACCGAACACGGTCCCGGACGCAGCGGTTTGCTGAAATCGGTCTTCTTCGCGTTGCCGAGGCCGAGGTGCCATTTGCCGATGCCGGCCGTGAAGTAGCCGCGCCGCTTGAGCAGCGCGGCCACCGTTAGGCGTTTCGGTGAGAGGAGCAGAGGCGAATAGCCGTTCAACACGCCTTGTTTCAGGGAGGTGCGCCAGCAATAGCGGCCGGTCAAAATACCGTAGCGCGTCGGCGTGCAGACGGCTGAGGGCGTATGGGCGTCGGTGAAGCGCATGCTCCGCGCGGCGAGGCGATCGAGATGCGGCGTCGGAATTTTCGAGTCCTTGTTGTAACAACCGAGATCGCCGTAGCCGAGATCGTCGGCGAGAATCAAGACGATGTTCGGCGGGCGCAGGGCTGGTTCGGCGGCAACTGCGGCACCGGCTGCGACGACAAGGAGAACGACGCCGCTGAGAAGCGAGAACGGTTTCATGAAGACGAGTCTCCGCTATTGACTGACCGTGGCGGCCTCCCTACGTCACCAGAGTAGCATCCAACCGGCACGCGAAGCCGTCAGCGGTGGAGATCCTAGTATGAGGGACAACCCGTGAAAAATCCATCTCGTCCGCCACGGTGAGATCGAAGAATCGCGGAAGCATCGCCCTGGTGACAACGCCATGACAGACCACGAGCAACCGAAAAAACCTCAGCCCGAATCGTTTGACCTGGAAGTCCCGCGCGGATTGATTGAACGGTTGCGGCTGACGCGCTTGCTCCAGCGTTTCCCGCAGCGCCCCGTGTGGGCATTGTTCATGTTCGTCAACGGCTTCGTGACCATCGCCATCCTCGCGGCCGTGGCCATGCTGACGAACACGGCCACCCTGTTTCCGTCGCTGGGACCAACGGCCTTCCTGTTCTTCTTCACTCCCACCGCATCGACTGCCAGCCCTCGCAATACCGTGTGCGGCCATGCCATCGGCATCCTGTGCGGCTATGGCTCCCTTGTACTTTTCGGACTGCAAGATTCGCTGCCGACTAACATGGTGGGCGTCGATGCGGCCCGCGTACTCTGTGCCGGACTCTCGTTGGCGGCGACCGGAGCGCTCATGATCCTGTTCAACGTGGCCCATCCGCCGGCCGGGGCGACCACGCTTATCGTATCGCTAGGCATCATCCGCCAGCCTGCGGCACTATTGGTCGTCGAAGTCGCCGTCGTTCTCCTAACGATACAGGCATTCGTCATCAACCGTCTGGCCGGCATTGATTATCCGTTGTGGGCCAAGCAGCGTTCTCCGGCCCGCTGAGTCATGCAACTCGTCGTCGGACCGCGGACGGCCAGCTATTGACTGAGCGCCGCAGCATCCCTACGTCACCAGAGTAGCCCGAAGCAAGCGGCGGAGATCATGCCATGAGCGACAAACTCCCGAAAATCTATCTCGCCCGCCACGGCGAGACCGAATGGTCGCTGTCGGGCCAGCACACCGGCATTACCGACATTCCTCTCACTCCCAACGGCGAACGCAACGCGCGCAGCCTGGGTGAGCGACTCAAGGGCATGCACTTCGCCAAGGTGCTGACCAGCCCCTTGCAGCGCGCCAAGCGGACGTGTGAGTTGGCCGGCTTCGGCGCGGGCGCCGAGATCGATGCCGATCTGGTCGAGTGGAATTACGGCGATTACGAAGGCAAACGCACGGCCGACATTCGCAAGGAACGTCCCGACTGGTATCTATTCCGCGATGCCTGTCCGGGCGGCGAATCGCTCGCCGCTATCGGCACGCGGGCTGATCGCCTCATCGCGCGACTGCGCGCCGTCGGCGACGATATGCTGCTGTTTTCGCATGGCCATTTCCTGCGCGTCCTCGGTGCGCGCTGGCTGGCCTTGCCCGTATCAGAAGCGCGGCATTTCCTGCTGACCACCGCGTCGTTAAGCGTCCTCGGCTACGAACACAACCTCAGCGAGCCAGTCCTGCGTCTGTGGAACGATGATCGGCACGTCAAGTCGTGATCGCGGAACGAGAGGACAGCACACATGGCCTGGCTCTACCTGCTGATCGCGGGACTGCTCGAAATCGGCTGGGCGATTGGCTTGAAATATGCCGATGGATTCACGAAACTCTGGCCGAGCATCTTTACGGTGCTGACCATGATGGTGAGTTTCTACTGTCTGTCGCTGGCCGTCCGCACCCTGCCCATCGGTACGGGCTATGCCATCTGGACGGGCATCGGCGCGGTCGGCACGACCATCCTGGGCATCGTCCTGTTCGCCGAGCCGGCGACGCTGGCGCGCCTGAGTTGCATCGCCCTGGTTCTCATTGGCATCATTGGTTTGAAACTGACCGCCGGGCATTGATGATCGAACGATGGGGAGATAAACGAACATGGCTCTGCATCCGCTGGCGGGCAAACCCGCCCCCGCGAATCTGTTGATCGACGTGGCCAAACTCGAACGCGACTACCACGAACGCCGGCC
>DATNCY010000317.1:0-2032 GCA_035553375.1 Gemmataceae bacterium
ACTGATTTCCTTTTCGAACCGTCTGCGGCCTAAAGGGACCTCCGGATAACATTGAGACGATCATTGCCCGAGGGACGCCGCTGAGTCCGCAGGTCTGCGATACGTCTCCGATGCCCGGCCTGGTATATGCCGGAAGAAGGCGGGAAAGGGATCCTACACGCGCGTCGATGGCTCAGGCTCGCTGAAAATGATGTGCTGAAGCGAATTAGTCGACCGTGAAATATCCTGAAGCGCTTGATCGGGAACAGGAAACGGCGAAATTCCTGCAACTGGATTTGCCGGAAATGGGAGCTTCCACATCGATTTTCCTGCAAATTCGCGATCGGGATTCCCTCGAATCTCAAGCCGTGATTCTCTGCTGGAGGAAGCGATGCGTGGAGGATTTGATGCGGCCACGGGAGCGACGGGAGACTGGCGAGCAGGATATGTTTCGTTCGCGGCTCGATCAGGTCATCGACATGGATCATGCGCTGGCGAAGCTGGCGCGGACGATCGACTGGGGATTTCTGGAAGAGAAATTCGGCGAGGTTTACAAGGATGGCGCCGGCCAGCCGCCGTTGCCGACGCGGCTGATGGCGGGGCTCGCCATTCTCAAACACACCTACAACCTCAGCGACGAGGCGGTGTGCGAGAGGTGGGTCGAGAACCCCTATTACCAATACTTCTGCGGCGAGGAGTTTTTCCAGCACCGGCTGCCGCTCGATCGTTCCTCGATGACCCACTGGCGCAATCGCATGGGCGAAGAACGGCTGCAGGCGCTGTTGCAGGAGAGTCTGGCGGTTGCCACCAAGACCGGCGCGATGAAGCCATCAGACCTCTCTCGCATCATTGTCGATACCACGGTGCAGCCGAAGAACGTTACGTTCCCGACCGACGCCAAGCTGTTGAACCGGGCCCGCGAGAAGCTGGTGAAGCTGGCCAAAAGGCTCGGCGTCGAGCTCCGGCAGTCTTACATGCGAGTCGGCAAGTTCGCCCTCGTCAAGTATCAGCGTTACGCCCATGCCAAGCAGTTCAAGCGCGCCAACCGGGCTTTGCGCACACTCAAGACCTATCTCGGCCGCATCATCCGGGACATCTCCCGCAAGATCGAAGGTGATGCCGGCCTCGATGCCAAATTCGCCTGGCTGCTGAGCCTGGCGCGACGGGTGCGAGAGCAGCAGCGCGGGCAGCGCGGTCCCAAGCTATACAGCCTGCACGCGCCCGAGGTGGAGTGCATCGGCAAGGGCAAGCCGCACAAGCCTTACGAGTTCGGTGTCAAGGTCAGCGTTGCCACCCCCCTCAAGCACAGCAAGGGCGGCCAGTTCGTCGCCCACGTGCAGGCGCTGCCGGGCAATCCCTATGACGGACATACTTTGGCGGAGGTGATCCCGGCGATCGAGCAACTCATCGGCCATACGATCGAGCGACTCCACGCCGATGCCGGATACCGCGGCCACAATGCGCCGTCCGATTACACGTTCAAAGTCTATACATCCAAGCAAAAACGACGGGTGACCCCACAGATCAAACGACAGATGCGACGCCGCTCCGCCGTTGAGCCCGTCATCGGCCATCTCAAGGAAGATCACCGAATGGGCCGCAACTATCTCGCCCACCGCCACGGCGACTTCAACAACGCCGTGCTCGCCGCCGTCGGTTACAACTTCCGACGCCTCATCCGCTGGCTCACCACTTTATTCCGTCTCTGCCTGGCCGTCCTATTCCCTCAAACCGTTGCCCTGCCAGCCTGAAAAATCGATTCTTCACCCACGACTGGCGACCAGCCGCTTGCCGCGCAGACAGCGACCGCGCAGCCGGGTCATGTTGGTTGAAGTTCCAGTCTCGTCGACGAAGATGAGCTTCCTGGGGTCAAGCCGCGGCTTCGCGCGTTTCCAGTTTGTACGTGCGGTGCGAACGTCCTCGCGGTCCTGTTCGGCGGCGTGCAGGCTTTTTTTGAAAGTGATGTCGTTGCGGTCGTAGAACCGCCAGACCGAACTGGCGCTCACCCTGATGCCACGCGCACGCAGCCGGCCGCGAATTTCTTCCATCGTCA
>DATNCY010000318.1:0-65727 GCA_035553375.1 Gemmataceae bacterium
ATGGAGGAGTTGCATCTGGAATTTGACCTCGCTGTGGGCCGCTTGAGGCAGAAACCGCGACTGATTCAATCGTTCTTCGCCGCCGCCGGGCTGTCCTTGGGAGGACGAAAAGTTTAGTTTCGAGCGCAGCTGTCAGTAATATCAACAAAGTCCGTAAGTAATTCTTGATTGCTTTTTCGTGCGATTCATGATGGTTTCTCTCTGTGCCTCTGTGTCTCTGTGGTTAGCTCTTCTTTAAGGTGACCATGTCCTCATCCTTACCCCGTCTGCTGATTACGCTGGGCGATGTCGCCGGCATTGGGCCGGAGATTGTCGCACGGGCCTGGCCGGATCTATTGCCGTTGTGCCGGCCGGTGATCGTCGGCGATCCGCTGTGGGTGCGGCGCGGCCTGGAGTGGATTGGTTCACCGGCGCGCGTTCACGTTATCGCGCATCCCGGCGAGGTCGAGCCAAGCGTGGACGTGCTGCCGTGTCTGCCCGCCGGTGAACAGGATCTTAGCCAAGTCGAGCCGGGCCGCGTTTGCGCGGTCGCCGGGCGTGCGGCTTATGATTTTCTCTGCCGCGCCATCGACCTGACGCTGGCCGGTGATGCCGATGGCATCGTCACCGCTCCCTTGCACAAGGAGGGACTGCACGCGGCTGGCCTCCCTTATCCCGGTCACACGGAGATTCTGGCCGAGCGCACCGGCGTCAAGGAATTCGCTATGGTCCTCGCCGTCGGCAATCTCGCCGTGGCGCACGTCACGCTGCACATGGCCTTGCGTGATGTCTTTCGCCATCTGACGCCGGCTGCCGTATTGGAGAAAGCGCACCTCCTCGATGATCTGTTGACCCGCATGCTGGGGCGTCGGCCGCGCCTCGGCATCGCTGCGTTGAATCCGCACGCCAGCGATGGCGGTCTCTTCGGCGACGAGGAAGCGACGATCATCGCTCCCGCCGTGGAAGCGGCTCGCAAGGATGGTCTCGACGCCAGCGGTCCCTGGCCGTGCGATACGCTCTTTGTGCGGGCGCGGCATGGCGAGTTCGATGGCATCGTGGCCATGTATCACGATCAAGGACACATTGCGCTGAAACTACTGGGCGAAGGCCGGGCCGTCAACATCTGCGCCGGTCTGCCGATCGTGCGTACCAGCGTGGCGCACGGCACTGCCTACGACATTGCCGGTCGCGGTGTCGCCGATGCCGGCAGTCTCGTCGAGGCGACGCGCGTTGCCGCACTGCTGAGCCGACCTCATGGCCGTAGCGAATGAGCCGCGAAGAAGCGGTAAGGACCGTTCCTTTCATCGATTTGGACGGGAGCGAAAATAAATGCTATTAGATTGTCATCTTCCTCATCGTGTCAGCGAGGGGTGGCCGGATAATGGCGATGGCGGATCTCGGCGCGGCTGCGCCTCTGGTTGATGAATTGCAAAAGTGTCACCTGCTCGCCCCAGAGCATTTGGCCCCCATCCGCGCCTACTGCAAAAATGCTCCGCGGCATGAGCCTTCCGACCTGGTGGATTTCCTGGTTCGTCAGGGCATTCTCACCCGCATGCAAGCGGACTGGGCGCTTGAGGAACGCGCGGGCGATCTGGTGCTGTCGCAATTCCTTTTGACCGAGGAACTCGGCACCGGCAGCATGGGTACCGTTTACAAGGCGCGTTCGATGAAAGCCGATGCCTGTTACGCCCTCAAAATTGTGCCGCGCCGCAACATCATCAGCATCAACACGGTCGTCGAAAAAGTTCAGGCGCTGCGTGAAATCCGCCATCCTCGCGTCAGCGCGCTCATTCATCTCGGCGCATCGGGCGAACGGGTGTATTTGGCCTGGCCGTTCCTCGAAGGCGGCGAAAAACTGGACGAAATGGTACGGCGACAAGGCAAGTTAACGCCGCGACAGACCATTCAGATTGGTCTGCAAGTCGCGTCGGGATTGCTGCCCTATCACGAACACGGCTTGTTTCACGGCTTGCTTAAGCCGAGCGACATCCTCATCGGCACGGATCGCCGCGTGCGTATTCTCGATTTCGGCGTGGGCTTTTTGCTGACGAGCGAGCGCGGCAAATCGCTGCTCGACACGATGACCAACACGCGGGCGCTGGCGCGCGGCCTCGATTGCAGCAGTCCCGAATCGATCATGAACCCGCTGGATCGTACGCCGGTCGGCGATCAATACAGCCTCGGTTGCATCCTCTATTTCTGTCTGGCCGGCCGATTTCCCTTTCCGAACCAAAATCCCGTCAAGAAAATGCTCGGCCACCAGTGCGAGGAACCGACGCCCCTCCGCGAACTCAATCCGCAAGCGTCGCCGCGTCTGGCCGCCATTGTCGAATGCCTGATGGCCAAGGTACCGGAGGAGCGTTACGAGAGCATTGCCGATGTGGTGCGTGAACTTCAATCGCTGACGCAGTCCGGTCCGCGACGTGGGCCGGCCCAACCTACTCCTCCGCCCTCCGAACCGGAAGAGGAGGATGACGAAGCCCTCGAACCACGCTCCGGCTGGGGGCTTTGGCCGCTGCTCCTGACTGGACTTGCGGCCGGAATCATCGGCGGCATCATGGCCGTGCTGCTGACGCATTGAGGACGGGGCCGATGCTCCTTGCCGTCCGGCTCGGCTCGCCGGACCTACCAAGTAGGTGCCGCGAGCCGAGCGGCACTTGTGCAGTCAAAGTCCGGCTCGGCTCGCCGGACCTACCAAGTAGGTGCCGCGAGCCGAGCGGCACGGTTTCATGTCCGGCTCGGCTCGCCGGACCTACTTGCCCAGCGCACTGGAGATATTATCCGCGTTACGAATTACTCCAGGTCTTCGGCCAGGCGGTCGAGAGCCGCCTCCCATTTCTCCGGTGTGTCATAGATCCCTTCGGCGATTTCCAGGCGGACACGTTCGACCAGATCCCGGCGAATGTCTTCGCTGGGGGCGGAGACTTCCGTCTCGGCCTTGGTTGGCGTGTTGAACAGTCCTTGCAAGCGGTTGCGCGAAATGGGGCCTTCCAGACAAGTCGGCATGTGATAGTACATTGGATCATCTCCCCTGACGGCGTGGGAGTTGTGCGGGTAACCGCGCCACGACGGCAGGCTCATCATACTGGTTGAGATTTGCACGAATCAACCCACGGGGCTGTCCGGATAGGAAAAAGCAGCCCCGACCATGATAGGATTTCCGAATCTTCCGGGTCCAGAACACCCGCGTGGCGCCTTACGTTGGCCGAGACGAACGCCCCGGACAGGCTAGGAAGACCACGCAGGCGGGGGAGAGTCGCCACCTGTTCGGTTGCTCACTCCACCCTTGCTACATTCAGTTATCGTCGCGAAGCCGGGTAAGCTTCAGGGAAATCTCGCGCCGTTAGGAGACAAATCCGCGCTGGCAGACCCTGGCGAGTGCATTGATCCTGGAATGCCCGGCGCTTCGAGAACACCACGCGAAGCGGAGAAGCCTTCTCTTCCGGGAATACGGCAGCGCTGCCTTGTAACCTCGCCGCGATTGTCTCCGCTGGCGTTTCCTCCGATAATAGGCTTCGCCGCACGATGCGCGAACCATCCCTCCAGCGGAGAACCGCCGTGAATCCCGAATGGCGAAATCGATACGAACGTGCCGTCGAAGCCGCACGCAAAGCCGGGCAACTGGCCATGCGCTATTTCGATGGCTCCTTCACCGTCGAATGGAAGTCCGACCAAAGCCCCGTCACCGTGGCCGACCGCGAGGCCGAGCAATTGCTGCGCAAGACATTGCTAGACGCTTTTCCGCACGACGGCTTTCTCGGCGAGGAAAGCGGCGATTCACCCGGTTCATCCGGCTTTCGCTGGATCATCGATCCCATCGACGGCACCCGCAGCTTCGTGCGCGGCATTCCCATTTGGGCCACCCTCGTCGGACTGGAATATAAGAACGAGACGATTGCCGGCGTCGCCGAGGTGCCGTGCTTGGGCCACACTTACCACGCGCTACGCGGCGAGGGGGCGTTTCGCAACGAACGGCGGATTCATGTCTCCGATGTGGCCGATATGTCGAAGGCGATGGTCTTCTATTCCAGTCTGTCCTGGTTCGTCAAGGCGGGGCGGGAGAAGACGTTTCTCGATCTGACGATGCGCACCGAACGACAGCGCGGCTTCGGCGATTTCTACGGCCATGTTCTTGTCGCGCAAGGATCGGGCGAACTGATGGTCGAACACGGCGTCCACGCCTGGGATGTCGCCGCGATCAAGCCGATCGTCGAGGAGGCCGGCGGACGCTTCAGCGACTGGAGCGGCAAGCCGACGATTCACACTCCCGATGTACTTATCAGCAACGGCAAACTGCACGATGAGGCGCTGGCGCTCTTGCGGGCGCATCCAGGGTGAAGAATTCATGCCACCACCACGGACAATGGAATGGATCGGCGATGCCGATGGTTTTGTGCGTCTGATCGACCAGACGCAATTGCCGACCACCCTGACGTATCGCGATTGTCCCACCGTCGAGGACGTGTGGGAGGCCATCCGCAGTTTGCGCGTGCGTGGCGCTCCGGCCATCGGCGTTGCGGCGGCGATGGGCGTCGTTATCGGCGTGCAAGCATGCGCGGATGCGACGCGCTATGGCAAACGTCTGCGCGAAGTGACGACGTATCTGCGAACCAGCCGGCCGACGGCGGTTAACCTGTTCTGGGCGCTGGAACGCATGGAACGCTGTTTCGAGCAGCAATGCCGGCAGGGGTCGCCACAGGATTGGACGCGGGGATTGCTTGCTGAAGCATTGGCCATCCAGGACGAGGATCGCCGCATGTGCCGGGCGATTGGCGCGGCGGGAGCGTCGCTCATCGCGGAGGGGCAAGGTGTGTTGACGCACTGTAACGCCGGTGGATTGGCGACGGCGGAATACGGCACGGCCCTGGCGGTGATGTTTGCCGCTGCCGAGCAAGGACGGCGCTTTCAGGTCTATGCCGACGAAACCCGGCCTTTGCTCCAGGGCGCTCGCCTGACGGCGTGGGAACTGCGGCAGGTGGGCATTCCGGTGACGCTAATCTGTGATAGCATGGCCGGGCAGGTGATGAAGGAGGGGCGCATTCAATTAGTCGTGGTCGGAGCCGATCGCATCGCGGCCAACGGCGATACGGCCAACAAGATCGGCACCTATGGCGTTGCCCTGCTCGCTCGCGCTCACGACATTCCCTTCTACGTCGCCGCACCGTCCAGCACGTTCGATCTGAGCCTGCCGAACGGCGACGGCATTCCCATCGAGCAGCGCGATCCGCGCGAGATTACGCACGGTTTTGGCCGGCAGACCGCGCCGGAGGGCGTTGCCGTGTACAATCCCGCGTTTGATGTGACGCCGCATCATCTGATTGCGGGCATCATCACGGAAAAGGGCATTATCCAGCCGGTTCGCCAGGAAAATATCCGCGCTGTTCTGGCGCAAGTTCCTCCATTGCGGTAGAAAGATTATTCCTGATCCTCGTGACGAATTGTCAGTCGAATGTGCCTTTATGAAGAGAGGCGAGAGTATTCGGCGGACAACCACGCAAAGGGGATCGATATACAGAAGCATGAATCCAGTCAGGACGTGGGAAAGGAAGCTAACAAGCCATCTTTACTCGAAATCATCCGTGGCATCCTCACGTTGGCCTTTCTGCCATTGATCTTGCTCTGGAGAGACCTGTGGTATGGCCCTCCCCTACGCTGCTTGAGTTGTGGCGCCCGTACCGCTTTCAACTGTGTCGTAACTAAAGATGGCCGCCGGCGCTGCGAATCGTGCGGACACTACTGGGAGGATCATCGCGGGCATGCGTAGATTATCACGGTTTCTTGCCTGAAATTCTTCTCACAAGTGAGAACAAATCGTCTTCTTTTTGTCACTTTCTGGAAGAGGACGGCAGCACGATTCATCCGATCGCTTCATTTTCCCGGCAATTCCCAGACGCATCGTTGGCACTCGGTTTGCTTACCCTTCGAGCCACGCGATACCGCACCATGAAAGAGGTTGACACTGCTTCCGCGAGGGCTACAAAGTCTCCCGGTAGCACGGCCGATTGGCTCTCCGCCCTGGTTTCTGTCTCCGGAGCGTTGAATTCGTCATGTCAGACCCCATTACAAATACCCCTGGAGGTTCGCCGCCTCCACCGCCGGACAAACCCGAAACGAACGTCACCGCCAATCCGCCTGCCGTTCCTCCGGTATCCGCGGCCGTGACGACCAAGCCAGCCGCTGCGCCGCCCAAGCCCGCAGCCAAGCCGGCCGCCAAGGGCAAGCCGGGGCGACGTGGTTTCCTCTATGCCATGCTCGGCACCTGGATCGGCGTTGCCTGGACGACCATGACTGCGTCGCTGGGATTGATGACGCTGGGCACCGTTCGCTTCCTGTTCCCCAATGTCCTCACTGAGCCGCCCAACAAGATCAAAATTGGCTTCGCGGATAACTATGAGGACGGCAAGGTTATCGAGCGCTACAAGGATCAGCACGCCTGGATTGTGCGTCGCAAGGATGAGAAGTTTGGCGACATTATTTATGCGCTGAGTACCACCTGCACGCACCTCGGCTGCACGCCCAACTGGCTCGAACGCGAACAGAAATTCAAATGCCCCTGCCACGGCAGCGGCTTCTACATTAGCGGCATCAACTTTGAAGGCCCCGCTCCTCGACCGCTGGAACGCTGGGCCGTCCTCGTCGGCGATGACGGGCAAATTGTCGTCGATATGAGCAAGAAGTTCCAGCAAGAACGCGGCGAGTGGAACAACCCCGAATCATTCATCAAGGTGTAGTGTCCGCTATCCGCTGTCCGCTATCCGCTGTCCGCCAAACACATAACAGTTTGTTTGGCGGACAGCGGATAGCGGACAGCGGATAGCGGGGTGAGGAGCCAGCCGTGTCTGTCGGTGATTTCATTCGTAATTCGCAAGTCTGGAAGAGCATCTTCCGCCACCCGGCCCCGCGCGATCGGCGCAACCGTGTGGTTGTCATGCTCACCAACGTCTTCCTGCATCTGCATCCGGTGTCGGTGCGCAAGAGCGGTATCGCGCTCAGCTACACCTGGTGCATGGGCGGATTGACGTTCTTCATGTTCCTGGAACTGACCGTGACCGGCGTGCTGCTGATGTTTTACTATCGGCCGACGCTCGAACACGCCTACAACGACATCCTCATCCTCCGCGATGTGGCCACGCTCGGTATCCTCCGCGAGCTGCATCGTTGGGGCGCGCATGCTATGGTCATCACGATCTGGCTGCACATGTATCGCGTCTTCCTCACCGGCAGTTACAAGCCACCCAGAGAATTCAATTGGGGGGTCGGCGTCATCTTGCTTGTTTTGACGCTGTTGTTGAGTTTCACCGGCTATTTGCTGCCGTGGGATCAGCTGGCTATCTGGGCCATCACGGTCGGCAGTAATATGGCCCGCGCTACGCCGTTCCTCGGGCATGAAGGGCCGGGTGCGAGCTTCTTGAAAGTGGGTGATGTCTCCCTCATCCATTCCGGCTCGGACGCGCGATTCATATTGTTGGGCGGACGCTTCGTGAGCGGCGACACGTTGCTGCGGTTCTACGTGTTGCACTGCGTCGCAATTCCGCTCGCTGTCGCCGTGCTGATTGCCGTCCATTTCTGGCGTGTGCGCAAGGACGGCGGCATCAGTGGCCCCCTGTAAAAATGGCACTGCCAGCCCGCAGCGCCGGCAAGGGACATTCGTTCCCTTGCCGGCGCTGCGGGCTGGCAATCAATGACAATACTTGTCACCAAGGCGACGAAACATGGAGCATACGCTCGACAAAGGTTTGCAAAACGGCCTGGCCTTCTTTTATCTGCTCGTGGCCTTACTCAATTTTGGCTTCGCGGCCTATTGGTATGGGGTCAAGAAATTGGCCGCAGCCGCCATCTGGGCGGCCGTCGGTGCGCTTTTCTTGATCCATTGTGTTGGTTATTTCGCGCACCTGGGCTGGTCGCTGCCCTTCGGCATACGCGAAGCCGTCGATCAAGCCACCGGGCCGGTCGTCTACACGATGCTCTCCATCGTCGGCTTCATCGTGCTGCTGGTTTTCCGCCGTTTCTTTGTGCAGCCAAACATCGCCTGGGCACTGCTGCAACTCAGCCTGCTGATTGGCGGATGGGCCATGACCGACCCGAACTTCCGCGACATCGTCGCCAAGGAAGACAACGTCCCCATCACCATGCTGATTTATTCGGTCGGCTTCTTTACCTGGGCCGCCCTATATCGAGCCGTGCAGAACGATGACCGCATTGCGCGCGGCGAGCCGGTGTTGGAAAAGGTCGAGGACGAGAAAGTATTGGTCTGGCCGGACCTCGTTTATACCGAACTGATTGCCATGATTATCGCCACGTTCGTGCTGGTAATCTGGGCCGTGTTGCTCAAGGCGCCGCTCGAACAGCCGGCCACCAGCGCCAAGGCGCCCAACCCATCGAAAGCGCCGTGGTACTTCCTCGGTTTGCAGGAAATGCTCGTCTATTACGATCCGTGGATGGCCGGTGTCGTGCTGCCGACGATGATTGTCATCGGCCTAATGGCCATTCCCTATATCGACTTCAATCGCCAGGGCAACGGCTACTATTCGTTTGCCGAACGTAAGTTTGCCGTGTCGATTTTCCTCTTCGGTTTCGTTGTCCTGTGGGTGACGCTGATTGTGTTGGGCACCTTCTTGCGTGGTCCAAACTGGAACTTCTTCGGACCATTCGAGTATTGGGATCCGCATAAGGTGCTGCCGCTTAATAACGTCAACCTTTCGCAATTGTTCTGGCTGAACATGCTGCATATGCCGCTCGATGATTTCAAGGTTCGTTTCGGCAACTTCCTTGGCCCGATCATTCGGGAGTTGCCCGGCATCATCGTGGTGTTGCTGTACCTGTTCGCCCTGCCGCCGCTGCTGGCGCGGACCGTAATGCGACCCTTCTTTGTGCGGATGGGTTTCGTTCGTTTCATCCTGCTGGTGACGTTGATTCAGTTCATGGCCGCGCTGCCGCTGAAAATGTTGTTGCGCTGGACCCTTAACTTGAAGTACATCGTCGCCATTCCCGAAATCTTCTTCAATATTTAGGGACTTGCCGTTTAGCGACGCTTCGCGGAGGCGTCGGATAATGACAGACGCTTCGCAGAGGCGTCGCTAAACAGAATTGGGACGATCATGGCCGCTACCGATCAAACCTACCGCAAGCAAAAGACGCTGGATATTGTCTTCGCGGTTTCCTGTATTCTGATGCTGCTAAGCACCTTCTGGATGTTCTGGCAGGATTACGACCGGCAATTCAAGCACGTTCAGCGCGACTTCCGCGATGTGGAAGAGGCCATGAACGAGCATCAGATGATCGCGCAATTGCCCTCCAAGGAGGAGGTCGAGGCCAAGCGGAAGGCGATCGCGGACGCCAAGCAGACTTACGAATCCGAACACGACAAGCTGCGGCCGCGCGAACGCGAGTTGATGGCTTTGCACGATCGCAAGGACAACGAATATCGCGGTATCAAGGCTGATTTCGAC
Organism: Gemmataceae bacterium; assembly: GCA_035553375.1. Classification (GTDB taxonomy): domain Bacteria; phylum Planctomycetota; class Planctomycetia; order Gemmatales; family Gemmataceae; genus JAJPHU01. Next base: position 9,429 of record DATNCY010000318.1, read on the forward strand.
TCCAAAATGAGTCTCTATAACATCGCCGTCGAACACGTCGGCAAGGAGACCAACGCCGACCTGAAGAAAGCGCCGCAGAAGGAAGCCGATGACTTGCGGAAAGAACTTTTCGATCCGCAAACGGGGCTGCAAAAGCAACTCACCGACGCTCAGGATGCGCTGGACAAGATCGATCAGCAGATCAAGAAAGACGTGACGCAGCCGCTCGATGGGCCGCAACAGGCGGTCAACCAGGCGGAGGACAATCTCAAGAAACTGACAGCGTCGTTCGATCGCTTGGCCAAGGTGACTTCGCAAAAACGCTGGAAATTCGGCGATCTCTTCCGCACGCTGCCCATTCTCGACGCTTTTGAATCGCCGACCAAGATCAAACAGCTTTGGCTGCCCGATTTGACCATCGATTACGGTGGATTCAAGGATGTGCCGCGCTACGATCGTTGCATCTCCTGCCACCTCGGTATCGAACGCGGCAGCTTCGATCACGCCACGCTAACCCGCCTCACCCGCACGCCGGACATCATTTCGGCGGACATCAACAAGGCTCAGGCGCGTAAGAAGGAACTGGAAAGCAAGGACGGTTCGGAAGAGGACATCAAGCGCGTCGATAACACAATTCAGAAACTTGAAAAAGAGCGCGATCGCGCCAACGGCATGAAGGCTCGGCTCGATCAGGCACGCGATATTCTGATGGCGCGGAAGAATGCGGGGGAAAACCTTGGCTTCGATCCGAGCGATTTGCCGGACAAGGTCAAATGGCTGAATATGACGCCGGGACAAATCACCCAGTACGCCGCCCATCCACGGCTCGATTTGTTCGTCGATGCCAATAGTCCGCATTCGATGGAGAAATTCGGCTGCACCATTTGCCATCAGGGACAGGGCAGCGCCACCGATTTCCTGCTGTCCGCACACACGCCGGCCGACGCCAGGCAGGAAGAGGAATGGCACAAGGAGTACGGTTGGGCGCACAGTCATTATTGGGATTTCCCTATGCTGTCCAGCCGATTCACCGAGTCGAGCTGTCTCAAATGCCATCACGAAGTAACGGATCTTATTCGTCACGGCAGCAAGGAAGAAGCGCCCAAGCTGCTGCGCGGCTATAATCTGGTGCGCGAGAACGGCTGCTTCGGCTGTCACGAAATCTCGGCCTTCAAGGCTGGTCGCGAGGTCGGGCCGGATCTGCGGCTGGAGCCGCAACCGGCGCTGGAGTATTTGACGCCGTCGGAACAGGACAAGGCGAAATCTGATCCGCTCAATCTACCGGGCGCATACCGCAAAGTTGGGCCAAGCCTGCGACGCATCGCCGAGAAGACCAATCAGGATTGGGTGCGCAAGTGGATTCAGTCGCCGCGCGGCTTCCGGCCGGATACGAAGATGCCGCATTTCTTCGGGCTGAGCAACAACAGCAAGGAGGCGCTGCCGGAGGAGCAGCAGAAGTTCCCCGATGCGGAAATCGCCGGCATCGCCTATTACCTGATGGCCGAGAGCAAGGGTAATCTCGAAAGCGATACGACGAAAAAGGACAACGCCCGCAAGGTTCTCGAAAGCCGGATCGCGGATTTGCAGAAAGTACTCAAGGGCGATCTGCTGCAAGATCGCGATTGGAAGGAACTGACGGATGCGTGCCGCCGTTTGGCCGATCTCGGTTTGATGTCGGTTCCCGCGCAGGCGAACGAAATCAATCACCTCCTCACTCGGCAGCGGCAGTTGCAAGACCGCATGCAGGAGTTGCGCAAGCGCGAAGCGGCCCTCAAAGCCAAGCCGGAAGCCGAAGAACTCAGCGCCGACGAAAACAAGGAACTGAGTCAGGCGGGAGGGGAACTCGACAAGGTGACGAAGGATTTGATTGACGCCGGCCAGATTACGCCGCTGGCGAAACGAATCACCGATGAGGAAGGCAAAACCGTTGATGTGCCCAAGAAGGGCGATGCGGCCAAAGGTCGCAAGCTGTTCACCGAAAAAGGCTGCATGGCCTGTCATAGTCACGAAGGCACAACGAAAGCGGGCGATGGCGTCGGCGTGGTGCAGGGCGAGGCGAACTTTGGGCCGAACCTCAGCCGGCTCGCCGCCAAGATCGCGCCCGAGATCGCCGCCAAGGGCGAGTTGGAAGAGGCGAAACGTCGCTGGATCGTGCAATGGGTGTTGAATCCCACGATCTATCATCCACGGACGCGCATGCCCATCACGCATCTGTCGCCGGAAGACGCCGGCAACGTGGCGGAATGGCTGCTGAGCCAAAGGGTGACAGACTGGGAAGACAAGGGACCGGAAGAGCCGAAGGCGATGGATCTGGTCTCCCTGGCTCGTCTCTATCTCGGCAAGGCACCCGGTTTCACACGGCTGGATGTAGAGAATTTCCTGCCGCCGAACACGGGCGAGTTGCCCGGCATCCCGGATGATCGCCTGGGCAACTTGCCGCCCGATTCCGATGAGCGGAAGTTGAACGGCCCGATCAAGGACGACGCGGAAGGACAGGCGAAACTCAAGTGGTACATCGGCCGCAAAGCTATCAATCGCCTGGGCTGCTTCGGTTGCCACGATGTGCCCGGTTTTGAGACGGCCAAGCCGATCGGCACAGCCCTGAACGATTGGGGCAAGAAGGACGCCGACCGTATTGCGTTTGAGGATGCCGACATCTTCATCCGCGATAACTATAACGTCGTCCCTGTGCGCAACAATCCCGACGACAAGAGCAAGCCGGCTGCGGACTGGCACGCCAAGGACGGGAAGCAACCTTACGAAAAGCTCTACGCCGAGGCGGTCAATCACCATCGGCGCGAGGGGTTCCTGCATCAGAAACTCGTGGAACCGCGCAGTTTCGATTTCCACCGCATTCGCACCTGGGACGATCGGCTACGTATGCCGCAGTTCCGCTTTGCTCGCACCACGCGACACAAGAACGAAAGCGATGAGGCGTTCCACGCGCGCCAGGAGTTTGAGGAGGCGGAAGCGCGCGAAGCGGTGATGACGTTCATCCTCGGTCTGGTCGCCGAGCCGATGCCGCTGAAATATCTCAATCGTCCCGCACCGGATCGCTTGGCCGAAGTCAAGGGACATCAGGTGTTGGAGAAATTCAACTGCTCCGGTTGTCATCAGATTCGGCCCGGCGTCTACGAGTTCAAGACGAGCGACGAAGGGCTGACGTTCTTGCAGGAAGCCTACAAGTCGAGCAGCAGCAGTTTCAAGAAAGACCACGTTTTTCCCGGTCATAATGCCTGGGTTGGCGCACCCCAAACATCAGCCGATCGGCTCACGGTGTTTGGCACCCATCCCAAGATGGACGATACCTCCTACGAGGATCGCCGAATGTTGGTGGTGCGTCTGACAGATGCCCTGCGTTTCACCGGCACGGATCGCGTAACGCGCAACCTGCCGGCGGCCAGCGTGGTACCGATCATCCCCGAAAGCCTGACTGTGCGGGCTGACCCGTGGGGCGGTACCTTCACCGAGTTGATGACCGGGTACATGAAGCCGCGCGAGGCCGATCCGGACAAGGCGCGGTCGATGCTGCCGCCGCCCTTGATCCGCGAGGGCGAACGGGTGCAACCGAACTGGCTGTATGGCTTCCTTCTCAATCCGCCGCCGGTTCGCCCGACGAACTACATGATGCTGCGCATGCCGAAGTTCAACATGAGCAGCGAAGATGCTCGCGCTCTGGTGAACTATTTCAGCGGCGTGTCACGGCTTACCAATCCCGGTTCCGGCGTCACGTCGGAATATGTGGATGTTCATCAGCACGATGAAGCCTACTGGCAGGCCCGTACCCGCGAATACATCAAGCGGCTCAAGGGCGACAAGAAGTACGACGAGCGCGTCAAGCAGATGGAACCCGTGTGGCAGGACGCGCTCAAACGGCAAATCGCCGAGGCCGAGGCCGGCTTGGACGCGGCGAAACAAGCCGTCAAGGACGCCCCGGAAGGCGAGCCGCGCAAGCAGAAACAGCAGGATGTGGACGCTCGCGAGGCCAACATCAAGAAGTGGAAAGAGGAACTCGACAAGAAGAATTACGACCGCCTGCGCAAGCATTGGGATGAAAAGGGAGCCTATGCCAGCGATGCGTATCGTCTGGTGACGGATCGCAATCTGTGCTTGCAGTGTCACAGCGTCGGCGATGTGTCGGCGGCCTTGCCGCAGGGACCGAACCTGGATCTGACGGCGCAGCGATTGCGGCCGGAGTGGGTTCGGCAGTGGATCGCCAATCCGGATCGTTTGTTCGGCTACAAACCGGCCATGCCGCAGAATTTCCCCAACGATTCGCTAGAATATCAAAATGTCTTTCTCGGCAGACCGCTCGATCAGGTGACTGCCGTGCGTGATGTTTTGATGGCTTTGCCGCGCGTGGCCGACATGCCGGGCAATCGCTCGCGGGCGCCCGTCGCGGCCGGAGGAACCAAGTGATGCACCTGGGGAATAAGAAGGGGATTTCGCTGGCACTGACCGCCGCACTTGTGCTGAGTGCCGCGACAGTAGTTCACGCGGCAGGCTGGGGCACGATCAAAGGACAAGTGGTATGGGATGGCGGCGCGGTTCCCAAACCCGTCGAAATCAAAGTCGATAAGGACAAGGATCACTGTCTGAGCAAGGGGGCGATCTACAAGGAAGATAATACCTTCGTGGTCAACCCCAAGAACAAGGGCGTGCGTTGGGCCGTCGTTTACCTGATGAGCGAGGAAGGGTTCAGCAAGCCGATTCCGATTCATCCAGCGCTCAAGAACTTCAAGAAAGTCGTCGAGGTGGATCAGCCTTGCTGCAAGTTCGAGCCGCACGTTTTAGCTCTGCAAGAAGGCCAGACCTTGCTGGTCAAGAACTCCGCCCCCATCGTGCATAACGTGAACGTCCAGGGCGGCACTCTTGGGCCGAGTGTGAATCCGATTCTGCCAGCCGGCCGCTCGCTCAAACTCGATGACATCAAGGCTCGGCAGTTGCCCATCTCGATTTCCTGTAGCATTCACGGCTGGATGGCGGGCAAGGTTTTCGTCCTCAAGAATCCCTACTTCGCCGTGACGGACGAAGACGGCAAGTTTGAGATCAAGAACGCCCCGGCCGGTAAGTTTCGCCTCGTCATCTGGCAAGAAGGTATGGGCTGGGTGGTCGGCGATAAGGGCCCGAGCAAGAAGGGCAAGTCGATCACGATCAAGGCGGGTGCGACGAACGATCTGGGCAAGATCCCCGTGAAGCCGTCGAAGGATTGATTGTGAAGTCACGGTTTTACCAGCCCGCAGCGCCAGTAAGGGAATTCCTTGCTGGCGTCGCGGGCTGGTAAACCATTTATGCAACCTGGAGGTATATGATGCGTCGATTTCAATTAGGGCTTGCGATGTTCGCATTGCCTGTGCTGGCCTGCTCTCTCTTCCTCGCTGGCTGTAGCAAGGAAGAGAAAAAGGACAATACGAACACGAAGACCGAACAAGACCCGACGAAAACGGCCGGTCCCCTGAAAGCTCTGGAGCCCAAGGGCGGTGTCGTCAAAGGCAAGATCACGCTGAAAGGCTCGCCGGATGTGGAGGCACTGACGAAGGCTCTCAAGGCGAAGATCGAGGCCAAGGCCGACAGTAAGGATTATTGCCTGAAATGCGCCGATACCGAGAAGACGGAGCAGGAGTATCGCATCGGCGATAACAAGCAACTGGGTAACGTATTCGTGTGGATCAAACCGGACACGGGGACGTTCTTCAAGGTCGATGAAAAGCAACTGGCGCACGCGAAGGATCATCCGGTGGAGATCCGTCAGCCGCATTGCGCCTTCATTCCCCATGCCGCGATCCTCTTTTCGCAATATCATCCCGATCCCGCTAAGCCGCGCTCGGAGAAACCGACCGGACAGGTACTTAAAATCATCAACGATGCGGAGATCAGCCACAACACCAACTGGAAGGGCGGCTCCAAGAACGCCGGCGATAACGTCACGCTGCCAAAAGAATCGAAACCGCGCGTCGTCGATAACCTCGTTCCCGACTCGACTCCGGTGACGTTCGTCTGCAACATCCACGGCTGGATGGACGCCCACCTGATGGTCGTCGATACGCCTTACTACGCCATTAGCCTCTCCGACACGCTCGACAAGAACAAGGTCGAAAAGAGCAGTGATAAGTTCGGCACCTTTGAGATCAAGAATCTGCCCGTCGGGAAGGTGCGCATCCTGGCTTGGCATGAAAAAGCCGGCTGGCTCAACAAGGGTGAGGGCAAGGGGCAAGAAATCACAATCGAGGAAGGCAAGCCGCTAGACTTGGAATTCACGGCGACCGCGAAGTAAGTTGCGAGTAGGCTCCGACAAGCCCAGAGCGCCAGCGACGGGATGAAGAACCCCGTCGCTGGCGCTCTGGGCTTGTCGGGCATGAGATCGTTTACGTAGCGGTTAAGGCCGCCCGCGCGCGGGCGGCCTCAGCTTTTTTTCGCACTTCACGCCGCTTCAGGCTCGCCTCCACGAAACTACGGAACAGCGGATGTGCCTGCGTCGGCTTCGATCGAAACTCCGGATGACACTGCACGGCCACGAACCACGGATGATCCGGCAATTCAATCATCTCAACCAGTTTACCATCCGGGCTGGTACCGGAGAAAACCAACCCGTGAGCAGCGAACTGCTGGCGATACTGATTGTTGAACTCGTAGCGATGGCGATGACGTTCCTTGACCAATTCACTGGCGTAGATGGCACGGACGCGGCTGCCCTCCGCCAGATGGCAAGGCCAACTGCCTAGCCGCATGGTGCCGCCGAGATCCGTGATGGTGAACTGGGCATCGAGCAGACAGACGACGGGATGTTGGCACTTGGGATCCATCTCCGTCGAGTTGGCGTCCTCAAGGCCAACCACATTGCGGGCGAACTCGATCACGGCCGCCTGTAAGCCGAGACAGATACCGAAGAAGGGCACTTGCCGCTCGCGGGCAAAGCGGATGGCTTCGACCTTGCCGCCGACGCCGCGATAGTTGAAGCCGCCCGGCACGAGGATGCCATCGACGCCGCCCAGCACGCGCTCGGCCCCCTCGCGCTCGACCTCCTCCGCCTCAATCCGCCGTATCACCACGCGCGAGGCCAGGGCGATGCCGGCGTGATCCAGCGATTCATAAACGGATTTGTACGCATCCTGATGCTTGATATATTTGCCGACCACGGCAATCGTCGTCTCGTGCGTCGGATTGATGATGCGATGTACCAGCGTGCGCCAGCCGTTCATGTCCAACTCTTGCGCGCGCAGGCCGAGTTTCTCGACGATCAATTCGTCCAGGCGGTTTTCGACCAGGCTGAGCGGCACCTCGTAAATGCTGAACGCTTTATCGCGTTCCTCAATGACGGCACGCGGTTCGACGTTGCAAAACAAGGCGATCTTGTCGGCCGCATCCTTGCCCAGCTCGCGCTCGGTGCGGCAAATGAGAATGTCGGGCTGAATGCCGATTTGCCGCAGCCGTTCGACGGAATGCTGGGTTGGCTTGGTTTTGGCCTCGCCGGCGGCCTTGAGGTAAGGAATCAGCGTCAGGTGAATATATAGACAATTGCTCTTGCCTATGTCGAGGGCGAATTGGCGGATCGCTTCGAGGAAGGGTAGTCCCTCAATGTCGCCGACCGTGCCCCCAATCTCGGTGATGACCACATCCACGTCGCCGGTGGCCAGCTTGCGCACCGCCGCCTTAATTTCGTCGGTGACGTGTGGGATAACCTGCACCGTCTGGCCCTTGTAGGCGCCGCGCCGTTCCTTCTTGATGACCGATTCGTAAATGCGTCCGGTGGTGTAATTGCAATCGCGCGTCAGAGGGGCGTTGGTGAAACGCTCGTAGTGGCCGAGGTCGAGATCGGTTTCGGTGCCGTCGTCGAGGACGTAGACCTCACCGTGTTGGTAAGGGTCCATCGTACCGGGATCGACGTTGATATAGGGGTCGAACTTTTGCAAGCGGACGCGCAAGCCGCGATGCTCCAGCAGCATGCCGATGGAAGCGGAAGTCAGCCCCTTGCCGAGAGAACTGACTACGCCGCCGGTGACGAAAATGTGCTTGGTTTGCTTGGTGGCGGATGCCGTCATGGTATCTCTTGTGAGCCGGTGGATCAAATCATATAGCCCCCAGCTTGCTGGGGACGCGATCTGCCCCCCCGGCAAGCCGGGGGCTATATGTACGCAATGATACCCAATCGACGCTCGTTTGTCAGGGACAGCCGGCCGCGAGAAGATCATTCAGGCGGCATGGCGGGTCTGTCTGTGGCGATAAGCCGCGACAAAGCGTTCGTAATCGTCGTAGGTATCGACGCCAAAACCGCTCTGTTCGACAACGCCGACCTGGATGGGATGCCTCAGAGCGAGGACGCGGAGCTGTTCGAGTTTTTCCAATTGCTCCAAGGGTTCGGGCGGCAGGGCCGCCAGGCGCAGCAGGAAGGGGCGGCGATAAGCATACAATCCGACGTGAAGGAGGAACCGCGCCGGACGCAACGTAAAATCGGGCTGACCATCGCGGACGTAAGGTATGGGACTGCGGCTGAAGTACAGCGCCCGGCCGGCGGCGTCGCAGACGACCTTGACGCAGTGCGGACTCTGCCATTGCTCCCGCGTGTGCAACGGCGTCGCCAGCGTCGCCATGTCCGAATCCGGGTGCGAAAGCAGTTGTTCGATCAACAGATCGAGAGTGGCCGGTTCGATCAGCGGTTCATCGCCCTGAAGATTGACAATCAAGTCGGCATCGAGCTGGCCGGCGACCTCGGCGACGCGATCGGTACCGGTGGGATGATCGCGACGAGTGCGAACGACGCGACCGCCGAAGCTCTCGACAGCGGAGACGATGCGGGAATCGTCCGTGGCGACAACGACAAGGTTGGCGTGCTTGGCCTGGCAAGCGCGTTCGTAGACGTGCTGCACGAGATATTTGCCGGTCTGCCGGAGCAGCGGTTTGCCGGGTAGACGAGTTGAGGCGTAGCGAGCGGGGATGACGATGGCGGTTTTCATGCGGACCTCCTTGTCCTGGCTGGGGAGAGCTTAGTATCGTTTACGTTTCGCCGACACGGATTTGGCGAAACGTAAACGATATTAGGCTCTCGCCGGGCGTTTGCCGAACTCCGACACCAGATTAGACCTTCCCTCGGTCCGGCTGACAAGACCGCTCGGCGTTGACGGCGGCAGCGTTAGGTTGGAGAATAATCGAACTCTGTTCACTGAGGACGTTTATCGAGAAGCATTCATGTTGACCGCGAATGAAATCCGCCAGCAATTCATCGACTTCTTCGTCAAGAAGCACGGCCATACGTTCGTGCCCTCCAGCAGCGTTGTGCCGCACGACGATGCCACGTTGTTGTTCACCAACGCCGGCATGAACCAGTTCAAGGACGTGTTTCTCGGCACCGGTTCGCGTCCGTACAAACGGGCGGCCGATACGCAGAAGTGCATCCGCGCGGGCGGCAAACACAACGATCTCGAAGACGTGGGCAAGGATACCTATCATCACACCTTTTTTGAGATGCTCGGCAACTGGTCGTTCGGTGATTACTTCAAGAAAGAGGCGATCCGCTGGGCGTGGGAGTTGTTGACGGACGTGTGGAAGCTGGACAAATCGCGACTGCACGCGACCGTTTTCGAGGGCGATGACGAGTTGGGGCTGGCGGCCGATGACGAGGCGGCGGCGCTGTGGCGTTCCGAGACGGACATCGAACCGGCGCACATTCACAAGGGCAACAAGAAGGATAATTTCTGGGAGATGGGCGAGACGGGGCCATGTGGTCCTTGCACGGAAATTCACATCGACCGCACACCGGACAAGAGCGGCGGCAAGCTGGTGAACAAGGGCACGGCAGACGTTATTGAGATATGGAACCTCGTTTTTATCCAGTTTAATCGCGGAGCGGACAAGAAGTTGACGCCGTTGCCGGCGAAGCATGTCGATACGGGCATGGGCTTCGAGCGTGTCACGGCGGTATTGCAGGGCAAGGCGAGCAATTATGATACCGATGTGTTCACGCCGATCATGGACGCGATAGGGAAACTCACCCGCAAGAAATACGGTGGCCGACTAGATGATTTGCACGACGTCGGTTTCCGCGTGATTGCGGATCATCTGCGCATGGCGACGTTCGCCATCACCGACGGAGCGCGGCCGGGCAACAAGAAACGCGATGCCGTGGTGCGCAGCGTCATTCGCCGGGCGGTGCGTTATGGCTATCAGTATTTCGATCTGCGCGAGCCGTTCGTTTACAAGCTGGTTCCGGTACTCGTTGAGCAGATGGGCAGGGCATTTCCGGAACTGCAAACGAAAACTGCGCAGACGGCGGAGATTCTGCGGGTGGAAGAAGCGGAATTTTTTAAGACAATTCAACGTGGTCTCGTCCATTTTCAAACGGCTGCCGCGAGTGCGAAGAAATTAGCGGAATCTGTCCCAGGAGCCGATACCGGAGTTATTTCCGGCGAAGACGCGGCTTCTCTGCAAACGACCTACGGATTTCCCATCGATCTCACCAAACAGATGGCCGGTGAGCTTGGCATGAGGGTGGACGAAGAGGAATATAACGAAGCAATCGAACGACATAAAGAGATTTCAAGGCAAGGCCGCGAAAAAATTGTCATCTCCGCCATCACAGGCGAGTTGCCGAAAACAAACGACGCGCCCAAGTACGCCGGCCTTTCCACAACCGGCAAGCTCCTCGGCTGGGTCAAGAATAACACAGTAATCTGTACGGGCCGGCTGAATGAAGACGATGAGGCAGCTTTGCTCGTGGATCAAACCAATTTCTACGCCGAACAGGGCGGGCAAGTCGGCGATAGCGGCATCATCCGCACGGCCAGCGGGCGTTTCGAGGTGGACGACACGCAGAAACTTGGCGATAGCGTCATCCACCTTGGCCGTGTCGTCGAAGGGCATATGGAGTGCGGCCAGTCGGCGACCCTGGAAGTCAGCGGTCTTCGCCCTCATACCATGCGCAATCACACGGCCACGCATTTACTCAACTGGGCGCTGCGCCAAGTGCTTGGCGAACACGTCGAACAGCGCGGCTCCCTGGTCGATGCCGACAAGACACGATTCGATTTCGTGCATGACAAGCCGTTGTCAGCGGAGGAAATTGCCGAAATTGAGCGAATGGTCAACCAACGCATCTATGCCGATTTACCCGTAACGCCGGTGACGATGCCGTTGGCGGAGGCGAAGAAACTGGGCGGCGTTCGCGCTGTGTTCGGCGAAAAGTATCCCGATCCGGTGCGTGTGTTGATGATCGGGCCAGAGCGACCGGAGGAGGCGACGCGCGAGCATTCCATCGAGTTCTGCGGCGGCACGCACTTGACGCGCACTGGACAGGCGGGGTTCTTCAAGATCGTCGCTCAGGAATTGGTCGGCAAGGGCGTGCGCCGCGTGGTCGCCGTCACCGGCAGCGAAGCCGTGGCCACGGTGCAACGCCTCTCGGCCGTGGTGGACGATCTGACGGGGCGTTTCAATTGCCAGCCGGAGGATTTGCCGCGCCGCATTGAGACATTGCAGGAAGAAGTGAAGAAGTTGCAGGCACAGCTCCGCAAGGGGGCGGCGAGCGATCTAGCTGGGGCCGGCGATCGTCTGCTGGCGGAGGCGATCGAGGCGAATGGAGCGAAAATCATCGTCGGCGAGATGCCGGCCGCGCCGGTCGAGCAGATGCGTCAGCAACTCGATCGTCTGCGCGAAAAGGCCAAGAGCGCGGTGATCGTGATTGGCTGGGCCGACGAAGGCAAAGTCGGGTTGCTATGTCTGGTGACGGAGGATGTGGGCAAGAAGGGCTTGCACGCGGGCAAACTGGTGGGTGAGGTGGCGAAGGTGGTCGGTGGCAAGGGCGGCGGTCCCGCTACGGGCATCGCCCAGGCCGGCGGCAAGGACGCGAGCAAACTCGCCGAAGCGTTGCAAGTGGCGAAGAAACTGGCGCGCGAGAAATTGAACGGGTGATCGACCAGCCCGCAGCGCCAGCAAGGGAAACCCATCCCCTTGCTGGCGCTGCGGGCTGGTGAGGAATCACGGCGAATATCCCACCGGCGAACGCGGACCGAGTTGCGGTTGCCCCATCTGTGGCATTGTCGGCGGCGCGGTCTCGAACTCCGGCGCTCCCAGCCGTACCGTCGGGGGCGGCGGCGGAGGCGGCACACGATAGCCCTGTTGCGGCCTACTCGGTGGGACCGGCGTCCCGCCGGTCATTGGCCTCCGATACTCAGGACGAACTGCCGAACGGGGATCATACTCATCGCCTTCACTCGGTGCCTGACCGCGATAGATCGGCTGCGGTTCTTCGAGTAGCGGTTGGGCCGGCGGTGCGGTCTGCCGTACCACGACGCGGGAAGTCGGCGAGGTCTCACCGCGACCGCGATTGCTGGCCAACTGCGTCGGCTGCTGCCGATTGCTGCGAATATGTTGGACCCACGCTCTCTCTAATTCCTCGACATTCTGATACCGATAGTGCGTCCGCAAGGCGGCGTCCCAATTGTTGTTGTTGTTCTGCATGCCCTCGGCGACAAACGCCAGGAAAACCTGCCGGCTGCTCTGACCGACCAGGAAGTTCGTCACCGAGTAGCCCTCGGCGTACAGCACCATCACATCGCGCGGATATTCCTTCAAGCTGAACAGCCGGCGCAGCGGGATGGTCCGGCCGGGCGTTTGTAAAATCTGCCGAACCATCTGCTCGTGGGTATGGCGTTCCTGTTCGTCCTCGGACAGCACGGAGCCGCCCTCGTCGGCCCAGCGCGGCACCGGCGTGCGATAATAGTAGGCGAGAACCGTGTGCGTGACTTCGTGCGGCAAGACGCTGGCGATCAAGCGATCCGGCTTGCCTTCGATGTGCATGTCGATGCTGAGGATGGCACCGCGATCGAAGGCGAACGAGGTAGCGCCGCCGGAGCCGTTCATCGTCACCGTGACCTTGACCGGACACGGTTGGCCCCACGGCCGCATCTCTTGACCGATCCACTCAATCGCCTTGGTACGGCGATAGTATTCCGCCCAGTCGCCGACTTGCTTGGCGAAGGCGGCGTCGGGCGCTTCGACGACGAAATTTTGCGTGCGATAAGATGCGCCAAGAGAAGCCAATGCGCCGGCCAAGACGAGAACGAGTGAGGGGCGTGCAGCCATGCCGATGCCTCCAGCAAAGACAGGTCGAGTCCCGACGTGGACGGCGATAGGGAGAACGGCCTCCCGCCGTGATGTGTCCGCTCAACTCTACACGCAAAAGTTGAGCCATGAGCGCGCGCGAGACAAAAGTTTCCCCGGTGCGCGGTTGCAATCTGCTATATGGCCAGACGTTGCGGTTTACATCGAGTCGATGGCGCGATGATATGGGCATCCCAACGATTGTAAGGTTTGCAATCGCGCTGGAAAATTAGATAAAAGGGGCACGGAAGATTTGACAGTCGATAATTAACCACAGAGACACAGAGGCACAGAGGAACGACATAAAAAAATGGGCGAGCAGAGGCTTTCACCAACCACTCACCCATTTTGTATTTTCTTCTCTGTGTCTCTGTGGTTATTTCTTCTTCTTATCCTTCGGCGGCGTCGCCGGCTCCGCCCCCGGCGGCAGTAGCGACTTGAGCAGTTGCCCATTCGTGCCGTTGTACACACGCACGATGCCCTCTTGACCGCCGGCGGCGACGAGAGCGCCGTCGGGGCTGACGCCCAGCGCGTAGAGGAAATCGGTGTTGCCGCTGAAATTACGTGTGTTGCCGCCGTTAACATTCCAGAAACGCACCGTCTGATCGCCGCTACAGGTGGCGAACTGATCGGTTTTGCCGACGAACACCAGGCGCGTCACCTGTTTGCCGTGGCCGGTGATCGTGCGAACCTGCTCGCCCTTCTCGAAATCCCAGATTTTGACGACATTATCCGCGCCGGCCGAGGCCAGCAATTTGCCATCAGCCTTCCAACCCACGCCAAGAACGTGGTGCGTGTGCCCCTCGAACGCCTTGAGGAACTTGCCGCTCGGCACCTCGAACGTCTTGACGAATTTGTCGGCCGCACAGGTGGCCAGCTTTTTGTCGTCCGGGCTAAAGCGGACACCGAAGACGGTGTCGCTATGGCCGTTCTTGATGTCCGCGACCAATTTGCCGGTGGCGACCTCGAAAATCTTGATCTCGCCGTCCGCCGTCGGCGCTCCGCCGCCGGTGGCCAGCAGCTTGCCGTCGTGCGAGAAGTCCAGGGCAACGACGCGATCGGCGAAGCCGGTCAGACGCCGGCGAATCGCGCCCGTCTGCGCGTCCCACACCAGGACTTCCTGGAAAGCGCCCGAGGCGAGGGATTTACCATCGGGACTGTAAGCGAGCGATTCAACGATCGACAGGTGCGCGGCCTTGACGGGTTTCTTGTCCGGCCCGGTCAATTGTGGATCGACCAGGGTGCGAATATGCGCGCCCGAAGCGGCATTGTAGATGTGGATCTGGTTGCTTCGTGAGGCGGCGACGCTGGTCTTGTCGGGGCTGACAGCGATGCCCAGCACCGGATGTACGTTGGCGGGCGGGCCGCTGACGATCACCTTGGGCCGTTCACGCCGCATGGTCGGCGCCTTGGCACCCTGGTCAATCCACAACTTGATAAGAGCCAACTCTTCGGGAGTCAGCGGTTTCTCGCCCTTGGGCGGCATGAATTTTTTCTGTGTCTTGCTGGCCAGTTTGATGAGCAGGCTCTCGCCCGACTTGGCGGGCACGATCGCCGCACCGTGCTTGCCGCCCTTCATGAGCGCTTCGTAGTTGCCCATGTCGAGCTTGCCTTCCTTGATGTTGTCGCTGTGACAGTAGGCGCATTTATCGACGAGGATCGGCTCAATGTCCTTATCGTACAGCACCGGCGTGGCGCGTTTCAGTTCGACGACCTTGATCGGCTCGACGCCTTTCTTCTCCTCGGCGACGACAAGCGCCGGTACGAGAACGATGAGACAAAACGAAAGCAGGCAACGCATGCGGGTATCTCCTTCATTCGCCTTGTGTAGCCGTGACACGCAGCGGAGCGCGCGTTTACGTTTCGCGCGAAGCGCTCCGCCGCGCATCGCGGCTACACGAGGATCGGACTATTTCACCACATTGACATTCAACTTCACTTCGTGCGTCGTCGCGTGCCCCTGGTACATCGCCGTGGCACGGACAATCAGGTTCGATAGGTTGACGGGCATCGACCCGGCTTTGACGACGAGTTTGCCCTCATTCATACCGGCGGGGATGACAGCCTCGCCGATCTGCACGCCCTTGCCGTCCTTGGGCAAAACAACCTGCACCTTGAACTCGCCTTCGTAGCCGTACAACCGCGCCACCTTGACCATGACCTCGGCCTCCTTGCCGAGTTTCACCGTGGCCGACTGTGTGGATAGGGTCAGCGTGGCGACCGACTTGGGCAGAATGGTCAGCGTGATCGGCGCGGACGGCAGGACGACGATGGTGTTCGGTTTCTGCTTGGCCATCGGGTCTTTGTTGTAGGGCATCTGCGTTTGCGTGCGCAAGACGATGGTGTAGACGCCCGGTTGCACCGTGGCGGCGACGTTGATCGCCAGCGAGCCATCCGTCTTGTTGGCTGCGATGGTGACGGCTTGATTGTTGTTGAAGGTCAATCCCTTGGGCAACTCGGTCACGATCGCCTGCACGGTCAAGGGCGTCTTGAAGTCCGCCGAAATGCGCGACAGTTTCACCTTGAGCGTGCCCTTTTCACCTTGAATAAGCGTGGGTTTGTCGAGCGTGCCACTGAGGCTGTACGGAGCGCCGGGGCGCACGGCCAACATCAGGCTGTGATCGACGCGGCTGATGGTCGGGATGTTCTGCCCCTGCTGCACCGGCCAGACGATGCTGGCCGAACGCGCCTCGCGCACCACCTTCTGACCATTGATGGTGGCCGTGCCCTTGATCTTGATGTGTCCGGTCCACGCGGCCGCTCCCGCGGCTGCCGAGACGGTCAAACGTGATTCACGCAAGTCGCCGCCCACGGTCTGCGGCGCGACCGTCACGCCGGCCGGCAAGCCGTCGGCACTGAGGGCGATGTCGCCGATAAAGCCGTCCTGACGAAGGGCGAAGATCGTAAACGCCTGCTGACCGCCCGAGAGGACGGCCATGCCTCCAGGCCGGTGTTCGTCCGGCGGCAGGGCCACCAGATGAAAATCGGGCTGCGGCGGTGAGATGCGGACGCGATAGTAATGCCGCGGACCGGCTACCGTGTCGGCCAGCCGGCCGCTCACCAACAACTGATATTTACCGTCGGCCGGCACCACGAAGCGATACGTCTGCGGGTCTTCGCTGCGTGAATAAAATTTGCGACTAAGAATATCTTGATTATCATCCGACTCCTTCAGTTCGGTTTTGGCATCGCGGAGCATGAAGTACATGTAGGTCGGCGCGCCGAGGCGATCGCTGAGAATCTCGATGTTGTACACCGCGCCTTTTTTCGCCGTGAACGTGTACCAATCGCGATCGTGCGGCTTCTCGACATGCCCGGCAATCTCGCACGGCAGAGTAATCTCTTGCGCCGTGTCCGGCGCGTCGTTGTTGCCGTTGTCGAGTACGACGGGAGCGCGGGCCAAGGAGATCAGGAACGGATTGGACCAGCCGGCCTCATTGCGGACGCGGTACTCGAACCCGTCGAGCGCAGCCATCGGCGGCGCCACCAGACCGCTGAACGCCAGGCGCTGTCCGGCGTCGCTGGGAGCGGTGACGCTGACGGTTATCTTTTCCAGCACGCGATCATCGACCACGGCCAAGGGATCGAGTTTACCGCCTGGCAAATTGCGGCCATAGACGGTCACGCTCGTTGTCTTGCCCGGTTCGACGACACACGGAAAGACGGCGTCGATCCACGGAGCGACGCTGATGCTGAGCCGATAGAAATGCTCGGCCGTGCCCTGCGTGTGGGTGAACTGGAAGAGACGCACATAATAATCGCCATCGTCGGGCAGCGTACAGTCGGTGAGGGCGTCCCGGAGGTTGTAATCGCGGCCGCCGGCCAGGTGCTTGCCCTTGCTGTCGTACAATTCGATGCCGGCGTGAAACCGGCTGTCGATGGTGGAGGCGAGACAACTGAGAACGACGCGCTGGCCCTTCTTGCCTTTGAACACGTAGTAATCGACATCGGTGGGCGCGGCCATCGAGCCGTTGATAGTCGAGTTCAACTCGACGCGCTGGGCCTGCTCCACATCGTTGTTCGGTTCCTTCTCGAGTACCTCGCTGAGATCGCCGATCGCGAAAGCGCGCGGATTGCTGACGCCCCATTTGTTAACGAATCGCACATCATGAATGCCGGGCGGCACGTTCGCCGCGATGGTCACTTTGAATCGGCTGACAGTCGGCTTGCCCATACCCGGCTTCGGTTTCTTCTTGGGATCGGGTTTGGGCGGAGGCGGCGTGGGGCCGGCGAGCGGCTCGGCCTTGATACCGGCATGGCTGAACAGAAGTTGTTCGGGTTCTTCGAGGTCGGTGCCGGTGAAGGTCACTTCGACCGTGGAGCCGATCTTGCCTCCAGGCGGCATGACGGTCATCAGGCGCGGGGTAGGTAGATTCGAGCCAACCAGCTGCTGAGCGTGGATCGGACTGCCGAACAACAGTCCAACGCCAGCGAGCAGGAGGGCCAAAGCAGGACGGCCCCCGGACACGCGGTGGTACATCGACATGGTGGAACACTCCCTGAAAAAACCGGATTCCTGAAAGCAGTCAGTCGGCGGGGCGCGACGGTAGGCAACCGTTGTCAACCAGCGGGAGGCCAAACTCAATCGGCGACGGCGGGTTAGTTGTCCGCTGGAGGCGCACAGGTCGCCGGTGGGATCAGCGGATCAATCCATTAAGGCATCGTAATCGAGCGCGCAACGGCGGTCAAGCAAGTTCGGCAAAAGAGGCGAACCAGCGAAGCCAGAAACCAGCCCGACATTTGGGAACAGACTCTCAAGTGGCCGCCTCGGACATTTCGAGGAACAGATGCCAATCGTGCGAATTAGCCGGGTGCGACTTGAAGGGAAGCCGCACCCGGCCATGCTTTTTCCTCACCCCGCTTCGTCGCCGGTCGATAAAGAACGATAAGCCTCGTAAGCGCGATTCGGCCATCAGATGATGCAAGGAGGGCGGCGAGCATGCACCACGTTCGGCGACTGGGACCACTGCTGTTGTTGGGTTTACTGGGATCGGGCGCGGCGAGGACCGCACCTACCGTGCTTTCCGTTCCGCAAGCCGGACCCAGTTCCACGGTCCTCCCCGGTGGCATTGCCGATGCGACCGGACGCACCGGCTTTTTCGCCAGCGCCGGCGGCGGCATCGAGGCGCTCGACCTCGCCACCGGCAAGGTTCTCTGGCACACCCACGAGGCGCAGCGGCCATTGCTCGTGGTCAAAGACCATCTCCTCGCGCAGGCCGGTGTCAAACGCAATCGTCTGCGTATCCTCCGTCTCGATCTGACGCACAAGGGCGAATGCGATCTCGAATCCGATCCGGTCGTCTTCCCGGCCTGGGTGGTGACGGGCGAGGCGCTCGGCCGTTCCTTCTCGACTCACTGGCATGTGGAGAAACATCAACTCGTGCTGGAGTGGGAAGCCAGCGCCTGGTACGTCGGCAAAGCCAGGCCGACAGTGGAGCAGGAGATGGCCGCGCGCAAGCACACCAGCGGCGTTGCCCTGGTCGATCTGCGCACTGGCCAGGTCGAGGTTCGGCCGGCGACGAAGATCGCCGCACCGTCCGCGCCTCTCTTGCCCGAACATCTGGAGAAGAAGGCGGTGCGCTGGCAGGGGCTTGTCGGACAGCAGTGGAAGGTTCTGACGCTGGAGGAGACGAAGGAAGGACAGCATCTCATGTTCTACTCATGGGATCGGCAAAGTGATAAATGTTCCGAACCGAAGGAACTGCTCCGGGGCAAGCGGCTGGTAGTGCGTGCTACGCTGGATGAGCGTTTCCTGTGTCTCCGCGAGGCCCATCCGCGGCCGGATGAGAAAGACTTGCTGACGCCCTCGAAGCCGGTGTCGTGGTGGTGGCTCTTCTCCGTGGAGACGGGCGAGTTGATGGGACGCATCCCGGCGGAACCGGGGATGCACGCCGTGGTCGTACTCGGCAAGCGCGTGCTGTATCTGATGCCGGGTTCGCTGCGTGGCCCGCTCGATCCGCACACCCTTCAGCCGCGCATGCTCAAGGCGATCGATCTGACCTCCGGCAAGAAGTTGTGGGAACGCGCTGTCGCAGGGAAGTTGCTCACGCCGCCGCGATTGTAATAGGGATCTTCAACAAATTTTTCCCAGCCGCTTGCGGCTTAGCGCTCGGTGAGCGCTAAGCCGCAAGCGGCCATTCTCGCCAGTTGTAATTGCGTCCCTTGCCCTCCATCTCCTATAATCCGCCCAGTGGCCCCGGTGGCCGGCGTTACTCTCGATTGTAGAGGAACTATGACGTGAGCACGAATAGACATTTGTTCACTAGCGAATCCGTTTCCATGGGCCATCCCGACAAGGTGGCCGACCAAATCAGCGATGCCATCCTCGATCATTGCCTGGCGGCCGATCCGCTCAGCCGGGTCGCCTGCGAAACGATGGTCACGACCGACCTAGCCATTGTCTCCGGCGAAATCACCACGTCGGCCAACCTGAGCCGATCCGTCGTCGATCGCCTGGTGCGCGACACCATCCGCGAGATTGGCTATGTCGATCCGGGCATCGGCTTCGCGGCGGATACCTGCCAGGTGATGTGTAATCTGCACAGCCAATCGCGCGACATCGCTTGCGGTGTGGACAGCGGCGGCGCAGGCGATCAAGGCATGATGTTCGGCTTCGCTTGCAATGAGACGCATACCTTCATGCCGATGCCGATTTATCTGGCGCATCGTCTGGTTGAAAACCACGCCCGCCTGCGCCGCAGCGGCGAATTATCGTTCATTCGCCCGGATGCCAAGAGCCAGGTGACGGTCGAATACAACGAAGACGGCACATTCCATCGCCTTCATACCCTTGTCTTGTCCACACAGCACGACGAGCGTGCCATCGTTCGCCGCGAGGGTCGCGAGCATTTCTCTGATGAGGCCCGCGAGGAAATCATCACGAAGTTGATTCTGCCGACGCTGCAAGC
Source organism: Gemmataceae bacterium (assembly GCA_035553375.1). Classification (GTDB taxonomy): domain Bacteria; phylum Planctomycetota; class Planctomycetia; order Gemmatales; family Gemmataceae; genus JAJPHU01. Next base: position 29,405 of record DATNCY010000318.1, read on the forward strand.
GGAGAATAAGAAACTCGTCAAGGACCGCAGTCAGATTGAACTGATTCCGCCGGGCGGCTCACCGCGCCGTCACGACGAGGAAGTGATCTATTGCCATATCAATCCGACGGGCATTTTCCTGGAAGGCGGGCCGCACGGCGATTGCGGTCTAACGGGACGTAAGATCATCGTCGATACTTACGGCGGTCGCGGCCGGCACGGCGGCGGCGCGTTCAGCGGCAAGGATCCGACCAAGGTGGATCGCTCCGCCGCCTACATGGGCCGCTACATCGCCAAAAACATCGTCGCCGCTGGATTGGCGGCGCAATGCGAAGTGCAGTTGTCCTACGCGATCGGCTACCCGGAACCACTCAACATCTGGGTGAGTACATTCGGCACGGCGGCGCGCGGTCTGCGCGATAGGGACATCGCCGAGTTGATCCGCACGCACTTCAAGCTGACGCCGCTGGGCATCATCGAGACGCTGAATCTGCGCCGGCCGATCTATCGCGAAACGGCCCGCCACGGTCATTTCGGTCGAGAACTGGCACCGTTTAGCTGGGAGAAAACCGATGTGGCCGCCGCCCTGCGTCGTGCAGTCGAAAAAGCGGCGTGATTGCCAGCCCGCAGCGCCAGCAAGGGTTCCCTTGCTGGCGCTGCGGGCTGGTGGAATTCATATCTGCCACGACCATTCTTCATTTGTCTGCGGCTTGAGGAGACGAAATCCCTTCATCCGCCAGCCATGCTCCGGCTCGAAAGCGAAGAGCGCATCGCAGTCGGTGAAAAACTCTTGGCCGCCGTGCACCTTCACGCTGAACCGCACATGAACCTCGCGCTTCTCCCGCGATGGCTGGCCCTCGATGCCAATGTCCCACACATCCACGCGCTCGACGATCTTTTGCTCAAGATAAGTCTGCCCGGCCGTGCGTAACTCTTGCTTGGTCTTGCCGCCGTGCGAGCGAAATTGATCGGAAATATGGACGAACGCCGCATCGAGTTTGTGTGCATTCACGGCCGCTGTCATTTCGTTGACCTTGCGGACGATCTGTTCGCGGTCGGTTTCCACGGCGACATTGAGGATCGCGTAAATCCCAATGAGTCCCGCCATGACGACAGCGGCGATCAAGCACCAGCGTTTACGCGTTTGCCACCAAACGAGAACCAACAACCCGGTTAGGGCCGCCAGAATGACATAAACATTTGTGCGACCTTCAAAAAGCCAGTCGGGCACGGCAATACTCCGTGGTTAGGTGGTCGCGTCGATGCGCAGACAACGCGCGATCTGCCGCACCGCCTGACGCAGGCGATGCTCGTTCTCGACCAGAGCCAAACGCAAATAGCCCTCACCGGCATCGCCGAAGCCACGGCCTGGACTAACGGCCACCCCCGCCTCCTCGATCAACTTCATCGAGAAATCGATCGAACCCATGCGCTCGCGCCATTCCCGCGGATAACGCGCCCACACGAACATCGTCGCCTTGGGTGATGTCACCTCCCAGCCGATGCGCCGTAGGCCATCGACCAGCACATCGCGGCGATGCTGATACTCCAGCGCCTGCCGATCGACCAACTCTTCACCGTGACGCAGGGCGACGATGCCGGCAATCTGGATGGGCTGGAATATGCCATAATCGTAATAGCCCTTGATGGTGGCCAGGGCGCGCACCATCTCGGCGTTGCCGGCGCAGAAGCCGAGCCGCCAACCGGCCATGTTGTAACCCTTGCTCATCGTGGTCGTCTCGACGCCGACTTCCTTGGCGCCCGGCACACTGAGAAAACTCGGCGCTCGATAGCCATCGAAGCAGACATCGCCATAAGCGAAGTCATGGATTACCATGAAGCCGAAACGCCGTGCCAGCGCGACGACTTCGACGAAAAAGTCCCGCTCGACCACGGTTGTGCTGGGATTGTGTGGATAATTCAGAATAAGCACCTTGGGCCGAGGATAGAGGTGTTCGGCGACCGTGGCGACATTGGCGAGAAAGCGATCGGGATGGGTGCAATCGAGGCTGATGACGTTGCCGGAGGCGAGAGCGACCGCATAAACGTGGATCGGAAAGGACGGCGCTGGTACAATAGCGGTATCGCCGGGACCGAGCAGGGCGAGGCACATGTGGCTGAACACTTCCTTGGACCCCAGCCCCGCCAGAACTTCGGTATCGGGGTCCAATTGCACTCCATGACGGCGGGCATAACGAAGGGCCACCTCACGGCGGAGGTTGTGTAAACCGTTACTCACCGAGTAGCGATGATTCCGTTCATCGTGAGCGGCTTCGCACAGTTTCTCGACCACTTGCGGATCGGGTACATCGCTCGGATTGCCCATGCCCAGGTCGATAATATCCACGCCCGCACGGCGTTTACGGTATTTGAGTTCATTGATTTTGCCGAATAGATATGGTGGCAGACGTTTGACGCGATCGGCGACGTTGATCTGAAAAGGCGTCTGCGGCGTATTGGGTTCGTTTTGCATGATGGGTACAGCCAGGGCAAGTTGACGGAACGGCCGCAAGGCCGCGACTCCTCTGAGTCTAGCACTCGTGCCCCTCGCTGTCAGCCCCGGCGAGAAAGTTGGCACGGAAAATGCTATCGAAATGGCTAAGCTTGAGCGATCGAAGGATCTGATCGTCGTTTATGCCCTGGAGGAAAGAAGAACGAATTGGTATCGCCGGGTGAATGAAAATCGTCGCCCATCGATCCGTTTGCCGGACGAGGGAGGTTATCGTGGTTCGTTCTCCATCGGAGGTTAGTCCGCGAGAAGCCAGCCAAAATGTCGCTCCGGCGGCAGACTGGTGTTCGCGAACCCTGCACGCTTCCGGGGAAATTGTCCCCGCGATCGAGGATATTATCGCCTCGCTCGATGCGGTCGGGTTTTCGAGCAAGGAAGCCTTTGGCGTGCGCCTGGCGCTGGAGGAAGCGCTGGTCAACGCCATCAAGCATGGGCACAAGGGCGATCCGAGCAAGGAAGTCCATCTTCGCTATCATCTCACGACGGAATGTCTGGTCGCGGAAATCGAGGATCAGGGACCGGGCTTCAAGCCGCAAGAGGTGCCCGATCCTTTCGCGCCGGAAAACCTGGAACGGCCGTGCGGCCGCGGTCTGCTGCTGATGCGCAACTACATGACGTGGGTACGGTTCAACAGCGTCGGCAATTGCGTGACCATGTGCCGTCTGCGCCGGGGAGCTTGAATCAGCCGCTTGCCAGCCCGCAGCGCCAGCAAGGGATTCCCTTGCTAGCGCTGCGGGCTGGCTCTCACTCGCGGTTGACGCTGCCTCGGCTGTTGGCGTACACTACAACTCTTCTTTCAACGCGAGGGGTGAGCCATGAGCCAAGGAAAAGGCGGCGACAGCGGTTCCGAAACACCTTATGCGACGGCACGCGGACGCGATTGGCCGAGCGTGCGCCAATTCAATGTGTTCGTCGAAAATCGCGTGGGCAATCTGCTGTCCGTGGTGCGCCGTTTCGAGACAACAGACATCCGCATTGTCTCGCTCACCGTCAACGATTCCGCCGACTGCGCCATCATCCGCTTGGTACTCAGCGATCCCGAACGCGCTCTGGAGATTTTTCAACTCGCCAATCTCCCCGTGACCGAAAGCGATCTGCTCGTCGTGCAATTGCCCGAAGGAGATCAACCGCTGCTCGACATCTGCAAGGCGCTGCTTGGCGCGGAGATCAGCATTCACTATGCGTATCCGCTGCTGATTGGGCCGCGTGGCCGTGCCGCCGTCGCGCTGCACGTCGAGGACCACGAAACGGCGGCCAGCATGTTGTCGCGCATGGGCTTCACGCTCTTCACGGAAAACGATTTGCAGACCGATGAAGGGATGTCGTGACAACACCCCGGCTCAGGCCGAGCGGCGGCGTGTGAGGACGGCAATCTCCAGCTTGATAAGCTGCTGGACCACGACGGCGGCACGCGGCCGTTCATCGGCTCGATGTGCCAGCAGACGCTCGATCAGGGCGACGAGCGAGGCGGGCAGGTTGGCAACGCTGCGGCGGATGTCGGCGGGCGGATCGCAACGATGACGGCGGAACGTCTGACGGAGCGAACCGGCCGGATAGGGCAAGCGCCCCGTGAGCATCTCGAAGAACATCACCCCCAAGCTAAACAGATCGCTACTTAGATCCTCGGTCGGCAAGGGATCGCATTGTTCCGGCGCGAGATAGTTGGCCGTGCCCAGCACGTAGCCGGCACGCAAGAAGGCGGCGTTCTCACCGGGCCGATGGGCGAACCCCAGATCGATAAGAACGGCGGCGCCGTCGTCGATCAGGCGGACGTTATCGGGTTTGATGTCGCCGTGAAGGAAGCCGGCCGTGTGTAGCGCGGCGAGCGCCTCGGCGATTTGCCGAATGATCCACACCGCCTCGGACAGCGGCAAACGAAAGTCGCGCCGCAGCCGGCGGCGCAACGCCTCGCCCGGCAGCAGGTCCATGACCAGGAAGTAGGGCGGGGCGGTGACATGAGCGTGGGTGACGCGGACAAGCTGCGGATGACGCACGCCAAGGCCGGCACGCGCTTCTCGTTGCAGCAATTTGATGCCGGTGTCGGGATCGTCCCAATCGTCGCGGAGCAGCTTAATCGCACAGGGAGCATCTGTATCCAGCGCGCGCGCGGAATAAACCGAGGTCATCGGTCCACCGCCGAGACGCTGCAACAGTTGATAGCCCGCAATACGTGGGATAGGGTGCATCGCGGGTATTATCGGTTTCTCATCACGAGGGAATGTAGCAAAAGCAGACTGGCCCGGAGCGCCAGCGACGGGATAACCCGTCGCTGGCGCTCCGGGCTGGTTATTGGGTCCGTTCGCGCACGCGCGCCTCCAGTGCATCCTTAGCTTCCGGTGGCAAGAATTTATCGAGCCGGCCGCCGAACGTGGCAATCTGACGCAGCAGGGTGCTGCTGACGTGCGAATACGCCTCCTTGGCCATGAGAAATACCGTCTCGATCTCCGCATCGAGGTTCAGGTTCATCAGCGACATGGTGAACTCGTTCTCCATATCGCTCGTCGTGCGCAGACCGCGCAGCATGACGCGCGCGCCGACCTCGCGCACAAATGTCACGGCCAAGTTGGTGAACGGTTGCACCGACACATTGGGATACGGCTTGATGACCGCGCGCACCAGTGCGACGCGCTCACGCTGATCGAAAAACGGTTGTTTATCGGGATTGATGCCGACGCCGACGATGAGGCGATCGAAAATCAAGCTGCCACGACTGATGATGTCCAGGTGGCCGCGATGGACGGGATCGAAAGTGCCCGTGTAGACCGCGATACGATGGCTGAGCGGTTGAGTCATGAGGAGGCTCCGAGCAACGCGATAAGACGATCCAGTTCTTCGGTGGTATTGTAGGCATGCGGACTGATGCGCAGCCGTCCCGCTCGCTGGTTGATGACAATGCCCGCATCCCGGCAGCGACGCACCATCGCCCGCGTCTCGCCCCCCGGAACGATCAAGGAGACAATGCCGGACTTCTCGTTCGGTCGCCGACTGCTGTACACGGACACACCGATGCGTTCCGCCTGCTCACACAGATAATCGGTCAAATGCAGGACGCGCTCGGCGATGGCATTAATGCCGACGCCGAGTAGCAATTCCAGACTCGCACCCAGGGCAAGGATGCCGCCGACGTTGAGGCTGCCGCTTTCCCAGCGGCCGGCATGGGGTTTCAGACGCAGCTCGACGCGGTCGAAGTTCCGGCTATCGATCACGCTGTTCCAGCCGACGCCGACGGGATGCAATTGCTCGACCAATTCCCGGCGAATCCACAGCAAGCCGGCTCCTTCCGGGCCAAGCAGCCATTTGTGTCCGTCGGCCGCGAGGAAGTCGATCGGCGTTCGCCGCACATCGAGCGGCAGCACGCCCAACCCCTGAATGGCATCGACGAAGAATAGAACGCTCTTCTCGCGGCACAGTCCGCCGACGGCATCCAGATCATTGCGAAAACCGCTGGCGTATTCGACAAAGCTAAGACTGACCAGGCGCGTTCGATTGTCGATGGACGCGCGCAGATCATCGAGAATAATGCGTCCGTCGCGGCTCGGCACACGCCGCAGTTCCACGCCCCGATGAGCGAGATTCATCCACGGATATAGATTGGCGGGATATTCGTCCTCCGCTGTCACCACGTTGTCACCGGCCTGCCAGGGCAACCCCTCGGCGACAATGCCGATGCCCTCGCTGGTGTTCTTGATGAAGGCCATATCGAGCGGATCAGCGTTGAGCAACTGCCCGGCATGGCGACGTATTTCCTCGATCTGGCGCACACGGGTTGCGTCGTACACATCGCCGTTCTCGGCGAGGTCGGCGGCCCAGGTGACAAGTGTTTGGCGGGCGCGCTCCGTCAGCGGGGCGACGGCGGCGTGATCGAAGTACGCCCAGCGCGTCGTCACGGGGCATTCACGGCGTAGATCAGTCCAGTCCATGTGAGGGATTGTAAAGGGATTGGCTCGACTTGGCGAAGCCAATTTACTCCCCTCTCCCCCGTACTCGGGGGAGAGGGGTCGGGGGGAAGTCTCGCCCCTCACCCCCAACCCTCTCCCCCGAGTACAGGGGAGAGGGGAATAGGATCGGATTGCCCTTGCCTAGCGAGCGTGAGGCTTCGACAATCAGCAGCGAGTGATCGATCTTTCTTTCAGGAGTTGCCGCCGTGTTTTTGATTGAACCGGATGAAACGCGTTATGATTTGCGCTGGCACTTGTTCGGAACGCCGGTGCGCGTTCATCCGATGTTTTGGCTCGTGAGTATCATCCTCGGTTATGACAGCACAATTCGCGCCGGAGTCGGTTATTTACTGGCCTGGGTGGGCTGTGTGTTCTTTTCCATCTTGCTCCATGAATTTGGCCATGTGTGGATGGGACAGATGTTCGGCTCCTCGGGCCATATCGTGCTGTACAGCTTCGGCGGATTGGCCATTGGCAGCAAACAACAAGACCGGCGCTGGCAACGCATTCTTGTCTCCTTGGCCGGCCCGTTGATTCAGCTCGTCTTTCTGGCTTTGCTCTGGTTCGGCAAGGATTTGCTGTTTCGCAGTGTCCCGCTGGGATGGAGAATCCCGACCTATCGAATCTGGTTGATGCTGATTGAAATCAACCTGCTGTGGCCCTTGCTCAATTTGCTCCCTATTTGGCCGCTTGATGGCGGACAAATCAGCCGCGAAGTGTGTCAGGGCGTCATGCCGGCGCAGGGTACCTCCTTCTCTCTGGGATTGTCGATGGTTGTGGCCGGATTTCTGGCCGTCCATGAATTCATGGCCTCGAAGGGCCGACCGCTCTTCCATCTGTCGATTCCGGAATCCAGCCCAATGTACCTTCGGCTTCTCAAGGGCATGTGTGAATCGGGCAGCATGTTCAACGCGCTCTTTTTCGCCCTGTTTTGCGTCAGCAGTTTCATGGCCTTGCAAGCGGAAAACCAGCGTCGCCGTTCGTGGAGCGATGATGAGTGGGTTTGAGGGCGTTTCGCCAACCCGCAGCGCCAGCAAGGGTTTTCATTTCCCTTGCTGGCGCTGCGGGCTGGTAAATCATCGCAAGGGTAGCTGCCCTTGCGAGGACGAAGCCGGGGGCGTGGTTGGAATCGGTTGCGTTACGGGCACTGGCTGCGTCGCCGGAATCGTGGGCGTGTCCATCGCCGGGCCCTCGGGCGGCCGCAGCATGCCGAAGGTCGAAGTCGTTCGCGCCGGCGTCTTCGGGCGCGTGGACTTCGCCGGCAGAGCTTTCGGGGCGGCGACCGGCGGCGTGACGGGGGGCGTCTTGCTGCCACTGGGCAGTTCGCTGGCCGGGAATAGCTCGCTCTGCGACATGTCTTCGACCAGCTTGGGCAGCTGATTGACTTGCCCTCGTTCGATCCGCTCCGCCGAGGGCAGTTCTTCCGCTTCCTTCAGCGGCGCTATGTCCTTCCAAATCGACGGCAGCGAGCCGGCGTTGATCTGCGGATACACGTTGATCGGTCCACTTTGTTCCAGCGGAGCCGCCAGGGCACCCGTCGGCAAAGCCCGTTCACGCAGCAACAACGCCTTGGTCCGCTCACGCAGATGTTCGACCGCTCGCTTCTGGGCGGCGACCGGAATAGGGCCTTCGGAGATGGTCACGTTGTCGTGCTGCAAGATGGTGCCCTTGGCATACTCCCAGCCGGCGATGGCGTTGTTGTAGGTGACGATGGCTTGATACTCGGTGGCCAAGGCGTCGGACCAGAAACGCTGCGCTTCCAGCAACACATTTATCAACACGCCCTTGCCCGTGGCGGGATCGTTGGCCCCCGCAAGATAAAGATTATACTGGATCTTCAATTGTTTGGCGAACGCATCGCGCTGGGCTCGTGCCGCCTTGATCTGGAAGTAGGCCGAGGACATACGGCGATAGTACAGACCGAGGAAGCGTTCCGCCTTCAACTCCTGATCCTGCAAGACCAGGAAGCTACGCGCCAATTGCAACTGCGTCTGCCGTAGCTGGGCGTGAGCGAAGCGGAAACCGAGCGGCATCGCCAAACGCAAGCCGACCGTCCAATCGTTGAAGGTATTAGACGCCAGGTTACGCAGCGCATTGCCCGTGGTGCTGGAGTCTGAACCGTCCAGGCGGGTGCCGATGGCGTTGCTATCGTAGGCGGCGAAGCTGCGCAGATCGGGCAGCAAGTAGTTCTTGGCCAATTGGACATTCATCTGCGCCACCTTCACATCCTGGCGAGCAATGTACAATTCGGGACGATTCTGGAGCGCTTCAACCAGGGCGGTATCCCAGTCGGGACGATATTCCGCCAGGGTCGGCGCGTCGCTGGGCACCAGGCGCGTGCCGTCCTCAATCTGCATGCCAAGCATGGCTCGCAATTGCCGTTCGTTGTCGAGTACCGTATCGATGGCCTGCAAGCGCTGGCTGCGGAATAGGTTGTACTGCCCCTCGGCCTGATAGAGCTGGGCGAAGCCATAGCGGCCGACCGTGGCGTTCGTCTTGGCGATTCGCCACGATTCATAGGCGAAGCGCAAACCCTGCTCGCGGCTGAACAGCTGCCAATACGAGCCGTACAGGTTCCAGTAGGCGTTTTCGACGTTGAGCAACATCTGGTTGACGTTGCGCTCGAATTCGGCCCGGTTCTGGTTGAAGCGCGTACGAGCGATCAGGATACCGGGAGGCAAACCCAGACCGACGCCGGACGTGTTGTTGAAGTTATACGGCAGAAACTGCGCCGCCGGCGGCCCCGTCAACGAGTTGGCCGGCGAGATGGGCAGGATCGATCCTGGGTGGAAGGCCCGCAACTGGTTGATCTCGACGCCGAAGCCCTGCAACAACGGCTGCTCCAAGGTGAATTGCACGGAGGGCTGATAGTTCGGATTGATGCGGGCCGGCAGGTTGGTGAACGTGTACGGCACATTGAACGTGATGCCGGCCACACCGCCGGTCGGCAACGGCTTGTAGATACCGGACTGGAATTGCGCTTGTTGCTGCACGATGGCGTTGATGCCGCTGGTCGAACCGCCGGACTGAATGTTCTGCAAGGCCGAGGCGATGGGCTGATCGGTATTGACCCAACTCATGCTGGTGCCCACGACGGCGTCGAACTTGGCCAACGAGGCGTCGATGTTGGCCGCCGTCGTCGCCGGGTCCATGGCCAGCACGCGGATCGAGTCGGAGCCTTGCGGCGGCGACCCTTGCGGCGCGGAGATCAAGTTATCCAAGCCGACGCCGGGGAACAGCAAGCTCGGCTGGCCGACGGTGCCCTGTTCCAGCGAGATGGCGACTGCCTCGGACAGCGACAGATAGCGAATCTGCCGCTCAAGATTAAACAGCGTCGGCGGCGCACCAACCATGGGGATGGTCGGCTGCGCTCCCACGTTGGGATTTTCCTGAAGATTGAAGGGTACGGGGCCTTTATAGATGTTGGCCTGATCTTCGGTGAGGAAAACTCGCCCCTTGCAGCCGACCAAAATCAGCAACAGCAGGCCCAGCGTGCCGAACGATGTCTTCCAGCCCATAGTCTTTCCCCGTTGAACCACTCCACCCTGCCCCACCGAATAACATTTCTCGATTTCGCGGCGAGGAATGGGCTATCCCTTCGCGACGCGGAATCGCTGCTTCGGTGAGCATGGAATCGGACAGGTATTGGCTATATCGGCAATGACGGTTCTAACATCTAGAGGAGTTTTGCCGGATGTGACGAATAAATTGATCCTACCACCAAGTACCAGGTGAGTGGGGAAGTTTAGGGAATGGCAAATCAGCGAAGAGAAGAAGAGCGGCGATCACAGGCGATTGGGGTCGTCGGGATTCCAGCGCGGCGCGATGCCGACGTAAGGCAGTCCGAACATGCGTTTGATGGCCGCCCATTCGCCGACATCGTTGCCTTCGGCGCGATGGCCGATCCACTGGAACAGATAGCCCAGGACGAGCGCGCCGACACCCCAATACCAGGGCAGGAAGAACAACAGCATGACGCCGGTGACGGCCAGGGGGATGCCGATCATGTGGATGGCGAAGTTGAACGGCAACTGATGGCGCAAGCGCCAGCCCTGCAAACGCCGGCGGATGAAACGCAACAGGGGCCAGCGTCGAGAGGATGGGTTAGGTACGGACGTTTGTGCTTCGCTCATAATTGACTCTGTACCGCTTGCGTTTCGCGTCACATTCGTTCTACCGTGCAGATGCCCAGCAGGTCCAGACCGCACTGAATCACCCGCGCCGTCAGATCGCACAGCAATAATCGACTCTGCCGCAGTTCGGGCGTCTCCGCCTTCAAAACCGGGCACTTGTCGAAAAAGCCGCTGTAGATTTTGGCCAGATCCCACAGATAACTGGTGATGACGTTCGGCTTGTACTCCACCGCGGCGGCCGCGAGCGCTTCCTCGAAGCGCAGAAGTTGCACAGCCAAGGCACGCTCTTCGGGCGTATCCAAGATCGGCAAAGGTGGATGCTCCCGGAAGGACGCATCCTCTACCCCTGCCTTGCGAAAGATGCCCCGGTTACGCACATAGGCATATTGCATGTACGTTGCCGTGTTGCCGTCCATGGCGACCATCTTGCTCAGAATGAACTTATAATCGCTGGTGCGATTCTGCGAAAGATCGGCATATTTCACCGCGCCGAGGCCGACCACTTCGTGAATCTGCCGGCGTTCTTCTTCGGTTAGGTCAACGACTTCCTTGCCCAGTTCGAGGAGCTTCTTTCGGTTTTCCTCGTACACTTCCGCAGCAGCCGCGATAGCCTGGCTCAACAGCGAATCGAGCGACGCTCCCGTGCCTTCGCGCGTCGAGATGGGTTTGCCCTTCTCATCAAGGACGGAGCCGAACGAAATGTGTTCAAACGCAACCTTGCTCTGTCCCCAACGGGCCGCGATGCCGAACAGTTGCTTGAAGTGCAGCGATTGCCGGAAATCGACGACATAAAGGATCGCGTCTGGATTCCATTGTTCAAGTCGGTAGCGAATGGTTGCCAGATCGGTCGTGGTGTACGTGAACGCCCCGTCTCGTTTCTGGACGATGGTGGGCGCTTCGTTCTCCGCGAAGAACACGGCCACCGCTCCGTTGCTATCTTGGGCGATGCCGTGTTCGCGCAGACTCCGCACCACATTGGCCAGCATCGGATTATAAAAACTCTCGCCAAGCGTATGATCGAACGGCAAAATGTCGAGCCGGCGATACGTGGCATCGATCTCAGCCAGACAGTGAGGCATGAACTCACGCCAAAGACGCAGGTTTTCCTGATCGCCGGCGTGTAGGCGTGCCGTCTCATCCCGCGCCGCCTGCGCGATGGGATCGTTGGGATCGTCCTCTTCTTCTCCCCGCTCGTTGACGACTTTCTTGATCTGCTTGCGAACATGGACGTACAGCCGAGCCAATTCGCGCACCGGATCGGCCGCGAATGCTTCGGCGTCGAGGAAATGCTTGTAGCCGTACAGCAGGATGCCGAACTGCGTGCCCCAGTCGCCAAGATGATTATCGGTGATGACTTTATGACCGAGGAAACGCAGCAATCGCGCCAGTGCATCGCCAATGATCGTGCTGCGCAGATGGCCGACGTGCATCGGTTTGGCGACGTTGGGCGAACTGTAATCGATGACGAAGGTGCGAGGAGTGGCGACCGGCGCAACGCCGAGCCGGTCGTCGCCTGCCATGTGCTGAAGTTGTCGCGCCAGCCAGTCGCTTTGCAGCGTCAGATTGATGAAACCCGGCCCCGCGATTACGGGAGGAGCCAACATATCCTCAAGCTGCAAACGCTCCGCGATGGTCTGCGCAACCTCACGCGGAGGTTTGCCAAGTTGCTTGGCCAACGACATGGCGCAGTTGGCCTGATAATCGCCGAAACGAGTGTCCTGCGCCGGTCGGAGCATGACGGCGTAGACGGCCGGATCGGTCGCCAGGCCGCTCAGCGCGTCCTGGAGTTTTCGCTGCAACAAGGCAAGGACATTCATGGTTCCATCCACGCGGCGTGATTTCACAACAAGCAAGGAGCGCAAGCGACGGGTCGAAAACCCGTCGCTTGCGCTCCGGGCTTGTTTGATCCCGTCGCTTGCGCTCCGGGCTTGTTTGTCGCATCTCAATAATGGCGCTGCCAATCGACGCGCGGGGCGTCGGCCCACAGTTCCTCCATGGCATAGTATTGGCGCGTCGGTTCATCGAACACATGAACGACCACGTCGCCGTAATCCTGCACGACCCACTTGCTCGATTCGTAGCCTTCGACGGACAGGCGTTTATCGCCGCGTTCGTGCATGGCGTCGTCGATTTCTTCGGTGATCGTGTGGATTTGCCGGCGGCTGGCGCCGGTGATGAGGACGAAAAAGTCATACAGGGGGGTGATGCCCCGCATATCGAGAACCAAAACGTCACGCCCCTTGTTTTCCGAAGCCACATGAGCGGCCAGGGAGGCGCGTTCAAGAGAGGTCGAAGTTAGAAGTTGTTCGGTTCGGCGCGTTGCGAGTTTCAAGAGACCTCCTTCCGGTTTTTGCGATCCGAGAGCAGAGGTCGGCCAATGGGGGATGGAGACGTTCGACCGTTCGGCGTCACCTCCCGTGGTCACCTCCGGACCGGATCAAGCCAGTCCCCTACACGGAAAACACACAACCGAGAGCTATCCGCTCTCCGTGGGATGCCGAACCGCCGTTCGGTCGGACCATCCCATCTCTCTTATCATCCAGCCTCCTGCCACCGTCGTCAAGCATCTCCTGCTCAAATTGCGCGTTTCACGGGTATCGATTGAGACTACTGTACTAATTATAGCGACCCAGACAGTCCCCTCGGAACTTTTCCCACTCTTTTGTCTTCCTTTAACCAGACAAACGCCAGCCTGCGAGGTTCGCCAGCTGATGAATTTGCTTGTTGGCGAGCCTCCCGCGTGAGCGGGGGGAGTTTTCACGGCATTCTCCCCCCGCTCACGCGGGAGGCTCGCCATTTGTTAGCGCCTCCGAGGAAATGCTCTGGCACTGGCACGGTCTCGCCGCTATAGTCCGCCGCGCTTTGGGAGTTGGCCGCAAGCACGTTCTCGTTTCGTCGTGCAAACCGTGTCTTGATCAGTCCGTGGTTCCGGCAAGGGTTCCCTTGTTGGCGTCGTGGGCTAGTAACCCCTTTCCAGGAACAGAGGGAGATTATGCGCAAACTGTTGTGGTGCTGTTCGGCCGCCGGCGTACTCGCGGCCGGGGGGCTGTTCTCAACGGCCTACCTCGCTTGCAGTTATCCCGACTCGACCTTGGGCCGAGGGCTTAGCGCGGTATCCAGCACATCGATCACCATGCAGCCGATCACCGGCCTGGCCAGGCTGGTGGCCAAGCTGGCCCATCAAACCGTCAACCCGCAGGAAACCGCGTGTGCGTCCGGCTCCGCCGAGGAGTGCGTGCCCGACGATCCACAGCCCGTCGCCAGCGAACCGGTCAAAACGGCCGTCATCGAGATACCCGTGGCGGAAGCGGAGAAGGAACCGGCGCCGATCGTCATCAACGAGGACGATCCAATGCCGCGCATCAACGAGGTGGAAGCGCTGCCTTCGACCATCGAGCTTGCCGGCGCCCAGGAAGTGCAACCCGTCTGCCCGGTGTTCATGCCTTATTGCAGCGACGATGCCGAGCCGGTGACGAAGCCGAAGATGCCCTCCACCGAGGACGAAGAGAAGCAGGCGGACAACAGTGAGGAATCCGACGATAGCGCGAGCAAGGCGTGGATGAAACTGTTCGAGGACGCGGATCAGAAGAGCAAGTCTGCTCCGGCCGAGGAACTGCCGGCTCCCACGGAGGAAGCGCAGACTGAGCCGAAATGTCAGGAAGACAGCCATTTGCACGAACACTACTCCGGCTGTCCGCACATGACCTGCCCGTACACGGGCAAGAGCTATCCGTCCTACGACCCGTCGATGAAGTCGGGCCAGGAAGAGGTCAGCGAGGAACCGCCGATGCCGCCCACGCACCACCACAAAAAGACGCACAAGAGCAAGGAGAAAAGCCCAGGTGCCAAGGGCGTCGATACGATGGAGTATCGTCCCAGCGATGGCGGACTCAACGAGTATGGTAACGGTCCTCTGTGATTGGTCTCACAGCGGAGCGCCGGTTTACGTTTCGCGAAACATAAACCCGCGCTCCGCTGCGCGTCGCAGCTACACAATGCTTCAGCGCTTCTTCGCCTCCTCTTTCCGCGAGACAATTTCTTTCACTTCACACACCAGCTCTTTCGCCGGCAACACCAGCGCTCGCGTGGCTCCGCCATGCGGCAGAACGACGACCTCGGCGGCCTGCGTCAGGGACGAAGCAACGTGCGGCGCTGTGCGCAATGTCGAGGCGGCTCCCAGGCCGGCGACGACCACCATCGAATAACGCTTGTTGAAGGGATTTTCGGCGGCGGCGAGAACGGCGCTGTCGGGATGGGCGTACACCTCCTCCCGCACGGCGAACGAGCCAGTACCAAAAGAGATCGGTAAAGTCTTCTGGCATCGTTTCATCAACGCATTCGTATCCGGCCGGCCGATGACGAGCAGGTGATGCGATTTCAGCTCCTCGTCGCTGACCTTGGTGTCTGCGCGGATGCCGACGGTGATATTCCAACCGCGTTCGAGGATCGCCTCTTGTAACGCTTCGGCCGCTTCATGATTCGTCGCGCGTTCGCCGGTTGTACCGTAGACGATCAGCGTTTGTTCCAACTCCGCCTGGTAGGTCAGAACAGAGAACGGCCCCCCGTTGCTTTTGGCCGTCTGTCCATACTTGTCGAGTACGACGCGCAACGGCGCTTCGCTGGTCTCCACCACAAGGCGAGCCATCGTGCCATCAATGCGCACGGTGCGCGTGACCTCGCCTTTGTTCGTTTCCACGGTGACATCGACGGCGGTTTGCGGCCCGGCCTTGTCCCGGCGAACTTCGATGCTAACTTCGTGCCCCTTCGGGGTGGACGTGGTGCCGGTCACGGCGACCTCAAAGCGCGGTAGTCCCGTACGGTTCAGCCAGGCATCGAAAAGGTCCGCACGCTGATTGCCGATCCATTTCTCGACGTGTGCCTGAAACTGCGCGGCGCGGACGGCTTTGCCGGCGTGTTCACGACCGAACGCCTCCATCATGGCGTCGAACGCCTCGCTTCCCATCTGTCCGCGCAAACTGTGCAGAAGCCAGACGCCCTTGCCCGCCGCTACTCGATACCAGTCGTTGTTCCGCAGGTCCGCATGCGTCAAGGCCAAAGGCAGTTCCGTGCGCGCCCGCGAACCCAATTCGTAGTTGGCGCGATAGGCGAACAGTGTCAGGGCAAGTTGCTCGCGATCCTCTTTCGTCAGTCCTGCGAGCAGTGCAGGCACTGCGCTCTTGTCTCGTGTCAGGGCAAGTTGCTCGTGATCGCCTTTCGTCAGTTTGCCGTCGTCGGCGCGTTTGCGGAGGGCGTTGTTCAGCGCGGCGATTTTCTCGTAATTGGCGAAGCCGGTCGCCAACCAGATGTCGGCGTCCTTATGAGGCAGCAGCGTCCCATGCCAGGCCGCGACCGTGGGCGGAAGCACATGTGACTTCGCGCTAAGCCGTGAACGGCCGCCGCGCATCGGATCGGGCAGATCGACGATGAGACTGTTTCCATGACCGCCCTTGGGTGGTTTGGCGTGCAGGATCGCCCACGGGTTGCTGACCAGCGGCCGCGCGTCGGCGTAGCGCTGACGTTCCTCGAACGTCGGCTCCCACGTCCGACCCAACGGCGGCCCAAACAGCGCCCACGTCTTCAGATCGCGCGCCAACTCCGTCGTCGTGAATTTCGCATCGACGGAGTGATAGGCGGCCAGCGGCGGCGTCGTGAAGGCCAGCTTGCCGAACGCGGCATCCATCGTGCCCTTGTGCTGGTCGTACAGAGCCAGCCATTTTTTGTCGCGCTCGGAGGGCCGAAACACCGCGACGGCCGGACGCCCCTCGACGCTGGCGATCGTCTCCAAACGGACTTGCAGATCCTTCGTGTTGTTGCAGCCCCAGTAAAAACCTTCGGTGTCGCCGTACCATTCGTTTTTGCTGCTGCGGTACAGTTTGTTTTTGTGCGTGCCCAACTCGAACATGGCGATTTCGTTGGTCTTGATGTCGGCCAGCAACCATTCGTTGGTGTACAGGCCGTTGTTGCCCTCCTGCAAAATCTCGACCGCCTTGTCGATGCTGTCGGCGTATTGCAGCGCCTGGCGGATGCGCGAGGCCACGGTCATGCCCTTGATGTCGAAGCACGTCTGCGCCAGCGTCGTCTCGCACACGAGCAAACCGGCGTCGTTGAAGTAATAATCGAGTCCGCTCTGCATGCCGCCGGGATACGTCTGCATGAAGACGCGATGACCGCGCGCCGGTTTCACGTCGAGCCAGACGTTGTAAAATCCGGCCGGATACTGACTCGTCATGGTGATGTGGCCGAAGACGATCTTGCCGTCGCGGGTGGCTTTGCCGTTGGCCGCGAAGGCGCTACAGTGCATCGGCTGCGGCTTGGCTTTCGCTTGCGGCCCGTCGAGCGGAAAGCGCGCGCCTTCCAATCCGGTCGGCGTCGCGGCCAGGGCGAAAGGGAGCGTTTCGATCTCGGACCACGAATTAAGGGCGACAATGTCCAGCAGATCGAGAGGCCGGCCATCGAAGCGTGCGCCGGCGGCGCTGGCGCCGGCGGCGATGCCCTTCATTTCTTCGAGATATTCCTTGTGATAGCGGCGCAGAAACAACGCATCGACGAGAGTGCGCGTCGCTTTCCAGGCGTCGGCGGGCGCTTTGGGACTTCGCACATTGGCGAAACAGCGGACGTGAGCGGCGATCTCTTCGGCCAACAGCCGGCCATGCTGACAACCGCGCGCATACGGCTCACCTTCGATATGCAACACGATCCAACCGGCCTGGGGATAGCGATAGGCAGGGCCGTAGCGCTGCACCGAGCGCGGGTCCGGCTCGAAGTCGCCGGCCGACGCCGGCGTCGGCGCGAAACCGAGAAGCGTGAGAACAAGCGAAAGAGCAAACAGGCATCGCATCATATGATCCTCATACATGGGCGGCCAGCTTGGCGAGACGATCCCGCGGAAAGAGTCGGTTTCATTATGCGAGCAGACCGAGAAACAGGCAAATCAAAAGCGTCCTCACTCGCCTGACTGCCGCCGTTTCTCCGTCTTCGCCATCCTCCGCCTCATGGGGGGAATGCTCTGGCATTTTTGCGCAGGCTGTTGCAAGATACTCCCCGTACTCGACGGCAACTCTGCCGAGCGACGTTTCCTCTCTGACCGCGGCGGCTCTCACGAACTCAGCCCACCGCCTTTGACCCCGAGGATTCCGAACGATGCCCTTGCTCGCACGGATGCTCATTCGTTTGGCCGGTTTCGCCCTGGTGCTTGGCGTGTTCGCCACGGATGCGGAACCCGCACTACGAGCCGCGCCGCTCGCGGCCGAGCGAACCGTCTACCTCGCCCGCGATTTGCCGGACGAGAACCTCATTGTCCTGGGCGCCACCCTCGCTGCCTGGCGTGAAGAGAGCGTCTTGCTGCTCGATTCATCCAAGGTATCGCCGTATGTGAAGCTATTTCTGGCGGCTTACAAGCCGTCCCAAGTCGTCCCGGTCGGGGCGGACGCGGCGAGCGTCGGCGAACTGGAGCGTCGCCTCGATATGAAGGCCACCACGCCCGTGACGTGGACGCACGGCCCGCCCTTGGCGCTATGGCGATCCTTGTTCCGCCGCGCTGACGATGTGGTCGTTTGTCCGGCCCATCCGCGCGGCACCTTGCTTCAAGCCGCTTGTCTTGCCGGGGCGTTGCGTGCGCCGCTGTACGTGGTGCATGGCCGCGCCAGCGAGGGCGATAAACTCGCTCAACGACTCGCCGCCTGGCACACACGCCGCGTTTATCTCGTCGGCAAGGCCGACAAGCTGGCCGGTCAACTCCACAGTATCGAACATCTTCATCTGAATAGTGAAAGCGCCGTGGCCACCGCGTATCAGAAATTACTGGCGCGACAAGGACGCATCGAAACCGTGATCCTGAGCAACCCGGCCGACATCGGCGAGGATCTCGGCGGCACTTCGGCGCTGGCCCCGTGGATCGCGGTGAACCGGCGCGCCGCCTTGCTGCTTACGAATCCTGCGGGAACGAATGTCGCCGAGGTCATGGATCGCGCTCAGCGGCGCGAAGCGCTGCGGCATATCAACGCCCTGTTGCTCGTGGCCAACCTGAAAGCAATCCCCATGTGGCAGCGGCCCAATCCGATCCCCGGCGACAAGGATCCGCATATCGAGATGGAGCCGTTGACGCCCACGGGCAATCGACCGTTTTCGTACGCCACCGGCCGGCTGTTCCATCAAGAGCGCGCCGTCGTGCCGTTGCTGTTGGCTCGTCAGCGTCTGATGCTTGAAGGAAACGGCTCGCGCAAGGCACTGGTGGCGAGCAACGCCGGCGGCGGTTTGAGTCTGCTCGAAACCTTCTCGCGCAACACCATTCAGGAATTGCGCAATGCCGGCTATGAGACAACCACGCTCATCGGCAACAAGGTCAGCCGCGACGAGCTGCGCAAACAAATGCCTCTGCACGATCTATTTTTGTGGGAGGGACATTCGGGCACGCTCATGAATGACTATGAGTTCCCGACGTGGAATGATCCGTTGCCGCCGACGTTTGCTTTCCTGCAAAGCTGCCTGGCCCTTTCGGAACCGCGCGTCCATTCGCTGCTCAGCCGCGGAGCCGTCGGCGTCGTCGGCTCCTCGACGCGCACCTACTCCGGTTCGGGTGGGGCGTGTTCGCTCGCCTTCTTCAATGCACTTGTGTACGAACAACAATCGGTCGGCGAGGCGCTACGGCATTCAAAGAATTTCCTCCTCGCTTACTCTTTGTTGAAGGAGAAGCGTCTGGGCAAGAGCGCGACGCGCACCGGGGCCAACATCCGTTCGGCCTGGGCATTCACTCTCTGGGGCGATCCGACTCTGAAGCTGCCTGGGCCGCGGCGCTCGGCGAATCAGCCGCCGCGCCTGCCCTTCATCCGCCATGAAGTTCATGGCAACACGATCGCCGTGTCCGTGCCGGAAAAACGGGAAACGCTGGTGCGAACGGATAAATATCAGATCGCCTTGCCGCCCAACGGCCGCTTCGCCGGTCTGGTGCGCAAACAAAAAATCGACGAACGCCGCCCCTTGGTTCCGCTTGTGTTCGCGGAGATCCACCTACCGCGAGCGCGTCCGGGTCAGACACCGCATCTGAGCAGCCGGCTGCCGTCCAAGCGTTGGGTGTTCTGCTGGGACGAACGGCGTCGCTGCGGTTATCTGCTCGTTACGCCCCGCCCGCAGGATGTGGGTGAGCTGCGTTTCCATGTTCGCTGGGAGACGATCGAAGCGAGGAACACCACTCCGTCAAGCATCAGCGGCGAAGAGTAGCACAGTTCCCAAACCAGCCCGCAGCGCCAGCAAGGGAACAATCCCTTGCTGGCGCTGCGGGCTGGTAGTTCCCCGGAAAAGAGAGGCAAACAGATGTCAAGGACGACGCTGTGTGCAGTGACCGCCGCTGTGTTGGTGCTGCTTTCCGTGGCCGTTATGGTGGTTCGTCAACAAGTGTTGGGCGACGAGTTGCGCCGCCCGCGTGGGCCGGGCGCCTGGAAGGTGACGCTGGCCGTGCATGGCACCAGTTTGGGCAATGCCCGCGTTGTGACGGCCATGCCGCTCGACCTGGAGCGCCAGCAGGTTTATAACGACGCCTATCAAAGCGATCAGCTTTTCAATAAGGCTCCCGAAGCTCGACATCCCGAGCGTCGCTCGGTCATTTGGTCGCAGCGCGGCGGCGCGCCGGATGGTCCCTTCCGCGCCCGCTGCGAGTTTCATGTCGCCGTCGAGGTTGGCCGGCCCAACGCCCTGATGACGCACACGACGACCGGCCTGTACGCCGCCCCGCGTCCGGGCGAATATCTCGCCGAGAACGGCTCGGGCACCGACCACGAGATGATTTCCGCGACCGCTCGCCGACTCCTTGCGGACCTGGAAACGCCACAGAATCAGCATGATGTTGCCGAGACGCTCTATCGTTTCGTCGCCCAGGACATCAAAAACGATCCGCTGGACGGTCCCTCCGCCACTGCCGCCGAGTGTCTGCAAAACCAGCGCGGCGACCGCCTGGCCCAGAGTCGATTGTTGCTGGCGCTGTTGCGCAATCGCGGCATCGCCTCGCGCATTGTCACCGGCGTCGCGCTTAGCAAAGGGTCGGAGCAACGGCCGCATTATTGGGTGGAATCATGGCTGCCCGCCTACGGGCGTTGGCTGCCGATGTGTCCGTTTTATGGCCACTTCGGCCGGGTACCGGCGACGTATCTCATCTTCGGTTTCGGCGAAAAGCCGCTGGTGCGCGGCCGGCACGTCAAGGATCTCGACTTCGCCTTCCTCGTCGAACGTCTTCCCGCGCCCGATGCGAACGCGGCGGATATTTCATCGATGAAGCGCCTGTTCATGAACCTATCCTTGTTCGCGTTGCCGCCGGCCGAGCGCCGACTCGTCGAGATATTGTTGCTGTTGCCGATCGCGGCGCTCATCATTTGCATCTTCCGCAACATCATCGGTCTGAGCAGTTTCGGCAGCTTCGCGCCGGCGCTGATCGGTCTGGCCTTCCACGATTTGCACAGTCTGCCGGGAATTCTCGTGTTCGTGACGATCTTGCTCATCGGCTGGCTAATGCGGCGCGTCCTCGATCACTATCACTTGCTGCAAGTGCCGCGCATCGCCACGATGTTGACGCTCATCATGATCGTGCTTATCTCGGCGGTGGTAGCCGCCAACGTCTACGGCGCGCCCACGACGCGCTATATCTCGCTGTTTCCAATGGTTATTCTGTGTGGCATGGTCGAACGCTTCTGGACGTTGGAGACGGAAGACAGCACGAGCGCATCGTTCCGAACGCTGTTTCAGACGATGCTGATTTCCACGGTTATTGCCTTGGTGCTGAGCCGCGGCACGATCGCGCAGCACATGTTCCGCTTCCCGGAAACGCTGGGTCTCATTATGGCGGCGCAGTTGCTTATCGGCCGTTACACCGGCTATCGGCTCATGGAACTGTTCCGCTTCCGCGATTTCCTCAAACCGCCTCAGCAACCGGATCACACCTGGGCCATCGACAGCGAACTATAAAATTTTTCACCACGGAAAGCACGGAAAACACGGAAAAATACAAAAAACGTAATTACAAGAGATGGTGCTTATTTGTTGATATGAATTGTTTTTGTATTTTTCCGTGTTTTTCGTGCTTTCCGTGGTGAAAAATTTGGAGGTCTGAGCATGTTTTGGCTATTCAAGGCAGCGCGGCGTTTGCGCGAGTTGGGCATCCTAGGGATGAACCACCGTAACGCGGCCTGCATTCTCGATCACAATCCGCGTGCCCTCTTTCCGCTCGTCGATGACAAGCTGCGTATGGCGAAGCTGTGTCAGCGCATCGATGTACCGACGCCGGAGGTGTACGCGGAGGTATCGTCCTACTCGATGCTGCGTCGCTTGCCGGACTTGCTCGGCGACCGCTCCGACTTCGTCATCAAGCCCAATCGCGGCTCGGCCGGCCGTGGTGTGCTTGTCGTCGTCGGCCGCGAGGGGCGCGATTACTTGCGGCACAACGGCGAGCGATTGCGACTCGACGCCCTGCGCCAACATCTGTCCGACATTCTTTCGGGCATGTATTCGCTGGGCGGTCAGCCGGACACGGCCATCGTGCAACAGCGTGTCCGTCTGCATCCAGCGTTCGAGGTCATCAGCTACAAGGGTATTCCCGATGTGCGTGTGATCCTGTATCGTAACGAGCCGGCCATGGCCATGCTGCGTCTGCCGACGAAAGCGTCCAACGGTCGGGCCAATCTGCACCAGGGCGGCATCGGCACCGGCGTCGATCTCGACACCGGCATCACGCATCATGCCGTGCAGCGCAATCGCTTCATCGAGCGCCATCCCGACACGGGCCGTCCGGTTGTCGGCATGCAGGTGCCGTTTTGGAACGACGTACTAGAGATGTCGCGGCGTGTAGCGCGAGCGGTGGGATTGGGCTATATCGGCGTGGATATTGTCGTGGACGAAGAAGCCGGCCCGATGCTGTTGGAGGCGAACGCACGGCCGGGTTTGGCCATCCAGATCGCCAACGGTCGCGGCTTGCTGCCGCGCTTGCAAGCTATTGATGCGCTACTCGATCAAGCGCCGCGAACGATCTCGCTGGAGCGCATTCGCCAGGCTCCGCGCGTGCAGGAACCGCTTCGCAAGAGTGCGTGAGGGCAGGTATCGGCGAAGACGATCATCGCTTCACAGTAGTTTCAAATCTGAGCGGGGGGCGTCAGCCCCCTGAGCGAATCTCGGGGGGCGTCAGCCCCCCGCTCAGGGAATTTTGAAACTACTGTTCAGCATCCCCAGGCGATAATGATCGTGTTGCTCCGCCAGATCTACCGGCAGACCTGGCACGGCCCCCTTAAAGCGAGCAAACCGTTCGCCGAATGGTCGTGGCGTTTCGTGCGGAGCCGGAGTGATGCGCACGCGCGTTCCCTCGGGCAACGCCGCCGCATTGTCCGGCACGATGACGCCATTATGGACCACACCTTCGAGTTCCATGATTCACCCCGCCCTCATGGGACAAATCACACCAACGGATTGTTCGGCGCTGCCCCTCAGGAGTAGGCGGCGACAAGCATGCTTCCCGGTCGCGCCTCGACCTTGGTGATCCACTCCCCAACTTCGTCCAGCATCTCCTCGAACCCGTCCTCTCCGTGCGGCCCGGCTGCTCGCATGGCCCGGAACGCCGGTGCCGCCGCCCTCACCTCAGCCCCCGTCCAGTGGCCAAGCGATGACCCGAATGGGTTTTCCGGAAGTGGGACCGGCGAGCGGCCGACCAACCCGTTCCAGAACCGCAGTTCAACCCCGTGCGCTGCGAACAACTCGTCCAGTTGAGTGACCAGTTCTGTGCTGCAGCGATGGAAGTGATTCTGGACCCACTGGCCGAACGAACTGCACACATGCTCGAAGGCGTTCTTGTACACGAACCCCGCGTCCGGCCGAGTCACCTGGCCCGCGAATATATCCCGCAGGGCGTCAGCGTGGGTGAAACCCGGGCACCAATCCTCCATCAGGTCTTCCATCTCTTCGTCGAGCCAGGTGAGCGACTCTCCCTGTCCCTCCTGCTCCAACAATTCCTCCAGGAGGTCGGCGTCGTTGGAGCCGGGGACGGCCTTCACCTCGGCCTCATCCACGAGGTAGACCATCATTCCCATGCTCATCCGAGTACCCTCCGCTCCCTTCACCGAACTTGTTACTTGAGCGCGCCCCTAAATAAGTGCTTGTGCCCCACCCTCATACGGATAGTTCAACTCCACGGCACCAGGCTGTCAACGGCAATCTCAACCAGCACCGCCGTCTTTCTTCCACTTTCCTCCCGCCCATTCACGGCCTTTTTCATCTCCCTGTCATCGAAAGAATCCGGTATCTGAGAAGGAATCTTCTCGCTGCCGGCTGTCGCGCAGCACCATCGCTTCATCAACCGCTATCTCGCCACGGCCGGCCACCTGAGGGCAGACAAAAGGCTCGTCTTTTTGGTAAACTAACCCTCGCGTGTCGTAAAGGAGGCGAGCCATGAAGTCGGATGCGGTCCAGATCGAGGGTATGGTGCAACCTACTTCGGGCATGACGCTGACGGATTAGTTCTGGGCGGGAATGCAGGCCATTTGGGCCGGTCAAGCTGCTCGTGGTCATGTGCCGCGCGAAAAAGCCCAGATTGACGCCGAGATTAAGGCGTTACGGGACGAGGCGGAGGAAGAAATGCAACAGGTGGAACGCCTCCACGAAGAGGCGAGTTCGGAGTCTTGAAGGCTGCTTTGCGGGAATCGCCGCCGATGATCCTAACGTGAATACCGAGGCGTCTTCATGTGTCTGCTGGCCTTATTCTACCGCGTGGTCGAAGATGCCCCCGTGGTGGCTGGGGCCAATCGCGAAGAATACTACCAGCGCGGCGGCGAACCGCCGCGTCTGCTCGATGATGGCCCTATCCGCGCCGTGGCCGGTATCGATCCCGTGGCCGGGGGGACGTGGTTCGGGGTCAACGACAAGAATGTATTCGTAGCCGTCACCAACCGGCGCAAGTCCGACACACCTCCTCAGCCACGCAGCCGGGGTTTGCTGGCACGCGAATTACTAACCTGTACCTCCGCGAAAGCCGCCGTCGATCGCGCCATCCGCGAACTGGAACAGAATCGTTACGCCGGCTGCAACTTCCTGTGCGCCGATGCCAGCCGTGCCGTCGTCATTCAAGCGGGCGACTGGCTGCGCGTGCGGCCGTTGCCGCCGGGGCTGCATGTGCTGACCAACCGCGATGTCAATGATGCCAGCGATCATCGGCTGAGTTATGCCCTCGATTGGCTCAGCCGGCATTCGTACTCGACGGCGGAGCAGTGCGTGCAAGCGCTGCAACAATTATGCGCCCAACATGAGCCGAACGATCCGCCGATGTGCTTTCGCGCCAAGGATCGCGGCACGGTTTCCAGTTCCATCGTGGCCTTGCGCGGCCGGCTGGAAGACAGCACCTATCTCCATGCTCAGGGGCCGCCCGACCAGACGCCCTACGTGGCCTATTCGCACTTGCTTCACGACTTGACCAATGACCACAATAGCGGATCGTAAAAGGCACTCTTGCGATTCACCGTAACAAGGCAGGCACCTGTCATGGGGAAAACATTGATCCCTCCCGGTCCCAAGGGGCATTTCCTCAGCGGTCATCTGCCGGAGATGCGCCGCGATTTGCTCGGTTTCTACTTGCGCTGCGCCCGCGAATACGGCGATTGCACCACGCTGCGCTTTGGACTGCGGCGCATCTTCTTCGTCAATCACCCCACGTTCATCGAGCAAGTCCTGCACAGCCGTAATTTCACCAAACACTACGCCCTGCGCATGAATCGGCTGCTGCTGGGCAATGGCTTGCTGACCAGCGAGGGCGATTTCTGGCTGCGGCAACGCCGGCTCATTCAGCCGGTCTTTCAGCGCGAGCGCATCGTATCCTACGCCGCCGACATGGTTGCTTTCACCCAGCGACAACTCGCCTCGTGGCACGATGGCGAGGTGCGCGACCTGCACGCCGAGATGCGAAAGCTGACGCTGGCCATCGCTTCCAAGAGTCTGTTCGGTGCCGACGTGACCGGCCAATCCGAGGCGGTCGGTCAGGCGCTTCACGATGCGATGGGCACCTTCAGCCAGCGTTTCTTCCGTGTCTTCCGCATTCCGGAGCGCATTCCGACCCCGGAAAACCTGCGGATTCGCCGCGCTATTCGCCGACTGGATGCAATCCTCTACGGCCTCATCAATCAACGCCGCGCTGAAGGCGAGAAAAACGATCTACTATCGATCTTGTTGCACGCGCGACACGAGAGCGACGGCACCGGCATGACCGATCAGCAACTGCGCGACGAGGCCATGACGCTTTTTCTGGCCGGCCACGAAACCACGGCCCTGGCGCTTTCCTGGGGCTGGTATTTGCTGGCGCAGCATCCGGAGGTGGTCGAAGAACTGCAAACGGAACTGCATCAAGTGCTTGGCGGGCGTCCGCCGACCGTCGCCGATTTGCCAAACCTGCGCTATACCGAGATGGTCGTGCAAGAAGTGATGCGGGTTTATCCGCCCGCGTATGCGATTGGCCGCCAGGCTATCCAGGCTTGTACGATCAACGGGTATCCCGTGCCGGCGGGCGGAACGGTACTCATGAGTCAGTGGGTGGTCCATCGCGATCCGCGCTTTTTCGATGATCCGGAGCGCTTTTATCCGGGACGTTGGGCGGATGGCCTGGCGCGCCGCTTGCCCCGTTACGCTTACTTCCCCTTCGGCGGCGGACAGCGGCTGTGCATCGGCAACACCTTCGCCCTGATGGAATTGTCCCTAGTATTGGCGACGATTGCCCAGAGTTTCCATTTCGCGTTGACTCCCGGCTTGGTGGTTGGTCTGCGGCCTCAGTTGACTCTGCAACCGGATCGCCCCATCCTGCTGAAACTGCAAAGGAGGAATGCACAATGCACAATGCACAATGCACAATGAAAGCTCATTGTCTTTTATTCTGCATTCTGCATTCTGACTTCTGCATTAAGAATGTATCCACACCGCATTCGCTTGCGTGCCCCCTGGGGATGTGAACGCCTACCCGCTGGACTGCCGAATGCGGACAGCGGACAGCGGACAGCGGATTGCGGACTGCCGACTGCCGACTGCGGCCGTCGCTTCCGCCGGCGTTTTGGCTATCCCGGACGCATTGATGCGTATGAGCGTGTCTGGTTGACGTTCGTGGGCGTCGCCGGCGCGGTGGAAGTGTGGCTCAACGATGTCGCCTTGGGACGGCGAAACGAAGCATCCGGAGCGTTCGAGTTCGAGGTGACGCCGTTGTTGCGGCCCCGCAACGAGTTGGTCGTTGACGTGGAAGGAACGGCGGAACAAGGTGTATGGGATGAGGTCGCTCTGGAAGTTCGCTGTACGGCGTTCTTGCGCGGCCTGTCCTGGTTCGCGATAAAAAAAGGAGAGCGGGCGGAGTTGCATGTTACCGGTCAGGTGGTCGGCGTGGCCGAACGGCCGCTCGAACTATACATCGTGTTGGATCGCTCCGTCGTCGCCTATCAAGTGGTGACGGCGACGACCGAAGGGCAACCGTTTGAGATTGTCGTGCCGGACCTGGCGGTGGAAGACGGCGGTTCAGTGGTCAAAGTCGATCTGGTGAATGGGGCATCGGTCTGGTACACCAATGAGGGAACCGTGACGTTGGAGTCAAGATCGAGCTTAGGTGGATGAGACAGGAATGGATATTCATACGTTAAAATTGTCGATCACTGAGGAAGAAATCAATACGCTCGTTGCGGAGTTTCCCTCAAGCGATAGCGCGGTTGAGAATCTGCGTGTTCGGCTGACGCCGGAAGGGATCGTCGCGTTCGGCGATTATCCGGCCATGCTGATGAAAATGGCCTTCGAGACTTTATGGGAAGTGAAGGGTGCCGGCAGTGTGGTGGAAGCGCGGTTAGCATCGATCAAGGTATCCGGTTTGCCGGCCAAGATGCTGCGCGGCGTGCTGTTGAAGACGATTCGAGACATGACGGCTCAGGAACCGGGCGTCCGCGTTGAAGACGAATCCATTCGCATCGATTTGAGCAAACACACGGCTATTCAAAGGTTACGATTGCGCGTCAATCTCACCGGCGTGCGGTGCAGTTCGGGGAATCTGGTTATTGAAGCGGGGCCGGAGACAGCTTGACGGGCAAGGCCGTCTCGATCGTCGCCGGGATGGTCCAGTTCTTCCACCCTCGGCGGACGAACGGGATTTCATCCGCAAGAGGACGATCATGCTCCGCGAAGCAAGCCGGTTTCATCCTGCGCCCGTATCCCTGGACGAACGGCCTCGCGTCCTCCTGGTCGATGACGATCCCGATGTGGCCCACACCGTCTCTAACATTCTCCATCAAGAACAATGCGAGGTCGCCATCACCCGAGCGCCGACGAAACGCTACAGGCGTTGACCGAGCAATCCTACGATGTGCTTCTCCTTGAGTTGGCTCTGGCGGAATCCGATGCCTTGAACTTGCTGGCTGAGGTTCGGCAACGCGCCCCGGCGACGTGCTTCGCCTGGCGACCGGCACGCTGGCGGACGGATGGATCTCTCTACCTGTTAATTACCCGATACGGGCAGGACATGACGAAAATTGTTAACCGAATTGCGCGCAGTTCGTTGTTTCATTCGGGGTGCGGTCGAGACGGTAGCGTTAACCCGTTTGGTGTCTCTCGGAGAGAACGCGAGAATTTTTCCGCGAGAGGTTCGGGGTGCGAGCGTAACCCTATGGGGCACGTTCGCACCCCGAATGATCCTGCCAAACCCGAGGGTTTGTGGAGCATGGACAAGCGTGCGAAATCCCACGAAATATAGGCGAAAACGCCCAACCCCGGGAGGTGTTGCCTTCCGGCGTTGGGCGTTAACGAGTGTGTAGTGTTTTTTCGCTGTATCATGCCACCCTGATGGACGGCAAGCCCCTACAGAAGAGGATTGAGTAGCGCCCCTAGGGTTGGTGGCTGTTGCAGTGCCGCGAGCGCTGCCTGCTGCGTGGCCGAGTTGCCGGTCAGATTGTGCAGACCCAGCGCCAGAACCTGCGTACTTTCTACAAAGCCCTCGGGAGTCAGGAAGAACGGGTCGCTGGCAATTTCGTTGCATGTGGACAGCACATCATTCGCCAACCACCAGGCCAAGGGACTTGATGGCGAGAATCTCGATGGCGAGTTTACGAACAGCGACAGGTCGTAAGCCAGGCGAAACTCCTCTGCCGCCAGGGGAGAACCCAGAATGGGCGAGGTCGCGATGGTTTGCAGCAAGTTCAGATCGGCCGCCGGAAGGGTAAGCAACGAGTGCAAGCGGAGTGCGAGATCGAGCTGGTAATTCAGTTCCTGGTTCCCAAGGAACATGGCCAGGGGCAGCGGGAAGGGCATGTTCACGGGGGTGGGAGCCGGTGGTGGCGGAGTGGGAGCCGGCGTTGTCGTGAAGGTGAACTGGTCTGCCGGCACAGTCGCCGAGGTGGCACCGGATGAGATAACGGTAACGTCCACCGTTCCCGAACCTGCCGGACTAATGGCCGTGATCGAGGTTGCCGAGTTGACCGTGAAACCGGCAGCCGGAATTCTGCCGAAGTTGACCGCGGTCACGCCGGTAAAGTCGGTACCGATGATGGTAACCGCCGTGCCGCCGGAGATCGGGCCAGAGTTCGGGCTGATGCCGGTGACGGTTGGGACGGCCTGGGTCTGGAAGGCGCCGATGTCCGTGGCACCGTTCACGGTGCGCGGAAAGCCAGTGCCACGCTGGTCATTGGCAAAGCCGTTCGCCGCACCGCTGGCAAGGGCGGCACTGCCCACCGGCAGAGCCAGCGTGGGCGTCGGACCGCCGTTGTTGCTGGGCGTGAAGGTTGTGAAGCCGGGTGACACGTCGGTCTTGTTGTTAGCCCCCGTAATGGCGGTGATGCCTGTGGTGCTTCCAATCAGGCTGAAGTCCGCCGCCAGGGTAGAGCCATTATCCTGGTTGATGTCGGGCGCGGCATTGTTCATGTCGGTGTTTTGGGCGACGATCGTGCTGTTCAAGGTGAGCGTGTTGCCGGAGAAGTTCACCTCGGAGATGCCGCCGCCACGCGTGCTGTTGGGTGCGCTGTTGCCCGCGATAGTGCTGTTCTTGATGGTCGCCGTGTTGGTACCCCAGAGATAAATCCCGCCGCCGCCCAGGCTGCCCGTCGCGGTGTTGCCGACGATGGTACTCTCGTAAATGTTCTCCGTGCCGCCGTTGTTCACGCCGATCCCGCCGCCGTAGCCGGTGGTCGTGTTGCCGGAGATGGTGCTGTACCCGATCGTCAGTGTTGCGGGGGTTTGGAGGAAGATAGCCCCCGCGTGATAGCCGTTACTATTGGTGTTGTTGAAGCCCATGATCACCGACCGGAGGAGGGTCAAGTCGGAGTTGTTATCGAAAATGGCCTCTTCGGTACTGCCGGTGGTGTTGGACAGGGTGACACCGGAAATCGTCGTCGGGTTCGTACCGCTGGCGATACTGAAGACCCGATTGTTCCCAGTCGCGGGGGTGATGGTCAGCAAGTTGGCCCCAGGGCCGTCAATCTCAAGGGGCGCAGTCACGTTCATCTGACTGGTGAGGTTGATGGTCTGAGGGGTGCTGAACAGGTTGCTGAACTGGATCGTGTAGCCGCCGTTGGCATTCGACTGGGCGACTTCAAACGGCAACGACCCGGGCGAGGCGACGTCGCCGCTGGTGTTCGTGACCGTGACTGTTGTCGGCACAATGCGCGATTCCAGTGCCTCAAGTTCCAGACGAACGAGTTTCTTGGTGTTGGTCTTGGGGGAACGGGACGCACGGCGAAACAATCCAGGAAGCATGAGGCACCTTCGGAATCAGAGGTCAATGACGCGGTGAGCGCGATCCATACAGTCGTTGAAAGGGGTGCAAGGGTGGGAGGGATAGCGCCCCACAAATCACACCCGTAGCGGGGTCGTCCAAGGTTACCCTGTTTTGCTCGCCGGGCTGGAAAAAAGGAGCAGCCGTGGTCTAACTCCGGGCCGGATTGGATAATCTAAACGCACGGACCTGCACAATCGGAAGGAAAGGACTCAGATGAAGTTGGACACGGAGCTTTATCGCTTGCCGCTGTGTTTTGACTCCGGCCGGCTGGCGGAAGAAGTGGCGAGCATGGACGAGACCGCCTGGCAAAGCGTTGCACCGGACGAGTTGGGCGACGTGTCGCTGCCCCTTGTTGCCGGCCGCGCTCACCCGGCTGGCCCGCTGGCCGTGACGCCCCATCTGGAGCGCTGTCTCTATCTCCGTCAGGTACTGGCTTCCTTGACGTGCGTGCTGGGGTGGACTCGCCTGCTGCGTCTGCCGGGGCCGCAGGATGAGGGGCATGCCGGGGACATTGGCTATTACCTGTCGCAGCGGCTGGCCATCCATGTCCCCATTCACACGGTGCCCGAGGCACGCTGGATTTGCGCCGACAGGGAACACCACCTGGCGGCAGGCGAGGCCTGGGTTGTTGACACCTGGCGTCCGCATTGGCTTCACGTGCCCGACGGCCAACAATGCGTCCACCTGGTCCTGGCGACGGTGGGTTCCGATCGTTTGTGGGATCTGATGGCCGAGGGCGAACGTCCCTGTGCCCCACCGCCGCATGAAATCATGACGCCGCGTCGTCTACTGTTCCAGCCCGAAGCCATGCCGGAGTTGGAGGTGGAGCAGGTCAACTATCCGGTGGTGATGTCGCCGTGGGAACAGGCGAGTCTGATCACTCTGCTCGTGGAAGAACTGACACCCTCGCCGCAGGCCGCGGCATCCGCGATGAAGCTGGAGGCCCTTCTGGAACGATTCCATCGCCGGTGGCGCTCGTTGTGGGCGCGCTTCGGCACGGACGCTGCCGGCCATCCGGCCTATACCCAGGCCCTGGCGCAGCTGCGCGGACAACTCACGTCGTTCGCCGGTCTGCTGGAGTTGTCCAACGGCGCGGACGCCATCGCTTTCCTGGAGAACTGTATCCTGGCTCCCGCCCTGATCGAACCGCGAGAAGCCGCTCCCGCGGTGGTATCGGTTCCTCCCCTGGCGTGCCGGGAGCATCAACCCGTTGACGATGCGGTCCGAGGTGTTCGCGTGACCACGGCAAGGGATTCGCAACCCTCCATCGCTGCTGGAGCAAGCAGCGTCGCGAAGCAATCAACGGTGCCCGCCGTCGCGGTGGTCGCGCCGCGCAGCGCGTTCACCAGCAGCTTTCCCGAACTTCTGAATTCGCTCGGTATCTCGCTGCTGGTTTCGACGTACCAGGCGGGGAAATTGATTGTGGTGCGTGCGGATGGTGCCAGTCTCAACACGCACTTCCGATCCTTCCCCATGCCGATGGGCATTGCCGTGGATGGACCGCGCCTGGCGTTGGGAACCGGCGTGCAGGTCTGGCAATTTATCAACCAGCCGGAAATGGCTCGCAAGCTGGAGCCGGCTGGTAAACACGATGCCTGCTTCGTGCCCCGCGGCAGCCATGTCACGGGCGACATTCGTATTCACGAAATTGCCTGGGCGGAACACGAACTGTGGATGGTCAACACACGCTTTTCCTGCCTGTGTACTCTGGACCCCCAATGCAGTTTTGTGCCGCGCTGGCGGCCGCCGTTCATCTCGATGTTAGCCCCGGAGGATCGCTGCCATCTCAATGGCATGACGCTGGTCGAAGGGCGGCCGCGCTACGTCACCGCCCTGGGACAAACCGACACCCCAGGCGGCTGGCGGCCCAACCGCGCGCACGGCGGCTGTTTGCTTGAGGTGCCGTCCGGAACGGTCGTTCTGGACAGGCTGTCGATGCCCCATTCACCCCGCTGGCACAATGACCGACTTTGGGTTCTTGAGTCCGGGGTGGGCGGCCTGGCGTGGCTCAACACCGCCACGGGTCGGCTTGAGACAGTGGCCTTGCTACCCGGCTTCACACGCGGCCTCGACTTCGCGGGACCTTACGCTTTTGTGGGCTTATCGCTGGTGCGCGAGTCCAGTGTTTTCGGGGGGCTGCCGCTCACCGATCGCTGCCGTGAGCGCAAGTGCGGCGTCTGGGTGGTGGATGTGCGCGATGGCCGGACGGTAGCGTTCCTTGATTTCGAGCAGGGCGTGCAGGAAATCTTTGCGGTGCAAGTCTTGCCGGGCCTGCGCTATCCTGATGTCTTGCTCCCCGACGATCCGGCCGTTGCGCACTCTTTCGTCCTCCCCGACGAGACGCTCGTGGAAGTGACATTTCCCCATGCCTGACGAATTCCCGCCCCTTGCCAGATGGTGTAGCGCGTGTAGAATTGCTATCGGAAATGGCAACCCGCTTGGAAGCGAGTTGCCATATTCTTGGCCAGTTCACTACCACCGGACCAACCATTGTTGTTCTGATTCGAGCGAGTGTAAAGACTGGCAAAACAGGTGAAGCGAAATAGTTGTAATTCCCTTCGAGTCAATTATTTGGAGAGGTGGCTGAGTGGCCGATAGCGCCGGTTTGCTAAACCGGTGTCGGGGTAACACCCGACCACGGGTTCGAATCCCGTCCTCTCCGTTTTTCTTCTAATCCTCAACGACGCAAACACTTGAAAGAGCCAGACTTGCGAAAGGCAGTTCTGGCTCCCTTCGTAGGCGTTCTGCCCATTTATCCGAAAAACAGGGTCATTCTTATCCGATAGGTGGTTGTATTTTATCCGACTGACCCGTAGAATAGCTTTTTCGGATAAAATCTCCCACCTGTGGATAAGGCGCTCCGATGGCTACACTCGACCTGTCAGGGCAATACCGGCGTGACTTGGGTTGGAAGCTCACGAGGAGCGGCAAACGGGCGCAGCAGCGTTTCTACCTGGGACGAGACAAGAATACTGCGCAGGTCAGCGAAACCCGCTTGCAAGCGTTCTGGACTGCCCTGGAAGGGTATTTCGCCAACGAGCGAAAGGGCGAATCACCCCTCTGGGAAGAGTGGAGCCTTGAGATAGCACAGGCCATCACCGATGGCAAAATGGTCATAGCTCCGCCCCCTCCTCATGCGGCGCTGGTCGCCCTCTTCCCCGACGACCCTGACATTGTTTCGGCAGCTTGGAAGGATATGCTCCTCCAGCACTTCTCCAGCGTCATCGGCTTTTCGGGCATGGTTGCTGCTGACGGCTACAAGGGACGAGGCGAGTTCGACAAGCCGAAGCCGATCCACACCGGCCACACCTTGCATTCGGCCATCGACACCTATGTTGAGTATTTGCACCGTGTCCACAGGACAGCCGAAAACATTGTGTCGCAGACCGGCAAGAAGCAGGGCGAGCGTGCGGAGAGAATGAAGCGCCACCATCCTGACTTTCCGCTCTATGACCTGACGGCGAAGAAGATTGAAGAGATTTTGTTGTATTGGGGGAAACGACCCGTTGATGCGAAAAAAAGGCGGTATTCAAGGGATACCTGCAAGAATCAACTGATCCTCATTCGTGCCTTCCTGCGCTGGCTGCACCGGCAGTCATCCGACATGAAGTGGAAGCTGCCGCCCGACTACCTCTTCCCACGCATCAAGATTGAGTGGCTGGCATCCGAGGTTTCTGGCGAAGTCAAGAAACGCACCTTCACCATGAGTGAGGTCGGCATCCTCTGGAAGCACGCCACGCCGCTTGAACGTATCTTCATCGCTCTGGGCCTCAACTGTGGTTTCGGGGCGGCTGAAATCGGCACGCTGGCCGAAACGGAAATCAAAGGCAGCGTCATCAAACGGCTGCGTCACAAAACCAAAGTTTTTGGAGCATGGTGGCTCTACCCGATTACTCGTGATGCCGTAGCATGGGCCAGGAAACGGAAGGAGGTCTTGGGAGTCACATCCGACTACTTGCTCGTTTCCGATTCCGGCAAGCCGTATTGTGCGGTTACAGTCGGCAACAACAACAACCAGAAAATCAGAAACTCGTGGAACCGGCTGATTAAGCGTGTACGGCAGAAGCATCCTGAGTTTCCTAGGCTATCTTTCGGCAAACTTCGGAAAACGTCGGCAAGCTGGATGAGACATGTTGGCGGCGGCGAAATGGCGAGCATCTTCATTGCTCACGGCAAGGCGACTGGCGATACCCTGCTCGATCTCTATGCCGACCGACAATTTCGCAAGTTGTTCAAGTGCCAAAAGCGAATCTGGAATAAGTTGAAGCATGTTCTGACGGGCGAGTTTCCAGAGCCGAAGTCGCACAAACCGAGGAGCAATCGACTCGAAGATGCCTTGAAGCAGCGGATTCAGAAGTTGAAGAATCAAGGGTACAAGCTTACGAAGATAGCGGAGATGACGAACAGCCCGTTGACCACAGTGCGCAGGATCGCTTCTTCTCAACCTCTGAATTCCGACGTGGATGCTGGCCAACAATAACATGGCAGGTGTGAAATCCTGGGAGCAAACGGATGTTCCCGCCGCCGATTTTTTCGACTTGACCTTTCGAGAACTTTTCAGCCCCTCCAAGGCGCTGATCTGCGACTTTGCCGAGAAAAATGCAACAAGGTCTGACAAGAAAGAGGAGGTCGGCGCAGCCCCCTATACGCCCCCTCTACCTCCTCCCCTCTGAGGAAATCAAAAAAAAGATAATTAGATTAGATAAATGCAACATTCCTGCACTGGCCTCGTCAATAGGCAGTCGCTCGGTCGTCTCGGCCAACCGCTGACCGGAATCCATGCACACCGACCGCTGCACAAAAGGATGTCCCATCAACATCATCCTCGACACGGACTGGACTCTCTGAGCTTGCTTTCGCTTGCGGGGCCGCAGGTCGGCCAATCTGCACTGACCGGGGCTTCTATCTCGTCGGCGACTGCCCGCAGCTTTGCGGCGAGCAGCTTTTGCCCCTTCTGTTCCGCCTCTAAAGCAAGGTTGCGTACTTGTGTGATAAGGTCCAGCATGGTCACTCCTCTGTTATGCTCCCGTCGCCCAACAGCCACACTCGCTCACCCATTCTGGTCATCAGAACCCTCAGTAGGACAATCGCTCAGTCGCCTCGGCCAGTTGCTCGGCGCTCCGCTTCGTGTAGCGGGCCGTTGTGTTCAGCGATTCGTGGCCGAGAAGCTGCGCCAGCGAAACGAGGTCGTTGTTGTTGTCTTCGAGGAACTGGTGGGCCATCGTGTGCCTCAGCAGATGCGGGTGCAGCTTGATGCCGGTGATGGCGCTGTACTTATCGCATAAAGCCCGCACGCCCCGATCCGTCAACGGCCCCCGCTCACCGACGAACACCCGGCTGGTCTGCGTTGGCGGGCGGGTGTCGAGGTACGCCTGGAGCGCACGTCGGGCAGGGAGTGGAAGCGGCACGGAGCGCTGCTTGTTGCCCTTGCCGAATCGGAAGACTACCG
The DNA here is from genome assembly GCA_035553375.1 of Gemmataceae bacterium. Taxonomy (GTDB): domain Bacteria; phylum Planctomycetota; class Planctomycetia; order Gemmatales; family Gemmataceae; genus JAJPHU01. The sequence goes on from DATNCY010000318.1 coordinate 65,154, forward strand.
TGCCGCTGCGTTCGGCCAGCAGCAGGTCGTGCAGTTCGAGGTTGACCAGATCAGAGCAGCGGCAGCCCGTATACAAGAACAAACTGAAGACCGCCGCCGCCCGGATGTCCTCCCGCAGTTCAACCTCACGCAGCAGGCGGCGTACCTGGCTGCGGTCGAGTCCTTTCGGGGCCAGTCCGACCCGCTTTAGTTCCTTGATCTTCTTGGCCGGGTTTGAGGCGCTGTGGCCTTGCTCAACAAGCCAAGCGAAGAACCGGCGCACCGTCACCAACGCCCGGTTGATCGTAGCAACGGCCTGACCTTGCTCCCGACGCAGGTGGTCACGGAAATCGGCAACGTCCCTCGTGGTCACTCGCCCCACGACAAAGCGTTCCCGGTTGGCGCTGTTGAACCACGAGGCGAACTTCCGCATATCCTGGGTGAAGGCTCGGCGACTGATGGACGACAACTGTATATCCCGCCCGACGACAACTGGATTTCCCGATCCGGTCTGACTCGTTCGCAGGTCAACGACAATTAGATTTCCCGATCCCACAACGGCCCTACGCTATCCAGAACCCGCCCACACCGGAGG
>DATNCY010000319.1:0-6786 GCA_035553375.1 Gemmataceae bacterium
ACCTCCGGTGTGGGCGGGTTCTGGATAGCGTAGGGCCGTTGTGGGATCGGGAAATCTAATTGTCGTTGACCTGCGAACGAGTCAGACCGGATCGGGAAATCCAGTTGTCGTCGGGCGGGATATACAGTTGTCGTCCATCAATACGGTCCAGCAGATGGTTGGTCGATTCGTCGTAGGCGTCCAGTTCTGCGGGGGTATTTTTGATGCGAGTGTCGAGATAATCGCCGTGCAGCTTGATGATGGTGCAGGGATTGTGGGCCAAAGGAGCCGCTCCCTGCACGGCGTCAGGCGTGCTGATGACAGTTGGGTTTACGTTAACCGCGCGCAGAGCGCCTTCCATGAGGTTGTCAAAGTTGGTCGTAATGATGACGCGGATGTGACCAGAGGCGACAAGGTCTGCGATGGCCTTGTGTGCGGCGGTGGGCATTTTGAGGCCACGCTCTCGCTCATCCTCCGATGGCTCAAAGTAGCCCTTCAACACCTGCTGTCGCTCGGCGGGGGTTTTGCAGAGCATATCAAGCAGTTTCGAGTATCCTGGCGGTTCGCCATACTTCAGCTCAAACCACGCGGCAGGGTCAGGCTCGGATTCCTCTCCCGCCAACTGGGCGACTTGTCGAATGAGGTCGAGTACAACTTCCCAACCAGTTGGGATGCCGGCCGAACGCGATACGCCGGAACCGAGCAGGACGGCGTAGACCCCCTTGCCATTGTGCATGGCGAAGGCCAGTGAGATGAGTGGGTCAATCATGAATCATGTTCTCTCGGTGAACTGAGGGGCACGCAAACTTCTTGAATTGTCGCTTCCGGATGAGGTCGCGCCTAGCTCAGTAGCCCACGGCTACGACGGCAGCATGGCGACTGTGGCCAGCGAAGGATGGCGTCTCTCTGCTGAGCTTCCATCTGTTGCATTCGACAGGTACATTTTCCTTATTACTTATCCGGTGAGAAAAAATCACCGAACCCGTTGATACGGTCAGCCTGTCGTAACCATGAACCAGACGAGACAACCCAACAGCAGATTGCACTGCTTGCACGAGAACTTGATTATGGACCTGCCGGCGATTTTTCCTTTCATTGAGGACTTAGACCGTCTGGAGCGCTACTGTAAACTACCGCTCCATTCCGGAATCGGGCAGATTGCAGGTCATGGCGACCCGAACCATCCTCTGACCGTGGCTTTCAGCCGCGCTCGGGAAGCGATGGGCGACTCCCGGCCAGACCCGACCGAGCAGCCGTTCGCCGCAAGTTTCCTTATTCCCGCTACCAGGAATTGTCTTCTCTTCTTCCGCTGGCCAGCGGATTGCCCTCTGAGCCGCAACTTCGGACATGGGCTGACTGTAACCGGCGATAGTCCTCACGGGCCATTCCGCCTGAAATGTCCTCAGTTCTACGTTCGGGTCACTTCCGGTGCTTGGGAGAAACCAGGTTGGGCAATCGCCGCGCCAATCAATCAACCAGCGACCGTCACCTACGGTGACGATAGGCCAGTCGTCATGGTGACAGCGACTATTAACAATTTCGATTTCGAGTACGGCAACGTGGCCGATGGACCGAAGAAAGTGCTGCGAGTCCAGGCGTCCGGGCGGACTGTGGACTTTACCTGGCGCAAGGAGCGCGTCCAACTTAGGCGTCTTGTGGACGCCGGGATAATTCCTTCCGCAGCCCTTGTCACTTTCTCATTTGAGGCGTGGCCTGGAGCCACTGACGATGAATTAACAGGATTTGCTCACCACGTCGCGAGTCTGTGCTATTACATCGTTGGGCAACACACGGGTATTCCCGTGTTATCGTTCTTGGACAAAGATGGTCGCGTCGTCCGCCGGACCATTGCTGCGTCCATCCAGTCCAAGTTCCGTCCGGGAAATATCCTGCCGTGCCCGCACGCAGTTGATGGGTTGCCTCAGCTATTTAGTCAGTGTTTCGATGAGCATGTCCGGATGCAAGCCTCGGACCTGTGGCGACGGTTGCCTCTTCTCTATGCGGCGGTCGAAGACCCGCCCTACCTTGAACAGAAGTACGCCACTCTCATGATGGCGGTCGAACTGTTGATTCGGAGTTCGCTTGTTGAGGGGTGTCATCTCACGCTGGCGGAGGCGGAATCGAAGACCCTGCCTGCACTTATCGGCGCGGCTCGCGGGAAGTTGCAGTGGGATGTTCCGAAGCATTACACGGAGGAAGAGCGTTACCGACTTGTGCGGAATGCGGTAGACCACGGTAATACGCTGCCCCACGCTCCTACCCAGGTGCGCCACGACTTCGACAAGTGGCGGCTGTTCCTTATCCGACGAATCCTCATCCGGCTCGGCTATAGCGGAAAGGTGGCGTCGCCTCAGAAGGGCTTCGCCGCAAGTTCACCGATTGATGAGTTTTCAGAGGAACACAACTCATTTCGTCCCTGACGGTTTGGTGGACTCGCCTGAACTTGAGATATGACTGAAGCCGAACGGCTCGCTTGTGTTGACCCACACGACTGACTACAAACATAGGATTTGGGAGAGGATGAGATGGACTCGCTGGCAACAAATCTGTTTCCCGTTCTCGCTTTTATCATAGCCCAGGCCCTCATGTCCGCGGCTGTTTTGCGCTCGATGCCATTCTGGGCCGGGCGTAGCTACTCTCTCAGCAACTTTTCCTGAATCTTTGATAGAAAACTTTCGCACTCGCGTCTATTAGTATGGCGGTGACGCCTCCTTCCTCTGATGGACCTACTCTCGCTCAACGACGTGCGGGCCACAGGAGCATACTCATGCCACGCCCAATTGGTCGTATTGCGATACGCGTCGTTGCCAACAACCCTCGAAGAAAACAGAACGGTTGGCCTCCCCGGTTGTTCGCCCTCTACCTCATCCGTCGGCAAGCAGAATCTGGACTGCTCCGAGACAGTGGTATGACCGCTGATGAAGTGCGTTGTTATGTCCAGGAATTGCGGCGGGAAGTTGAGCAGGAGGTCGCCTTACGTAGTCGCAAACGCGTGCGCTGATTGGGGAGAACAGTTGATTTTGCCTGCACCCGCCCTCCAACGGCCTTGGCGCTCAGCCGTACACGGCACCTGCATACGAAGCAACCGACGGAGTCGCAGCAAAAAGCCCCGCTGAACCTTCTGGAACAGCGGGGCCGGGACAGGGCGACTATTTCGGCTTCTCTGGTTCTTTCAGTCGTTTCAGCGCCCCCTCCAGCTGGTCCGCCGCACGCCCGCGGGACTCGGGGTCGGTCGCCTCGCGCAGCGCCTTGAGGGCGGCCTCGGCTTCGCGCAATGGGTCGGACCGGGTCTCGTTGACGATTGTGATGTCGAGGATACCGTCGCGGTCGAAGTCAGCGTATGCCACGCCTTTCCCGCTCGGGGCCAACTTGTGCAGAAGACCCAAACTTATTGCGTTTGGTGCCCCCTTCACGTGGCCCCGGAGGGTGCGCAACTCGGCCCCTTGGGCGCGCACCTTCTCCAGCACGACCTCCAGGTTGAGCTTCAGCAGTTCGTTTTCGCGCCGGAGCGCCTCCAACTCGTTCCGCGGTTTGCCGTCGCCCTTCTTCTGCTCAGCCGCCGGCGCGGGCTGCTCCGCTGCCCGGTAAACCAGGCCGCTCGCCCCGAAGGCGACCAGAACCACTACCGCCCCGACTGCCACTTTCAGCTTCGTCAACAACATGGCTTTCAACGCTCCTTTCACGAGGATTTCGACCGAGCTTGAGACTGACGCCTGCCCCACTGCCGCTTTCAGGGTGGCCGACACCATCGCGACCGGCACCCCGGCTGGTGCCGCGCTCTCGACCATCGCAGCCGCCAGCACGCCGCCCGACAGCGACAGACCGTACCGCGAGAGTCGTTTCGCCAGGAGACATCGCCCGCGCGCCAGCCGACTGGAGATTGTCCCTTCGGACAGGCCCAGGTTTTGCGCAGCCTCCCTGCGGGGTCGGCCCTCCAGGTCGCAGGCGACAATCACCGCCCGGTACTTCTCCGGCAAGAGGTTCAGTTCGTGGTCCAGCAACGGTTGCCAGTCCCGCGCCTGCTCCGGCGGCACCTCTGGGTGCGGCAAGTCTTCGACCTGCCTCTCGCGCGACCGCCGCCGGACGTTGGCCGTCCGAGCCTCCAACGTTGTGCGGCAGGCCACCGAGTACAGCCAACCGCCCAGCGCCTCGCCCCGGACCGACGCCGCCTTCCGCGCCAGCACCAGGAAGGTGGCCTGGAAGCAATCCTCGGCGTCTTGCGCGTGCCGGAGCAGTCGTCGGCAGACGCCCAGGACCATCGGCCCGTGGCGGCGCACCAGGGCAGCGAAGGCCACCTCGTCGCGCGCGGAGACGAACCGCGCCAGCAATTGGCCGTCCGTCAGCGCTCGGTCCGGCGGCGGAAGCGCCCGGTAGAGGTGTTCGAGAACCTTGTCCAGACCATTCGCCATGTCCGCCCCTCGCCTGCTCACTTTGATAATGGGCCAGCGACGGCCGGCGCGTCCACGACTTCCATTTTTTTGCGATAGGGTGGCCCTGTCCAGGACCCACGCTGGCTGGACCGCGAGTGTTCGAGACGGCCAGGGGCTGCGCTGGCGTACCAGGAGAGGCGCTGGCGCTCTACTTGCCCTTCCTCTGCGTCAGCCGGAACTGGTCGAACCGCGGGGCAAACACGTCCATCGAGGTGCCGCCGCCGGACACGCCAATCTTGAGCTTCGCCGGGAGCTTGACTTCCAGGGGATTAAGTTCCTTCCACTCCTTGCCGTCGTGGCTGACCGAGGCCAGCAGTTTGTCGCCCTTACGCTCCAGTCGCAGGAAGGTCAGCTTGTCTTCCAGAGGCTGGACGGCCTCCGCGCCTGCCAGCACCCATTTGCCATCCTGCCGCAGTTCCCAGTTGGCGTAGGTCTTCGTTTCCCCGCCCTTGACGAGCGCGGCTCGCTCCAGACGGATGTAGGTCTTGTCGTCCGCCATCAGAAGCAGACCGGCACCGACGAAGGGGAGGCGTTCGCGGGAGGTTGAGTTCTGCGATGGCTGGAAAGTGCCGCTGACACGGACCTGAGCCACGAAGTCGCCCTCCACATTGCGTAACAGTCGGGGAGAGTTCATGAGGCCGCGTTCGACGGCAAGGTCGTGGTCCTTGCCAGGCACTTCGATAGTCAGCGTGTTCTTGTCGATGGTGAACTTGCAATCCTTGTCGGGGTCCACAGGCTTGTCCCAGCCCGTCACCCACGGGCGGTTGGCGGGGGCAGGAGCGGCCAAGGCGATGGAGGTGGCGAGAAGGAACAGCACGGCGAATACAGAACGGTTCATCGCAATCTCCTTCAGGGGTGTCAGGTCCATTAGCGGATAGGCTAACACGCGAGAAGGTGCGTTACAAGAACGCAGTCGCGGACGACTCAGTTGCTGCGGCTGACCGTTGACGAGGTGGACGAGAAATGAAAACGTCCCACCGGAATCCATCGGTATCGCCCAGTTACCGAAAAAACTCACGGCGGGACCCACGTGTTATACGTTACAGGATTCTCGATTCAAAGAAGGAGAGGCTGCTCTGCCGGCGGATTGTCCGAGTTGCATGGAGCTATCCGCTCACGCTTGAACCGATTCTCCAAGGTAGTGTCGGATTTCGGATAGCAGGCTTTCCACATCGAACGGCTTGCGGAGGAGTCCGGCGGCACCGAGCGAGGCCGCCCAGGTCTCGCAGGAGACGGACAGCGAGGTCATGATGACCACGGGAACGGAAGACAGGGCAGGAATGTCCTGACGCTGATTCAGGAACCACCAGCCGTCGCACTCGCCGCTGGGTAAAAGCATATCGAGTAGGATGAGGTCGGGAAGCGGACCGTTGGACAACCGGTTCAATGCGTCCTGACCATCTGGAGCGGAGAGAACTCGAAATCCGTGCTGTCGCAGTTCCGTAGCCAGGACTTCACGCTGGATAGAGTTGTCTTCGATTATCAAGATAGTTTTGCCAGCCATCGTCCCCTCGTGCTGGTGTTCTGGTGGGAATGCTGGCGGCATCGACAGCGCGATTATTAGTTATTCTACAGCTTCGACAAGAGGATAAAAGCAATGCCTCAAGAGTCATTGTCCGTTCTGGGAGAAGTCCTCCGCTGCCTGGGTTGAACCACGACGGACGTTCGACGACAATGTCGTTATAATGAGATACCTGGCCACCGGCATTGGTATGCCCCATGACCTACTTCGACATTATCCTCTCAACCAGCGCCAGCCTGCATCCGGAGGTCGAGCCGGACGAGTTCATCTCCGCTTACAAGGGAGTCATCCGCGCCGCAGGTGATGACGATGTTCTGTATTCTGTCGGCCGCGTCCACGCGTTCCGGGTTCACACGGGCCTCGCAGCCAAGCAGGGAGTTTCCCTACTCGACGTTTTCGACGCTCACAGTCAGCCGATGTGCGACCTGTACGCCGCGTTGTTTAACCCGGAAACCGATTATTTCACAGATTCTATCATCGGCCAATTTGAGACGATGGACTCCGACCTGCTCATACTCGACTACGTCGTCTTGAATCCGCGCTGGCGTGGCCTGAAGCTGGGACTTTTGGCGGCTCGCAAGATGGTGAACCTACTGGGCGGCGGCTGCGGCTTGGTGGTGAGCCATGTCGCCCCGCTCCGGCCCGATGCCCACGAGATGCTGCGGGTGCCGAAGGCCTGGCTTCCCCGACAGAAGACGTCAGCGGCCAGAAAAGGTGCGGTCCTCACGCTGCGGCGTTGTGTAAGCGTCAAGCAGCTTGCTGAACAAACGGTTCGGAGAACTGCTGATCCCAGAAAGCCTGCCACTGGCCTTTCTCACTACGATACAGGGCGCGGACGTGGCATAGCGCGTGCGC
>DATNCY010000320.1:0-69571 GCA_035553375.1 Gemmataceae bacterium
TCAGGCGCGCTAGCCAAACTGCGCCACGCCCCGATTTTATTTAACCATCAACCAAGTCAGTCCTTGCGTCCGGTGGGGTAAGCCTCTCGACTTCCGAACGCTGCACCCATTTTATGGGCTTCCCGGCTTTTTGCAATGCCCTTACGGATCAGTCGCTGATGGTTGCCATCAGCCGTAGAGGTTGACTCTGGCGATTATAACGACGGGGCACCTGGCCGCCAGCTGTACACCCGCTTCCAAGGCGGCAAGAGAGTCTCTTCGCTTGAGGGGGATTCATGGGCGGAAGAGCGCGAGAGGATGTTCAATCCTCGTGGCCCGCGATACGATAAAGCGTACCCTCCCCCGCTTGCCTGGACTTTGTGAGATTGCTTCCGTATGCCTACCTCGATCGCAATCCTCGGAGATGGTTCCTGGGGCACGGCCATCGCCTTGCTCCTCGTCCAGAATCCGCGGCACCGCGTTACGCTCTGGAGCGCGCGCGAGGACAACGGCCGACTCTTGCAGGAACGCCGGGAGAATGTCCGGCTGCTGCCCGGCATTCCCATTCCACCCACAGTCGAACTGACGATGGACATCCAGCGGGCCGTCGCCGACGCCGACCTGTGGGTGGCCGCCGTTCCGACCATTTATCTGCGCTCCACGCTAAGCCGTATCGCCTCGGCGGTTCGGTCGGGGCCGCCCGTGGTGAGTCTCGCCAAGGGACTCGAAAACGGCACCTTTCTGCGGCCAACCGAGATTTGGACCCAGATGCTGGGCGTCGAGAACGTGGCCGTTCTCAGTGGCCCCAGTCACGCGGAGGAGACGAGCCGAGGACTGCCCGCGTCCGTGGTCGCCGCCAGCCGCGACCTTGAGTTGGCCCGCGCCATTCAGCAAATGTTCAGCACCGAGCATTTCCGCGTCTATACCAATCTCGATCCGGTCGGCGTCGAGTTGGCAGGGGCGCTCAAAAATATCATCGGCATCGCCGCCGGCATCAATGATGGTCTGGGCCTGGGCGATAACGCCAAGGCGGCGCTGCTGACGCGCGGCCTCGTCGAGATGACACGCTTCGGCGTCGCCCTGGGAGGACAGGCGCAGACCTTCGCCGGACTGGCCGGCCTGGGCGATCTCATCACTACTTGCGTCAGCCCACATGGCCGCAATCATCGCGTCGGCCAGCGACTGGCGCGCGGCGAACGCTGGGCGGACATTCAGGCCAACATGAACATGGTCGCCGAGGGCGCGTACACGGCCCACAGCGTCCACGATCGGGCCGCGCAGATGGGCATCGACATGCCGATCACGACAGAGGTTTACCGCGTCCTGTACGAGAACAAGGATCCGCGCACCGCCGTCACGGACTTGATGTTGCGCTCGCCCAAGGGGGAGGACGAATCGCTATGAACACCCTACGACATGCGTTCAAGGAATGGGCCGTCATTTGCCGCGCCCTGGCCGAGGGCCGGCAAGCGTTCATTCTCCGCAAGGGCGGCATCGCGGAGAACGGCGGTGAGTTCCGCGTCGAACACACGCGGTTTTGGCTGTATCCGACCAGCGTGCATCAGCAGAAAGACGGTATTACCCCGGAGACGGTGCCGTTGCTGGAGCAAATCGAGAGGGAACAGCCGCCACAGGGCATTGTCCGTCTATCGCACTTTGTCGAGGTGACGGGCCTTTATCATATCCACGATCTGATGAGCGCCTTGAGGCTGGCCGGGCTGCATGGCTGGTCGCAGGAGACGGTGCAGGCGCGTTTCGCGTATCGCCAGCCGGGTTTGTACGTGTTGCCGGTGCGCGTTTATCGTGCGCCGCGGACTTTCGAGCTGAGCGAAACGGCCGACTACGCCGGCTGCCGCAGTTGGGTCGAACTGGACCGCGAGTTGCCGACCGAGGGAGCGACGCCTGTGCTGGATGAAGAGGCGTTCGACGACGTGCTGCGAACGCTGGATCGTCTGCTGCAACCGACGGCGTGGGTCTGAAAAGCCAGCCGCGACGCCAGCAAGGGAACGAATAACCCTTGCTGGCGCTGTGGGCTGGTAAGAGGGAGAAAATCACTCGGCGTTGAAGCCGGCGAGATAGTCGTCGAACGTCTTCTTCTGTTTGTGTTCGACTTCTTGCAGCTTCTTGATGTCAGCCTGATACTTCTCGATCTGCGTCTCCTGCTCATTGAACTTCGTGACAATGCGCTTGAACGCATCCGAAGTCTGCGGCAATTCTTTCAAATTGGCACGCAAACGCGGCTGATCCGTGCGAATCGTATCCAACTGACGCTGCAATTCCGCGATCTCACGCTTGGTCTTCTCCAACGTCCAACGCAATTCCATCGCCTTGGTCAGTCCCGCCTTGACCTTATCGCTGGTCACGGTCTGGCTGATGAAGTGACGGATGCTGTTGTCATCGAGGTTGGTCAATTGCACTAACGAGTTGATGAGGCGTTCCTCGGTGACGGTTTGCGTTTCCGTTTTGCCCGGCGCGACCTTGACCTGGAAGCGATAGAAATCGCTGGCCGTCTCGGCGGGTTTGGCCGTGGAGACGAGGGTAAATTCGTTGCGCACGGGATGCTCGATGAGGACGAGTCGTTCCTGATCGTTGCGATTCTTGATGGTGTAGGTCTTCGACTCGCGCAGTTTGGTCGTGGTGTGCAGGATGCCCTTGACCGCCTTCACCTGTGTCAATCGGCCGTTGTCGGTACTCGGCACGGGATTGACTTCGGTTCCCAGATCGATGGCGTAGGAAATGAGCCGTTCCTCGTTGGGTTGCAAATCGAGGATACGAGCATCGCCGGCGTAGTTGGAGCCTTCAAAGACAGTGATCGGTCCTTGCATGAGATGCAGACCGGAGGTGTTCTTGAACTTCAGTCCCAGCAGAGGGAATTTGGCCTGTGTGCGTTCGTTGTAGATGGAGACGCGCGTGCCTTCCACGTCCTTGTTGATGATGGGCAACAATGCCGATTTTTGCCGTGCGAGATTGACGGGCTTATCGATGGCGTATTGGAAGAAATCACCCAGCTTGGCCGCCGACGCTACACTCGACACGCCCGCACGGAGATCCATCCGACCATTTAACATCTGCTTCGATTTGTCCGCATAAACAGAATCTCTTTCGACTCTGCGGTATGATTCACGCAGGGCACGATCTTTCCCCTGCCCCTCGCCCTTGCTTGCGCCCGGTTTGCCATCAAAACCAAACGCGGCGCCGGCTCGGCCGGCAACAGCGGCCTTCTCATCCTTCATGCCGCCGCTATAGGCGACGGGCCGTAGCGAGGCAAATAGCTCCATTTCGACGACGGGCCGCGTCACGTACAATGGCTGATACAGATCCATCTGGAAGGAAATCGGCCGACCCGAAACGAGCGCCATGCGCACGTCCTTCCAATCCTCATCGGTCGGATTCTCTACCACTGCCCAACCTTGCAGAAAAGGCTTCTTCGTCTTCTTGTCCAGAACGAGCCGATAGCTGGTCTTCCAGATGGGATTCTCAACAACGTAGCTGACGCGCACCTCGCGTTTGCCCTCGCCGACAAAGTTCACACTCACCGATTTTTTCTGCGTGTCATGTGAGAGGGCCAGCGTCTCTAGCGCTTTCTTGAATTCGCTATCGAGAATGGGATTGAGGAAGCGCACGCGCTGCACTTCCGGCATCTTCAGGCTGCGCATGCCGTCAGCGCACCACATATTGAGCAGTTCGACTTCGACGGTGTCTTTGCCGCCGACGGCCTGCTTCTGTTTCTCGCAGCCGATGAGTGTTCCCGTCAGCGTGCCGGGTTGGGTGGCGTTGGTCTGCTGCAACACCACTTCCACCTTCTCGCCGCGTGCCTGGTTGAGAATCTGCGAAAAGGTCGGATTCGTCGTCAGGTTGACGGCGAAGCTTTTCAGCGTGCGCTCAATGGGAGCGTTGGAATCATAGGAGACGGTAGAAATGTGTCCGCCATCGAGATCACGCAGGACCATTGATTTAAGCAGGTCGTTAATGTCGGTGACAGGAAACGACAGATCGACGCGGGCGTTGCCTTCGACGGTGCCCTCACGCTGAAAATAGCCGACGCCGCTGGAAAACAGCACCACCTGACCGATGGGCAACTGCGTCACTTGCGGCAGCGCTACATCCTGCGGGGCGGGTTTGTTCGGCTCGGCGGTTGAGGGCCGAGGCGACAGAAAGATGAATATACCCAGAGCAGCCAAGGTGCCGCCGCCCAGACACGCCAAAAACCATTTGCGACCCATGATCCTCACTCCCTCAATTTACATTCATGCTTGAAAACAGTCCCCGCACGGTTCACCCTATAGACGAGAAAGCGCCGCCGTTGGTTTGTTCCACATCCTTCGGAGTGGCATTTCGCTCGCCGTACCCGCACAATAGAGACTACCTCCGGATCGCTCCTCTGGCACTCGGGAGAACCGTCCCATGTCGCGTTTGTTTTTGTTTGTCCTCAGCCTGGCCTTGCTCGGCTCCCTCCCCGCACGCGCTGGGGAACCGGCTGTCGCGGCCGACGCCGCGAAAACCGCGAGCGTCGAGGAGTTGGCGAAAAAAGTTCGTCCCTCGGTCGTCGTCATCACCGTGCGCGGCCGGGATGGCAAGCGCGAGGGGTTGGGCACCGGCTTCGTGGTGTCGGCCGATGGACTGATCGCCACGAATCGCCACGTCATCGGCGAAGGGCGGCCCATCCGTGTCGAAACGGCCGACGGCAAACACCATGAAGTGAAGGCGATCCATGCGTCGGATCGCAAGCTCGATCTGGCCGTTCTTCGCATCGACGCCAAGGGATTGACGCCGCTGGAACTGGGCGACTCGGCCACGTTGAAGGATGGTCAAGCCGTCGTTGCGATGGGCAATCCGCAGGGACTGCGACACAGCGTTGTCGCGGGCGTGGTGTCCGGTCAACGTGACATCGATGGCCGGCCGATGATCCAACTCGCCATTCCCATTGAGCCGGGCAACAGCGGCGGACCTCTGCTCGACATGCGCGGCCGCGTTCACGGCATTCTCACCATCAAATCGCTGGTGACCGAGAACCTCGGTTTCGCCGTCGCCATCAATACGCTGAAGCCGCTGCTGAAGAAACCCAACCCGGTGCCGATGTCCGCCTGGCTGACGATCGGCGCGCTGGACGGCGACGAGTGGCAGCCGAAACTCGGCGGCCAATGGCGGCAGCGCGCCGGCCGCATTATCGCTGAGGGTATGGGCGAGGGCTTCGGCGGCCGCACGCGCTGCCTATCGCGGCGCGATTTGCCTCCGCTGCCCTGCGAGATCGCCGTCCGCGTGCGCCTGCACGATGAGAGCGGCGCCGCCGGCCTGATCTTCCACGCCGACGGTGACAAGCATTATGGTTTCTATCCCTCCAACGGCCGGCTACGCTTGACACGCTTCGATGGTCCCGACGTGTTCACCTGGAAGGTGTTGGAAGAAAAGGCCAGCCCGCATTATCATCCCGGCGAATGGAACACGCTGAAAGTACGGCTGGAGAAGGACCGTATTCGCTGCTTCGTCAACGATCAACTCGCCATCGAATCGACCGACGATGTGTACACGAAGGGCCGCGTGGGTCTGGCCAAGTTCCGCGATACCGTCGCCGAATTCAAGCAGTTTCAGATGGCCAAAACCTTGCCGCCGCTGGCTCCGCCTGCGGAAGCGGTCACGCGCATCGGCAAGGCGCTGGATAGTTTGTCACCCAAAAACAAGCCTGGGGCGGAGATGGCCCAGCGTTTGGCCCCGGAGGGGCCGATCGGCATGAAACTGTTGCGCGAGCGGGCCGCGCAGTTGGAGAAGCAGGCCGGCGAGTTGCGCCGACTCGCCTCCGCCGTGCATCAGCGGAACGTGCTGGATGAACTGGTGCGCGTGTTGCACGTCGAGGAGAAGAACATCGATTTGTTGCACGCCGCCCTGCTCATCGCGCGTCTGGACAACGAGGATGTCGATGTCGAGGCGTATCGGCACGAGGTCGAGCGCATGGCCGACAAGATCACCGCGCGACTGCCGAAGAACGCCGACGATAAAACCCGCCTCGCGGCGCTCAATAAGTATCTCTTTTCGGAGCGCGGCTTTCACGGCAGTCGCGGCGATTACTACAATCGCTCCAATAGCTATCTCTCCGAGGTGATCGACGATCGCGAGGGGCTGCCCATCACGTTGTCGGTGTTGTACATCGAACTGGGCCGCCGGCTTAACGTGCGGCTGGAGGGCGTCGGCTTGCCCGGCCATTTCGTGGTCCGGCTCAAGCCGGCCAAGGGAGAAGGGCAACTCATCGATGTCTACGAGGGCGGACAACCGCTCACGAGGGAAGAGGCGGGTAAAAAAGTCCTTGAAATTACCCGGCGAGCGCTGCGCGATGAGCATCTCAGCGGGGTGAATAAACGGGCCATTATTGTTCGTATGCTGCATAATTTGCTCAATGTGGCTCGCGAGGAGAAGGACAACGACGGCATGCTTCGCTATGTCAACGCCATCGTCACCGTGGACCCCGAGGCGGCTCCCGAACGCGGGCTGCGGGCCGGATTGCGTTACCAGGCGGGCGATCGCGCCGGAGCGCTGCAAGACGTGGACTGGCTGTTGAAACATCAACCGGAAGGGTTGGACGTGGAAAAAGTGCGGCAGTTCCGCCGCCTGCTCACGCGGCCGGACAAATGATGACGTTGCCGCTCGACAAACCCGAAGCGCTAGCGACGGATACTCCAGAGTAAAAGGATAAATATGGGCGCACATTTGAAAACACTGCTGGCACAGGATCGCGTGGTGAAGCTCTTCGCGCTGGGCCAACTGTGTAATCCCAAGCTGGTCGAGATGATCGCCTGGCAGGGTGGCTTCGATGCGGTTTGGTTCGATCAGGAGCATGTCGGCCTGACGATTCCGCAGATCGAGGAGGCGGCGCGGGCGGCGCGCGGCTGCGGTCTGGACAGCTTCGTCCGTCTGACGGCGACCGATTACGCCACCGTCATGCGCGCGCTCGAAGCGGGCGCCGGCGGCGTCATGGCCGCGATGGTGCGCAGCGTCCGCCAGGTCGAGGAGTTGATGAGTTGGGCCAAGTTTCATCCGCGCGGTATGCGCGGCGTCAACGGCACCGGTGCCGATGGCCGTTATGGCATGATGCCCGCTCCCGAATACTTCCGCCGTGCCAATGCTGAAACCGTCGTCGGCGTGCAGATCGAGCATGTGGACGCCGTCGAGGATGTCGAGAAGATAGCCGCCATTCCCGATCTTGATTTTCTCTTTATCGGCCCCGCGGACCTTAGCCAATCGATGGGATTGCCCGGCGAGTGGGATCATCCGCGCATGTGGCAGGCCATCGAGCGCGTGGCTCGCGCTTGTCGCGCCAATCGTGTGCCCTGGGCTATCCTGCCGCGCGATGCCGACCATGCACGCCGCTGCGTCGAATTGGGATGTCGCATCCTGTCGGTCGGTATCGACGCCTGGGTCTTCAACCTCGGACTGAAAGCGTTCAAGGACCGCTTTGCGGAGTTCTTCGCCGGCTAATTGGCTGTAACCGAATGGCGAACGGCCGGCGTCAGCCGGCCGGTTAGAGCCTACACCAGCCGGCTGACGCCGGCCGTTCGCCCATTAAGTTAGTGCCGCTAATCTTACCACCAGAATGAGGCTGTTCGACCTTTTCGGGGTTACATACTCACGGAACCGCGATTCGCCGGGGGCCGGCGCGCGGGTTTCCTTCTGACGAAAGGTTCGCGATGGATAAGCCGATCGTGCCGCCCACACCCACTCGTGGCCTGGCTTCGTATACTTGGTGGCTGGTTCTCTGTCTGGTCGGCCTGGATTATTTCAGCACGCTGGCTTATTTGCCCTCGATGGCCGTGGACAGGGCCACGCGCGATTTCGCGCCGCTCACCGCCCTTTTAGTGGTGCTCGTCACGCTGTTCGTGGCGCTGCCGATCTATCTCTATGTCGTCGGTCGCTCGCCGAACGGTTACGGCGTGACGGGATTGCTGGAAAGCCATTTTCGCGGATGGAGCGGCAAACTCCTCATCCTCTTTCTGCTCGGTTTCATCGCCGCCGATTTCGTCATCACCCGCACGCTGTCCACGGCCGACGCCTCCCTGCACCTCATCCACAATTCCTACTGGCAAGCCCACGCCGATTGGATGACGCAAGCGCGGGAATCGTTGCGTGCGTCCCTGCCGGCGAGACTCCAAGGAGAAACCGCCAATCAAGTACTCGACTGGTGGAACGAACAACTCACCGTGACCGTGATCCTCTCGGTCCTCGGTTTCGTTTTGTATTTCTTCCTGTTGCGTGGTTTCACGCGCGGCTTCATGATCGCGGCCGGCGTTATCGTTAGTCTCTTCGTTGCGCTCAATGGCGTGGTTATCGTCAGCAGCATTCTTTATCTAATCCATCATCCCGATTACATCGCCAACTGGGAATTTTTTCAGGAGGTGGCCCACGACCAAGACACTATCGCCCTCACCTTCTATCTGGCCTATAGCGCCTTCCGGTACTTCCCTCCGTTAGCCTTGGGCCTAGGTGGTTTTGAACTGAGCATGGCAAGCGTCGGTCTGGTGCGTGGCTGGTCGGGAGACGATCCGGCGCAGCCGCGCGGCCGCATTCGCAATGCGCGCAAGCTCCTCATTGCGGCTGCTTTCCTTATGAGTCTATTCCTGTTTGGCTCCGTGCTGTCGGTCACGCTTTTGGTGCCCACGAAGGATCTCAAGGGCGATGGCCCCGCGCACAACCGCGCCCTGGCTTACCTGGCTCACGGAGGTTCCCTTCAGCCGCCTGGCCACGATCCGAACGCCCCGCGCGGCCCACGGCCGGAGGATTTCGACGAGCTTGAGGAGATGCCGGCTGGCCCGGCCGAGCCGGCGAAGGACATCGAATCGACGGAAAAGCCGGCAGCCGCCGGACCAACCGCGGCCGATCTCAACCCGCTGTTCGGCCCCGCCTTCGGCACGCTTTACGATGTCAGCGCCCTTCTCATTCTCTTCCTGGCCGGGGCCAGCGTGACCATCAGCCTGCGCGATCTCCTGCCGTACTACCTGACGCGCTACGGCATGGAAATGCACTGGGCACGCCGTACCGGTCTCCTGCTGCACCTGTTTAATCTAATTATTCTCGTCGTCATCCTCTATTTTCACGCCAGCGTGTCTCACCAGCAGGGTGCTTATTCCACGAGCGTTCTGGTGCTGCTCGCCAGCGCTGCTCTCGCCGCGATCGTGGATCTCCGCGCGCGCCGGCGGCGTTCGTTCTGGCTCCCGCTGGTCACCGCTCCGTTGTTCCTCGCCTGTGCATTCTTCCTTCTGATGATCGTTCTGCCTCTTCCCTTCGCCACCCCGTCATGGCTGCGGTTCAACGATAATCTGTTGAATCTCTTCACGGCCGTTATTTTTAGTCGAGACGAAGCCGGCCTCGTGTGGGAAAGCCCAGCCGGCGCGGTCATCGCGCTGCTGTTTGTCGCCGTGATCTTTGTCCTGGCAGGCGTATCGCGCTGGTGGCGCAGCACGGAACTGCGCTACCAGGGATTCACTTTCGACGACGACCATTCGGGAACCCGCTGGGAAGAGATTCGCCAACTCGAATTTCAAGTGTTGGTGCCGCACCGCCCCGATCATCGTTCGCTGGCGGAGAAAGACGCCGACATACGCGCACGCCATCGCCTGGCGTCGGATGTGCCGATCATCTTCATCGAGGCGGAGCTAGGCGATCCGAGCGATTTCCATAACGAACCGCTCATGCGAATCGTCCAGGACGGCGGTATGGAAGTGATTCGCGTATCGCACTGCGCCTCGATCGCGCATGTGGTGGCCGCGATCGCCCTGGAGTTCGCGACGGTCGGCCGGCCGCCGGAGATTCATTTCGCCTGGTCGGAGGAATCGCCGTTGGCCTCCAACCTGCACTTCCTGTTGTGGGGCGAAGGAAACATTCCGTGGATGGTCCACGCGCTCATTCGCAAGACCGAAGCGGAGGCCGCGCGCCGGCCGCGCGTCGTGATCGGATGAACTTTTGAAGACAGGATACACCGGCGATCAGAGCGGCCAGGAGGCTGCTCAGCAGTCGCCGATGGAAAAGGTTATGCGCGGATGTGGAAGTTCTCGTCGTTCAAACAGAACAATTTAGTTCCATCTGTGGATACGTGGACGGATTTGCACAAAGGCGGGTAAGTAGTCAAGAATAAAAAAGGGGGCAAAGGAGAAAAAAATGCCGATGGCGCAAGTAGGATAAAATCAAGAACTTGGGTCGGACATCACGCCGATTGCGCAAAAAGCCGCGTTGGAGAAGCAGCGAATTTTTGCTTGACGCCCACGAGACACCCGAACAAACTAGACAGCTGAAAGCTGTAGAATAACTTGTTCGGCGAAGGAGAGATTCTGGGCCACCAGTTTTTCGGGAGGCGGTGCTTCCATGTCCATTATCTTCAAGTGCGAGTGCGGGCGAGACTATGAACTGGAGGATGAGAATACTCCCCGCACGATTCACTGCTTGATCTGTAAACGGCCCATAACCGTGCCCGTCAAGTCGCGGCCGGAAATCCCATCTGCGGTAACTACTACCGGCGTCCAGAGTGTACCAACTGACCCACACCCTCAAGTGGACTCCGCAGCCTCGCGCTCAGATCTCCCCAGCGAGTCCCCCCGCATAAAACGGGGCTTCAACCTAACCGACCTAGCTCTCGCAGGCGGCGGTATCCTGATGGTCGCGGCCTTCCTCTGGTACTTCGTCGGGTATAGGATCTTCGGCGGTGAGCGGCTTTACCCAGCAGGGGTGTTATTCCTGACGGGACTCCTCTTCATAGTGAGAATCATGATGAGAGACATGCAGAACTGAGAGTCTGTCCCGAAAGCCCCTCTCCCCCTGTACTCCGGGGGAGAGGGGTTGGGGTCACGAGGCGAATCTTTCGACGCGGCGAACTCAACCGTGCTTTTTAACCGTGCCTCTTCTCTGTTGCCAGCGCCGCTTCCACACCGAAGGTTTGCACCAGATCCAACGCCGCCGCACGCAACGTCATCTGCTGTAGTTGCGCCCACAGATCGATCACGTCGCCCGCCTGGCCGCAACACGACGCGAAACAGTGAAACACGTTCTCCTCCAGATTCACGCTAAATGTGCGATCGCGGCCATCGCCCCGATACAGCGGGGCAGTCACCACGACATGTCCGCAGCGTGAGGTGTCGATGCGGACGGGGTGGTTGTTTGGGTTTGTTGTCGAGGGCGGTTGCGTGTGGTTGGTGTTGGCTGTTAGCATGGGATCTTCGGAATGGTGTAGGGTTGCGGTGCCCTAGCCGCGAAGCTCCTCCGTGGCTGTCGGACGTTGAGGAAGCTTGTGATGAGAGGTCGTGGCCGCAAGATGTAACGAGCTTCTGCATCCGGCGCGGAGGGGCCAATCTGTAGCAAGAGGTCGCACCTCAGCAGACCGAAAGACCTCCCGCGACTCCTCAACAGAGGATACTTCCGGCAGGGTGCCGGCCATAAAACAGAACATACAAGCAGACCGGGCGGCCATGACTGTGATTCGAGCTATTACGTCAACCCCGGCCGCCCGGCTGCTGAGTTGTGTCGTTTGGGAACCGGAGGACAATCAATCAACGGTATCATGCCTGGTCTTTTGTCTTTTGTATTTTTTCCGTGTTTTCCGTGTTTTCCGTGGTGAAAGGTTTTTATTTGCAAGACGGGATGAGTTTCGCTCAGTACGACGTGGTCGTCGTGGGCGCTGGCTGCGCGGGGTTGACGGCGGCCATCGGGTTGGCGCGGGCCGGCTTCGCGGTGGCCATCGTGGAAGCCTCCGAGGTGGGCGGCGGTAATGGCATCGGCGGTGTTTGCTTCGCCGAGAATCTGGCTCATGCCGACATCCTTGGCTTTGAGGGCGTCGAAGCGCTGGCCTGGGAGCGCCGGCTGATTGAACGCGGCAGCTTCGCCACCGACGGACGCCGTCTCGTCGGCAACGTCTACCGCGATCCCAAGGCGTTTCGCCACTGTTACACGGTGCTGCGATCGCGCTTCGATCCTCACCTGGCACAGATTGCCGTGAAGCACGGCGTCACATTGCTGGCGGAGACTCTTGTTGAAAGCCTCATCCGCGATGGCCGGCGCGTCATCGGCATTGCCACCTCACGCGGTCCTTTTTATAGCAATCTCGTCTTTCTCGCCGAGGGCGATGCCGGCCATCTCGTCAGCCGCGAGGGATTTGATCGCTCCAGCGATCCGCGTGACGTTCCGGCTTTTCTCTACAGTCTTCAGCAAGTCATCGATCTGCCGGCCGGCGCCATTGAAGAGTGTTTCCACGTTGGGCCGGAAGAGGGCGTTGCCTACGATTTGCTGTTGCGCAATCACGGCAGAATCCCACTCAATGCACGCGGCTTCGTTTGCGGCAATCGCCAGAGTTTGACGCTGAACGTCACACTGCCGGCCGAGAACTTGTCTCAACATTTCGAGGGCGAACCGCGACAACTGCTGGACTGGTTCGCGGACATGCCGGCGCTTCGGCCGTGGTGGCGCGACGGCCGGCGCGGTGCGTGGACGGTCAAACTGCTCCGTGCCGGTGGGCCGCGCGACATTCCTTATCTCATCGAGGACGGTTTAGCCATCGGCGGCGCGGCGGCGGGGTTGGGCGTCGATTTCCCGGTGATGAATCTATCGGGGCCGGCCACGGCCACGGGCCTGCTGTTCAGCCAGGCGGCGGCGCGCATTCGCGCCGAAGGCGGCGACTTCAGCCGCGCGCAACTCCAGCGTCATTACCTCGAACCGCTGCAACAGACGCGCTACTGGCAGGACATGGAGTTTTTGCAGCGCTGGCCGAGCTACGTCAAGAAAACCCATGTCTTGTTCGATCGGGAACTGGACCTGCTCCTGGATTCGTCAGCCGTTTGGTCGAGTCCGCGTGGCTGGCTGCCGAGGAAACTACTCGGCTGGTTCCTTGTCCTGGCGCGTGTTCCCTGGTCCCAATGGGGTGAATGGCAAAACGACATCCTTCAGATGGGCCATGCGCTGCGTTTGCGCGACGTGACGACACGACCGGCGCTGGCGCGAGTCCTCCTCGATGGCGCGCTCAATGCGTTCCGCGATCTGGTACGTCGGCCGCGGCTGCATCTTCCGCCGAGCGGAGAGTTGCGTGTTCACTTTCATTCGGCGGATGACGAGGGTTCCGCGAATACGACGCCGCGCCTCGTGCGTCGATGGTTCGGCCGATTTCGGCCGGTGCTGGCCTCGGCCGGTCGCATTCTCTATCGCAATGGTGACACGCCGTTGTCAGTGAAATTGACCGGCATAGTCGAATTGCTCGTGCGGCAAATTAACCTGCTCGACTTGCTGGTTCTCGCGGCCCTGGCTTTTCTGGCGGTGATCGCCAGTATCTCGCGGACGGTGGCGACATACCTGTTTCGCTGGATGCGCCGGCGGCGCAGTGAAGCGATCGTTCTCGAAAAGTCAGCGGCCGTTGTTTCCTCCGAGAGAGAGAAAACCGGTCCAACCTCGCGCGCTACTGCCGCGAAGTCGTCTCCTTGCATCCATATTGTGGGGAAAACGACGCAGCCGCGACAGCAGGCGGCTGCCGTGCATCGATTGCCGCACATTTGTCCTACCGGCGTGTTTGAGATACAGGGAGACCCATCCCAGACCGTGCAAGTGATCGTTCACGGCGACAGGTGCATCGACTGCGAGGCGTGTTGGCGGACCAATCCGTTCGTGGACTGGGGGCGCGGCGGACGGGTTCACCCCGCGATGTCTCGGCTCAACGATCCCTGGGAGATAGGCGTCCGAGATGATGCACTGGCGGATGCGGATGTACGGGCCAGCGTGTCGAAGCTGCTCGATCAACTCGATCGCAAGCTCCACGAATTGGACGATGCCTTGACGGACGGCTCGGCCTGGGTGGATCGGGCACGCAGCGATCATCTTGAGATGTTGGCCCGCTATGCGCAGCAATTGGCAGTGCGCGTTCAAGAGGTGCTTGAGGAAAACAGCGAACGACTCGGCGCGGCGCGGCAACGGCTGCTGGAATTGGCGGCGGCCCTCATTGTCAAAACCGCGGAGCGGACCCATCGCGCATGGGATGGCCGATTCGCCTGGGCCATCGCCGAGGGCCGACAACTACGTCAGCATCATCTGACCGGCTTGCGCCGGCTACTCGGAGAGAACACCTTCACCCAGCCCAGAGCGCCGGCGAAGGGTTCTTCCGATCCGTCGCCGGCGCTCCGGGCTGATTGGGTTTCGTCGCTGCCGTCGCTCGTGCCGGACGATGCCGCCGGCAAGCATTTACTGGCCGACATCGCGGCGCGTCGCTATGTGCTGGAGACGC
This sequence comes from Gemmataceae bacterium, assembly GCA_035553375.1. Taxonomy (GTDB): domain Bacteria; phylum Planctomycetota; class Planctomycetia; order Gemmatales; family Gemmataceae; genus JAJPHU01. Next base: position 14,213 of record DATNCY010000320.1, read on the forward strand.
TCGAACAGGTGTGGGCACCCGCCGATACGCTCGGTCATGCCGATCTGCTGGCGGCAGTGGCGAGGGAGGTTCGCGATGATTTGGCCGCGCAGACCGCTCTCCTTAACGACGCGGATGCAGCACGCGAGTCCGGCCGGCATCCGCTGCCGGAGGCGTATCGTCAACACGGTCCTCGATTGCTTGCGGATGCGGAACAGACTCGCGCCCTTCTCGATGTTCCCGCTGACTGGCCCACGCTGGCCCAGCGCCGCGCGCTGGTGGCCGAGCGCGAAGAGATTCGCGAAGCCGAAGACCGTCTTCTCGCTCTGGCATTCGACGGGCGGAATGGTTCACGCGAACAGGCAGCCGAGATGGAAGTGAGTGCGGGATTCGCTCGGCAAGCGGCGCATGTGCTGGCCAGCAAACTGTTGCTATTGCGGGCGCACGCACGACTGGAGGAAGGATTTGACGCGGAACTCGCCATGCCATTGCTGCGTGTGTGGCTCGATTATGTGGCCACGCTATTCGACGAATTGGTTATTTTCGTGCATGAGGAGTTGCGCCCGTTGCCGAGGTCCAGCGATCGGCCGCTTGTCGAGTTGGGAGCCGGCCCGCCGCCGCGAACGCCGGCGGAATATCTCGCTGCTCCGGTATCGTACATGACCGGCGATTTCCTGCTCGCGCCGGTCGATCTGCTGCAACCGCGTCTGGTGCCCGAGATGGCGAACAACGGCGAGGCGGCAGACGATGCGACGGCGAACGACCTGCTCCGGATCGTGGCCGACCTCCGCGATTTTCCTCGCCGCAAGGTTCGCCAGGAGGAAACCCGGTATCTGGCGGAAGCGTTGGCGCGGGAGGTGATCGGTCGCCGTGCCCATCGGCAGACCCGATCGCTCGATCTTGAAACGGCCAGCGCTCGCCTGATCCTGGTCACTCTTCAGCAGGGCGGCGCCCTGGGCGAGCGCTGCGTCATTTTGCAGACGTTGGCCGGCGAGGTGGTGCCGCGCTGGCTGCGGGGCGGCGTGGAAACGCGCGTGCGGCATCTTGGGCGTGAGGTGTTGGAACTCGAAGCGCTCAAGGCGGACTTCCGGCAGCGACTGATGGCCGCCTGGCAGTTCTTCGGCGAGGCGCTGGGACGAAACGCCGAGGTGCAAGCGAGTTGTTTCGCGTTGGCCGAGGCGGCGGCCTGGCTGAAAGCCGCCGACAGCACGCTTGGCCGGATGGCCTGGCTCACTCGGCTCTGTGAGGCCGAGGATCGCGAGGAACCTGCGGCGCGGCAGAATCTCGGCCGGCGTGTGCTGGCTCACTGTCATGCGGAGGTCCGCGATCGGCTCCATCGTTTCGAGGAAGATTTGGCGGCTCTGCGGCGCGGCTATTTCGCGCCGCACGTCCGCGCCGCTGCACTCCTCCTGGAATCCGAGCGCTCGCCGACGCGGCGCAATTTGGTGTAAAATAGACGAACTGGTAAATCATTCTGTTACTGTCTCGAAGACGAGACATGGAACCATCCCGTCATGCAACAGCCCTACATGATCGTCGAGCGTTTTTTCGACGAGGCCGACGCACTGCGTGCCGCCTTCGAGGCGCACTTCAAGGAACCTCGCGCCCATTCTTCCCAACATCAAGTGTGGAACTACTGGTTCGTTCCCGAATTGTACATGTATCTGCGAACCAGTCCTGGGACAATTATACCGAATGCCCTGGTGGAGCGCTTTGGTCAGCGATTGAACGCCTGGGCAATGGCGACTCTCGGTTTGAGCAGCCGATCGAATCCCTGGCTGAGCCTGTACGTCAACGGCTGCGGACAGGGGCTTCATAACGATTCTCTCAACGGACAAATGGGCTACGTTTTCTCCATAACCAAGTGGGACGAGAAGAACTTTCTCGGCGGCGAAACCATCCTTTTTCACCCGGAAAACTACTGGGAAAGCGAGCGCATCAAGACATCGGGCGCCGGCTCGGCCTTCTACGATAAGGTTCCCGCTCGCTTCAACCAACTCCTCGTTTTCGACGATCGAGTCATCCACGGCGTCCAACCGCTGCAAGGCACGATGGACCCTCTCGCGGGTCGTCTCGTCCTTCACGGCCACCTGAAGGCGGAGGGTGGCATCCTGAACGGTGCCTTGTCCGGGGATGCCGTTCTCAACGCACTGACCCCGACCCTGGATAAGGTCCGGGTATTGACTCAGCAACACGCCCCCTTATTTCACGGCTTCACGACCCTACGAATGGCGATTCAACCGGAGGGCCGCGTCGCGTCGGTGCAGTGCCTGTGCGACCGTATTCTGCCTCTGTCTTCCGATAAAAGCCAACTCGAACCGTTCAGGCAACAACTCGTGCAGCTGCTGTCTTCCGTCCTCTTCCCCTCCGCGCAGGAGGCGAGCGAACTCACTTTGCCTGTCTTTGTCGGAAGCTAAGAGCTTGCGGACAAAACCACACGAACCCGAAGCGCAAGCGAAGGAATGGTTTAGCCTGGCTGGCACTTCGGGTTCGTGTGGTTTTGTCCGCAAGCTCTAAAAGACGCGAACAGAAGGAATTACCAGCTCGGGGTGCCGGCGCGTTCACAAATCACGGAAAAATCATCTCGACTTCTAATCCTCGTCCTCCTCAACAGCGTAGAATAGATAAGGAGGAACAGAGAAGAGGAGGCATCGATGGCTCCCCCGGAAGCCACGGCTGACAGGCCCATTGCGCCTGCGCCTACCGTCACCGAAGTGCAGATGCACGACACCCTGGCCTCGACCCATCGCTTGTGGGCGCGAGGACGACTCGTTATTCCGCTTACCCCAAGCGGCGGACGCAATTGGTGGAAACGCTTGCGGACGCCATTTCCGACGCCGCCGAACCTGACGGCTCACATTCAAACGCAAGTCGGCGGAATCACTTTTGAAGCCGATGTGCCGGTGAGTTCGGACGGTCAGTTTGAAGTCTCATTCGAGTCCGAACTGCCTTCGGCCCGGCGCGGCTGGCGCATGGCGCGTCATCAAATCTCCTTCGCCGGCCAGACGCTGCGCGCCTGCAATGTCGTCCTGTCCGCACCGTTGGAGAGTCGTTTCGGTTTCGTCGTTATTTTGCCTCTGGAGTTCACCCACGATGCCGATGGCGTGCAACAGCTGACGCAATCGGCGTTCGCGGCTCGCTTGACCGAGTTGCTCCGCGCGCTGGAGCAGGAACCGGGTCCGGCGCGGCCGATTTATTATCTCTGCGGTGTCCCTCCCGATGGAGGCAATCTGCAACCGGAGCTTGCTCTGGCGGCGACCTCGCTAGGTTGGCCGAGCGGCCATTTTGTGCTGATGCCTAGTTCACGCGCCGACGCCGCCGACGCCCTGAAGCAAGGGCTTGATCGGCTCCGTTGGCTGTTCGCGGATCGGCTCGATTTCGCGGTTCTCAACGAAGAACCCACGGCCGAGTCCGCCCTCGCCGACGCCGTGAAGGATCAACCGGATCGCGCCGTCGTGAGCCGGTACGCCGGCGTCTCCGAAGACCTACGCACGCTGCGCATCAACGGCGAGAAACGGACGCCCACGCCGGTACGTTGGGTATCACGGCCGACGCGCTTGCGTTGCGTGCCGCGTCATCCGGTCGTGTTCTGTCACGGCATGTTGGCCATGACCATGCTGCGCATGCAGATACCGGAGGACACCAATTACTTCTCGCACCTGCGGCCGTTTCTGCGCGAGCGCGGCATCGAGGCGCTGTATCCCAACGTCGAGCCGACCGGCGGCGTCGCCGAGCGCGCGGAGCAGCTGCGCGATCTGATTCGCCACTGGACCAGCGAGCCGATCAACCTCATCGCTCACAGCATGGGCGGTCTCGACGCCCGCTATCTCATTACGCATCTAGGCATGGCCAATCAGGTCGCTTCGCTGACGACTCTTTCCACGCCGCACCACGGTACGGCCGTCGCCGATTGGTTTTGTCTCAATTTCCGCCAGCGCGTGCCGCTGTTGCTGACGCTTGAAGCGTTCGGTCTCAACGTCGATGGTTTTCGCGATTGCCGTACCGACGCTTGCCGCGCCTTCAACGAACGCACCCCCGACGCCGCTGGCGTGCGTTACTTCTCCTACACGGCGGCCGTGCCGTCGTCGCGGGTGTCGCCGCTGTTGCGCCGCGCCTGGAATATCTTGACGCCGGCGGAGGGAGCCAACGACGGCCTTGTGTCCGTGCGCTCCGCGACGTGGGGCGAGGTATTGGGCATGTTGTCGGTCGATCACTTCGCGCAGACGCCGGATGGTCTGTTCGTGCGGCCCGGCGAAAACTTCGATGCGGTTACGTTCTACGCGCGTCTCGTCGAGGATTTGGCCCATCGCGGGTTGTAAATTATTCCGCCACTTCGCTATCGGAATTGGTGACCACTGCCTACCCGTTCTGCTCTGAAAATAAGCGGCGTCTCTGATAGCCCGTTCATGACAACTCAGTAAGCTCTCCGCTAACGCTGCGCGTTCGGCACTACCAGGATGGGGATTTGCAAACGGTGCAGCACGGGCGAAACCGTCTGCCCCAACGCCAGATCGGCGAAGAACCGATGGCCGTGCGTGCCAAGCACCAGGAAATCGAGTTGCCGTTCCCGCGCAATGCGTACCAATTCTCCTGGTGGATCGCCGTAGCCGAGAACGCCCTCCGCGCGCAGCCCTTCCATCTGAAGGTGCTTCACCATCTCGCCCATGCGCAGTCGATCCGCCCGGCTCTCCTGATCGTCCGTGGCCGGGCCATAATAGGCGGCGACCGGCCCTTCGACGACATGGATGAGCAATAGCGGCGCCTGATGCACACGCGCCACCGCCGCCGCCTGAGCGAGAACGGCGTTATCGGCGCCAGCGAATTCGATGGCCACGCCGATATGGTGATAGCGCACCACGGCCAACTCGGGAGCGGCCAGCGGCGGGAGACGGACCTCGCGCGGACGATAGCGCGGATACAGCATCACCCATACGAGGAAACCCGCCAGAGCGACCGCGATCGGCCCCACCGTGCCGTAGATCCACAGAGGATGCCAGCCGGCCTTCTCGACATCTCTCCCCCATTCTCCCATGTACATCCAAATCAACACGAAGTTTAGGCCGACGACGACGATGGCGCATAGCCACGCCAATCGCTTCAGCCAGACGGGACTGGCGAAGACGCCCATGCGTCGAGGATCGCTGGTGAACTGCACCAGAGGAATGATGGCAAACGGCAGCTGAAAACTAAGGATGGCCTGACTCAGTAAGAGCAACCAGAGCAGACGTTCATCGACCGTTTTCGCATCGCCGTCGTTCGCCGACGCCAGGGTCAGCACGAGCAGAGCCGGCACGATGGCCGCCAGACGGGTCAGCAGCCGGCGGACCCACGGCCGCACACGTAGTTGGACAAAGCCCTCCATCACGACCTGTCCGGCCAGCGTGCCCGTCAGTGTCGAACTTTGTCCTGAGGCCAACAGCGCCAGCGCGAACAAGACGCTGGCGGTGCCGCCCCACACGGGCAGCAGCAATTCATGGGCCTGTTGCAGCGTTTCGACTTCCTGCTCGAACCGCGTGGCCGCCAGCACGACGATGGCCGCGTTGATGAAGAACGCGCCATTGAGCGCCAGCGTCGAATCGACAAGGTTGTACTTACAGGCGAACCGTTTGCCCTCCGGCGTCTGCGGGAACGCGCGGGTCTGCACCAAGGCCGAATGTAGATAGAGATTGTGCGGCATAACGGTAGCGCCGAGCATGGCGATAGCCACATAGAGACTGCCAATGCGGTCTTGCGGATCCAGACCCGGTGTGAAGCCGCGCAGCACGGCTCCCCAGGCCGGTTGGGCTAACACGATCTCCATGACGAAACTGCCCGCGATCACCGCCACCAAGCCGAGCGTCAAAACCTCCAGCAGACGCACGCCGCGTCGCTGCAAGGCCAGCAACAGCAGCGTATCCGCCGCAGCAATGGCCAAGCCCAGCAGATAAGGGATATTGAAGAGCAATTTAAGGGCGATAATCGTGCCGATGACTTCGGCGAGATCGGTGGCGGCAATGGCGATTTCGGTCAGTAGCCACAGGCTGAAGACGGTGCGGCGCGGATAACTCTCACGGCACGCCTGAGCGAGATCACGGCCGGCCACGATGCCCAAGCGCGTGGCGAGGCTCTGTAAGAGCAACGCCATCAGGTTCGACATCAACAACACCCAGATCAGCCGATGCCCGTACTTCGAGCCGGCTGACAGATTCGCGCCCCAGTTGCCGGGGTCCATGTAGCCGACGCTGACCATGAACGCCGGCCCGGAAAAAGCGAGAAAGCGCCGCCACCAGTGCTTGGGAATCGGCACCGAACTATGAATCTCTTCCAATGAAGGCACGTTGGCAGGATGCGTCATCGACGAACAACTCTCTCTCGGCCATGAAGGAACCGCGTATTTAGGTTAACCTAAGTAGTCATTTAGTCAAGACGAACACGTTGCCAGCCCGCAGCGCCAGCAAGGGACGATCCCTTGCTGGCGCTGCGGGCTGGCAATGCCCCCTTTGCAACGCCCTGCCGCCGGTGTATCGTGACAGGAATCATTCAGCCACGCGCCGCGGAGATTGTCCATGTCCGTCCCACCGCTTTCGCAGTTCGCCGTCCACTTACGTCCCGAGGACAACATCGCCGTTGCCGCTCGTTCGTTATCCGCCCAGACACGCTTTCAGTACAACGGCGACACGGTGACGCTCGCGCAGCGCATCGGCTTGGGCCATAAAATCGCGCTGTGCGCCATCCACAAAGGCGAGGCGATTTACAAATACGGTCAAATCATCGGCTTCGCCAGCGCGAACATCGCGCCGGGTGAATGGGTTCACGTTCACAACGTCTCCGCCGACGCTTTCGAGCGTGATTACGCCTTTTGCCGCGATTGTCCGCCACCGCCGCCACGGCCGGAGCCGCGTTTCTGGATGGGCTACGATCGCGGCGATGGCCGTTACGGGACGCGCAACTACATCGCCATCATCAGCACGGTCAACTGTTCGGCCAGCACGAGCAAGTACATCTCCGAACGCTTCCGCGCCACCGATTTGCTTCAACAGTATCCCAACGTCGATGGCGTGGTGGCCATCACGCACAAGGCCGGCTGCGCCATGCAGTATGACGGCGCGGATCACAACCAACTCGACCGCACGCTGGCTGGCTTCGCCAAACACGCCAACATCGCCGCGTACATTCTCGTCGGTCTTGGTTGCGAGACGGGCCAAGCGATTCATCTCGTCGAGCATCAGGGACTCATTCAGCTTCCCCCCCTTGTCCCCCCCGCGCGCGGGGGGGATAAAGGGGGGGCGAAACCATTGGTCATCAGCATTCAAGAATGTGGCGGCATCCGGAAGACCGTGGATGCGGGCGTCCGCGCCATCGCGGAACTGCTGCCGCAGGTCAACGACGTGAAACGCACGAAGTTGTCGGCGGATAAAATCGTCCTCGGCACCAATTGCGGCGGCTCCGACGGCAACAGCGGCGTGACGGCCAACCCCGCCGTGGGCGTTGCCTCCGATCTGCTCGTCGCCCAGGGCGGTATCAGCATTATCGGTGAAACGCCGGAGATTTACGGAGCCGAGCATCTGCTGACACGCCGTGCCGTCAACCGAGCCGTCGGCGAAAAGCTCGTCGAACGCATCAAGTGGTGGGAATGGTATGCGGGTATTTTCGGCACCGAGATCAACAACAATCCCTCGCCCGGCAACAAGGAAGGCGGTCTGACGACCATTTACGAGAAATCGCTGGGTGCCATTGCCAAGGGCGGCAGCACGGCTCTCGTGGATGTGGTCGGTTATGCCGAGCCGGTTAAGGCGAAAGGATTTGTCGTCATGGACACGCCCGGTTACGATCCGGTCAGCATGACCGGCATCGTCGCCGGCGGCGCGAATGTGTTGGTGTTCACGACCGGCCGCGGCTCCGTGTTCGGCTGCAAGCCGGCTCCGTCGATCAAGGTTGCCACCAATACGCCGATGTACAATCACATGATCGACGACATGGACATCAACGCCGGCGTCATTCTCGAAGCGACGCCGGTTGAGGAAGTCGGCCAACAGATTTTCGAGGAAATCCTGACGGTGGCGAGTGGCAAGAAGACCAAGAGCGAGTTGAACGGCGTCGGGGAAGAAGAGTTCGCTCCGTGGGCGATCGGCCCGACGTTGTAAAAACGAAATCCGAAATCCGAAATCCGAAAGAAAATTGAAACCAAAATAACGAATCTCAAAACCTTCCCTGGTCGTTTTGTTTTGGATTTTACGATTCTTGCTTTGAGTTTCTTTCGGATTTCGGATTTCGGATTTCGGATTTCGGATTTCGGATTTCGGATTTCGGATTTCGTTTTTTTAGGGGGGTATTATGAAACTGAAACAACTGCTGTTCGTGAGCGTGTTGGCGGCCGGCCTCGTGGGGGCGGCGTGCTTGAGCAAGGAGGGCGATTCGGTCGGCGTGCAGATGAGCGACGCCGCCGCCAAGCTGGTCAACGACCTCAACGGCGACCAAAAGGGCAAGGCCGTGTTCGCCTTCGACGACAAGGAACGCACCAACTGGAACTTCGTTCCGCTTCAAGACAAGGAAAAGAATCCGACGCGCAAGGGACTGCGTTTCGAGCAGATGACAGCCGAGCAGAAGGAGATTGCCAAGGCGCTCTTGCGAGCGGGCACCAGCGCCTCCGGCTACCTCAAGGCGACGACGATCATGAGCCTGGAGGCGATCCTGGCCGATCTGGAAAAGCGCGGCGCGATGGTCCGCAATCCCGGCTGGTATTTCGTCAGCATCTTCGGCACGCCCTCGAAGGTCGGCAAATGGGGCTGGCGCATCGAAGGTCATCATCTGTCGCTCAACTTCGTGGTCGATCGCGGTAAGATCGTGGCCTCCACTCCGGCGTTCTTCGGTGCCAATCCCGCCGACATCAAGCAGGGGCCGAAGAAAGGCCAGCGTACGCTGCGTGAGGCGGAAGATCTATCCCGTGAGTTGTTCGCCGCGTTGGATGAAGGACAGCGCAAGGTCGCCTTCCAGAACAAACTCTTCAGCGACATCGAACAGGGCAAGCCGGTCGCCAATGCCGGCGCTCCCAAGGGATTGGCCGCCGCCAAGATGAATGAAAAGCAGCGTGCGCTGCTCCGCCAGCTGGTTCGGTCCTACGCCGAGCGCATGCCGAGCGAGGTCGCCCAGGCGGAGTTGGCCGAGATCAAGGCCGCCGGCCCCGAGAAAATCCACTTCGCCTTCGCCCAGGATAAGGACAAACCTGGCCAGCCGTACACATATCACATTCAGGGACCGACGTTCCTGATCGAGTTTCTCAATGTGCAGGCCGACTCGGCCGGCAATCCCGCCAACCACATTCATAGTTGCTGGCGCAACCTCAAGGGCGATTTCGGTATCGTCGCGAAGTGAACTTCCAGCAGTCGCTTGCGGCTTGGCACCAAGCCGCAAGCGACTGTCGTATTATTCGACACTTGTTTGAAAATTCCGACACTTCTTGCAACATCTCAATCCAGCCACATCAAAGAGCGATTATTCCTAACACCTTCATTACAAGGTGTTTGCGAAAATAGTATAAAATTCGTAATCTTGGCATTCTACGTGCTTTATCAAAAGACATTAAAGTCAACCACCGAAAGGTGTGAATGATTCAGAAACCAGTCCTTCTTGACTGGTACGCACCCGAGACTCGCCTGGGGTGCAAAAACGGCGATCGTCCACGCCGTCTCGCCCTTCGTAGGAACCGTGAAGGGGACCTCACGCCCAGAGGGGCATCGGCAAACAGGAGGGTCAAAAGGTTTCAACGGCTGTCCAATCGCCCATCGCCTTCGCCCAGTATCGCCCAATCGCCCAGTCGCCCAAGCCGCTGAGACCTTTTGACCTCCTTGCTGATCGGCTCCAATCATCGCCTCCTTTCTCTCCTTCCCTCGTCCTCCACTACCCGCATAACTACAACGAGAGGAACTCATTCCTTCGCGGAGGATCGACGTATGGGCGTACTGGATAAGTTCCGTCTGGAGGGACGCCGCGCTCTGGTGTCCGGCGGCAGTCGCGGCCTCGGTCGGGCCATGGCGCAGGCGTTCGCGGAGGCAGGGGCCGATCTTATCCTCGTCGGTCGAGATGCGGACAGTCTGAATCGCGCCCGCGAGGAACTACAACCGTGCGGCCATGACGTGCGCGTCCTCGCCACCGACCTGTCCACGGGCGAATCCGCCGAACAACTCTGCGACATGCTCTTGCGCGATCATCCTCCCATTGACATCCTGGTCAACAACGTCGGCGGACGGCGCGAGAACATCGCCACGGAGGAGATGGCGCTGGAGACATGGCGACAACTGATCGACTTGAACCTGACCAGCGCGTTCGTCTGTACGAAGCGTCTGGGCGGGGCGATGCTGCCGCGTCGCTGGGGACGAATCATCAATATCGCCTCGATCTGCGGTCAAATCGCCACGCGCAACATACACGGCCGGCACTACGAGACGGCGAAAGCGGCGCTGGTTGGCTTCACGCGCGCCGTCGCCGCCGATTGGGCACCGTTTGGTGTGACGGTCAACGCCATCGCGCCCGGCGGATTTATGACCGACGCCAACCGTCGTTGGTTCCGCGAACGGCCGAGTTTCCAGAAAGAAGTCGAAGCGATCATTCCGATGGGGCGTCTCGGCGAACCGGACGAGATTGGTCCGCTGGCGTTGTATCTCGCCGGCGAGGCGTCGCGCTACATGACGGGGGCGTTGTTGGTCCTCGATGGCGGATATACGTTATGGTGATCGCGCTTTCTTTCCCATTCGCCCAACAGTGGAACACCTTTTGCTCGGAATGGGACGGCGTGGGAGATGCCGTTTTGTCGCCGAGGTGTTCGTATGGCGCACGAGATACGTTCCTGGGCGGGATGGTGGACAGTTTTCGCTCTCACCTATCTGCTGCTGGCTGGCAGCTTGCAATGGGCCGAACTCGTCGCCGGCACTGTCCTGGCCGGCCTCGCCGCGCTCGCCGTGACGGCGGCGCGAACCGCGGGCCATTTGCACTTTGCGCCTCGGCTCCGCTGGCTAGCGCAGCTGCGCCGTTTGCCCGGTCGAATCCTCGCGGATTACGGCATTGTCGGCGCGGCATTGTGGCGAACAATCATCAGGCGACAAAGGATCGAAGGCGCGTTTCGCACGATTCCGTTTGACGCGGGAGACGACGACCCCGTTTCGGCGGCGCGGCGCGCGCTGGTGACGGTCGGCGCTTGCTTGGCACCCAACACCTATGTTGTCGCCATCGATTTCCAGCGCGGATCGTTACTGGTGCATCAACTCATTCCTTCCGCACAGCCGCCCGGCGACGGCGACAAGGAGTGGCCGCTATGAATCCCTGGTTGGCCGGAACCGGCGTTCTCCTCGCGGCTCTCATCCCTTGTGGGATCGTTGCTGTCCGCGCGAAGGCAATGGATCGCCTCGTCGCCGTCGAACTCGCGGGAACCATTACCACGTTGATCCTCGTGGCGCTCGCTCAGGCGCTGGGCCGTCCGGCGGTCTTCGACTTGGCCTTGGCGCTCGCCCTGCTTTCCGTGCCGGCGGCGCTGGTGTTCGCCCATTTCCTGGAGCGCTGGCTATGAGTCCGCGTATGGTTCTGGTGGTCGTCCTTCTCGGTTTTGGCGTGACGGTCGAGGTTCTCTGCGCCCTCGGTGTGTTGCTCATGCGCAATTCCTTCGATCGCCTGCACTACCTGGGGCCGGCCACCTTGCTCGGCCCGCTGGCGGTCGCTGCCGCCGTGTTGGTCGATGCGTCCGATACGCAGGCACGAATCAAGGCTGTCCTTATCGCTCTGATTTTGCTGGCGACCGGCCCGATCCTCACCCATGCGACGGCGCGAGCCGCGCGGGTTCGCCAGTTCGGTCGGCTGCACACCGAGGAGCAGGAAGCGAAGGTGGCAAAATGATCGCTCTGCAAGCAATGGCGTTTCTTCTGGTAGCAGCCGGCGGCACGGCCGTGGCCCTCACCCGCGATCCGACCCGGCAGGTACTCGTTCTCGCCCTGTATGGTCTCTTGTTATCCGTCCTCTTCGTCCTTTTGCAAGCGCCGGATGTAGCGCTTTCGGAACTGGCGGTCGGCTCGGCGGCTTTGCCGCTCATTCTGTTGGTCGCGCTGGCGAAGGTGCGCGGGAGGGAACATGAGTGAGCGCGGACGGCTTCTGCTCTTCGTGGCTGGCGCGGCCGGCTTCGCGGCCCTGTTGCTCTGGGGGCTGGCCGGATTGCCCGCCTTCGGCGATTATCGCGGGCCTTACGGCGATGTCATCAACGCCTCGGCGGTCGCTCAGCGTCATCTCACCAACATGGCCAGCGCCATCAACTTCGATTACCGAGGTTTCGACACCCTCGGCGAGGAATACATCCTGTTCACGGCCGTCACCGGCTTGGCTCTGCTGCTGCGCGAGATCCGCAGTGAGATCGAGGAGGCGCCGCGCGATGCCTCACCGAATCGAGACGCCTCGGATCGTAGCGATGCGTTGCGGTGGTTCGGACTGATGCTGGCCGGCTTCACCAACTTGTTCGGTCTCTACGTGGTGATTCACGCGCATTTGACGCCCGGCGGCGGCTTCCAGGGCGGCGCTATCCTGGGCACCGCCTGCTTGCTCGTGTATCTGGCCATTGGCTATCGGGCCTTCCGCACCGTCAGTCCGAAGGTGCTGATGGATTTCGCGGACGCCACCGGCGCGGGCGGTTACGCGCTGATTGGGCTGGGCACCCTGTTGGCCGGCGGCGCATTCCTCCAAAACATGCTGCCGCTGGGGCAGACCGGCGACTTGCTCTCGGCGGGCACGGTGCCGGTCATCAATCTCGTGGTGGGACTGGAGGTTTCGGGAGGATTTATTCTGATGTTCGCCGAGTTCCTCAAAGAGACGCGCAAACCGTCGCGGGAGAAAGACGCATGAACTTCCTGCCTTACGTGGTGGCCGCCTGGCTTTTTGTCGTTGGCCTGTACGGTATCATCACCAGCCGCCACTTGATTCATCTCATCGTCTGCCTGGCTGTCGTGCAGTCCTCCACGTATGTCCTGCTGCTATCAATCGGCTATCGCACGGGCGCGGGCGCGCCGATCTTCGCCAATGTGCCGCCCGGCACGCCCGCCGTTGATCCGGTCGTGCAGGCGCTGGCCCTGACGGACATCGTCGTCGGCGCCACCGTTACGGCGCTGCTGCTGGCCTTGGCCGTGCAGGTCCACAAACGACGAGGGACGCTTGACCCCAATCGGCTGCGCTCCATGCGAGGTTGAGCATCAACGCCTTACCGCCATTACCTGTCGTCTTGCCTTTATCCGTCGCTGCTCTGCTGATCGCCACGGCACCGCGTCTGCCCCGGCGTGTCATCGATCTGTTGGCCATCGCGACGGCTCTCGCCGTTGCCATTCTCTGCGCATTGCTGCTCGTCCGTTCGCTGGATGGTCCGATCGTCTACTGGTTCGGTGGCTGGCTGCCGCGCGATGGCATCGCCCTGGGCATCTCCTTCGTCATCGATCCGTTCGGCGCTGGTCTGGCGCTGTTGGCCTCCGTTCTCGTCGTGGCCAGCCTGATCTTCACCTGGCACTATTTCGATGAGGTCGGCGTGCTGTTTCCGGTGCTTACGCTGACCTTCCTCGGCGCGATGGCCGGCTTTTCCCTGACCGGCGATCTGTTCAATCTATTCGTGTTCTTCGAGTTGATGAGTGTCGCGGCGTTCGCGCTGACCGGCTACAAGATCGAGGAGGAAGAGGCTCTGATGGGAGCCTTCAATTTCGGCGTCACCAACAGCATTGGTGCCTTTCTCGTTCTGACGGGAATCGGCCTGCTCTACGGCCGTACCGGAGCGCTCAACCTCGCTCAGATGGGCCGAACATTGGCGAGCGCTCCGGCCGATGGCTTGGTGATTGGGGCGTTGGTACTTATCAGTACCGGCTTCGCCGTCAAAGCGGCGTTGGTTCCCTTCCACTTCTGGTTGGCCGACGCCCACGCCGTCGCCCCGACGCCGGTATGTGTGCTGTTCTCCGGCGTGATGGTCGAGTTGGGCCTTTATGCCGTGCTGCGCGTGTACTGGACCGTATTCGCCGGCGTGCTGGCCGCGCACGAAGATCGTTTGCGTCCGCTCTTGCTGGCCGCCGGTTCGCTGACGGTCCTAGTCGGCGGCGTGATGTGCTTCGCCCAGGCTCACCTCAAACGCTTGCTCGCCTTTTCCACCATCAGTCATATGGGAGTATTCCTGATGGGAACGGCCTGTCTCACCGCCGATGGCTTGGCCGGTACGGGTCTGTATGTCCTCGCGCACGGTCTGGTCAAGGGCGGCCTGTTTCTGGCGGCGGGCATCCTGCTCAACCGCTTTGAAAGCGTGGATGAGAATGTTCTTCGCGGTCGCGGGAAACTTCTCCCCGCCGTGGGCGTGTTATTCACCCTGGGCGCGCTGGGATTGAGCGGCCTACCGCCGTTTGGCACCTGGACGGGCAAGGCACTCATCGAAGACGCCGCCGCCGATTTGGGTTTTCACGGAGTCTCCGTCATCCTCTTCCTTTCTTCCGCGCTGACGGGCGGGGCCGTGCTGCGTGTCTGCGGCGCGGTCTTTCTCGGTTGGGGGCATAAGGAGAATGAGGAGGGTAAAACGCCCAAATACCAGGAGAAGGAGACGAAGAAAAAGTACACGCGGACGCCGTTGGTGATGATCGTACCTGTTGGCGTTCTCTTCTTGCTGGCCCTGTTGGCGGGCCTATGGCCAACGCTCAAGAGCGAGACCGTGCGGGCCGCCGCCCGCTTTGAAAATCCGCAAGGCTATGCCGATGGGGTTCTCGAAGGATCGGCGGAAACGCTCCTCGCGGTCGGGCCGAAGCAGCCACCACCAAGCGGTTTCCTCTCCAGCGTGACAGCGACTGCGGGGGCTGTGGTACTCGCTCTCACGGCTTTGTTCGTCCGCCGGTTGCCCCAGAGTCTGCGCCGCAATGCCTGGCGTGTGGGGCATCCCGCTCTCGCTGTGTTGCGCACTTTACACAGCGGCTATGTGGGGGATTACGTCGTGTGGATTATTGTTGGGGTTGCCATGCTGGGTGGGCTGTGCGCTTGGCGGTTCGGCTGACGTTAAGGATGCGTCCAAGAATAACTTCGGATCAGCCGCTTGCGGCTTAGGACTTCCGGACAAAACCTTGCCAGCCCGCAGCGCCAGCAAGGGTAAGTCCTTCCCTTGCTGGCGCTGCGGGCTGGCAATCAAGGGTTTTGTCCAGTAGCTCTAAGCCGCAAGCGACTCGGAAATAATTGCTGGACGCGCCCTAATCTCGTGGCCGGGTGAGTAATCGGGCCAGCGCCTCCGGGTCTGCCGGCTTGACCAGCGTCTCGTCGAAGCCCGCCGCGCGCGCCTGCCGTCGATCTTGCTCCTGCCCATAACCCGAAAGACATACCAGGAAGGCCGACGCGGTTGCCGGATCGGCTCGCAACGCCTGGGCCACCTGAAAACCCGACATGCCGGGCAAACCGAGATCGCAGACAACGGCTTCCGGCACGAACCGCCTGGCTCGTTCGACGCCATCGGGTCCAGTGTGCGCCACTGCTACCTCGAAGCCCTGGAGCGACAAGAGCATCCGCAGCGACTCGGCGGCGTCGCGTCCATCCTCAATGATGAGAACCTTGCGACGCCCTCCTTCTGGACGCGGCGCGGTCTCCTGTGTGGGAGGAGCCGGATGCGGTTCTCGATCCAGGGGCACCCAGATCGTGAAGGTCGCGCCGCGCCCAGGTCCGTCGCTGGCCGCCCGCACCTGTCCGCCATGCAACTCAACAAGTCCCTTGACTACCGACAGCCCCAGGCCAAGACCGCCCTTGCTCCGCTCCAGGGTGGCGTTCACCTGGCTAAACACCTCGAACAACTTCGGCAGGCTCTCCGAGGCGATGCCCACGCCCGTATCCTCAACGGACAGCTTCGCTTGCCCTTCCTCTTCCGCGAGACGCACTCTCACCCGGCCGCCGGCGTCGGTGAACTTCTGGGCGTTGTGCAGTAGATTACCGACCACCTGCGTCAACCGTGCGGCATCGCCATGCACCCAGACGGGCACCGTCGGCACCTCGACGCTCAACGACAGGCCGGCGGTTTCCAGATCGGCCCGGTTATCCCCGGTCGCCGAGCGAACCAACGCGGCGAGGTCGAGTTGCTCGCGTTTGAGCTGGACCTTACCCTGAGCGATGCGCGAGGCGTCGAGAAGTTCGTCCACCAGGCGCGTCATCTGCTCGGCCTGCCGGCCAATGATGTCGCGCGCCTGGGCGACCACGGTAAGGTCGTTGCCCTGGAGCGCCAGGAGCTTGACAGCGTTGCGGATGGGGGCCAGCGGATTGCGAAGTTCGTGGCCCAGCAGGGCCAGAAATGCGTCCTTGGCATGGCTGGCCGCCTCCACTTCGGCGACACGCAGCTTTAACTCGTCGTGCGCCCGCCGCAGCGCTTCCTCGGCGTGTTTGCGCTCGATGCCGACGGCAAGTTCGTCGGCCACCGAAGCCAGCGCTTGCAGTTCCACGCTCGTAAGCGGATGGCGGGCGAACATCGCCATGACACCCACCAACCGATCCTCGACAATCAGGGGATGGCCGGCGAAGGCGACCATACCTTCGCGCCTGGCCCACTCCTGATCGCTGACGCGAGGGTCGCCGACAACGGCGTTGGTCAGGTGAGGCCGGCGCTCCTGGGCGATCAAGCCAATCTTGAAGCGGCCCATCGGCACGCGACTATGGAACCCATCGAGGTGCGTGTACATCCCCGCGCTGGCCTGCAACTCCAGCACGTCGCCAGCCTCGTTGACGGTCCAGATCCGAGCGAAGGCGGCGTCGAGGTGCTGAACCGTGGTCTCGGCGGCGCGGCGCAACATGGAACGCAGGGTGAGAGACTGGGTGAGAGCGGCTCCAATTTCGGCCCCGAACGCCGCCAGACGCGCCCGCTCCTCCAGCGCCGCGTCGGCCTGACGGCGTTCCGTCACGTCCCGGAACACCAGAACGACGCCCGTTATGTTTCCCTCGGCGTCTCGGATTGGGGCGGCGCTGTCATCCACCGGCCTCTCGATGCCTTCACGGGTTATCAGAACCGTGTGATTGGCCAGCCCAACGACCACCCCGTCGCGCAGAACGCGGGCGACGGGATTATCAACCAGCTGCCGGCTCCGCTCGCCGATGATATGGAAGACCTCGGGCAACAGTCGTCCGGCCGCTTCTCCTTGCCGCCAACCGGTCAGCGATTGGGCGACCGGATTCATGAAAGTCACTCGGCCGAAGGTATCGGTGGCGATGACGGCGTCGCCGATGCTCTCCAACGTGACCTGCAACCACTCGCGCTGCATACGCAGAGCTTGCTCCGCCTGCTTGACGGCCGTGATGTCTCGGACGTAGGCGGTGAACAAGATCGGATCGACTGCGGAGATCGGCGTGATTGCCAGTTCGATAGGGAACTCCGTGCCATCGGCCCGCAGCGCGCTCAGTTCCAAGCGTCGCCGCAGGATCGGCCCTTCTTCGGTAGCGAGGAAATGGGCCAATCCTCGGTAGTGCCGCTCCCGCAGCGAGGGAGGGACGATAAGTTCGGCCATGTCCCTGCCCACAACCTCTTCGCGACGGTAGCCGAAGATGACTTCTGCCGCCGGGTTCCACTCAACCACGCTTCCGGCGGAGTCGATCGTGATGATGGCGTCCAGCGCCGATTCGAGGATGGCGGCCTTGCGACTTTCCGACGCGCGTAAGACCGCTTGGGAGCGGCGCTCGGCCTGCTCCTCACGAGCTAGGCGAAGTTGCTCGGCCTGGAACTGAATCTGTCGCGATTGCTGGGCTAATTCGACGAAGACTGCCACCTTGGCACGCAGAATTTCCGCGATGAGAGGCTTGACCAGGTAGTCCACCGCGCCCAGCTTGTAGGCTTCGACAATAGTCGTATCATCGCTATCGATGGCGGTCAGGAAGATGATCGGCGTGTGTTTGGAGCGCTCGTGTTCGCGGATTCGCCGAGCGGTGGTGAAGCCATCGAGACCGGGCATGTTCACGTCGAGCAAAACCACGGCGAAGTCGTCATGCCGTATCCGCCGCAAGGCTTCCTCGCCGGAGGGAGCTTGTACGAGGTTCTGGCCCTGATCGGCGAGGATCGCCTCCAGGGCCAGCAGGTTCGCTGGCTGGTCATCGACCAAAAGAATGTTCACAGGCGACTCGAACGCTGTTCCCTCGGTGCTGCGCATGTTCCACGATTCCGGCCATGAGTCGGAGAGGGACGGGACGGAAGGGGCACCTTGCCGGGCCGAGTAACCACCTGCCCCCGACGCTGAGCCATTCGCTCATTCTACGATATGATCCGCTGTCCGCCCTCTTCAAACGCGAGAGCAGACGGGATTGCCAGCCCGCAGCGCCAGCAAGGGACGCCCTGCCACACCACTATTTTTGATCCAGATCAATCACCGGATCGAAAGGTTTGGGCGGTTCCTCCAAGGCCTGCGTGGCGCGAGCGAGCAAGGTCAGCGTGGGGCGATCGTATTCCGATTGGCCGACCAGCAGCGTATGGAACGTGCCGCACGCCTCAACCCAGTCTCCCCTCTCATACTGTGTCAGACCTTTCTCGTAGATCGCACGCCGGTTTTGCCAGTCGGCCGGCGCGCTCTCGGCGTGCAGTTCGTGCAGATCGGTGGCACCGTCGATGCCGACCACGCGGACACGACAGAGTCGCCGGGTGGCGAAGCCATCGCCAATCTGGGCGTGCGTCGAGCCGGTGATAAGGAGAGGGATACCCAGTTGCTTGGTGGCCCCTTCGACGCGGCTGGCCAGGTTGACGGTATGGCCCAGCGCTCCGTAGTGAAACTTTTTCTTGCTGCCGGTGTTGCCGCACAGAGCCTGACCGGTGTTCAGACCGATGCCCAGACGCACCGGCCCACCAAGTCGTGCATGCCATTGGGCATTGAGATCGGGTAAGTCGGAGAGCATGGCCAGCGCCGCCCGGCAAGCTCGCGCTGCGTGATCGGGCACATCGCGCGGCGCATTCCACAGGGCCATCAGACCGTCGCCGGCATAATGAACCACGACGCCGCCCGCTTCCTGCACGCGCGTCGTCAAGCGTTCCATGACATCGGACACCAGGCTGCATGTATCGGTTGGCCCCAGCCGTTCCGCCAGCCGCGAAAACCCGCGAATATCGCTGAACAGGACCGTCACCTCGCGTTCTTGCCCATCGAGAACGTGCGGATTCTGCTCCATTTCGCGCGCCAGATCGCCGGGGAAGAATTGCTCCAGTTGCACCAGACGGCGGGCAGCGCGCGATTCTTGTTCTTGCCGCGCCAGGCCGACGCCCACCACGGAGGCCAACAGTTGCATCACTTGCGCTTCGAGGGGACCAATGCCCATGCCGGCGTGGGCCGTGAGGCGATTGCGGCAACCGTAGACCGCGCCGACCACCTGATCCCGCGAGTCGAAGATCGGCGAGGCAACCACGGACTCGACGCCTTGCAGACTCTCCGTCGGCGAGGGCGTCAAGTCGGTCCGGTGAAAGAAGGTGCGTCGTTCTCGCTCGACACGTTCGAGCGTGGTCAAACTGAACTCACGGCCCGAATAGCTGGCGTCTTCCGGATAGCGAGCCTGGACCTGCCATCCGCTGTCGCGGTGCAGCAGTACTAGGCCGCGGTCGAGTCCGACCAGCGTGACCACCGCGCGCGCCGTTTGCTGATAGAACTCCAGCGAGCCGGCGGCGGCGCGCTGCACGGCGATGACCGTCTCAAACCAGTGCATGAGCGTCTCCGGCTCCGGCGAACGGCCCAGTTCCATCAGGCTCAGTTGCGAAGCGTGTTCGGCCCGGTAGCCGAGAGGAGAAGCGATGGTTTGCAGCGGTCGTTCGCCGGAGCCGATGTCGGGACGATCGACCTCCAGAATGGTCTCACCGACGGTAAGGTGGAGGGGTGGCTGTACCTCACGGCTCATGCCGGTGGCGATGACGCTGTTATCGGACAGGCGGATCGAGTTGCGCTGACTGAGGTTCTCGATGCGGACCCGGCCATCCTCTAGCTCAAGAATGCGGATATGATCCTTGGAGACGTACAGATCCTGGATGACGCAGCGCGGGATATTATCGCGCGGCGTTCCCCGCCCGAACTCGAAGGGACCGGATGGGTGATCGAGTTCCTGGCGTTCCTTTTTGTTGTGGACGCGGAAGCGAAGCATGGTTGCGATGCTTTCGAGAAGATGCTGGGAGAAACCTCGTTCCCATACCTCCATTATTCAAAGACTGGGTTCTGCAAAGAATACCAAATCATTTGCGAGGAGGGTATTGATCCGCGTCATCGACGGGGATCGCATCAAAAATGGGTTCTGGACCTTCTTGATTCTTTCCCCTGGTGGGTTGGGGCTTGTTGGCCGGTTTCGGTTGAGCATCCTCTTTGTCGATCGCTCGGGCCAGATACCAGATACCTCCGGTCAAGCCGGTCAGCAACACAGAACCCACGCCGAGAAGCGTTAACTTCAACGTACTTGCCGGCTCCTTGCCTTCCTCGATGATGAGACATTTATTCGGGTCCGTCCCCGGATAGCTCTTTTTGAGGAGCCGCTCTCCAAAGAATCCAGGTTTCGGCGCATGGGGGTTGACCATACCGCGCAGTCTGGGCCGGCCGAACCGCATACGCACTTCCCGATCGCTCCCAATGTCTTCGCTGAAGAGGAAAGCACGGATCGCCGGACTATCAACGCCGGCCGTTTCTTCATCCGTGGGAATGATGGGCACCCAAACTTTCGTCCATTTTCCGGATAACCGCTTCTTCTGATAGACGTAATCCTCGAAAATAGAGAAGTCCGTAAGGATGATGTTTGGGTTTCCTTCTGGTCCACGTTTAATGAGGTCGCGCAGCGAGATTTCTTCTGGCTCATGCGACGACCGTTCCGCTGTGCGATAGCCGTCGATGCCGAACGTCGCGCAAGCAAGTGCCCCCATCCCGGTGAATATCATCAGGGTGTATCGTAAACGCATGGTCGCGTCCTCTGCGCCACCGAACGGAGCGGAGGCTGGCCGTTTCTCCGCACCCAATGGAAGGAATCTGTCCAAGCTCAGACAAGTTCGGTAATCGGTGCGCCATTATCGAGCAGGCAGCGCGGCCGGCCCGTGAAGTCGGGCAATGTCTGCTCAGGGTTGATGCCGAGAACGTGGTAGAGGGTGCCGAGGACATTTTGAGCGCCGACGGCCCGACTGCGTGGCCGCTCCGCCTTGCTATCGGTCTCACCGACGACCAAGCCCGTGCGCAGACCGCCGCCGGCGAACAGCGCGAAGCCGGCGTCCGGCCAGTGATCGCGCCCCTCAACCTTGTTGAGCCGTGGCGTTCGGCCAAACTCGCCCCAGACCAGCACGGCTACTTCCTTGTCCAGCCCGCGATCGTGCAGATCGCTGACCAGCGCGTGAATGGAACGATCCAAAAGCGGCAGCTGTGTTCGCAGGCCGACGAAGATGTTGCCGGTGCCCGAAGTCGTACCGTGATAGTCCCAGGTGCCGATGCGCATGGTGACAACCGAGACACCCGCCTCGACCAGCCGGCGCGCAAGCAAGAATTTATCGCCCGGCCACGGATTGGTCGGCTTGGGATCGTTGCCATAGGTGTACTTGTCGCTTTTGCTGCCGTAGCGCTCGCGCACCCGATCCGGTTCGCGGCTCAGATCGAACGCCTGCCGCGCGCGCGGCGAGGTAATCATCTCCAACGCCTGCGCCGAGAAAGCATCAATGGCACCCATGTCCTCACGCACGTCGATGTCGCGCCGCAGCGTGTCGAAGGCGTTGCGCAATCCCTTCCGATCGTCGAGTCGGGTGCGCGTCAACTTGGGCGAGAGGCTGAGATTCTTCACGCCCTCGCTGCCATAGAGGAAGGGCCGATGAGCGGCACCGACGTAGCGCGGGTTCTCCAGTTCGGCGTGGTTGCCGTAGTATTGATCGAGACTGACGTAGCGCGGAATGCGGGCGTCGCCATCGCGGAAACGGCTGATGACGGAGCCGAACACCGGCCGCTTGTCCGCCTTGGGGAAGCCAGTGTAGCATTCTTCCAGTTCGTGCTGCATTGGCTCGACGAACTGCACGGTGCGGACGAGTGCCAACTTGTCGGCGATTTGAGCTTGTTTCGGAAACAGTTGGCAGATGTCGAAGCCGGAGACGTTGGTTTTGATCGGCTTGAAGTCGCCGCGATATTCACTGGAGGCGTTGGGCTTGAGGTCATACATATCAATGTGACTGGGTCCGCCCGCGAGACAGATCATGATAACCGAGCGAACGGATGAGGGGCTGTCCGCCCGAGCGCGGAGGCGCAGCACATCGGCCAGGGTCAACCCGCTCAGGCCGAGCGCCCCGACACGCAAGAAATCACGCCGATTGATCCGATCGCAGAACTGTCGCTTCGGCCCCCAGAATGTCAGCATGGAGATTCCTCAAAAACGGTAGGAGGCACCTTGACGCGCCCCATCTTCGGTGGGATTGGGTGAGTAATCACCGCCCCTATTCTACTACGGGGAGGGTGGGGCAAGTCAAGAAGTGCCTTGGAAACGCCACCAGAAGAAACCGCCCTGGATCGATTTGATAGATTGCTCTGGACAGAGGGAGGATCTTTTGGCATAGCCGCGTCATTCTTTTCGCGAAAATCGCTGCGGAAGCCATGTCCGGGCGGCCACGGTACGCCCAGCCGATGGCAGGGAGCCTCCATGACACGAGAGCGGACGCCGAAATGGGTCTTCCTGCCTCTCCTCTTGCTTTGCGTATCTACACTCAGTTGCCGCAACATCCGAACTACCCGGCCTTATCATGAGCCGCCGCCGCCCGACATCAAGCCCACGATCATCGACTACGTCGAGTCGAATGCCTTCGATACGCTCTTTGAGAGCGCCCTGACGAATCAAGATCCGGTCATTGTCATTCAAACCGACACGTCGCGGCCGGATTGGGGACCGCGGCTGAATGCCTGGATCGCCGCCTGGAACCGCGGCGGCAAGGTGGTCGATGAAGCGCGGAGGAAGGTACGCATGCAGGCACCTCTGGGGGCGCTGGCACCGACCGCCATCAACGGCGAGACGGTTCGCGAGTTCCGGCTGCTCATCGACGACCTGATGACGCGCGTCGAAGAGGCGGCGCGGCGCGGTTCGTCCTGGTGGAGCGAGGAGCGAACGCAACGCGGCCGGATCGCTTTGCTCAAACCGTACAGTTTGCGTTTCCATCTCGATGAGAACCAACAGATTCAGCTCATCTTTTTCAATGGTCGGTATTCTCGCTATTACACCGAGTTAATGGAATCGATGGCCGTGCGCGTTCGGGAGGAGCCGGATGAATGGTGCCGTGATGTGAAGTGTTCCTGCTGCCCGGAGAGACGAACCGGCACGACCGCGCAGCGGACGCGCGTTCGCTCGGAACGTGAGGAACCCATGCAAGAATGAATCACATGCCGGTCAATTCAGCAACCAGCGAATGGTTAAGCCGGTAAGGATGGCCGTGGCGAGGAAAAGGGTCGCCAGAAAAATGCGCCGCTTGGTAACGGATCGCCGAGGTTTGCGCCGCTTCGCGACTCCGACGGGCGAAGCGATGAGCAGGCGCGTAGGATGCGCCGGCACCGGTTCCGCGACGGGTGCGGCCATAGGAATGGGCGACGTGAGGCCGATCGGGGCGGTGTCGATTTTCGCGGCCGAGATGATCGGCGGTGCGGAAGCAAAGACGATGTTCGATCCCGAATCGGCCTCGGCGGTCACGGCGGCGCGGGCCGCCGGACTGAGTCGCGGCATTTCCCCTTCAGGCGGCAGCGGCAGCGGTGTCGCCGTCCACGGCGTCAGCGCCTCGATTACCTCATGGGGCGTCTGATAACGCCGAGCCGGATCCTTGTGGATCATGCGTTCCACCACGACGGCCAACTCCGCCGGCACTTCCGGACGAAGCTGGCGCAGCGGCGCCGGCTGGCGTGTCTGATGCCAGATTAACTTCTGGGTAATCTGGCCCTCCGGGAACAACGGCTGTCCGGCCAGCAGAAAATAAAACGTCCCACCTAATCCGTAAATGTCGGCGCGAATATCGACATCGTGACTGTTGAGGGCCTGTTCGGGCGCCACATAATCCGCCGTGCCCAGCACGTTGTCGGCATCGAATTTAAGCGTCAACGGATCGTCATCGTCGCAGAAAAAGCGCGCCAGGCCGAGGTCGAGGACGCGAATGACGCCATGCCGGTCGAGCAAGATGTTCGCGGGTTTGATGTCGCGATGCACCAAACCGGCCCCGCTCGCCGCGTGCAAGCCCTGCGCCGCCTGCCGAATATAATGGGCCGCCCGCGCGATCGGCAGCGGGCCGAAGCGGGAAACGATGTCCTGCAAGCTGGAGCCGTCCACGTAGTCCATGACGAAGAAATGCAGGCCATTATCCTGATCGATATCGTGCGCTTTGACCAGATTGGGATGATCGAGTGCGCCGGCGGCGCGGGCCTCACGATAAAAACGAGCCAGGGCGGTCGGGTTGTCGGATTTGGCGTTGGGAAGCACCTTGATGGCTACGCGCCGCTTGACCAGGATGTGTTCGCACAGATAAACCGTGCTGTGGCCGCCGGTGCCGATGCGTTCGAGTACCCTGTATTTACCGATGGTGAAGCCGCGATGCTTACCTTGCAGGAGTTGCTCCGCCTGAAACTGCGTCAGCAGACCGGAGGCCACCAGGCGAGCCGCCAGCTTACGTGGCATCGCCGAGAGGCCGGCGGTCTGCTGCAAGAACAGCTGCAAGCGCTCGGCGTCCACCAAGCCGCTTTTGCCCAGCACTTCCACAAAGGCGTCGTGAGTCGCGGGCGCTGGCATGAATGGAGCCTTTCGCGAACAAGGGAATTCAATGAAGAATAGATTTTCCCTCACGATTGTCAAATGAACGCTTGTGCTGGTCACAATCCGAGAGCCTTGCCGGGCAGCGCGCGCTGAAGCGCGTACACGAGTCCGGCGACCGCGCCAACGAGGGCCACCCCCAGCCAGAGCAGCCAGCCACGTCGCTCGACGCCCGCGCCGATCGCTTGCAATACGATTTCCACGCCGCCGGGCGCCGATGGTGCGATCGGCGGCGGCTCCGGTTTCGGCGGCAGCGGATCGTCTACCATCGTAATCTGCTTTATATTCAGCACATTCGGCTTGCGTTTCGCGGAGGGCAAAGGCCGGACAGCGGAGGAATCGGGAAAGGGATCGCGGCCTTGCTGTTGTGCCAGGACACACCACGGACATCGATCCAGCCCCCGATGATAGACGTGTTGTGCGCTGCTTGCGCATGTCATCAGTTCATGCTCGGCTTCCTCCAACGCATGCTGCCATTGGGCGGCTCCGGGACGCGAATCCGGCTCGGCGTGAGCATCCTCGAAGCAGCGGCGCAGCAATTCCTGGACGGACGGCGGCAGCACGAACCACGAGGGAGCATGCGGACTCGGTTGCATTGGCCCCGCGCTCTTCCAGGCGTAAGGCCAGTAACCCGCCGCGATGCGTGCCGGGATCGTGTCCGGTTCGCCATCCCCAACATATTTTCCCGCGAACGGATGCACTCCTTGCATGAGCAACTGAAAAAACAGCACGGCCAGGGCGAAAGCGTCGTGTTCCGGCCGGCGATCCACCTCCGCGAACGACGCCTCCTGCAATTCGGGAGGCGTGTAATCCGGCCGGCCGACGCGACAACGATACAGACGATCGCTACCGGGCGTTTGGAACGAATCCACATCGATCAAGGTGACGAGCGCCTGCGGTGTTACCAGCACGTTCGATTCGTTGAGATCGCCCAGCACGTAGCCGCACTCGTGCAAGATGCGCACCACGGCGGCGAGGTTGCGCGCCGTCCGCAGCAGGGAGCCGTGATGAAATCGCGGGCAAATCTCCTGACGCACGCCGGGATTGTAGAACTCCCAGATCAGATGCGCCTTGTCGATGCGTGGCATCAGATAGCCGATGACGCGGCCCGTATCGCCGGCTTCGAGCAAGCGGCCGACCGGCCAGGCAATGGCCACATGCTGACCGCGATTCGGCGATGCAACCGGCGGTGCGGCCAGCATGGCGGCCAATTTACCCGCATGTTCGTCGGTGGGGTTGTGATAAATCTTGGCGGCCAGGTCCGTTCGGCCGGGCACGGCGTAGATGGAGGCTTCGCCGCCGCGGCCCAATAACGGACCTTCGAGGGTGATTTCCTGAGCTTTGCCTTCCAACCGCACACGCATCAACGCCGCCCTTCGAGGCAGTAACAGCAGGAGTAGGTGCCGCGAGCCGAGCGGCACTCGTTGTCCGGCTCGGCTCGCCGGACCTACAGGTAGGTGCCGCGAGCCGAGCGGCACTCGTCTGAGTCCGGCTCGGCTCGCCGGACCTACGGGTAGGTGCCGCGAGCCGAGCGGCACTGTTGGGGCAAAGTCCTGCTCGGCAAGCGGGATCTACTGCATGGCGTTACAGCCCCTTACTTCTTGCTGCCCGAAATGGCTTTCGACCCCTGGATGATCGTCGGACCTAATGCCGAGGATGAACCGTTGCCTGCGGCCGTACCGGACATACCAGCCGGCCGGCGTTGCTCGGTGGTTGCCCCGAGAATAGCGTCCCGTCCTTGCAGAATAGTCGGTTCGCCAAGTCTGGGGCCGGGCCGTGGCGTGCCGCCTTGCACGGTGAGTTGGAGATCGTGGGCCACATTGCTGCGCTTGAGGATCAAGAGGGCGAAACAGGTGCCGGCGGGAGATGGATAGGGAGCGTGCCAGCTGCCATCCGCTTGCTGAATCGCCACGAGCATTTCCGCCGCCCACGGATACCATTCCTTGTCGCCAATAGTTTTAAGATCGTAAATAACCGCCATTCGTTCCAGGGAATAAAGAAAATACAGCGGATCGCGTGCTTCTACTCCGGTGATGCGTCCATCGGTCAGCGCGATTTTGTCGAGCGAGCGATCCAGGAAGCGCAGTCCCTGATTGATGACGCGATCACTCACATGGACGGGATGATCGGACCGAATGTCTCTGCCCTGACCGTTGATGACACCGTAACGCATGGCCAGGCTCATCAGGCCCGCGCAGGTCATCGAATCGCGGTAATGCGGGTGAAGGGGATGGTACGACCAACTGCCGTCGGACGCTTGCGTCTGGCGGAAATACTGTTCGGTGGCCAGCAGCGCCTGCCGCGACGACACGCCATGCCTCTGAGCCACCCATAGACCAAGGATGGCGAACTGCGTATTGGAATTGTCGCCTCGGTACACCGGCCGAACGCGGATAGCGTGTTTGCGCGGCGCGGCATTCTTCCACGAGATGATTTGCGGCAGTTGCGGCGAAACGGCGGGGGTGACTGGGGAGCGTTTGCCGTTGACCAAGCAGGAATAGGTCCAGCTGCCGCCTTCCTGTTGGCCGACCAGCAAGCGTTGTCCGAAGGTCCGAATGAGCGCGCGGTCGCGCGGATCGCCCAGGCGATCGAGAAACAGGATGGCCAGCGCTAGCTCGTAGGTGGCCGCCAGGTCTTGTTCCCGCGTGCGCAGCCAAGCCGCGATTTGTCGCACGGCGGGATCGCTCGCGGGAATATCGCATTCGAGCAAAGTCAATCCAAGTAATCCAAGATAATTGCGATACTGATCGTGGCTTTTATGATGTTTTCGCAAGTAGGCGACACCCCGAGCGATGGCACGATTGACGCGCTCGGGCAACGCAACCGGAGGGCGGGATTCCACCAGGAGAGGAGGCGGTCTCAGTGCGGTTGACAGGCGAGGCGATTGCGGCGAGCGAGCCATCGGTTGCGGCGCGGGAGCCGGCGGAGGCGGGGTGATTTCGAGAATGGGAGATGGTTCGGGAGGAAGTTGGGCTACCTTCGGCGTTGGTGCTGGGCGAGCCGCCTGGGACTCCATGCCGCCCACAAGTCGATACGCATAAACGAGACCGCCGACGAGGAAGAGCAGCGCGCCGATGGCCAGGCAGCCTTTCCATACGTGCTGCGCGGACGCGATAGGTGCCGGCACCGGCACCGGCGGGACCGAGGGAGGCGGCACAAGCGTCACGGGGCCGGTCGGCAGACGAACGGAGAAGACGGTATCGCACAACGGGCAAGTCAGCAGGCCCGTCTCCGGCAGAGATGCCTCGAAAATCAGATTGCACTCGGGACAGGTGCGTTTCGGTTCCACCATGACGGTTCCTCGGAATGGCGAACGGCCGGCTTACGCCGCTGGTATAGCGTCCACCAGCCTATACCAGCCGGCTTACGCCGGCCGTTCGCCCATCTCAGACGGCAGGGCGAGTTGATCGTCTGCCGAGTTCGTGGCGGCGCGGGCAGTGCTGGCCGATAACCAAGCGAACACATCGCCAAGCCGCAAACTTTCCAGTTCGAGAGGCGGTCGCACGGCGATCCGCGCCAGCAATTTCCTGTTCGCTCCCTCGATACCGATGGCGAAGAACGCGACCTTGTGCGCTGCCTCCGCCGCGCGGATGCGTTGCACCGCTTGCCGCGTCGTCTCCATTGTTTCGCCCTGCGGCATGCCGTCGGTAATGAGAAACACCCACGGCCGCGAATACGGTACGCCGTTGGCGCGATAACGCCCCTTGCGTATCTCCAAAATGTCCAACGCCTTCAGGATGGCGGTACACATCGGCGTTTCGCCGGCCGCTTGCAGCGCGGGCGGCTGGAAGCGATCCACCGTGATGAAATCCTGCACGACCTCCACGTCGGCCCCGAAGGAGACGATGGCCACTTCGACGCGCTTACTCGCCAGAGGCATCGCCAGCAGTTGGTCACGGAAAACGTGCAGACCGCGATGGAGTGCGGTCATCGGTTCCCCGGCCATCGATTGCGAGGTATCGAGAACCAGCACACACGGACAACGCGGCTCGGGATTGTCCGCGAACTCCAAGGTGTTGTCGAAGAGATCTTCGCCGAAGTCCGGCCCGTCCAGGGGTGCATTGTCCACCGCAGTATCGTTCGGCTCCGCCATCGTGTTCGGTCCTTTGTCCTCAAACGAACGGCGCACATCCCACGCGGCGCAGGGAGATCGACAGACCATCTTCGCGATCATCTCACGCAAGTATGGGATATGTTGGGGTGAGGTGTCGCCGAAGATTCCATTTTTAAGGATTGCGCCAAGAAATGCGGGTGACGGGTAATTAGAAAGACGGCGATTCGTCCGCTGTCCAATGGCCGCACCACAACCGCCAGGAATGCCCCTCGACAAGCAGCGCCCCGACGTATCCCTCGGCCGGTGTCAGGCTCCTCATCGACCATCGCCCCACGTCCTGAGGATCGTGTCGCGTGGCCATTAACGCCGCCGGTTCGCCCGGATGCAGTGTCACATCGAACTGATCGAGAGGCAGCGTCAATCCCTTGCCGACCGCCTTGATGTAGGCTTCCTTGCGCGTCCAGCAATGAAAGAACGCCTCACGTCGCAGCTCCGGCGGCAGGGAACGCAGAGCGGCCACTTCACGCGGCGAAAAGAAACGCTCGGCCAATTTCTCGCCTTCCAGATTGTCGCGGATGCGTTCCACATCGACGCCAATCTCTCGGCCGCGCGTCACCGCCAGCAACGCCAGTCCGTGCGAGTGCGTGAGATTGAAACGCAAGTCGATCGCGCCGGCTTCGCCGACCAACAAGGGTTTACCGTGGATGGTGTAAGCGAACCGCACTTGCTCCGGGCGCTGCTGCAAATAGGGGGCAAGGAGGGATCGCATAGCGCCGCGGCCGGCGATGAAGTGCCGGCGATCTTTCTCGAAATGAAAGCGCGCGGCGCGCTTCCGTTCCTCGTCCGCCAGACTCGCATGCAGTCGAGAGAGAACGTCCTCCCCACAGTCGAGCGGAATGCGCCAGACCTGTACGTCGTCCGTCGTGAGTCGCGGCGGCTGCGCCGATTGCCATTCGGGATGCGGTTGCAAATCAGTCTCTCCGTCTTGGAAGCCGCTCGTGGCTTCAAAGCACGAATGCAATGAAGTAGGTGCCGCGAGCCGAGCGGCACTTGTACAGGCAAAGTCCGGCTCGGCTCGCCGGACCTACTGGCCGAGCGGCACAGATTCAGTAGGTGCCGCGAGCTGAGCGGCACTTGTACAGGCAAAGTCCGGCTCGGCTCGCCGGACCTACTGGCATTCTGTTACCGCTCCTAGACCAAACCATTTTCCGAAGTTCGGGAG
Organism: Gemmataceae bacterium; assembly: GCA_035553375.1. Classification (GTDB taxonomy): domain Bacteria; phylum Planctomycetota; class Planctomycetia; order Gemmatales; family Gemmataceae; genus JAJPHU01. The sequence continues at coordinate 44,203 of DATNCY010000320.1, forward strand.
TTTGATTCGCTAGCTTTGAGGTATTCCTGAACGACGAGGGCCGCCTTAGGATATTTCCCTTCCAAACGCCGCGCCATCGCCACCAACCGCCGGCGATTGGCCACCGCCAACCGGAGGGAGATCCAGTAGGCTCCCAGGAAGATGAGGAGCGTCCCGCTGGCGGCCAAGCCAATGTGCAGGTATTGAGGATCTTTTTTATCGTTAAAATAGACCAGATACGTTATCCCGGCCGTGATGACGGCAATCAGAGACAGCAACCCGAGTAGGCCGCGAAACCACGCCAGCGCTATGGACTTCAGGCTCCAGTAGATCGAATAACCCGCGAACGACCCTTTGCGAAATAGCCCCGGATCGACTTGGCTGCCATGCAAGACCAAGTAACTGCGGCCAGGAACCAAGGGAAATTCGCAGATGTGAAGGAACGGCGTCGCCACATAAAAGTGGCCCGGAACCTGATCGACGACTCCGAACAGCTTTTCACCGACGGTAATAAACATTTGTCTCTCCCGGTCATTGCGGCGGATGCGCCGATTTCCGAGCCACCTCGCGCGGAGGGTTCACTGTATCACGGCATAAGCCGAAGCAACAGTCGAGCTAACGCCGCGGTGATCTCGTCAGATCGAACACGGCTTCGGGGATAAACTCTCAGCGCCAGACGGCGTACAGCGTCATGGCTTGATAATCGCGCACGAAGCCGGCAGTTTCCAGCAGGGCACGGCCCTCCGATGAGGTGATAGGTTGGCCATTCCACTCCTCGACAGTCAACTTGTGGCGCGCCGACAGGCCACGCTGATTATCGAAGATGCCGGGCAGACAAGCGACGGCGGCCGCCACCTCATCGCGGCTGGCGCTGGCCAGGGCGGTCAAGCGTTTGCCGTGTTGCTCAATCAGCAGCACCGGCCGGCCGGCCTGTAGAATCAGCCAGTTACCGGGACGACGCAACAGCGGCCGAGTGCCGCCATCAAGCAAGGGAATATCGAAAGGCGCACCTGAACCGTAGAGATTAGCCGGGTCCATACTGTGCAGCAGCACCGGCGGTGCGGTCGCCGTTGAGGGCAGATGCAGTTCTTGTAGTTGCCGCGCCGCTTCGGGCAGGGCGAACTGAGCGCCGGACAATCCTTCGACGAAATAGCCGCGCCGCACTTCGCCCGCCAGTTCCATGCGGCTGAGGACTTCATAAAGAATGCGCCACGGCAGCAACCAGGGATCGAGCAGAGCCAACTCGCGAGCCACGATGCCGTAGCGTTCCAATAGCAGCGCCGCCTGCGCGATGGCGTGCGCCTCCGGTTCGGGATGCCCCCAGGGTACGATCGACCAACGGCCTTCCATCCGCTGTCCGCGATCCGCTGTCCGCAGTCCGCTTCGCCGGCTGGGTGAGGGCGGATGGCCAATGGCGGGTAGCGGATGGCGGATGGCGGATGGCGGATGGCGGACAGCGGAGTAGTGATCGTTCGTCACCATACAATGACGCATCAACACGCCCAAGGCTGCTCGCGCCGCGCCGGGAGACATGCCAAGGTCCGCCGCAAGGTCGGTGAGGAACGACGCCCCGCGCGCGCGCAGATGATCCAGCACTCGATCGGCATCCGCGCCCAGTGCCGGTGCGTCGGACACGACGCGCAACGGCAGCTGACGCAGCATTTCGCGGCTGAAGAAGGCGACCCGACCGATTTCGCCGCCGTCGGCTTGCGTGCCCTGACAGATCCACAATCCCGCGCCGCCGGCGATCCATTCATCCAGCCAGCGCGGTTGGTATCCCGGCACGCGAGACGGAAGTACCGTCCGTTCCCATACCTCCGCATCGAGCGGTAAGCCTTGCAGTCGCGCCAGTACATCCGCCAATCCTTCGCTTTCGCCGCGCCGCGTCTCGGGATGGAGTCCCTGCCAGCGCAGCAGAAAATCACTGAACTGCGGCGGCGAACAGGTGACAACCTCACGGCGTAAGATGCCCAGGCTGCCGCGCTGCACTTGCTCCAGATTGGCCGGATCGGACCATTGCACCGTCTCGCCTTCGGGCGCGGACACCGTCACAATTCGCCCCGCCTTCGCCCATTCCTCCAACTGGCGGCGCGCCCAAGCTGGCTCGAATGGATACCGCGCCAGCACGTCGGCCAGACCAACGAGGGCATGCGTGGCCAGGAAGCGAGCGAGGATCGTCGCTCCCGCCACCTGCCTCTGTTCCACACTGGCGGAAGGGGCATTCCCCAAGCCGAATGCCTGTTGATACGCTTGTGCGTCCTCAACGGCTACCCAGCGCACGGATGAACCGCGCAACGCCGGCGTCATCGGCAGTTCAACGCGACACGCTCGCCCTTCCGTTTCGAGCTGCTCCAGAAATGCGGCCATCGGCCCTTCGAGTTCCTCCGGTGTCAGATCGCCGAGTCGCCGTAGCCATTCGGCCATCTCTGTCACCGAGCGCGGCGGTTGACCGACACCGCGCAAGCGGCGCTCGACTTGATGCACCGCGCGCGGATCGAGTAAATGGCCCTGACGCTCCGGCGCGACAAGCTGTTCCAGCAGCTGCCGATCGAGCGTGTGAGCGCGGTCGCCATCCGCTTCGACGCCGTCTTGCTGGTACATGAACGCGATCGTGAACGAGAATAGCAAGCCCGCCGCGAAGGGTGAAGGTGTCTCGGCCCGGCGTGTCACCACGTTAACACGGCCGGCCTGGATGTCCGCGAGCAATTGTTGAAGGCGTGGCACGTCGAGATGATCGTGCAGACATTCGCGGAACGTCTCGGCGATGATGGGGAAGTCGGCATGACGGCGAGCGACTTGCAACAGATCGCGGCCGCGCAGCCGTTGCAGCCACAACGGCGCTCGTTTGCCCGGCTGCAAACGCGGCAAGAGTAGCGATCGCGCCGCGTTCTGCCGGAAACGTAAGGCGAACAGGGCACTATCGGCCAACTCATCGAGAATCAGCCCCTCCACATTCTCCGGCGTCAAGCCCGCGAACAGATCGATGATCGGCTCATCGGTATCGGTTAGCCGGATGAGGATACCGTCATCGTGGTGCATGCACTGCGGCTGATAACCCAATCGCTGACGTAATCGCCCCTCCAAGGCCAAGCGCAGCGAGAGATGCAGACGATTGCCAAGCGGACTGAGCAAGACAACTTGCCAGTCGCCGAGTTGATCGCGCGATGCCTCAATGACAAGCGTGCGATCCGTGGGCAAACACCCCGCAACCAAAAGCTGTCTTCCGATATGATAACGGATATTACGGGCCGCTTTTGACTCTAAATGAAACTCAGTCTGTAACCAATCGAGGCATCCCGGTTGTTCGAGAAGTTCGGCCAGCTCGCGGAGGAATGCCCCGATGGCGCAACCGAGATCGTAACTGCGGCCGGTGTTCTCGCCCTTCCAGAAGGGCACCATCGCCGGCGCGCCCTCGGCCGGCGACACGATCACGCGATCGGCCTCAATGCTTTCCAGCCGCCACGCATTGGTTCCCAGCAAGAAAGTATCGCCGACGCGGCGCTCGTAAATGAATTCTTCATCGAGTTCGCCGATTCGCGCGCCGTTGCTGGTGTAGGCGGCATATTGTCCTGTATCGGGGATGGTGCCGCCGTTAATGAGGGCCATGTGCTGGCTCCCCGGCAGAGCGAGCAAACGATTGTGAACGCGATCCCAACTGACGCGTGGTTGTAGCGCGGCGAGTCTCGCATTGGGGGGTTGTAATTTAGGATCGGAACTGTCCGCGAAGCGGTAACGTCCGCTAATCATCTCCAGCGTTGTCTCGAACGCCTGCGGTGACAGATCGCGGTAGGGATAGGCGCGGCGAACAAGGGCGAACAGTTCCGGCACACTCCAATCGTCCATCGCGGTGCAAGCGACAAGTTGCTGAGCCAGCACGTCGAGACAGTTGATCGGCACGCGGATTTCCTCGACGCGGCCAGCCACCATCTCACGGGCCAGGACCGCTTGTTCGAGCAAATCGGCCTGCGTCTTGGGAATGAGCCGGCCCTTGCTCTTTTGCCCGACCAGATGCCCGGCTCGCCCGACGCGCTGCAACGCTCGCGCGACATTGCCCGGCGATTCGACCTGGCACACCAGATCGACCGCACCCATGTCGATGCCGAGTTCGAGCGATGCGGTCGCTACCACGGCCGGCAGTCGGCCCTCCTTGAGCGCCGTCTCAATCTGCTGCCGTACTTCCAGGGCAACGCTGCCGTGATGGGCGCGGGCAATCTCTTCGTCATCATTGAGAAACGCCGTGATGCGCTCGGCGGCGCGGCGATTGTTGGCGAACACGATGGTCGAACGATGCTGGCGGATTTCGTCGCCGAGCAGCCGATAGATCGATGGCCAAATCGATTTCTCCGGCAGCGGCCCGAATTGATCGACGGGACTGAGGACGCGCAAATCGAGATCCTTGCGCATGCCGGCATCCACGATGGTCACGGAGCGCGGTTGCCAGTTGCCTTCGTCGTCCGGTTCGCTGCCGCCGAGATAGCGGGCGACTTCTTCCAACGGGCGCTGGGTCGCCGAGAGGCCAATACGGACGAATCCCGAACCTGCCAGCCCGCAGCGCGAGCAAGGGTCACTCGTTCCCTTGCTTGCGCTGCGGGCTGGTTGAAGCGCTTGCAGGCGTTCCAGCAGTAAGGCCAGAAACACACCGCGCTTATTCGTGCAGAGCGCGTGAATCTCATCGACGATACAGTGTGTGATGCCGCGAAGCGTCTCGCGGGCGCGCGAGGTCAGCAGCAAATGCAGCGATTCGGGCGTGGTGATGAGAATATGCGGCGGCCGGCGGATGAGACGCTGGCGCTCGGCCGCCGGCGTGTCGCCGGTGCGCACGGCCGCCTCCAGCGCTGGCAATGACAATCCCATGTCATTCGCTGTCTGCGTAATCCCTTCGAGGGGTGCTTGCAAATTGCGATGGATATCGTTGTTGAGCGCTTTCAGCGGCGAAATATAAAGGACACGCACGCCACGCGGCAAAGATGGTTGTCGCCAGAGCGCATCGAGACACGCCAGAAACGCGGCCAACGTCTTGCCGGAGCCGGTGGGGGCGAGGATGAGCGTGTTCTGTCCGGCGGCGATGGCCGGCCAGCCGAGGCGTTGCGCGGCCGTCGGCTCACCGAGCGCGGCGCGAAACCAACGCTGCACTGGAGGGAGAAACAAGTCCAGGGGATCGGCGGCATCCATACCACTATTGTACAAATATCTCCTATGGATTCGCGAGTAACTCACACGAAGGCATGAGTCTGAAACCACGCCCTTCGCTATCAGGCATTTTTCCGCATTTGCTCAGCTTGCACGATGATTGCTTCAAGCTCGGCAAATCGCAGTTTGTTGCATATCGCTATCTCTTATGTCTTCCTTAGCCCAATGTCGGTTTGACGCCCCGCACCAGCGCGAGCCAGCCCTCAATGCGCACCCGACCATCCTCCATCCGCCGTGGATGAAATCCACGCGCGGAGGGGCCGGATAACAATAATCGACGCACGGTTTCCTTGTCCTCCACCGGTGTACCGCGATCGAACCATTCGTCGAAGTCCAACTCAAGCGGCTCCTCGGTGAGCCGCAAGTCGGTCACTCCGGCACCGGCCAACAGATCAATCAGTTGGCCCGCCGTCAGGCTGCGCGTGTGGGTGCGGTCTCGGTCGCGCTCGATACGCTGATGCCAGTCGGCACGGGCGCTGTCTGGGTCCGTTGTGTGATCGCACGCCATCACGACGCCGCCGGGGCGTAGCAATTCCACTTGCCGGCGAAGGAATGCAGCAGGGTCCGTCGTGTGATGGAGAACCAACCGCGACAACGTGCCATCGAAGGGGCCGATCAGTGACGCATCAAAAATGGACTTTTGCTCAAACAATGCACGCTCGCCGAAGCGAGCGCACCGCTTGCGGGCACGGGCGATCATCTCCGCGGAAAGATCGACTCCAACCACCTGATAGCCGGCCTGCAACAGCGCTTCGCTAACCAAGCCGGGGCCGCAACCCGCATCGAGTATTCTCCCGCCTGCGGGCAGGCTCGCCATCTGAAGCAGCCGCGCCAACGCCGCTGGATTACTCCGCACCGACGCGCGCTCGAACTGGGCCGCCTGTTCGTCAAATGCCGTTGCTAGATCGCGATCGTGATCCGTCATGGAAACTTCTTCCTCGTTGGCTTCTTCTTCCGTGGATCAACAGCAATGGTTTCGCCAGGGACTCGCCGCGACCTCTTTGGAGGAATTTCAGCAGCAGATACAGCCAGGAACATGATGTTACGGGGCTAACTCGATCAACGGCCGTCCGCTTCCGACTCGCCCGCCCACAAATATCCGCGCACGGGGAGCAGGCACGCCAGGGCGAAGGCCGCGTAACACAACAGCACTCCATCGAGCGGCAAACGCGGTCCCGATAGAGCCTCGGCGTGGCTCAGCACATACGGCAACGGAATCCAGAACACGGCCAAGGACGCCGGCAACGCGCTCGAACGCCAGCCATACGTCCAGCGCCAGCCGAGCAACGCCAGCACCACCAAGCCCAGCAACGTGCTTTCGAGTACCACCGGATACGACCACGCCAGCCAGGTCGGCATCGACTCTTCCGAACCCGCGCGGTCGGCCAATCGTCCCTCGATAAACCAACGCTCGCCGAAGACGAAATCCAGCCCGGCCCGCAGACGGCGGCGCACCGTTTCGACCGGATGATCGTGCATCTCCTGGCCGATCAACCCACTCAGGCGAGCGTAACGATCGGTGGAGCGAGGAATCTGGCTCAGTTCCTCGACCGGCGCATCGCGCATCGCTTGCTCGCTCACGGGGCCTCCGGTCGCGTGGGGATTGTTGCCGATCCACAGGTGATAGTATGCGGAATCGACGATCGGAACCGGCTCACCGTAGAGTTGCCAGTTGCGAAACGTCCAGGGCGCCAGACCGTTGACAAAGCCGAGAAAAGCGAGCAGCGCACACAACCAACCGCGTGTCAAACCGCGGCTGCGCCACAAAAACCACGCCAGAGCCACGAAGGCGAACGGCAAGAACGCCGCGCGCACCAGAGCCAACGCTGCCAGAGATAGACCGAACAACAGACTGGTCAAAGGTCCGCTTGTCTGGCTGGCGCGCAAACCAAGGAGCAGAGACAAGGCCAGAAGAAATGTCGCCGCCACGCCATCGGCCAGCGCGGCCGTATCGAGTATCCAGAATGGATGCGCGGCGCAGAAAAGCCCCGTCAACGTAGCGACGGCCCGACTCCGAAACGCTCGGCGCGCGAACAGGAAATACAACCCGGCCGTGAGCGCACCCAGAGCGCACTGGAGCCAGCGCATCGTGCTGTCTCGCGCCGCCGGATCGACCACGCGAGCCACCGCCGACACCAGCCAGGGATAACCGGGCGCCACCTGCGCAGTCTCCTTCTCCTCCGTGGCGAAGGGAGCGCGACTGGCGAAACTTTGCTTGTCCTTGAGATTGCTGACGAGTTTTTCCAGTTCCGCCGGCGGCGTCTCCACGAGCAGCGGGCCGGCGTTACGAGCGTAATCGGCGCACGAGATCAGGTAGCCGGCGCGTGTTCCCGCCGCCAAGGCGACAATCGCGATCAGGAGCAGACCATCCACCAGCGTAAACCGCCGCATTTCCGTCATGACTGTCTCCTCCGCAGCCGATCGTCTAAACCGCTTGCCTCGGTGCGAGTTATGATAGGAGATCACGCGGCGGATAAGCAACCAGCACGGAGCGCCGGCGGTGGGTATCTTGCAACCCGTCGCTGGCGTTCCGAGCTGGTTGGCACGAGCATTGCTAACTTTTTTCTTGTGCCCCAAGAGGAGAGCATCCCAAAAAACAACTCGCCTCATCTCACCGCGAAGGAAGGAGTGACTCTGGCCTGTCACTCTCATCCAGGAGGAGTTATCCGTGCCTGTAAATACCAATGAATGGCAGAAGACCCATCCCTGGGAGCCATCTCCCACCTCGCATCCCCAGCCGGTACCACTGGTCACGCCAGCGGACTTGTTCAATCCCATGCTGACCATCGCCGACGTGATGGCGCGCGACGCACCCACCTGCTCGCCCGATACCTCGATCACCGAAGGCGTTCGCATCCTGCGCGATGCCGCCGCCTCGGCTGTCTTTGCCGTCACCGATGGCCGAGTCGTCGGCCTGCTGACCGACCGCGCCGTGGCCTTAGCCGTGGCGGAGCACGGCGAAAGTCACGGCCGGCTGACGGTGAAAGACCTGATGAACGTCGATGTGCCAACCGTTGCGGCGGATTCCCGGCTCGATGTGCTGCTGGACAAGTTCACCGATGCGGGCGTGGCGGTCATCGACTCGGATCGACGCATACAGGGCGTCGTCCGCTGGGCGGACCTTCTGGGACATCTCTCGGAGCGTGCGCTCGGCCGATTAGTTACCAACCTGTTTCAACGCGGTCATTCGGAATCGAGCGAGGCGGCGCGGTAGCATTCCTCCGAAGGTCTGGAGAATGAGGAGCAATGAAAGACAATGGACGAGCTTGGCTATCCCCTCGGCGTGCGGTTGACGCACTGGTTTAACCTTCTATTTGTCACCCTTCTCGTGCGCAGCGGGCTGGCAATCTTGTCGGCACATCCCAAGCTCTATTGGAACATCCACGCCTGGCCGGGCAGCGAGTGGCTGGATTTGCTGCGGAAGAAATTGCCCAACGATCGGATGTGGTGTTCCTCCGATGAGGAAGGCCATTGGCCCAGCTGGTTGGCCTTGCCGGGAAAAGAGAACCTCGGCCTCGGCCGCTACTGGCACTTCTTCAGCGCCCCCTGCTGGCTGATTGTCGGCATCCTCTATCTCCTCGTATTGTTCACGTCGCCACAATGGCAGCGGTTGGTGCCGACCTCCTGGGATATTTTCCCTTGCGCCGGCCGAGCGATGCTCGAATACCTCAAGCTCGGGACACCGGAACCGGATGATCCACGCTTCTCGATTGGTCCTGGCTATCTGCCCTTCAACGCCCTGCAACAGCTCACCTATTTCGGCCTCATCTTCTTCCTGGTGCCCTTCCAGATTCTGACCGGCCTGGCACAGTCGCCTTCGCTGCTGGCCCGCTTTCCCTGGTATGGCCGACTGTTCGGCAACCGGCAGGCGGCGCGGAGCCTGCACTTCCTCGGCTTGGTGATGATTGGCATCTTTTTCGTGATCCACATCATCATGGTCTTCTGGCACAACTTCGCCAAGGAGATGGACAAGATGATCTTGAACCAATCACACTCGGAAGGGAGTTGGCTGGGCGTGGGTCTTGGTGTGAGCATCGTCGTCGCCGTCGTGCTTTTTCATGTGGCGGCCACCTACTTCTCGGAAAAGAGGAAGCGGGGCGTTCACCTGGTTCTCTCCTCGATCGTCGCTCCGATCCGCAACTCGCTGCTGCATAACCTGAAGTCGGTTCAGGAATACACGGAAAAGGACATTTCGCCCTACTTCCGAACCAACGGCTATCCGCCGATCACCGCTTACCCGCAGGCCAAGGGCGACGAGGACACCTACGAACACCTGCTGAGCAAGCAGTTCGCCGACTATCGGCTGGAGATCAAGGGCATGGTGGAGCATCCGCAAAAGCTCTCGCTGGCGGATTTACGAGCCATGCCCAAGCAGGAACAGACGACGATGCACAACTGCATTCAGGGCTGGACTTCGGTTGGCCGTTGGGGCGGCGTGCGTCTGCGTGAAATCCTTCAGCGCTGCAAACTTTTGCCCGGCGCTCGTTTTGTGGTGTTCACTTCCTTTGCCATGCACGAGAAGAGCGGCAACATCTATTATGAATGTGTCAACCTGGACATCGCCAACCATGTGCAAACGATTCTCGCCTACGAACTCAATGGTCAAGAATTGCCGATCCAGAACGGCGCTCCGTTGCGAGTCCGCTTCGAGACCAAGCTGGGCTTCAAGATGGTGAAGTTCCTGCGTTCGATCGAAATCGTCGAGGATTATCGCTCAATCGGCGACGGCATGGGCGGCGTCCGCGAGGACGAACAGCAATACGACATGGGAGCGCAGATTTGAGCAAGTCGTCTCGCCGGTCTGGGTTGGTGGGACCGGCGTCTCGCCGGTCGGCAAACCCTCGGACATCCCTTGTCAGGGTTAGCATGGCGGGCTATTCTATCCCATCGGTTGGCGAAGTGTACCAGCAAATCCAGTGATGTTAAAAAGGCGTTGAGCAGGAGGAAATCGCGTGGCCCGACGAATCTTGAATCGCAAGGATCTCCGCGCCGATTTTGAAGCGGCCGAGCGCCGCAAATCGGAAGACGAAGTTGAGGGCGACGAGGAAGAAACGGAAGACGACGAAGCAGCCTCGGCCGATTCCGACGACGAGGGCGACGAAGGAGACGAAGAGGAAGCCCCTAAAAAGAAAAAGAAGGTCGTCAAGGAAGCCAAGCCCAAGCGGACGCGCGCGGTCAAGCATGTGCGCATGAAGCTCGTTTGGGGTGTTTTCAACAACTCGAATCAGCGGGTGGCGACCTTCGAGTATCCCAAACGTAAGGAAGCCGAGGAACACGCGGCGAAACTGGGGGCCGCCAAAAATCCTCCGCAAGCGTTTTTCATCCAGCCCATCAAGGAGCCGATGGAAGACAAAAAGGAGTAGATTTGTACGATCCTTACCAGCCCGCAGCGCCAGCAAGGATAATTCAATCCCCTGCTGGCGCTGCGGGCTGGCAATCCTATCGATCCGGGATCGTGCGGACCATGTCTTCGATCTGCTGAACTTTTCGACCGACGAACAGGACATTGGCCATCTCGAAATGATGGGCCTGCGCGCCCGACGTTTTGACGATCAAATCGCCCGAACCCAGGCCGAGAACCCAGTGACGGAACAAATCGCTGCGTTGGCGCTCCAGCGAAAGGCCGACGGTCGAGTAAACCTTCTCGCCGCCGCCGACCTCGGTACACACTTTGAACTGACCCGGCGAAAAGACCATGTAAACCTGTTTGTCGAAGAGCAACACGGTGAACAGCCAGAGGAGAAACAGGATACCGGAGATGAAGAAGTAACCGCCGGCGTTGATGCGGATGTCGAGATAGCTCAGGTGGCGCAGAATGTGTTCCCACCAACCGGCCAGGGCGAAGATGATCGATAGGGCGATAACGACGAAGATCACCATGAACGACCACATGCCGCGCAGCGGCACGTTGGTGATGACGATGACCAGCAGCAAGACTGTGGCGAACAGCACGCCGAAGTTCTTGCCCTTGGCAATGTGCAAACGGAGGGGGTTCTCGGACAGTTTGTGATCGGGATGCTTGTCATCGGCGGCGGGCAAAACCAATACCTCCCGGTCTCGGTAGGTGGTTACCTTGCCTTCCTTCGTCGGGCCAATCACTTCGGCCCCGCGAACCACCTCTGTGTCTTTTGGCAGGATCGCCATTTTTGATCCCCACATGAGGGACAGAATGCCCAGCAGGAAGCCGACCGCCCAGACCGGCCACCAATAGAACAGGGTGGAATGGCTGACGATGGTGATTTGGCGGTTGTTGGCCGCGGCGGCGGGCGGTGGAGTTTGCGGTTGCACGACGGACATGGATGGTTCTCGCCTGAACGGTGCGTGGTTGAGTTACGCGACATTGCCTTTATACAATCATTCGCGGTTCGGCGATCAATCTTGACGAAAAACCGCCGGTATCAGGCCACAAGCTAAAGGTCAACGCCCGTGTTGTCAAGCACTTGTCGGCGAACGGGCGACTGGTAGAGGGTTCGCCAGCCCGCAGCGCCAGCAAGGGAATGTCCCTTGCTGGCGCTGCGGGCTGGCAGGGTTTGTCCGCTCGTCCTTACTCTGGCGGTGCGGGGTCGGCGCGAGGGCCGATGCGCGTTGGCACCCGGAAAGCCTGATGGCAATTGTTGCACTTGATCGCCAGATCGCTCAAGGCGGTGCGGCTACGTTGCAAATCGTGGTTGGCCAACCGGCGGCTAAGGTCGGTCGCCGACGCGCGCAGGTCCATGGCGCGGCGCATCCACATATCTCGACCGTCATTACGCGGCGGACGCAACAGCAGCAGATTGCCTGTCTCGGCGATCAACAGTGCCTGCCCGCGCGCGAACATCCAGGTATCGCCGTCTTGCGGGCCTTTGCCCTCCAGATGCTTTTCCAGAGCGCGATAATTGGGATGGGCCAATCCTTCCATGAGCAGCTTCGTCTCGGCCACGGCCTCGAAGCGCGGCACGAATTTGGCCTCGGGGTGAGGCAGTAACTCCGGGGCACGCCGAGTCTGCGCGGCCGCGGTCGTTAGCATGATTCCGCCCGATAACACGGCGAATCCGCACAGTCCGCGAAGGTATCTCATCGGCTTCGCCCTTTATTTCTTGTTGCTCGTCCCTTCGCTCACCTGAATCTGCACCAGTTCGCCTTCCACCCGCACCGGATAGGAGTCGATCTTGATGCGTGGATTATCCGCCCATACACCGTCGCACAGCCGAAAACGCCAGGCGTGCCAGGGACAGGTGACAATGCCTTCCTCGACATAGCCGCCACTGAGCGAGGCACCCATGTGCGGGCAGGTATCATCGATGGCTTGATAGCCGCCCTGACTGTGGAAGACGGCGATGAGCCGGCCGCCGACCGTCACGGTTTTGCCCTCCCCCTCGGCCAACTCACCGATGCGGCAAACCGTCCGCCAGACGCCGTCTCCCTGTTGGCTCTCGCTCATATGCACTTTCGCTCCGAACGGAAACACAGTCAAACTCCCGGAATCCCACGCGGGAGTCTTACCTTGATTCTACCGGATTTTCCGGGCGTGTGCATCGCGGGCCTGAGGGTAGCCGAATTGCCTCTCGCACCGCGAGGAAGAGTGGACTTTGCGGTGAATGCCGTCGAGCATTAGAATGCGCGAAGTGAGAACTCCGACGACGAACTATCATTCTCCTTGCTTGCCAGCCCGCAGCGCCAGCAAGGGGGATGACTTCCCCTTGCTGGCGCTGCGGGCTGGCAGGTTTTGTCGCAATCGGGACTCCAATCATGCTCGAAATGGAACAAAAATTCGCTCACGCCGACTTTGACGCCATCGAGCGCCGCCTGGCCGAATGGGGTGCGCGTCCGGGCGAAGAGCAAACCGAGGCCGATCACTATTTCAATGCCCCCGACCGCGACTTCGCGCGCACCGATGAGGCGTTCCGCCTGCGCCGCATCGGGGAAGCGAACTTCCTGACGTACAAAGGCCCCAAACGCGCGGGGAACGTGAAAGTCCGCACTGAACTGGAGATTCCTCTGCGCGACGGCGATGAGGCGGCCGAGCAGTTCATGCAGCTGTTGACGCACCTCGGCTATCGTCCGGTCGCCGTGGTCCGCAAACATCGCCGCATGCGTCATCTCCAGAAAGATGCCTTCGCCCTAACGGTGTGTCTGGACGAGGTTGACGAGTTGGGTCGATTCGCCGAGGTTGAGATTCTCGCCCCGGAAGAACAGGTGGATCAAGTGCGAACGGTGTTGACGGAAACCGCCGCCGCGCTGGGTCTGACCGATTTGGAGCCGCGTTCCTATCTCCATTTGTTGCTCGCCGCGCGCGGCACGCCCCAAGCCGCCGACATCCTGGAGAACGCGCCATGAAACCCAGCGTCGTGACGGACATCCCTCCGCTGCGCGAGGCCATCGCCGGCGCGCGCCATCGCGGTCTAACCGTCGGGCTGGTGCCGACGATGGGAGCGTTGCATCAAGGACACCTTCGTCTCATCGAGACAGCGCGGGCCGAGACGAGGTTTGTCGTCGTGTCTATCTTTGTCAATCCAACACAGTTTGGGCCGAACGAGGACTTGCAGCGTTATCCGCGTCCGCTGGAGCGCGATCTGGAACTGTGCGAGCAAGCGGGCGTCGATCTCGTCTTTCACCCGGAACCGGCTCTCCTGTATCCGCCCGGTTATCGTACCTTCGTCGAGGTGACAGGCTTACAAGAGGTGTTGTGCGGCGCGGCCCGTCCGGGGCACTTTCGCGGCGTCGCCACGATCGTCTTGAAGTTGTTCAATCTGGTGCAGCCCGATTGCGCCTATTTCGGCCAGAAGGACGCCCAGCAAGCGCGCATCATTCAGCAGATGGTGCGCGATCTCAACGTGCCCGTCGCGGTGCGTGTCTGTCCTATCGTCCGCGAGGCGGATGGTCTGGCTCTCAGTTCGCGCAACCAGTATCTTGAAGCGGACGAGCGCCGCGAGGCGGTGGTCCTCCATTGCGCTCTTGTGGAAGCTCGGCGGCGGATCGAGGCGGGAGAGCGGGACGCCGCCGTGGTGCGTCAGGCGATGATGGAACGCATTGCATCCGCCACGGGTGCGGTACTCGATTATGCCGCTGTTGTGGACGCCGACAGTTTGCAACCCCTGGGCCGACTCGTGCCGGGATGTGCTATTCTGCTGGCTCTCGCCGTCAAGTTCGGCGGCACGCGCTTGATTGACAACCTCCCGATCCAGGTTCCGGTTTAGATAAAACTCTACCAGCCCGAAGCGCAAGCAAGGGTATTTCTTTTCCCTTGCTTGCGCTTCGGGCTGGTAGTCAAGGTAAAGCCTACATGCCGCACCCTCTATTCACGCCGGAAGCCCGCTTGCTGCTGGAGAAGAACGACACCGCGGCGATGGAGGCGTTTTGCGAGACGCTGCACCCGGCCACGGTTGCCGAGTCGCTGGCCGACAACTTCACGGTCGAAGACGTTTGGCGTTTCCTCAATACCACGTCGATCACCATTCAGGCGGCGATTTTCGTGTATTTTCCGCTGGAATGGCAGGAACAGCTCGTCGAGGGCACGGGTCGGCCGCACATGGCCCGGCTGATCGAACAGATGTCGCACGACGATCGCGCCGACCTGCTGCGTCATCTCGATCCCAAGGTGGTGGAGAGTCTGCTCCGCCTGGTCGATGAGGCCGACCGCCGCGACATCGCCACGCTGGTTAAGTACTCGGAAAACACGGCCGGCGCTCTGATGACGACCGATTACGCCTGGGTGCCGGCCACCATTAACGTCGAGCAGGCTTTGGACCGTCTGCGTCTGCAAGCGCCTGACAGCGAGACGATCTATTATGTGTACGTCGTCGATGACCAGCGGCGTCTGCTCGGCGTGCTGACGCTGCGCGAGTTGATCCTGGCGCCGCGGCGAGCGCCCATCACCGAATTGATGGATGCGCAGCCGCTGACCGTGTTCGTCACCGATGACCGCGAGAAGGTCGCCCAGGAAATGACGCATTACGACTTGCTGGCTATCCCCGTACTCGACGAGGAGAAACGTCTGGTCGGCATCGTCACTTATGATGACGTGATGGATGTGGTGGTGTCGGAGGCGACCGAAGACGTGCATCGCATGGGCGGCGTCGCTCCGCTGGCCGAGAACTATCTCGAAGCCAGTTTCGTGAAAATCTGGTGGAAGCGCGCGTTCTGGCTGTCCTGCTTGTTTGGGGCCGAATTGCTCACGTTCACGGCGTTGTCAACCTTCGAGGATGCCATCGCCGCCGTGGTGGTGCTGAGCCTGTTCGTGCCGTTGTGCATCTCCACGGGCGGCAATTCCGGTTCGCAGGCCGCCACGCTCATCACCCGCGCCATGGCCTTGGGCCAGGTCACGGGCAAGGACTGGCTGCGTGTGCTGCGACACGAAATAGCGATGGGATTGGTGCTGGGCATTACGCTGGGCGTCATCGGCTTCGGCCGCGCCGCCCTGACGCCCAAGAGTGTGCGCAGCAGTTCGCCACCGCGACCGGAACAATTTCAGGTCAAGATGAACAAGGAGATTGCCCTGGTTCAGAAAACAGAATCCGAGGGGTCACTGTGGTGGAAAAAACCCGTCACGATCGTCCACATTCCCAAGGGGCTGGAACAGAGCATGATCGACGATCACGACATCCGCGTTGCCCTACCCGAGAATACGACCGTGACGACAATCCCTGACCCGGCAGACCCTCAGCGCGTACTCTACAAGTTTCCTGAAAAGTGCAAGGTCTATCATCCTCCCGTCGATCGCTACAGGTTGTCGCTGGTCATCTCGCTGGCCGTGGCGTCGATCTGTCTATGGGGTACATTGGTTGGCTCAATGCTGCCGCTGTTCTTTCGGCGTTTGGGCGTGGACCCCGGCATTGCCTCCAGCCCGTTCGTGGCCACCTTCGTCGATGTGACCGGCATCGTCATCTATTTCTCGATCGCCCGCTATTTCCTGGGCGACTACCTGGGCTAACCGCAATCTTGTTTACGTTTCGCGGAGGCTTCCGTCTCCACCCCGTAGACGCGGTCATAAGACTCCAGGGCGACGCCGCCCAACCGGTTGGCGATGCGGCGATACGCCTCACGCCGATAATCCCACTGTTGCGAACGCGGCACCTGTTCCAGCCAGTCATACAAATGAATCTTACAGAGATCCGTTAACTCGTCTTCCGATAGTTGGACTTGGTCGCCGCTGATGCGATCACGGAAGCGATACGGTTCCTCGCTGCCCACGAGCGCCTGATCGAAGGAAGGGCGGTCCATGGCGCAATTGAGATAGGCGAGGCGCTCGGCCCGTTCGCCGAGGAGCGCCCGCACGTCGGGGCGGCGTTCCAGCGGCAGAGCGAAGCGCTGGAATCGCTCGGTGCCGTAGATCGAGTGGAACATACCGGCGCGGCACAGGTCTTCCGTGCAGCCATGCGCTTTCATGTCGTTGTATACGCCGATGACGTGAGCCAAATACGACTTGTCCGTATGGCTGACTTGTTCCGTGCCTAATTCCAGTAAGAAGTCGGTTAACTGTTTGAAAGTCGGTGCCATCTCCGCCTCCCAGGGTGTTGCGAGAGTTCAGTACACGCCCGGACTATCAGAGCATACAGGCATCGCGCGGAGCGAACAAGATCGCGGTCGCAAACAGATGCGCCGAAGGGGTTCGCTATGCCAGCCCGCAGCGCCAGCAAGGGATTCCCTCGCTGGCGCTAGGGGCTAATCAAAAAGTTCGGGGTACTACAGTCCCTCGGCCACGACCAGGGCACCGGTCAGACTGATGATCTGTTGGCCGGCCTGCGTCGGCGTAAGGGGATTGTTGGCGATCGCCGACTCCAGCCCATCAAGCCTATTGAGCAGAGCGGGATCCGAGATGCCTAGTATCCCTTCCTCCAGGGCCAACACGCTGCCGAATGTCAGGCTTATCTCGTCTAACACCAGGGCCACGGCCTCTCGGCGAGAATGTAGACTGGCCAGCGTGAACCAGGCGCTCAACGACTGCGTCGCCCCTGCCAGATCGCCTTGGATTTGCTGAGCCACAAAAATGTCGCGGGCAAGCTGTTGTTTCAGGGTAGACAACAGATCGGCATGGCCACCGTTGCCACCGGGACCGCCGGGGCTGGGCGCGGGAGGATTGCTGGAGATAAGCGATCCTTGATCGCCCGAAAAGCCCGTTTGGCCGGACGCGACGCCGTTGGCGCCGCTGCTCAACCACGGCGTGAAGCCGACCTGATGGCTGGGGTCGTCGATGCTTTCGCCGGTGCCGCCCGGATTGTTGGGGGAGGCAGGTCCGGTGGCCGATCCCCAGAAGTTGCCGGAGGCGTTGAGCAGGCCGCTATACCCGTTGAGATCGAGGTGCAAGCCCGTGGGGAAGCCGGAGATGCTGTTGTCGTTCAGGGTGACGTTGCTGTTGGCACCGGTGTTGAAATTGCCGATACGCACGCCGTACTTGGTGCCGCCCGCCAAAAGGTTGTTGGTGATGTTGATGTTGGTGTCGTTGCCGAACAGACCAATGCCGACGCTGGTGCCGCCGTCGGTGGGCGTGGTGGTATTGGTGATGGTGTTGCCGGTGATGCTGGAGGACACCGTGGAGTACAGGTAGATTTGCCGGCCATTGGAATCGAGCGTGTTGCCGGAAATGAGGATGTTGGAGGCGGGTTGGTTGGGGTCGGTGCTGCTGAGGCCAATGCCCGCGTTTTGATTGCCGCTGATGACGTTATTCTGGATGAGGACGTTTTGTAGCGAACCGCCGGCGACGAACTGATCGCTATAGATGCCGGTGCCGGACCCAGGGCCAGGCTCGTTGTTGTTGCGGATGAGGTTATCCTGAATGACGCTTTGGCCGCCGCTGCCGTTGGCCAGTCCGATGCCGGCGATGTTGTTCTGAATGATGTTGTTCTGGATGTGCGTGCCGGAGACGCCGCCGGCGATGAGGATGCCGAAACCGAAATTGTTCGCGTTGGTCGCGTCTTCCACCGTGAAGCCATCGATCGTCACGCCGGAGGCCGTGACGTAGAACGACGTGGAACCGCTGGCTCCTGTTACCACCGACTCCGTGGCGGGGTTGCCGGTGCGGTTGGGCGATTGTCCGGCGACGCCGACCTGGGCACCCTCAATAGTGACGGCCTTATTGACGGTCACCTTTTCCGCATAGGTTCCCGCATCAACCGTGATGATGTTCCCCGCCGAGGCGGCGTTAACCGCTGCCTGGATCGTCGCATACGTGGCGTTGCCGATGTGGGCGTCGAGGACGACACGTTCCTCAAGTTGCTCCAGGAACAACCGATGAGACGGCGGTTTCGGGGCGCGGCGGATGGGGGAGGGGCGGCGGGAGAACAGGGACCAGACGCTCGACATGATGTCATTCCTCTAATGGGGTTGTCAAAACAGGCGAAGGAGAGATCAGGGGATGCGCGGTCTCGCTCGTTCGCGCGCGGCGACACCGTGAACGCGGCGACTCTCGTTCGTCGTTGAGGCGAGAGTGAATTGGCAAGGAAGGTAGTGAACCCTGCCGGAAGGTCGAGGCGAAGAAGGGCGTGAGTTCAATCGTGAGGGAGGCCAGTACCGGCTCCTCGCTTATCCTATTGGGCCGTTGCTCAGAAGCCAGTTCCCCTCGCGAAATTGCTTGTCGTACCGCCAATACCCCTGAATGCACCTATCGACACGAAAGCATGTTTCGTGCCGAAAGAACTCTCGGCGGCCGGGTTGACGTTTCTGTCGTATGGGTAATCAGTTGAGGCGAAAAGGGCGGCGAACCGGCGTTCGCCGCGAGGCGGAAAGCCTTAAGAAATGGATACGGTCGATGTCAACAAGGTTAACGAGGATTAACGGGCCAGGTCGGCGATTTTCCGCGTCTTGTCGAGACTCGTCCCGCATCGCGCGAACAGGACGGCATCGCCCTGCCGGCCTACCTGTCGCCACAGCGGCGAGCGCTCCACCAACGGCAACAGATCGTGGTGATAGCCACTCGCATCCAACAGCAGGCAATCGACATCGTAATGGGCCAGGATGTCTTCCCAGTCCGCGCGGCCGCGCGTCACCGCGCCGTATTGCAGCCAAACTTCATCGGGTATGATCTCGATTCGTCCATCCATGAAAACCGTGTAACGCGGAGCCAGGCTCCAGCCCATATACTCGCCCCAGGCGAAGCGCGTGAAGATGCGGCCGCCCGGCCGCTCAACGCTCAGACGATCGGCGATCGCTTGCAGATCGGCCTCGGTGCGATGCGCTCGTCCTGGACGAGATAGGATCGGATTGAACGCTTCGAGCCAGGGCAAACTCAGAACCATCGTTAGGACGAGGATCCCGCAGACGGCCGCGTTGCCAAGCGAGGGACGGTCTTCCGTATCGAGTTGCTGCAAGCGCGGCCACAGGTCGGTTAACTGCGCGGCGAGGATGGGCGTGCAAACGAGCAGCCACCAGGCCACCATGCGAACGGAACCACAGGCCAGCGGCAAGAAACCAAAGATCAGGCAAATCTCCGTCCAGCGCGGTCGTCGCCTCGACCGAGCGAACAGCGCCAGCAGGAGGAGCAGCGACAACACCCACACCTTGCCGGTTAGCGTGTTCAGACCGGGCGGCAGCCATTCGTCGATGCGCCGACCGGAGGCGGCATTTGAGGTCAGCCCCACGTATTCGTAGACGTGCCAGCCGTAGGGATTGGCAAGCGTGGCGGCGACGCTGGCGATCAGGCTGCCAGCCCGCAGCGCCAGCAAGGGAATCCCTTGCTGGCGCTGCGGGCTGGCGCGCCAAAATCTCTCGATCACAGCCGCCAGCACGTAGCAGCCGATCAGCACCAGACCGATGGGGAATCCGCCATGCACATTCACCCACATCGCCATCAGCAGCGGCGGCAGAAGCAGCAACCAGCGACGACGCGCCGCGCCCTCCAGGACGCCGTACAGGATGACGAACAACAGCAGCGAAAGCGTCTGCGGCCGGATGATGAGCAATTGCCACAGTCCGAAAAAAGCGAAGACGCCCACGGCGCTCGCGGCGATCAGCGAGCCGGAAAGCCGCCAAGCCAGCGCGACGAGTACCGCCATCATCAGCGTCAGAATGGCGGAGTTCGCCACCTGAACCAGCGGCAGCCCGCCCAGCGTATACAGATGATAGGCCATTACCTGCCAGCCCCAGTTCACGTCTTGCAAGGGCTGGCCGGACACCGTGTAGGTGAAACAATCGTTGTTGAGCAGCCGGCCCTCGGTGACGATGGCTCGGCCGCGCGCCAGATGGTGCCACAAATCGGTCTGATAGTTGCGGTCGATGGCCGTGGCGATAAACACTAAGGCCGGTGCCAGCAAGGCCCGCGTCCAGCGATCGGTGGGAAGCAGCGCGCGAATCATGCGCAACTATAGTTCATGGTTCGCCGCTTGCCCTTACTCTCTTGCTTGCGCTGCGGGCTGGCCGTGAATTATTTGAGATGCGTTTCGCGCAGTTCGCGGAGTTTCTGCAAGGCGGGTTTGGCGTGATCCTTGGCATCGAACACGCCGCAATGCGGGAATTGATGGGCTTCCGTATCGCGGAAGTGCGCCCACTGGACGCTCTGCACGTAAGGTTTGCACAACACCAGGGCGGTGACATCGGACACCCAAGCGGCCTGCACCTCGGGCGTGAATCCTTCGCCCCAGTGACCACCCTCGACGCGCAACTCGGGGTCGGCGTCGGCATCGGCGTGGGCCGACGACGGATAGCCGAGCGTGACACGCAGATGGACGCCCAGCAGCGCATACAAATCGAGCAGACGGGACACTTCGAGAAGGTCGCGGCAGTAGCTGCCGCGCGGCGTCACGCCCATGACGAGTTCCACATCCAGGGCGGCGAGGTTCAGACCGGAGCGAATGAGCGTGTCGGCGAAGATGAACGGCGAATGGGTGCGGTCGGCCAAGGCCATGTACTCGCCCCACGGCTGGGCGATGCCGATGACCAACTCCAGCGAGGGATCGACCTGGCGAGCGGCCTCGGCCAGGCGATAGGTCAGGCCGAGCAAATCGTCCTCCGACAGCGACAACACACTGCCACAGTTGCTGGCCGCCGTCAGCTGCCAGCGGCGAATGCGACCGCGATAGCGGCGCACGGCCGTCTCGACGAACTTGCACATGAACGCCGCCAGGCTGGGTACATCGCGCTCCCACAGCCATAACCAAGCTGGCAACTGCGCCGACGAAAAATCGATGAGCGGCCCGGCCGACACGTTCAGTTTTTGCTTGAGCGCCCAGTCCAACAGCGCATCGCACTCGTCCCAATGATACGTCGCTTCCTCGTTCTCAATGTTGTTCCACGAGAAAGGGAGACAGACGCTGTTGAAAGCGGGCACCAGGGGAGAGGCCAAGTTGGGCGGAGGGACGGCCGTGCCCAGACGGCAGGCCAGCGTCGTGTCGAGTTTCGTCTGGCGCTGATGGCGAATCTGAAAGACTTGTCGCACATAGGCGCGAACGAGTCGCTCGGCGGACTGGTAGGCCAGATCGAGAGCGACCTGAGCTTGCTGGCTGGCTTGCTCGCCGGTGATGGCTCCCGCGAACGCCAGGCTGGCGGCATGGATTTGCTGTTCCAGTTCCGGCGACAACTGCAAGCCACCGGAGCGCCAGTCGAACGCTTGACAGCGAATCTGATTGACTTTGCCGCGAGCCAATTCGACGAGCAGATTGTAGGGACGGGGGCGCTCGATGAGGGTGGCGGAGGTGCCCATCATTCGACCGCGGCCATCAATGGTCCACGGCACAATTAGATAACCACTTTCGTCCACGGCACGACTGACCGCTAAGAGAGGTGGTTTGCCTCCGTCCGTGCCGCTGGTGAAACGCAACTCGGTCGGCCACGGCATGTTGTCTGGGCCGCCGGCCATGCAAGTACGTCTCAGTTCTCCAGCCGCATCCGCAGCGAGGCCGGCCGGAATCTGAAACGTCATTGTACCCATAAGAGAAATCCGAAATCCGAAATCCGAAATCCGAAAGAAATACTAAATCGAAATCACCAAATCCGAAACAGCCGACTCCGATATGGGTTGCCTAGCACATGGCCGTTTCGATCTTCCTTCGCGTTTGGATTTCGCATGCTGGAACGTCTTCCGTATCTTTGGTATCACATCCGAGCAAAGAGAGCAAATCCTTTCGATTTGATTTAGATTTCGGATTTCGGATTTCTTTCGGATTTCGGATTTCGGATTTCGGATTTCTCTTCGGAGGGTAGCGCGACGATGGTGAGTCCGTAGCGATCCGCCAGGGCGACCGTCTGAGCCTGTTCGAGTACGATCGTCTTGTCCGCTTCGATGGCGAGAACGCGCCCGCCGGCCTGGCGCAAGCTCTCGATGGTCGTGCAGCCAATGGTCGGCACATCGAAGCGCATGTCTTGCTGCGGCTTGGCCACCTTGACGACGACGAAGCCGCCGGAGCGACACAGTTCGCCGGCGCGAAGAATGGCTCGATCGGTGCCCTCAATGGCCTCGACGGCAAGGACGGTTCGCTCCTTGACGGCGACGCTCTGGCCGACATCAAGGCGGCCCATCTCCTTGGCCATCTCCCAACCGAAGGCAATGTCGGTCTCTTCGCGGGCCGTCGGCGAACGGCGTGTGAGGATTCCAGGACGCACGAGCAACTCCGGACAAAGGGTTAACGCGCTTTCAAACCGCAGTCCATCGCGGGCGAACTCGTCGATCAGCCCCAGCAGCAGCGTATCATCGCGGTTGTCGCGTCGCTGGCGCATGTACCAAAACTTCACCGTTCGCCAATCCGGCATCAGGCTGAATAATCTCCAAGGACGATGCAAAATGTTGGCTTTATGCACCTTGCCGGCCATGACGATTTGCTCGACGCCTTCGCGCTTGAACAGACGAGCGACGCGGCCGATCTTCGCTGGTCCCGACCAATAGAAGCGCCGCACCAGGCCAGCCAATTCCGGCGATGCCTCGCCGCGAACGCCGATGCACACCACCGGCAATCCCAGGCCGCGTGCTTTCTCCGCGAACGCAATCGGAAAACGGCCCCAGCCGGCTAATAAGCCGATAGGCCGCAGAGTTCGAGAAGAGGAGAAGAGGCGAAAAGGAGAAGAGGAGAGAGGAGCCTCCTCTCCGATCGTCTGCTTATTGTTTCCATCGTCGCTCATCATCCTCTTCTCCTCTTCTATTACGCCGCTCCCTTATCGAGTCCGAGTTGATGTTTCACGCGGCGCACATCGCGACACAGTTCGGGCAGGCGGCTCAGGCTGAGCAGGATGCGTTTTTCTTCGCCCTCCGGCTTGGCGGGCGCGCCGAGCATGCGTTCGCCGGCCGGCACATCGCGGACGACACCGGACTTGGCGCCGATGATGGCCCGATCTTCAATGTGGACGTGATCGGCCACGCCAACCTGACCGGCCAAAACGACGTAATCGCCGGTGCTGCACGAGCCGGCGATGCCTACCTGACTGACAAATAGGTTGTGTTTGCCGATCTGACAGTTGTGGCCGATCTGCACCAGGTTGTCGATCTTGGTTCCCGCGCCGATGCGCGTGGCCTGGAAGGTGCCGCGATCGATGGTTGTGCCCGCGCCGATCTCCACATCGTCGCCAATCTCGACGGTGCCGAACTGCGGCATCTTAATGTGGCGGCCGCCTTGCATACGGTAGCCGAAACCGTCCGCGCCGAGGACGGCGTTGGCGTGGATGATGACACGATCGCCGAGGATGGTGCCTTCATAGAGAACCACATGCGGATGGAGAACGACATCGTCGCCAAGGCGACAATTGCGACCGATGACCGCGCCGCTATGTAGCCGGCAACGCGCGCCAAGGATGCTGCCCTCGCCAACCACGGCGAAGGGATGCAGTGTGGCCTCGGAACCAATCTGAGCCGTGGGGTGGATGGCGGCGCGCGGATCGATGCCCGTGGGTGGTTGTACTGGCTCGCCGTGCAGATGACGCACGATGGTGACGAAGGCCGTCAGCGGGTCGTTGACTTCGATGAGCGTGAGCGGCGTTCCGTCGGTGCCGAGCAGTTCTTGCCGCCGCGCAACAAGCGATGCGGGCACAATGGCCGTGCGCGCCCGGCAGGTTTTCAGATGACGGACGTTGCGATCGCTTTCGATGAAGGTGATATCGTCGGGGCCGGCCTCGTTCATCGGTCGAGCGGCACCAATGCTCCGCTCATCGCCATGAACGCGTCCCTGAACCAGCGACGCCAGCTGCGTAACGGTGACTTGCACGTATCCGCGCCCCCTTCCTCCCTGAAAGGCGCAACCCCGCCCCTCCGTGGGCCGGAGTAAAGCCGCGTGATCTTAACGTGGAGTCTCAAAAGCGACAATGCGAACTTGAGGACGCAGTCGTTGGCGGTTTCCCGGTAGCCGCGATGCGCAGCGGAGCGCGGGTTTACGTTTCGCGAAACGCCAAGCGTCGCGGCTACACGCTAAACCGCCAGCGGTTCTCAGAACCCCTTGCGACCGTTGAAGCCGCCGAGACCCTTTCCAGCAAAGCCGCCGAGACCGCCGCCCAACCCATTAAACCCGCCGCCGATGCCGACCCCATTGATCCCGCCGAAGCCGGCAATGCCACCGATGCCGCCGATGCCCAAGCCGTTAATCCCGCCACCGAAGCCGCCTCTTAAACCGTTGAAGCCGCCACCGAAGCCGCCCAATCCATTGAAGCCGCCGCCGAACCCACCGCCGCCGAAGGTTCCCCCAAGACCACCGAAGGTTCCTCCGAGAGCGCCGAGACCTCCTCCCAAACCTCCTCCCAGACCGCCGAAGCTTCCTCCGAAACCTCCGCCACCCAGACCGAAACCGTTAAATCCACCTCCCAAAGCGCCACCCCCCAGACCGCCAAAGGTGCCGCCAAAACCACCTCCAAGGCCGTTGAAGCCACCCGACACTCCGATGATTCCGCCTCCGAAGCCACCCATACTACCAATGCCCGTGAAGCCGAAGGCACCCGCCATGCCAAAGTTCCCCGTGCTGTCGGTATTGAGATTGTTCAGCGGCAGGACCGGAGGCGCAGGGGGCAAGCCTCTGCGGAACTGGCCTCTCGACGAACTAGGCTGTACCAGCAGCGAAACCGCGAGCAACAAGATCAATCCATAGCCAACCTGCACCGATCGCGTAAGGATAGCCATGACGCCTCCTGAAAGTTAGAAGGATTGCGGTGGATCCGCAGTAAGTGACTGTCCCATAAGCTCCCCTCTCCCCTGTACTCGGGGGCATTGGTATCTACACAAGTGCGGAGAAGGCTGAGTTAGAGCATCTTTTGTGGTTGAGGAAGAGCGCCAAATGCCTTTTTACGCTCTTCCTCATCCACGCTTCGGACCCGAAAACCA
>DATNCY010000321.1:0-34672 GCA_035553375.1 Gemmataceae bacterium
TCTACTCCGTCCTGGACCACCCACTTCCACCTGCGCGATTGGCACGTCACCACGGCCGGCGGCAAACGCACGCTCCATCTCGAACTTCCCTACCCGATCACCGGCGACTTCCAGGTGACTCTTGAGTTGGTGCCGCGCACGCCGCTGCCGCCGCTGGTGACTTTGTCGTTGCCGGCCCCGCGTGGCGAGCGTGCGGCCGGACTGCATTACTTGGCCTACCGAACCGATCTCGGACTGGACGCCCAGCGCGAAACCTCGCAGAACATCACGCGCATCCGCGAAAGCGATTTCGCTCCCGATTGGCCGGGCGTCGCGCGGCTCGACAAACTTACGTTCGGTGCCGCTTTCAGCGCCGATCGCACGCCGGTGTTGCGCCTGCGTCTCCGCCGCAGTCCACCTGTGTTTGAGGCCGAGGTCGATCTTTCTGTCCAGGCCGACCGAGAACGGGCGGAGATTCAGGCGGTCGCCGATCTGAAGGCGCCGAACAAGGATCTGGGTGTCGTCGAATGGGACCTGCAAGCATCGCGCTTCACGGTCGCCTCCGTGACAGGTGATGATGTGCGCGCGTGGCGGCAAACCGATCACCGTCTGCTAATCTGGCTCCATCGCACAACCGGCGCCACGCAACTTCGGCTGTCGGGTTGGCTGCCACTGGACCGCAAGGGCGGACAGGCGCGTCTCGAATTGCCCTGTCTGCGTCTGGTGCAGCCCGTCAAGCAGCACACCCGTCTTCGCCTCGCTGCCGCCGCGGGGCTAACGCTGGCCTCGGTGAAATCCTTCAATCTCCAGCCGGTTGTTCCTTCGCCGGACGTTGCCAGTTCGCTCGATCACGAACGCACCTTTGAGACGAGCCAGCCGCACTACGGCGGCGCTTGCGACATCCAGGCTGCCGCCAACGCCGTCGCGCGCGTACTGACGTTCGCTGAGGTTGCCGATCGCCAGTTACAATTCACAACCACGGTGCAATACGAAGTGGGCCACGGTGAGCTGCGCCGCGTCCATCTGCGCCTGCGCAATTGGGTGGCCGAGAAAGTCAAATGGGAGGCGGATCGCGTCGTCCGTTCCTTTGAACCTCGCCGCGCGCCGGGCGATTGCTCATTACTGCTTGAGTTGCAACCGGGTGTCACGGGACATTATCGCGTGACGCTACGCGGCAGCATGCCGCTTGAGGAAGCGGCCGTGGGCGTGCTGATGCCCGATGTTCGCGTCCAGGATGTGGAGCGCGCCGAGTACAAGCTGGCGGTGGCGGGCGACGAGTTAGCAGGCGAACCGCGGAGCGGTCTGGTTCGCCTGGCTCGGCCCGCGAAGGAGTTATCGCGATGGCCCGGCGCAGCCCAACGAGTAGAGCGCACGCATGGCCGTGGCTGGCAGGTTCAGGGACCGGAATGGCAACTCCGTCTGCTGCCTCACACTCGCGCGATGGGGCCGGCCTTGATGCGGATTTTTCTTTGGGAGCAGACTTCTTCCGTGATGGATGGCCAACGCTGGGTGCATGAGTCACGCTGTTGGTTGAGGCATGAGGGCCACACCGACCTCAATGTGGAATTCCCCGCGCCCATCCGTTTGATCGCCGCGGCCGTCGATGGGATCGCGGTAGTGCCGTTGCAGCCCGGTTCCTCGCGTCTGTGGCTGCCTCTGCCGGGCCGGGCCGGCGTCCGCTGTGTCCGCCTGCGCTGGCTGTACAAGGATGCCGAGCCATTGGATCGACCCAACCTGGCAGCGCCGGAGGTGGTGGATGCCTTGAATGGCCCCGCCCTGTGGACGGTGCTGACGCCGGCCGGCTGGGAGCCGGCGAAAAGTACGCTCGCTTCTCGTCTGGGTAGGGGCGCGACGCGAGAAGGCGCCTTGGCGCTGTATCGCGCCGAGGCTCAACTGCGCATCAGTCAGGAACTGTGCAAGCAGAAACGAGACAGCGGCGCGGCGGCAGCGTTGGCCGCTGCTCAGCGGCGTTTCGCCCTGTATTGCCTTCACGCCCGGCACGCCCTGAACATGGGCGCCAACCGCGGCGGTGTAACGGGACCAGCCGGGCAGACTTTGGCCGAATGGCTTCAGAAGCTCCAGGGCGACAACCGCGAACTCGCCGGCCAGAATGGTTTCGAGGAGGTGCGTGCGGGCGATGTCGAAGGGAAGTCGCTCCGTCCCGGCGAGTTGGATCTGTCTATCGAAGACGATGATCTAGCCCGCTTCACCGCTTCTTCCTCGGCAACAAGGAAGGACAGCGAGAGGGGTGAGGTGGGCCGTTTGCTTTCGCGGCGAGGCACGCCTATCTCCTGGCAAGCGCGCTCGCGGATGGAGCCACCCATTCTGCATCTGACCTCACGCGCCAGTCAGCACACCCGCCAGGCTTTAGCCGCATCCGGTCAATGGCTCGGCGTACTCGTGGTGATTTGGGTTCTGTCTTTCTTGCCGTTCCTGCTGGCGCGTCTGCGTCTGTTTTGGCCCGAACAGATTGCGCTGCTCGGCATCATCGGCTGGCATCTTGCCGGCCCAACCTTGATTGTGTTGCTTCTGCTGTTCGCCGCCCTCTGTGGCCGTGTCTTCCTGCTTGCACGCGGCTTGCGGTTGCTCTTCCGCAAATACTTCAGGCGACCGAGCGCCGCAGCGTCCGGCAGCGCGGTGCGATCGTGAGGGGACAAGGATCAGTGTTGTCCTTGCTCAATCTGACTGATGACCGCGCGGATGGCCGTAAGAGGATCATACGGGAATGGCGAAACCGTCTCGTAAGTGTGATTGATCTTCTGGTTGGGCACGGGAATCGAGCAGCGAAATCTCCATTGTCCCTGATCGCCCAAGGTTTCCAGACGCTGCCAGGCCACGCCCCGTTTCTTTAAGAATTGCTGAGCCTGTTCAAAGGTCATGACAGAGGATGTCGCGGCCGCACCGGGAACGGATGCGCCCGTTTGTTGGAATCCGCCGCTGGGAACGGAGGGTACCGGGCGTAAAGAAGAACTCGCCTGCGAGGCCGGCTCCGGTTCGCCGAGGACGGCACTACTGGGAGCTAACCCGCGTGCCGCGCCGGGAGAACTCACGGGCACGACTTGAGGCGCGGGCATACGCAAATCCGCCCGTGGATTCTCGGGAGTCAACGTCGTGCCACCGGCCACGACGCCCAGCGCGGGTGACGTGACCGAACCCGGCAGCGGCGGCACGGCGGCCGTGGCCGTCGATGCTGGTGTGGTGCCGGTTCCGGCCGCTGGACTCGGCATCGCCGGGGCGCGGATGCCCACAAACGGATCGCCCTGTCTGGCTCCGTAACCGCTCTCGCAGCCGGCCAGCGCCGCCAGTGCCGCGGCCATCAGCATCAGGCGGCCGCGATAGCCGGTTGGCCGCGATCCCTGTCGTCTTGACCTGGCAATCGGGTTCATGGTTTTCCCCGCTACTTGACTCGCTTGCCGCCCTGGCTAGATTGTCTATCCGCTATCCGCTACCGGCTATCCGCTATCCGCCAGAGTATGGCAGCAGATAGCGGATAGCAGATAGCGGATAGCGGAGGATGAGACAATGGCAGCTTTCCGTATCGCGGTGATCGGCGGTGATGGCATCGGCCCCGAAGTCATCGACCAGGCCATTCGGGTCGCCGACGCCGTTCGACACCACGATCAGGCCGTCCTTGAATGGAATCGGCTGCCCTGGAGTTCCAACCATTATCAAAAGACCGGCCAAATGATGCCGCCCGATGGATGGGATATCCTTTGCCGGCACGACGCCATTCTTTTAGGGGCCATCGGTCATCCCGACGTGCCCGATCACATCACGCTGCACGGTCTGCTGCTGCCCATGCGCCGCAAGTTCGATCAATACGTCAATCTTCGCCCCGCTTATCTATTCGACGGCGTCCAGTCGCCGCTGCGCGACAAGGCACCCGGCTCGATCGACATGCTGGTCTATCGCGAGAACACTGAGGGCGAATACGCACCGATCGGCGGCCGGCTCTACCAGGGCACGCCGCACGAAATCGCCATCCAAACCAACACGTTCACGCGCCGCGGTTGTGAGCGCATCATGCGCGCCGCCTTCGAGGGCGCGCGCAAGCGCCGCAAAAAGGTCACGTCCATCACCAAGTCCAACGCGCAGACGTTCGGCATGGTACTGTGGGACGAGGTATTCAAGGACGTGAAGCGCGATTACACCGACGTACAGGCCAGCACGCTGCTCGTCGATGCGGCGGCCATGGACTTCGTGCGCAAGCCGGAAGTGTTCGACGTGGTGGTGGCCAGCAATCTGTTCGGCGACATTCTGACGGACCTCAGCGCCATCGTCACCGGCAGCATGGGGCTGGCGGCCAGCGCCAACATCAATCCGGAGCGGGCGTATCCGAGCATGTTCGAGCCGGTACACGGTTCCGCGCCGGACATCGCCGGCAAGGGCATCTCCAATCCGCTGGCGGCAATCCTATCGGCGGGCATGTTGCTGGATCATCTGGGTCTGGAGAAAAGCGCGAGCGCGCTGCGGCGTGCCGTGGCCGACGTGCTTAAAGCCGGTGAGCCGCGCACGCCGGACCTGGGCGGCAAGGCCAGTACCGTGGAGGTGGCCGATGCGGTGCTGGCGGCGCTGGGGCGCGGTTAAGTCGGTTGCGAGGAAGGGGTCAACGGTTTGGCGAACGGCCGGCGTCAGCCGGCTGGTATAGTGTCCACCAGTCTACACCAGCCGGCTGACGCCGTCCGTTCGCCAAACATCAAATGCTTGGCATTGCAGGACGAATGAAGGATAACTGTCCGTTCACATCACAGGAGGTCGATCATGCAGAGAATCACAGGAATAGGGTGCGTTATCGTCTTATTGGCCGCTGTCAGTCCGGTTCGGGCTGAGGATGATGCCAAATTGCGGGCCATCATCACCAAGGCGATCAAGGTCCACGGCGGCGCCGACAAACTGACCAAGCTCAAAGGCAGCATCACCAAAACCAAGGGCACGTTCTACGGCCTGGGCGATGGCATCGAGTACACGCAGACAATATCCATCCAACTCCCCAACCGCATTCGCGTGGACGTGGACGCGCCGAACTTCAAGTTCGTTCAGGTGTTCAACGGCGACAAGGGTTGGCACAAATTCGGCGATAATACAACCGACATGACGAAAGAACAGGTCACCGAAGCCAAGGAACAAATGCAAGCCGCGACGATTACCCATCTGGCGGTGTTGACGGATAAAGCCTACAAGCTCTCCGCTTTGGGTGAAACGAAAGTTGGCGATCGCGCGGCGGTTGGTGTGCGCGTTGAGCGCGAAGGTCATCGCCCCGTCAGCTTGTTTTTCGACAAGGACAATAGCCTGCTTCTGAAGACCGAAACCCGCGGCAAAGACACTATGGCGGACGGCAAGGAGTTCACGGCCGAGTCTCTTTACAGCGATCACAAGAAGGTCGATGGCCTCATGGTGCCGTACAAGATTGAGGTCAAACGCGACGGCAAGAAGTTCGTCGAATCGGAGGTGACGGAGGTCAAGTTCTCCGAAAAGCTCGATGACAGTGTCTTCGCCAAACCGTGAACCGCTTCCCACCAGCCCGCAGCGCCAGCAAGGGTTCCCTTGCTGGCGCTGCGGGCTGGCTCATTTTGCCTCATACTGTCGCAGCAGCATATATTCGAGCAACCACACCACAATCGCCAGGCTCCGATCGTGGTGATCGCGTCCGGGGTCGAACTCGGAGAGAAACACACCCGCCACGCGCTCCGACCATGCCGCATCGAGTAGTTGCAACACCAGAGGCGGACTGAGGCCGAACGGCACCGGCTGCGTCACGGCCGGGAAGAAGACCGGATCGAACACGTCGCAATCCACATCGATAAACACACGCTGAGCTTGCCGGCTTCTCTCACGAAGCTGGGCGAGGGCCGGCTGCGGATCGATCGCCAACTCAGTCGCCGCGAACGTGTGCCGATAGTGCTGGTCGATGTAATCGCGCGGCAGCAAGAGATCGCGGTGGCCGACGTTGATGATCGGCGGCAAGGAACCCTCGCAGTGCAGCAGGAAGTTGCCGTGCGATAGCTCCGGCGTGCAATCCCGGAAATGATGAATGTCCAGATGGGCGTCGAACTGCACCACGAGGGTGGAATCGTCCGCGCCGGCCAATTCATCGTAGACCGGCAGCGCACCGAGATGGTTGCCGGTGATCCAGAACAGACAATCGCCCTGACGCAGCACTTGCCGGACGGCCTGCCGGCCCTGACGCCGCCACTCCGCATACGCTTCCAGCGTCTCGAAGCGGAACTCACGTAGGCGAACCTGATCGGTGTAGGCGCGTGCCCGCGTCGGCACACGCTCGCGGCGATTGTCGGCAAGAATCTCGCGTAACTCGTCGGCCAATAGCGAGACACCACCGCCGGCGCCCGCACTGCCGAATAGATCGAAGGGGAAAAATACAAAGCTGCTCTTCATAGTGCGCATTAACTCGAAGGCGAAGACGGCCGGCACGGTCGTCGCGGATCGGGCCGGCCGGGTCATTCTACGAACACAAGGCGTCAGACAGCTAATGCGACGAAGGCAATGCTTGGTTGCTCTTGACCGGCGCGGCCTGCGGGGCCGGCGCGGGCGGCACGGGGCAAGAAGCAGTTGGCGGGAAGGCTAAGCCTTGCGCGGGGGTGCCGTAGACACAACTCGCCGCGGGAGCAGGCTCTCGGGGCATCTGCCATCTCTGCACATACGCTTGCTGGCTGCCCTTCTTGTCGAAAATCATGTTGATGACCGCGAGAATCCCGAACGAGACACTTTGGTTATCAGCCGATGCGTTGGTGTTGGAGAACCCTTCGAGCAGTTCCAGACGCTCGGCGTTGCGGATGAGGGCCGGCAAGGCACACTTGGCCGCCGGTCCCATCCGGCCTAGCGTCATGGCGGTGACGAGGAACGTCTCCGAAGATTTGGTTTCTTTCAAAATCGCCGTCAATTCCTCGATGAGCTTGTCGTCGGTGGATGGCGCTTTCGCCGCGCTGCACTTGGTACAGACATTGGTACAGACGGCGGGAGAGCAACAGGATGAAGCCAGCCGTTGCTGCGCCGGATACACAGTTGACGTTGTTTGGGCGAACACGGCAAGGACCGGCACAAGCACACCGGCCGCGCCGACCAGCACAAATAAGGGCACAGTTCGTTTCATGTGGACGCTTCCTTGCGTAAGGGGGAGGGATCCCAGAACGGGCGCGGCACTCTACTCCAGCAAGGGCGTTCGCCGCAAGGTGATCTGGAGATCGAGAGGAGGGGTGGAATTGGGCCCAGCAGGATTCGAACCTGCAACCGAGGAATTATGAGTTCCGTGCTCTACCGTTGAGCTATAGGCCCGAAATCGGCTTACGTCCTCACCTCACTTTAGCGGAGAGGTCTGCCAAGAGCAACGGTGGCGCGGATATCGCCGGTCGTCATACTTTGTCCTTGATGCTTGTTTACATACAATGGCAGCGCTTCAGAAATTCTAGCGCGGTTGTCCGGGAGCGTTCGGTCATCCGGCTGAATGGGAAGCCGCTTTTTCGAGATCGCAAGATTAAATCGAGACTTTGTGCCCTGGTGTGGGTTTAATCCGTTGCCCGACGCCGCACCGGGAGTTCGTGCCGGCGTCTGTCCCACACCGCCCGAAAGGTTTTCTCGACTCGCCTCGATTCAACTTCATGAAACGTCCCGGCATTGTGCCGGGTCAAGGTTTGGCTGTCTTTCAAGGAGTACGGTATGTTGCGGAAAGTCATCGCTGCCTCACTCGCTCTCGTTCTCGGCGCCGGTATCGCGTTCGCCGACGAGATTCGCGCGGTCATCACCAAGGTGGACGGAAATAAGGTCACCTTCGCACCCATCGAAGGCAAGGGGAAGAATGCCAAGAAGGGCGACGAAAAAACCCTGACGGCCGCCGCGGACGTCAAGGTCGTCACCGCGAAGTTCAACCGAGATACCAAGAAAGTTGAAACCGGCGATGCGCTCGAAGGCGGTCTGAAACACAAAGCGTTCTCCAACATCGGCGAGAAGGGCCTCCGCGGGGTGATCGTCACGGACAGCGACAACAAGAAGATCACCGAGATTCGCATTTTCCGACGAAACAAATAGTCAACGGATTCATCCGGCCCACGGAGGAGAAACCTCCGTGGGCTTTTTCATAGATGCGAAGCGGCCCCATCGATCGTGATCGCCGCCATGCCGTGCGGCGGCAACTCCACCTCGAGCCAAACCGTTTGCTCCTCCCGCTTCCAGGGATGGGCTTCCGCGACCAACCGCGATGCCTCTTCCAACTGCTCCACCTGATTCGCATTCAGATACTCTGGCTGGCCCATCGCCAACCATGCCGCCTTCGCGTTGGCGTGGGCGTCGTCGATCCGCGCCAGCGTCACGGCGCGCGGTGCGGTTGCATCCGTCAACTCCACGCGCACACGCTGCGGCGTGATGGGCTGCTGGGGCAAGGCGTGATTGGTCAGCAAAATCGTAACGCTATCTCGCCGTCGCGCGGCCCAGGCATCTACTGTTTCATGGCTGCCCTCCACCGGCAGCCGTTCCTCGCCGAGTCGGTGCAGCAACTCGAAGGCGCGATACGTTGGCTTGGGGATGCCGTGCAAATTCAGCAGGCCGAAACCGCCGTGGAACGGCAGCGACGGAAAGTAGTTCTCCTCGAAAATGTCCGTGAAGGTCCAGAAACTGTACGCCTGGACAAACTCGCTCGCCTCCAGCGCGCTCTTGGCCGCGAAAGCAGCCGCGTAAGGATCATCCTGGCGTGGATAGCGCGGATTCGACGAAGCGTTCCATTCGGTGTACAACAGGGGACGATCACCGGTCTGCCGGCGTGCCTCGCGCGTCCACTCGCGCAGAATGCCGCGCGGAGCGCCGGCCAACTCGCTCTCCGTGTCTTGGGCATCGCTCCAGAGCGGATCGTTGGGATAATGGTGAGTGCTGACGAAATCGACCGGCAAACGATGACCGTCGCAGAAATGGAGGAAGTCGGGTAGCCAGGCATTCGCGGCGGTGGTCGGCCCGCCGACGCGCAACTCGGCGTCGATGCCCTTGATCGCTTCGACGGTATGCCGATACAACTCGAAATACTGCCTCTGGGTTCCGGCCCAGAACGCCTCCAAGTTCGGCTCGTTCCACACTTCAAAATACCAGCAGCGCACTTCGGCCAGTCCATAGCGGCCAACCCAGTGGCTCACCAAGCGGCGCATCAACTCAGCCCATTCCCGATAATCGGCCGGCGGCGTCACATTGCCGCGATAGGAAAAGACGGTTTTATCCCCAGAGGCGAGAGCCGACGGCATGAAACTCAATTCGACGAAGGGCCGCATGCCGATCGATAACAGAAAGTCCACGATACGGTCGGCGTTGAAGAAGGAGTAAATGAGTTGATTCTTATGACGTATCAGCGTGCCGAGATGGTCGCTCAACAGACCATGGAAACGCACGTAGTGAAAGCCCAACTCCTGATGGCAGCGGCGCAGTTGTGTCTGCCAATCGGCTCGCAAGGCGAGTGGGGCATGGCAGCTGCCGACGGTGTGTTCCCAGACATGAGGCAACGGCGCAGTGGGTGACGATAGCCGACAACGGAAATGAGCCTCGTCCATGTCTTCGCTCCTTCTACAACTTACCAGCCCGCCGCGCCAGCAAGGGACACCCCTTGCTGGCGCGGCGGGCTGGTAAGTTTATGGCTCATCCTGCACGCTCGGGGCCGCATCGACCTTTTCAACACACGTAAACCCCAAACGCTGGAGTCCCAACGCCACGCAGGGCAGGGAATGAAACACGCGGCGAACCCGGTTATTCATCAGGTAATTGTCCAGGGCTAGTACAGCAGCGCCGGCGTCGATGCCAACGATGTCGTGCCCGACCCAGTGATGATCGACATTCACCGCGCTGAAGCCATAGCGCCCGCGCAGCGCCAGGTCGGAATCGTGTTCGGCGCGGTGGAGATTTTCCATGACCTCGGCGGGCGCGTTGGCGACGGCGGCGAGTGTGTCGGTGATTTGGGCGGTGCCATCGATCGGTTTGTGAGGACTGCGGGCGCGGTAGGAATCGCGCTGCGGAGCATCGCCCGGACCATCGCCGTTGGACAACCCCCAATAGCGGCGATAGGTGGCGAAGTGGGCGGCTTCTTCCTGACAGAAGAGATAATTGGCGCGCGTGGCGATCACTGCCTCGGCCGCGAGGTCTAATCCCGGTGGTCGCCAACGCCGCAGATCGAGCAGATCCATGCCGTACTCGAAAGTGAACAGCCCCAGGTCGGCGTTGTTGAAGCGCAAGCCGGCCACGGTGCCGTAGAACGGTTTCAGAGAGGCCATCGCTTTCGCGGGCACGGCCCGTTCAGATGCGGCGCCTGCCCCCAGCACGTACATGAACACGGTTTCGCCGTTGAGCCGGTTCCAGAAGATGGGGAGGAAGCGACCATTCGGTCCCTTGCCGTGACGGAGCAAACCTCCGCTATCGGACTCTGGATCGGTCCAGTAAAGCCAATCTACACGTTCATAGAACCGGCGGGCCTGATTTTCCAGATCCGCATCGCGCAGGAACGCGGCCGCCCACAGCGCGCCGGCGATCAACCAGGAAGAATCGATGGTGCTGAAGGCATCGTATCCACGAAGTTCATCGTTGGCCGTGTCGAGGAAGTGAGGCAAAATGCCGTGGTCTTGCGGCAAGCGTTCGAGAGCAGCGTCGAGCGTGGCGCGAACTCGGCCGATAGCCTCGGCCGGCGTCAGCAGACGATAGGGTTCCGCAGCGGCGAGGGCCAGAGCGATCAGGCCCATGCCAGTGGCGGAAGTGCTGTACCAGCCCGTGGACCGAAGCGGTTGGTGGTTGGCCTGGCGATCACGGACGAGACCGGCGGGAACGTGATTGTCGAGGAAATACTGGAGCGCCTGTCGCTGCAATCCCAACAAGAAGGGTCGTTCCCCCGCAGGCAGGGTAGCGTCATCAGCCATAGTTCGCACTTCCGTCGCATCATTCCTACGGGCGTAGTGTCATCGGATGGAGGCTCAGGGGCGCGAATCGGCATCGGCGATACGGTTGACCAGTGCTGCCGTCAGCGCGTCGGTGTTGGAGCCATGATCGCTCTGCTCCCGCGCATCCTGGCGAACCTCGGCCTCGTGAAGATCGGCGCTAAAGCGCTTGATGTCCCGGCCAAGGTCTTGCTCGGAAGCCGACACGACCGCCAAGACGCGCTCCAGCTTGCCGCAATCCAGCCACAGACCGCCGCAGTCCTGGCACTTATCGAGGATGACGCCGCTGTCGCCGGCGTAGTTGAATGGCTCCAACGGCAAGCCACAGCGCGGGCACAGAGCGTTCTCGCTCACCTCGTTCAAATCGACACCCGTCGGGGTGACGGAGCCATCGACGGGGAGTTTCACGATTTCAAGAATGGCCTTGAGATCCTCCGGGTCCATCCAGCGACCGCCGCAGCGGCTACAGATTTCCATGGTGATGTCGCCGTGTTCCTCGACCAAGAGCGGGACATTGCAACGCGGGCAGGGGTTCATGGCTTGACTCCAAGGGAACGATTCGTTTCATCCGCACCGCCACGAAAAGAAGTGCAAGGACCGTGCCGGAGTGAATCAGATGTCCACGATCACCTCCGCCAGCCAGCCATCGGCCACGGGTTCCACACGCAGCCCATGATAGGTGATGGCCTTCACTTCATGCGCCAACTCGTGCCGGGCACGATCGAGCGGTTCGCCCCACGCGCTGCCCTGCAAGCCATCGTCGCCGATGGATACCTCGAAGCGCGAGAGCAGCAGGTGTTCGGCGTCGAAGTGATAGAGCAACTCTTTCAGCCAATCGAACAGCAGGTACTCACGATCCGCGCCGGCGATTTTCACATCCAGCTTGTGAACCGGCGCAATCGCGCCCAGATCCTCGACGATGGTGGCGAACAAGGCTTGCGCCGCCTCGGCGAAGAGCGCGTTCAGATCCGCCGCTCGGATGCGCAATCCCAGGTCGGCGGTGTGGTCAAAGGTTTCGTGCATATTGAGATGCTATCGCGCCGCCACGAGCGGCGATAGGTGGCAGACTGGCTCGTTCGCTGACAAGCGGTTGATGGTCGGCGTTCCTCGCTCACCAGAGGCGGGTCACGCCGTAGGGGTCGAGTTTGGCATCGACACTGACGAGCAGGATGCCTTCGACGAGCGCCTGGGCGACAAGCAGACGGTCGAACGGATCCTTGTGATGGTAGTGCATTGTCGTCAAGAGAGCTGTGTGCCTCGGCTCGATGTGTAGGTAGAGAAAGCCGTTCTTGTCGATAGCTTCCCGCATAAAATCCTCGTAGGGCTTTGCCAAGGCGTATTTGTTGGCGCCGATCTTGATGGCGATCTCCCAATAGCTCGCCGGACTAACCAGCTTTTCATGGGCAGGATCCATGATGAGAGCGGCTGCCGTCCGGCTGAGTTGCGGATCGTTCAGGGCGAACCACAGGAGCGTGTGCGTGTCGAGCAGAAGCCTCAAGGCATATACTCCTTGAAGTCTTCCAGGTGTTCGTCATCTTCAGCCAGAACGATGAGCATTCCCTTGCCGCGGCCCGGCAGAGGGTGGGGCTTTTCCACAGGAGATGCAATCAGCTTGGCGACCGGCTGATTGTTCTCGGTAATCACCACTTCGTCGCCTGGTGTCAGGCCGTGGATCAGGTCCACGAGTCGGGCCTGGGCTTCTTCGAGGCAGATGGTCGTCATCGTTCACTCCTTCGACGGTTCTTCGGGCGGACTCGCCGCGTTCGGGGCGATTTCACTCTCTCGATTATACCAACTTGCCGCTCAGCCTCGGTTCGCTTCCGCCACGAGATTTCCTTGGCGGCGAAGAGCGTCTTCGCATACAACAGCGACGAATCCAGGTTCCTCCGCATGAGTTGAAGAAGTATTGATGCGACCAAATCCGCCCCTTCGCGCCGCCTGTTTCCTAGTCGGCGTGTAAGGAGTTTCCGACAACAAGTTCTCGTGTAGCCGCGACGCGCAACGGAGCGCGGCTTGGCGTTTCGCGCGAACACGCTCCGCTGCGCGTCGCGACTACACGAGATTTCCGGAAAATAATGGATGACTCGTACTGACGGGGGGCGCTGGCCGAGGGAATGGCATCGTCGCTCTCGTGTCCGCCGACAAACTTCTTTCCGACCAGCCCGCGGCATCAGCAAGGCATCCCTTGCCGGCGCGGCGGGCTGGCGAGTTTTGCGCCCTTACGGGAAAACCACTACCAGCGTCACGATAGTGGCGACCTCGGCGGCAAAGCCGGTGGCGCTGAGTTCGGGCGGATAGAGGAGCAACGGCACCGGATCGCCGGGCAGACACCAGCCGGTGTTGTATTCAAAGCAGCGGCAAGGCTCCATGGCGAGCTGATAGGGCAGCGTCGCGAAATCGAAAAGGAAAAGTCCCGTGCAGATGACCGGCTGGATAATGCCCAGATCCCAACCGTAGCGCTCAAAATTAAGCTGCTGGAACGGTAGTCGGCCGTGGCACACGTAGTACGGCGCAACTTCAAGGCGCAAGGGATCCCACTTGCGGCCGCGATAGGTATCGAGCGACAAGACCGGGTCGGACGGAAAGGTGATGCGTTCCAGAGCAGGCCGCTCGCGGTTCTCCTGGCGGATGCGCTCCTTGAGTTGCTCGTCGGACTGCAAAGCCTGCGCCAGGCGTTCGAGTCCAGGCGGCTCAAGCTGAAGGGAGATCGTCGGGCGCTGATTGAAATCCAGGTTTTGTTCTGGATTCCGCATGTCGCCGCGCGGAGGAACGGCCTGCGGTTGCCGGGCGAAGGCCGGCATTGTCGGCGTCTCCGCCACCATCGGCTTCGGCGCATCTGGTGGGGTGGAATTCGTCGGCCAGACCGCATACGGAGCCGGCGTTGCAGGCGGCAAGGGCGTTTGAGCGCCCGCCATGCTGCCCAGGAGCAGCGCAAGGAGGCTACATGCCATCCGAGCCGCCGTACTCGGCACGCGAACTGTAATTGGGCGCTTCCTGCGTAATGGCGATGTCATGGGGATGACTCTCCTGCACCGCCGCCGCGCTCACCATGATGAAGCGGCTGCGCGTGCGCAGTTCTTCTATGTTCCGTGTCCCGCAATAGCCCATACCGGCTCGCAGTCCACCGACCAGCTGGTAGATGAACGGCGCCAGCGGTCCCTTGTAGGGCACCCGTCCTTCGACTCCCTCCGGCACGAGTTTGTCTCGGCCGCCCTCTTCCTGGCGATAGCGATCCTTCGAGCCGGCCACCATAGCGCCGAGCGATCCCATGCCGCGATAGGTTTTGAAGCTGCGTCCCTTGTAGATAATCATCTGGCCCGGACTTTCGGCCAACCCCGCCAGCAAACTGCCGAGCATGACGCTGTGCGCCCCGGCGGCCAGAGCCTTGCTGATGTCGCCGGAGTAGCGGATGCCGCCATCGGCAATGATCGGCACCGCGCCGGCGACACCTTTAGCCGCTTGTGAAATCGCCGTTATCTGCGGTACGCCGACGCCCGAAATCACGCGGGTTGTGCAAATGGAGTTATGGACAATGGCGTTGTCCGCGATGAAGCTATGGGTCGGACAGTCCACCTCAATATCGTACACCGGCATCGTTACTCCGAGCCGGCGTCCGCTCAAGCGTTTCACGACTTGATAATTCCGTGTGTGTCGCTTCCG
Source organism: Gemmataceae bacterium (assembly GCA_035553375.1). GTDB lineage: Bacteria > Planctomycetota > Planctomycetia > Gemmatales > Gemmataceae > JAJPHU01. The sequence continues at coordinate 14,547 of DATNCY010000321.1, forward strand.
ATGGCTGACGTTCAACCGCGAACGGTAACTCGAATGACAATGAGCGATGTCTGCGCCCTTAAGACCTCCGACCGTCGGTTCTTCCGTCGCCGAGTTCGGAAAGCTTCCTTCCAGCAGGAAACAAAGGACATTGAACAACTCGACGAGCCGTTGCGACGAATTGCAGAAGCCCAATCGTCCATCGGCGGCAACACAGCCATCGCTGTCCAGCAAGCCGTCAAACAGGCCGCGCAGGTACAAGGGATTGCCGCACATGTAGCGTGGCGGCAAATGCTTGTCCAGACGTTTTCCGAACGCCGTGAACAACCGCGCCCACTGAAGCGAGTAGAAATGGATGAGGATCACCTTTGGCGTCCGCGTCGGCGTCACATCCACGCCTGTAACCGCTTTCAGACAGCGAACCAATTTCGCCGCGATCTCTTCTTCCTCTGGGCCAAACGCCCACGAGACACGACCAATTTCCGAGTTCCGCGAGACGGCGCGGAACGAGGTACCATCGCCGAGGAACGTGCCGAACACGTAACCTAGTTCATACGAATCGCGGATCTTCGTGTGATAGCGAGCCAGTTGACGCTGCTGGCGAACCGCGAAATCGCGCAGTTCGATCATGAAGCTGTCCGCCATCTCAAAGGCGGCTTTCCTCGGCAACAGCATCACGTCTCGCTCCAACTTGCCGACCTCCCTCCAGCAGAGTTTTGAGACATCGCGTTTCGTCGGTCGCTCCAGCACGGATACAAAGCCGTGCGACGTGATGGTCCTGCGACTAGTTGTGTTGAGATCGCCGACGAAATAGCGATGATCCGGCGTCACGAGGGTTTCGCGGAACGATGCCGTATGACGTACCGCCATCACCTCTCGAACCCCCGTACACCATGCCTTGACGACCTTTACCGGCTCGCCGTGCATGTTGATGACACGGTCGCCGGGACGGACATCTTCGATGTTCTTGTAGGTTGCATCAGCCATCAGTACCCGCGTTCCCGCGCCGAAGCAACCTGGTCCAATACCGCATTTTACCGCGTCCGCCCCAGCTTCCACGAGCGCCCGCGCTCCCTCGGCCGTGGCCACATTGCCGGCGATCACGTCGATCGAGAAACGCCGTTTGATCTCGGATACTGTATCGAGTACGTTGGAGGAATGGCCGTGTGCCGAATCGACGACCAGCACATCCACCCCCGCGCGGATCAGCGATTCCGCCCGTTCGTAATCGTGTACGCCCACGGCCGCCCCGACGCGCAACCGGCCTCGGCCGTCCTTGCACGCATTGGGGAAGTTGGTGAGCTTGTCGATGTCCTTGATGGTGATCAGACCCCGTAGTTTATAGTTATCGTCAACCAGCAAGAGTTTCTCGACCTTATTTTCCGTCAAAATCCGCTCAGCCGCTTCCAGCGTCGTACTCTCCGCGCCCGTCACCAGATTGTCGCGTGTCATGACTTCGACGAGACGCTGGTTATTATCAGTGAGGAAACGTAGATCGCGGCGTGTCAGGATGCCCTTGAGGAAGCCATCGACCGTGATGGGCACACCGCTGATTTTGTTCTGCTCCATGATGCGGCGGGCAGTGCCGACCGTTTCGTCGGGCGGCAGCGTGATCGGATCGGTGATGATACCGTTCTCGCTGCGTTTGGCCTTGTCCACCTCGCGCGTTTGATCGGCGATGGACAGATTTTTGTGAATGATGCCGATGCCCCCCTCCTGAGCCAGCGCGATGGCCAGGTCGCTCTCGGTCACCGTATCCATCGGCGAAGAGATGATGGGCAAGTTGAGGCGGATATTGCGCGTGAGTAAAGTGCGGATATCCACGTCGCGGGGCACCACATCACTGTAACCGGGTTCGAGGAGAACGTCGTCGAAGGTGATGCCCTGGTAGGCAATCCGATCCTGCATGGGGGGCTCCTTGAGAGAGGGCTATCTTCGGCATTATAGTTATCCTCCGCGTTGAGGTGGAATAGCAACCCGCCGGCTTGCCAGCCCGCAGCGCCAGCAAGGGGCACTCCCTTGCTGGCGCTGCGGGCTGGCAAACTAGGGCCGGTAGCTCGAAGCTACCCCTCTTGCGAGAGATCTCCTTTTTCTGCTTGCCGGTTCCCATCTCCGCTGGTTACGATGTCTCTCACCTGCCGGTTTCATTCGCATCGAGGAGATGACATGCCGAGGACTCCCACTATCCCTTGCCCTGGCCCCCGCCTGTCTCGCCGTCAGATCCTGCAAATCGGCGGTGCCAGTCTGCTGGGTCTTGGCTTGCCTCGTCTCTTGCGCGCCGATGAACGGCGACCGGCGGGCGTGTCGGCGAAGGCGGATGCTTGCATCATCATCTTCCTCAACGGCGGACCGAGTCATCTCGATATGTGGGACATGAAGCCCGACGCGCCGAAGGAAATTCGCGGCGAATTCAAGCCGATCGCCACATCGGTCCCCGGCGTGCAATTCGGGGAACACCTGCCGAAACTGGCCCGGCACATGCATCGCTGCACGCTGGTGCGTTCGGTGCATCACAGCGTCAACAACTCGCACGCGGCCGCCGTCTATGTTGGCCTGACGGGGCACGACCGCGGCGAACTCGGCGGCGGCGCCAAGCCGACCGATCATCCGGCCATCGGCTCCGTCCTGGGTATGTGTCGGTCGCCGAGCAAGCCCGTCGTGCCCTATGTCTCGATGCCGTTCATCACGCAGGAAGGCGCAGGCGGTCCGCCACAGCCCGGTTTCTTCGGTGGTCTACTCGGCCGGACGCGCGATCCGCTCTTCATGCTGCGCAACCCCGACGCACCGAACTTCGCCATGCCGGAGTTGGGCCTGACGGCCGAGATGAACGTCGCTCGGCTGGACGCTCGCCGTCGTCTGCTCGATCACCTGCGCTCCGGCGCGGACGGTCGCTCCGCGCAGGAGATGGCCGGCTTTCAGGGCAAGGCGTTCGATTTGCTCGTCTCACCGGCGACGCAGAAAGCGTTCCGCCTCGACCAAGAGCCGTTGGCCGTGCGCGACGGCTACGGTCGAAACATCTACGGTCAGAGTGTGCTGCTGGCGCGACGATTGATCGAGTCTGGGACGCGGGTAGCCTGCATTTCGTGGGCACCGGACGCCAACGCCACCTGGGACACGCACGGCAACAACTTCGTCAGTCTGAAAACCAAGCTGCTGCCGCAACTCGACGCCGCCGTATCGAGCCTGCTGACAGACCTCGCCGAGCGCGGTCTGCTGGAGCGAACGGTCGTGGCGGTGATGGGAGAATTTGGGCGATCGCCGAAGGTCAATGGCGCGGCCGGCCGCGATCACTGGAACTTCTGTTACAGCCTGATGCTCGCCGGCGGTGGCTTCAAGGGCGGCCACGTCTATGGCGCAAGTGACAAGATTGGCGGCCGACCGAGTCGTAACCCCGTGACGCCCGGCGACATCGTGGCCACGATGTACACCTGCTTGGGTATCGATCCCAATCTGGAGTTAACGGATCGTCTGGGGCGTCCTTTTGTCCTAGTGCCGTGGGGCACGCTCCTTCGTGAGTTGATCGCGTGAGCGGCAAGCGAGATTGCCGATTCGATTAGTCCAGCCAGTTTTCGACGCGCAGGCCAGGCACGCGCTCGAAGTCTCGCCGGTTGGCAGAGAGAAGAAGGGCATGGTTGACCAATGCGGTCGCCGCAATTTTCAGGTCCATCGTACCCAGTCGAAGGTGTTGCGCGCGAAGGTCGTCGAATTGCCGGGCGACAGCCTCATCGAACGGGACGATCTCGAACTCCTGATAGAACTCAAACAGTTTGACAAGTTCCCGATAGCCGACCACCTGCCGGAGCGCCGTTCTTTCCTTGGCGATTACGGCCAGCCAACCGCGCATGCGCTCCTCAACCGTAACAATGGCTACACCGACGACTTCGGCTGACGGAACGGCGGTCAGGCGATCGATGAAACGGCGACCGCGTTCACTTTCGGGATATTTCAGAAAGGTGGCGTGATCCGTATCGACGAGGATCATTCCGGCGTCTCCTCGCCCCGCGCCGCCTCGCGTTCGTTTTCGCGCACGCGCTGACATTCTTCATCGACCTCACGCATGAAGTCGCTGTCGCCGAACATGCCGATTACTTTGCGCCAGTCTTTCGGAGAACGGTTTGGTACTTGCGCCGCCAGGGCATTCTCCAAAGCCTCGACTCGCTTGGCGAGAGATTCCAGGGTTAATGGCGTCATGGCGTTTTGCCTCTAACCTTCGTGAGTTGAGCGCGTGAACGGTGCATGCATTGCCAGCCCGCCGCGCCAGCAAGGCAATCCCTTGCTGGTGCCGCGGGCTGGTCGTCCTTATCACTTCTTCTTATTCGTCGGGCGGATCGAGATCAGTCCGCCGTTGGGGCCGGGCACGGCTCCTTCAATCAGGATGAGATTGTTCTCGATGTCGATGCGGACGACACGCAGGTTACGAATGGTGACCCGTTCGGCACCATAACGCCCGGCCATGCGCTTGCCCCTTTTGGGTCGGCCGCTGCCGCGGTTGCTGGCGTGCGAGCCGACGCTGCCGGGCGAGCGATGATGCTTCTTGACGCCGTGGCTGGCTCCCAACCCGTGGAAGTTGTGGCGTTTCATCGCGCCGGTGGTGCCGCGTCCCTTGGAAGTGCCGGTGACATCGACCGAGGCTACGTCCTTGAACACGTCGGCGGCCTTGAGGAGAGCGCCGACCTGGAAATCGCCGGGCTGGTCGAGACGAAACTCGCGGATATGGCGCTGCGGCTCGCAGTCCGCCTTGGGCGGCAGCTGCACACCGGCCTTGGCGCGGGCCTGCCGCCGGCGCGATTCCAGCGCCGCCGACACATGGCCGCGCTCCGCTCGGCTGGCTTTGCGCCGTGCCTTGTCGAGAAAACCGATTTGCACGGCGTCGTAACCATCGCGTTCCTGGTTGCGCACCTGCAAGACGGGACAGGGGCCGACTTGCAGCACAGTGACGGGAGCGATCTTGCCCGCTTCGTCGTACACCTGTGTCATGCCGACCTTCAGACCCAACAAACCAAGAGCCATCATTTCACCTCATCGAGTGAGCAACTGTCTGGCCCGGGAGTCGTCCCGGTGAGCATCATTGCCGGGGGAGGTAGCCCCCTGATCGATTAAACTATCATTATGCAAGCCGGGCGAAACCTGTCAACGCTCCCCGCTCTTTCGCTGGCTCTCGGTCGTGGAATACGGTAGGCTGTCTGGCGAACCTCCCGCCGTCTGGATTTCTATCGAGGACATCATGACACAGCCCCTCCTCCCTTTCTTTACTCGGATGCTCGATCATTCGTTACGAATGCTCGGTTTGTTCTTGCTTGTGAGCGCCGGTCATGCGGCAGACTGGCCCGCATGGCGTGGGCCGACTGGCCAGGGCATCAGCAAGGAAAAGGCTCTCCCCCTCAAGTGGGGTGGCAAGGATCGGTTGAACATCCGCTGGCAAACGCTCTTGCCGGGGCAACGCGACAAGGCGAAGCAGGATCAGAATCAGTCCAGCCCGATCGTCAGCCGCGGTCGCGTCTTCCTCACCGCCAGCTATTGGCCGGCCGGCATCGATCAAAAGGCGTTCCCCGAACATCACGTCGTTTGCTTCCGTGCCCGCGACGGCGAACAACTGTGGGATACGCGGATCGAACACGGTCCCTGGTCGCGTGCTGAGGATTTGCGCGGCGGTTACACGGTGCCAACGCCGGCCAGCGACGGCGAACGGGTCTACGTCTTCTTCGGCTCCTCCGTGCTGGCCGCTCTCGATTTCGAGGGCAAAATGCGCTGGCGCAAGGAAATCACGCCTTACAAGTTTGACGTAGCCATCGGCGCCAGTCCGGTGCTGTACAAGGATACGCTGATCTTGCAATGCGATGAGACGGCGAAATCGTCGAGCCTGTTGGCCTTCGATCGCAAGACCGGCGAGGTGAAGTGGGAGAAGAAACGGCCGAAAGTCAATTTCACGCACAGTACGCCGGTGCTGGCCGATGTGAAGGGCAAGACGCAATTGCTGGTCGCCGCTTCCAATGCGCTACAAGGCGTCGATCCCGACACGGGCGATGTGTTGTGGTCGTGCGCGGCGCACGGCGACACCGTCTCACCGGTGCTTGGCGCGGGATTGGTCTATCTCGACAGTGGCCGCGGCGGTTCGGGCGTGGCCGTCGATCCCACGGGCAGCGGCGAGGTAACGCGCACGCATCGTAAGTGGCAGCTCAAGACGGTGCCAGAAGGCTTCTCGTCGCCGGTGATCGTCGGCGACTATCTGTATCGACTATCCAATCCAGAGACGCTGCGCTGCTGGAAGATGGCGGACGGCGCGGAAGTGTTTACGGAGCGTTTGCTGGGCGTGGCCACGGCACCGAGTCCGTTCACGACGCCGGACGGACGCATTTATTTCGCTAGCGCCGGCAAGAGCTACGTGGTCAAGGCGGGGCCGAAATTAGAAATTCTCGCCGTGAACGATCTGGGCGACGGCAGCCAGGCATCGCCGGCCGTGGCGGACGGATGTATCTTTCTGAAAGGCAGGCGAAATCTTTATTGTATCGACGAGCCGCGACCGTAAGAGGTACTAACCTTTTGGCCAGCCCGCAGCGCCAGCAAGGGAAGTTCCTTGCCAGCCCGCAGCGCCAGCAAGGGAAGGCCCCTTGCTGGCGCTGCGGGCTGGCAATTCACGAGACGCGAACGTGATCCTCGCGGTGCGGCACCGCCACATCGGAGAAGCCGATGCGGCGCAGACTGGAGGCCAATGCCGCGGCTTGCGGCGGTTCGCCGTGGACGAGACGTATCTTGCCCGTCTCGGCGAGCGCCGGGCCGAGTAGGGCCATGAAATCGTCCTGGTCGGCGTGGCCGGAGAAGCCATTGATCGAGATGACCTCGGCCCACTTGTTCCAGTTGCGGCCGTGGAAGCGAATCGTCGGCCGTAGCTGGAGAAGTTGAGCGCCCAGCGACTGCGGCGCCTGGTAGCTGACCAGTACGATGCTGGTGCGCGGATCGTCAATGTGCAGACGAAGATGCTGGATGATTCGACCGCCCTCGCACATGCCGCCGGAGGCGACGATGATGCACGGCTCCGCTTGCGTACTGACGATGCGAGCTTCCTCGGGTGTATGGAAGTGATGCACCGGCGGCAGTCCCGCCGCCGGTACGTACTCAAGGGCGTCGGTGTAGCGCTCGTGTACGGCCGCGATTTCGGTGGCCAGCGGGCTATCGACGTAAATGGGCAAGCGGGGCAGAATGCCGTCGCGCATCCACAATTGCAGGAAATGCACCACGATTTGCGTGCGGCCCAGACTGAAAGCGGGGATCAGTACCTTGCCGCCGCGGCCGAGAGTGCCGCGGACCACGTTGCTCATTTTCGCCGCCATCACTTCCAGCGTATCGTGCTTGCGACCGCCGTAGGTACTCTCGCAGATGATGAGGTCCGCGGCCGGCACCAGCGGCGGCTGGCGCAAAAACGGCAGACCGCGCCGGCCCAGATCGCCCGTGAACGTCAGGCGGTGCGTGCGGCCCATATGGTCGAAGGTTAGCATCGTGATGGCCGAGCCGAGGATGTGGCCGGCGTCCCGGAAGCGAAGCTGCGCATCGGGACGGATGGCGATGTCCTGCTCATACGGGACGGTCACGCACTGTTCGATGGCTCGCCGAGCATCGCCGCGCGTGTAGAGCGGCCCCGATTCGCCCGAACGCGCCGGTTCGACGACGCCGGCGACAACGGCATCCTCTTCCTGAACGCGGCCGGCGTCGGCGAGCATGACGGCCGCCAGGTCGCGCGTGGCCGGCGTGCAGTAAATGGGACCGCGAAAGCCCTGCTTGACCAAATTGGGCAGATTGCCACAGTGATCGGTGTGCGCGTGGCTGAGGACCACGGCGTCGAGCGTGGCGGGGTCGAAGGGGAAGTGCGTGTTGCGCTGGCGAGCCTCGTCCCGCCGGCCGCGCATCAGGCCGCAATCGAGCAGCAGACGCCGCGAGCCAATCTCGATTAAGTGCATCGAGCCGGTCACGGATTGAGCGGCTCCCCAGAATGTCACAAACGGTTCGGTCATATTATGCGTAGAATACGGTATCATGTCCCCATTCTACAAGGCCGAGGCAAGGGGGACTTACCAGCCCGCAGCGCCAGCAAGGGAGACTTTGCCAGCCCGCAGCGCCAGCAAGGGACAATCCCTTGCTGGCGCTGCGGGCTGGCAATTGACGGAGAGAGACACATGAAATCATGCGCTGGCGGGGTACGTCCCGCTCTCGCCTTGTTTGCCCTGGTGTTGGCAGGAGTGGTTGCAACGGCGAAACCACCAGACCCCGCAGTCGTCGATGAGATCCTCAAGGAGACGCTGAAGACGTGGAAGGCTCCCGGAATCGCCGTCGCCATTGTCAAGGACGATAAGGTGGTTTACCTCAAAGGCGTTGGCCTGCGCGAACGCGGCGGCAGCGACGCGGTGACGGCGGACACCTTGTTCGCCATCGGCTCCTGCACCAAGGCGTTCACGGCGACCGCATTGGCCATTCTGGTCGATGAGGGTAAGGCTGACTGGGATGATCTCGTGCGCAAGCACCTGCCCTCGTTTCGTCTGGCCGACCCGCTCGCCGACCACGATGTCCGGCTGCGCGATTTGCTCTGTCATCGTATCGGCCTGGCCCGGCACGATCTGCTCTGGTATCGCGCTCCCTGGAGCGTGGAAGAGAGCGTCCGTCGCATGGCCTTCCTCGAACGAAGCAGTTCCTTCCGCTCGAAATACGAGTACAACAATCTCGCTTATCTCGCCGCCGGCCTCGCCATTTCATCGGCGGCGAAGAAACCCTGGGATGAGTTTGTCCGCGAGCGTCTCTTGATCCCACTCAAAATGAACAATGTCGTCTTCACCAGCGCCGCGGCCCGGAAGGCGTGCGATCACGCCAGCCCGCACGGCCACGCTGCCAACGGCAACGTCGTGGTCCTCCCCTGGGACGGCGATGACACGCAAATTCGCGCTTCGGGATCGATGAAGGCGAGCGCGCGTGACATGAGCCAGTGGCTGCGCTTTCAGCTGGCCCGCGATAAGTTCCGGGGCAAGGACGGCAAGCCTCTCGTCTCCGCCGACGCCCTGGAAGAGACGCGTACGCCGCATACCGTTGTACCGCTGACCGCCGCCGACCGTGCCGCCGGAACCCGTCTATCGAGTTATGGACTCGGCTGGCACATCACCGACTATCGCGGTCATGCCCTCCACGAACACGGCGGCGCGGTCGATGGCTTCCGGGCGCGCATCATCCTCGTACCGAAGCAGAAACTGGGACTCGTCCTGTTGACGAACCTGGAGGATAGGGAGATCGTCAACGCTGCCGGCAACAATCTACTCGATCGCCTGCTTGGCCTGGAGAAAAAGGACTGGGATACTTTCTTCACGAAGGAACGCCAGAAGGCGCAGGCGGCGCGCCAGGAGCGTTTGCGTAAGCGGCCGATGCCTGTACGCGGCACAAAGCCATCGCGCGAGTTGGAGGCATATGTGGGAACCTACACGGAACCCGCCTACGGGACCGTGAAGATTAGCCGGCAGGACGAAAATCTTGTGTTGAAGTGGAGCAGTTTCCAATTTCCCTTGAAGCACTTTCATTATGACACCTTCGTGATGCCGCCGAAGAATCTTCGGCTGCCGGCTTCTCTCGCCGAGGAGTTCGCCGTCTTCGAGTTGAACGAGGACGCGGAGATATCGATCGTGCGTTTCCTGGGGCGCAAGTTCACGCGGGACCAACCAAGGAAGAACGATCCGTGAACCTCTCACGTTGTCAAGCGCTGATAAACTGTGCCGAATGTGCCGGCTCTGTTGATCGGTTCTTCTCTTCGCCGGAAGCATCCCGTCCCCTCCATTCGATCGGTTCATCCCACCCGCGCCAACCGGCCGACACAACATACGATGTTTTCAAGGAACGACAGGCTAACGGCCCTCCCGGTCGCACTCTTCAGGATGAAGGGAACGTGGTCGGGACCGCCCACGATCGGTCGGTTGTCGTTCCCTCCTGGACAGGAATGGATACCTATGAGACGCGCTTTGAACTGGCTGCCGGCCTTCGGTACTTCCCTGCTGCTCGCGACCAACGCCTTGGCCGCCCCGTCTGTTTCCCCCGATACACCCGGCACTCCTCCCGCCGCCGTGAGCGATGCCGCCGAGGATCGGGAACTGCGGCCCTTGTTGGAGAAGTTGAGCGAACTGAGCCGGCTCATCGACCAGAACGCCCAATCTCCCCAAGCCTGGCAATACCACCTGGAGCAAGCCGAGGTGTTGCTGCGGTTGGCGGTTCACTCTCAGGACAAGGAACGCGACAACATCCTGCGAATGGCCGTGGATGGCTACGCCAGCGCGGCGCTGCTCGCTCCACAGGACAAGCCGGGCGTCTACAATCAGCTGCGCCAGCTTCCTCAATGGATCGCCCAGACCTTCTCGGGCAGCCCCGTTATTCATTACGCGGTCCTCAAGGAGATTGAAGCGGATTGCCTGCGCGTGCTGGAGAAGTCGGGAGGCGACAACGTCAAGGCTCAGGAGCATCGCTGCACGCGCTTGCTCCAGTTCGCCCAGCAACATCCGGAGATGCCGGAGGCGGCGAAAGCTGTCTTGGAAGCGGCTCAGATCAGCGAATCGCTGGGAGAGACCGACGAGGCATGCCGCTGCTATCGCTATCTGGTCGAACACTTCTCCGCCGACGCCGCGGCCCGCAAAGCCGGCGGCGCGTTGTGGCGGCTGGGACAGAGTCATGAACCCGTTCAGGTCGAGTTGCCTCTCCTTTATTCGTCGGGCAATCCCGCCAATGCACCCTTCAATATCAACCAGTTACACGGCAGCTTGGTGGTCCTCTATTTCTGGTCGAGCGCCAAGCCGAAGGCCGACGAGGATTTCCAGGTCTTGAAACAAATCACCGACCGCTATGTGGGCCACGGTGTGGAGGTTGTTTATGTGAACATGGATGAGGACGCCAAGCAAGGACGAGCCTTCTTGTCGGGCCGACTGACGGCGGGTGTGCATCTGTACCAGAAGGGTGGTCTTCAGGGCGCCATCGCGGAGCGTTACGGCATCCAGGAGGTGCCGCAAGCCTTCCTGATCGGCAAGGATGGGACGCTGTTGCGACATTCACTGCCGGCAACCCGAATTGAGACAGAGATGGTCGGTTATCTTTCGCGTGGGCGGTAGCATGTACGGATGCCCAAGATTCTGCCAGCCCGCAGCGCCAGCAAGGGCAAGCAATCCCTTGCTGGCGCTGCGAGCTGGCAGGGTTTGACCAGCCCGCAGCGCCAGCAAGGGAACGAATCTCCCTTCAAGGACGCTCAAAACAATTCCGCCACCGGCTTGGCCCCGGCATCGACGATGCGGATGGGCCGGCCGGCGGGAGTGATGTTTTTCTTCGTGTCGTCAATCCCGAGAATCCGGCAAAGGGTGGCCATGAAGTCCTTGGCGCTGATAGGTCGCTCGGTGACTTCCTCGCCGCCCTTGCTCGTCTTGCCGATCACCTGCCCCGTCTTGATCCCGCCGCCGGCCAGCACCGTTGTCCAGGCCCGCGCATAATGCTCACGGCCGGCTTTCGGGCCGGTGCCGTTGATCTTCGGATCGCGTCCAAACTCGCCCATGCAGATAACCAGTGTGCTATCCAGCAAACCCCGGACTTCCAAGTCTTGCAGCAGAGCCGCCATGCAATGATCTACCAGCGGCAGCAGCGGCTTGAGACGTCCCCAATTATCGTTGTGCGTGTCGAAGTCGCCCAGGCTCACGCCGACGAACGGGACGCCCACCTCGACCAAACGCCGGGCCAGGAGACACGATTTGCCGAACGGCGTATTGCCGTATGTTTCCCGCACGATTTTCGGTTCCTTGTTCAGATCCAGAGCGCTGAGCTTGTTGGAGCGCATCATCCGGGCGGCTTGATGATAGGTCGCGCGGTGGTCGGCCAGCGTCTTGGCACCGTGATACTGTTCGAGGAATCGTGCCTCCAACTGGTCGAGAATCCCCGCCTTACGGTCGAACGCCGGAAAGCCGTGCGACGGCCTTACATCTTCGATGTTCTGCGCCGCCTCGTCGCGCACATTGTTTATCTTAAAAGGAGCGTGCTTGGCTCCGAGGAAACCGACGCCGGCGGCCGAAGGCGTGCCCATCCAGAAAAAGTTGGGCAGTTCAAAATCCGGTTGCCCCAGTTCGGCGGCAGCGATCGAGCCGAGGTGGGGATGAGAGGTTCCCGCGATGCTTCGATAGCCGGTCTGCATGAAGTAGGAGCCGCGGAAGTGGTCGGCCTCGCCCGTGGACATACTTCGCAACAGAGCCAGTTTGTCGGCTTGCTTCGCCAACTTCGGCATCAATTCACAAATCTGTATGCCGGCAACATTCGTCGAAATCGGCTTGAACTCGCCAGCGTTCCGCGTGCCGGGCTTCATATCAAAGGTATCGAGTTGGCTCGGACCACCGGCCAGCCACAGCATGATGCAAGTTTTTCGCTTCGCAGGCTCTACAGTCGCTTTGCTGTCTGCGGCATGTGCGGCCAGCGTGGTGAACCAGGGGGCCGCCGCGCCGCCCAGAAAGCCGGCGGCGCTCAGCTTCAGCAGATCGCGACGAGAGAACGGATCGAGGCTTGTCGATTGCGGATGACGGATGAGGAAAGGCATGATCGACTCCATAAGGTTCGTGTACGATTGCGGCGAAGGGCGTTGTTATATCGCCCCTTAAACATCCCTATGAGACCGTATTAGTGGTTGAAAACAAACTCGCCGCTGTTGAGCAGCGCCCACAGCATGTCGCGATAGGTCGTCTCCGGGTTCTTGACCTCATCGCGATATTTTTTCCAGACGTTGATTTCCTCCGCCGTCGGCCGGCGAGCCAGCGCTGAAAGATAGATCCATTCGACGCCCTTCTCCCACGCGAGTTTTTCCTGCAATATCTTGCGAACCGTCGGCGAGTTCGCGTGCATTAACATCGAATTGAGCATCTTCAAAACCTGCGGGACGCCATGTGTGTAGCGTGTCCGGTCTTCCCCGGCTTCCTGGCTGGTGAAGGACGTGACCCAAAAAAACCGCCCTGGGTCGCCGACGGACTTGAGCATGTCCTTGGTATCGATCATGCGGCCATCCATCACCATGGCGAGCGAATCCCACAAAACCTCGGGCGGCAGGAGTCGCAAGGGCATGTGACTGTAAAACGTCCGGTCGAATTGGTTCGCCGATAGCGGCCGGCTGCCGCGCTGGTAGGTCTTGCTGTTGCAGATGCAACGAATGAGATGCTTCTGGTCGTACCCGGAAACGGCGAACTCGCGAGTGAGCATCTTCATCACTGCCGGATGGGTGGATGGGTTGTCATCGTGCATATCATCCACGGGATTGACAAGACCGCGCCCCAGGAAATGCGCCCACAGTCGATTGACGGCGGCTGCGGCGAAGCGCTCGTTCGTCGGCGCCGTCAACCACTTGACGAAGGGAGCGCGGAAGGATTGGTTGGGGTCGAGCTTCGGCTCCTCGCCTTCGAGAAAGCGGGCTTTGATCGCCTTGTTCTTTCCTGGAATCAGGATGGTGGCATCCGGCCGAGCGGTGGCGACGGGCTGACTATCCTTGTTGACGATCTTCGGCGACTCGGCCAGGATCTTTTCCTTGTTTTTTTGCGTGTAACCGACCCGTCCGAAAAACGCGGCCACGCCCCAAAACTCCGTTTGTTTCCACTTGGCGAAGGGGTGATTGTGGCACTGAGCGCAACGGAGATTGACGCCCAGGAACAACTGCGACACTGATCCGGCGACACGGTCAGCCTGGACGTAGCGCTCGACCGAGTTGGCGCCGGACAAGTAAAAACCCAGCGTGGGAGTTTTCTTAACGTCGCCCTCAGCGAGCAACAACTCCGAGACGGTTTGACTCCAGGGCCGGTTGCGATTGAACCCCTCGACGAACCAGAGAAACAGCTTGGGGTTGAGTTCTCGGCTATTTTCGGTGGACAACGGGATGACGCGGTTGTGCCAGAGAATGCCGAAATTTCGGCCGTATTCTGGGCGCGCCAGCAGATCATCGATAAGCCTGGCTCGCTTGTCGGAGCTTTTCGCATCGAGAAACGCGCTGGCCTCGCCTGCGGTCGGAACCCGGCCAATCAGGTCAATGGTGACGCGGCGCAGGAACTCGGCGTCGTCAGCTTGCGGCGAGGCCGGCAATCGCTTCTCGGCCAACTTCTGATCGATAGCGCGGTCAACCTCGGCCACGATCTCGGCTGGCCGATGGCTGGTCGAAGGCTTGGGTGGAGACTCCGCACGCGCTTCTCGAACCGGGCCAAGCATCAGGGTTCCGAAAGCGATTGCAAGGGGCGAGAACCACAGGGAATGAACACCGAGCGAGAGTTTACCCGACATGATCTTATTCCTTCCAAATGGCGGGATGAATCGGCGGGTGGGCGCGAGCGGAGCAGTCATGAGTATACAGGCAGGGTACGGCTGCTTTCATTCACATTTTGCTTTTTTCGCGCAAATATCGGGATGGGCTGTTGTTAATGGTTGGAACTGCATACAGTAGGTCCCGCTTGCCGAGCGGGACCTTACGTTTCGCGCGAAACGTAAGGTCCCGCTCGGCAAGCGGCTACACAGGAAACGAATTCCTCACAATCGCGGCGGCGCCGGTTTGTGCGGCGTCTCGAACGCTCGACAGCCCGTAACCTTGACTTTGCGCTTGTAAACGCGGTCGCCGCATGTGGCGAAGAGTGTGTCGAACTTCTCGCCGCCGAAACAAAAATTCGACACCTTGCCGTTGGGCGTCGGCACGATGCAGTTCACACGTCCCGCTTGATCGCAGATTTGAATGCCCAGGCGCGTGGCCACATAGAGCCGGCCATCGCGGTCTACCCGCAAACCATCCGCGCCGCTGTCATCCGCATTATCGGGCACATGCAAATGATAATAGCGCTGCTTGTGCGTCAGCGAGCCATCCCGCTGAATCTGATAACTGTAAACCCAGTGACTGCGGCTATCGGCGACGTACAGCAGCGTCTGATCGGGCGAAACGGTGATGCCGTTGGAAAATTTCAGCCCCGTGTCCACAACGCGCTTGTCGCCCTTCGGACTGATGTACCAGACCTTGCTCGGATCGCTGCCATTCCATCCGGGATGCGTCACATAAATGCCGCCATCGTGGAGAACAACCAGATCGTTACCGCGAAAACCGTCTGCGATCACCGTGGACTTGCCCTGCGCATCGTAGGCAAGAATCTGATTCGTACCGCCGGCCACCGCAACCAGCCGGCCATCGAGACCGAAACGCTGGCCATCGCCCTTCTTCGTATCCGCAAGGAAGACACTTATCTTACCATCAACACCGATCTTGTAAGTTTTGCTATCCGGTACATCGTTGAAAAACACTTCGCCCTTGGCATTGACGCTTGGCCCTTCGGTAAACTTGTAGCCCTTGGCCACCAGCTGCCAATCCTCGCCGGGAACGAGAATCTCTTTCATCTGCTGCGAACCAGCGCCGGCCTTCACGGGTTGAGGATAGTCCTTCCACAGCCAGCGCATCGCCTCCGGGAAAACTTGCGTGCCATGCTTGCCGCTGTGACCATCCTTGCCCCAAACGTGATTCACTTCATAACCGGCGAAGCGCAGGGCGCGTTCCATCTCTTGATTAGCCATCCACCAATCGCCGCCGTAAATGTTCAAATCGGCGCTGCCGTCTTGCAGGAAAACGCGGATCGGCTTCGGCTCGAACTTGCGAATGAGCGTCGGATAATTGTTGCCGCCGCGCAAACCGACGTAGGTGCCGATGGCGCTAAAGACGCGCCGAAAGGCGTCCGGCCTCTCCCACGCCGCCGTGAAAGCGCACACCGCGCCGCTGCTGGCCCCGCCGATGCAGCGATCATTGCCGTCGTGCGATAGCCGAATCGCTCGGCCATCCTTCGCGGTCTTTTTCTCAACTTCCGGCAGCAGTTCCTCCAGCAGAAAGCGCGCGTAATGGTCGCCGAGTCCGTCGTATTCATAGCTGCGATTGAAGCGATCCAGCGCCTTGCCCGAAGGTGCCTTCACTCGCCCGTGCATGACGAAGACGCCGATCGTAACCGGCATTTCTTGTTTAGCGATGAGTTGATCGAAGACGGCCGGAGCGTTGAACCCGATGCCGTCCTGACCGACGTACACACAGGCGGGCTTGGCGGGATCGTACTGGCGGGGAACGTAAACCCAGTAATTGCGCACGGTACCGGGGAAAATCTTGCTCTTGTCGAAGGTATATTTGATGACCTCGCCCTTGGGCACGTCCGCTGGAGCTTTCGGTTGCTCCGCGTGAAGGATCGTGGCGGGGGCGAACAAGAGCAGGCACGAAAATGAGGCGAGGAAGGGAAGTTGGAGTCGGCGCATGGAGTGAGTCCTGACGACAGAGGAAGGCGAAGTCTTGGTGGGTATGTTACCAGGATGATTCTACAGAATCGCACTCTGCTTCAACGCTGCGAGCGCAGTTTCAGGTCTGGATCTTCAGGCGATGCGCACCTACCCGCGTTTGTCAACCGACATGCACGGCCTCCTCAAGAATATCGTCGCGGAAAGCCGGATACATGCTGCGGTCACTCGGCATCCAACAGGACAAAGGTGGAACTGGAAGCGCCCGAAATGCTCCGCACGGTTGTTTTCTGAAGTTGGGCTTTGCATGGCCGATTGGTCAACCCGTCGATCCGTTCCAAGTCGTCTTCCGTGAGATGATCGGCGGCCGTGCCCATGATGACCTCCCCAGCGTCGGTCCTCAGATCAAAAGAACCGGATTCGCGGGTTACCCCTCGAAACGTGCCGCTTAGATTGACCATCTCCTGCGTCATATCCCTTTCCAGCCGCTCGGCGGCCTTTTGTATCTGGCTGACGCTTAAGGATTGCCCAGGTCTGTCGTGAAACGCCAAGCGTAATTCGGCACCGTACTGGGCCAATGTTTTCAGGAACTGCATAAGCGGCTGAAGCACCCGCGCGGGAATCGGCGCAATGGCTTCTTCGAGCGACTCCGTATCGCTGCCGGCAACACGAACCAGAGCCGCCGCGACATTGCCGAGCGACCGTGCATGGACTTCGAGCAGCGAGCCGTCCTCGGTCGTTTGCGGCACAAACTCAAGACCGAAGGATCCTCGGGGAGTGCCCATAAACAACAGACCGGGAGTAGACGCTCCGCGAGGGCGGCGTTGTCGCCCGGCGTTCCGCGCCGCTTCTCGTTCGTCGTGGAGGGCCTGTTCGATAAACATCTTCTCGTACTGGATCAAGGCTTCGCCCGCCAGACCCGGACGAATACCCTCGGACCCTTGCACGCCGCCACCACGCAGGAAGAGAGCCGCTCGGGGAAGTTCGTGGACATCCCGAGGGAACAAATTTCCCGTCTGCAACTGCGCCGCTTGCAATTCCTTCTCCGCGTCGGCAAGCCGCTCCCGCAACTGCGGGACGGCGATCGGATCGTCCCCTGCGGATTCCAGGAGGCTACGCAGTTCCAGCGTCTGGATCTTCAGGAAAGTAAGGTTGTTCATGGCTGGCTCCTCAAAGCTATGCGGGCAGCATTATCATCGGACTTATCGGCCAATTCGACGACCAGCATTCCTTTCCACACGCGATCGCGCCGGTGGGAAAACAGTCCGTACCAGTAACGGGTTAGATCGACCAGGAAGACGGGCTGGGAGCCGAGCGACAGCCAGTAGTGATCGACGGAATAGGTGCCTTTGATGTGCGCATGGCTCAACAGTTCCGGTTTCGTCACCAGTTTCGCGCTAAGAGCCGCCGGATTTTCTGGGTCGGCGACGAAGGTAACCGCGTCGATATCTCCCGGATCACGTCTCTCCTGCGCCTCAATATCCTCCAAAAAGCTGCCGCCGAGCCATTGAAATCCCCGAATGTCCAGCGTAAACAATTCCGCTCGGAGATTGAGAAACCCATCCAAAATTGCCTTGCGCTTCGCCGTGGTGGCGAAGCGCGTGCAAAGCTCGGCGACCGTGCAGGAAAAGGGCGACAAATCCGCACGCTGTCGAGGGTCGCCCAGGTGCGGCGGCAGGATGTTCAGAATGTCGTCGAAAGCCGGAATCGGCATGGGCTGTTCTTCTCCGTCTCTTCCATTTTACCGTGGGGGTGCTGTTTAAGATACCGGGATACGGAACGCTCTGGAAGGCGATCAGAGTTCGCCGCGAAAGGCGCGATGGAGCAGCGCGTGAAACAGATCGTCCAGCCGTCGTGATTCCGCTTGCCTTGCTTCCATCGCCCGCACTTCATGAACACGATCCGCAGTCTTTTGGAGTTCAAACGGAGGTATCGGTAGTTCAATTCGCTCTACGGCTCCTCGATTGATTTTATAGATCCCATTCGTGGTACAGACGCTGCGTTCGATTTGCTGTCTAACCAAAGGAGTTGACCACGCCACTTCGAGAAAATACCGTGCCTATCATCGTGTCCGGGAAAAACATTCTAGGAGTTGTCAGAGACGAAAACTTGCCCCCACCGACGTTGAGATTCCCGTTTCCTCGGCAGATCAGGAATACCAAACTATTAACATATTGAGGAGTTTAAATATACTATAAACGATACCAAGAATATTTTAGGAGAAAAAGCGTAGATTAAAAAAAATCCTGGCACCGTTTCCGCCCCTTATCAACCTCCGCCAGTTGGCGGCGGATTCGAGCCTTCCACCAGGCGGTTCTTACTTTCAGCGTGTCCGGGGAAAGGGCACGGTCTAACGCGATCACCGCAGATCAGACAGAAAGCGAGCGTCCCAGTCTCCGGATCAACCGCGCCCTACCCCCACGTCATCAATCATCCCCGTGAAGCCTGGGCCGCCCGCCGCGATGTAGCCGTGACTGGCGCCGGAGGCATCGGGGCTGACCCAGAACGCATACAATTGGCCTTTTTTGAGACGAAAACGCAATCGCACCTTCTTGCCGGCCACACGGCTCAGGTCGTCCGCATCCTTCCAGCGCACCGCCTGTAACGTCTTGTCGCCGCGTACCGGGGCGCAGTTGGCCGCGCCGAATGGAGCGATAACATCGCCGTGATCGTCGAGGACCTCGGCGCGCAACTCGCCCTCCGGGGCGGCGATGTTGACGAACAAATGTTTGCCGCGAAAGGTCACTGGCCGCGTGGTGAGCGTGCCTTCGGCGTCGCCGGCGTCCATCGAAGCGAACCCGTCGCGGCGCAGGACGGCCAGCGAGGTGACGTGGCCCTTGCCCCGGCCGCTGCAATAAAAGTACAACTGATCGCCCATCACCAGGCAACAGCCGCCCGCCGACTGTACATTGGCGTAATTCCAATCGCCCTTGGTTTCGGAAATCGGCAAGAAACCACGGCGATCCGGGCGCGTCCAACTCCAACCATCGCGGCTGTAGCCGACACAAACTTCGTTGGGTTTCTCGCGCTCCGGAAATTGGCCGCGCCAGATGGTGAACAGGCCGAGCATGATACTTTCGTAAGCCACGCAATCGAGATTATAAAGCTCCGCTGTCACCTTATAGTCTTTCCGTGGCGGATCGAGATTGTCGGAGCCGCACCACATGAAGGGATTGCTATTGGCTCCCCATTGCGCGCCGGCAATCACATCGTCTTTCGTCTCCCAGTAACGCCGGCGGCGCGGTCGGCCCCAACCGTGTCGCAGACTGTACACCCACACTTTACGGAATGGATTGTAAAACACTGTACTGCGGTCGCCGCATGCGCCGGTTGGTTGGCCTTCGCTCCAATGAATGCCATCCGGCGAAAAATGAACCCACAAACACCACGATTTCTTTTCCGGCCGACTATAAGAACGGAACATCTTATAACGCTTTTGCGGGTCTTTTTCCTCCAGATCGATCCACACCGTATTCGAGTCGCGCGGACTGGTTTGAACGAGGTTGGTATTCTTTTTGACATCAAGGGACGGCTTCTCCCAGATTAAACCGTCCTTTGATGTGGCATAGGCGGTGCCGCCCTTGGTCAGATACCACATCTTGAATAGCTTGTCCGCCGGATCGCGCCAGACGCCATCACTGAAAACCATGCCGCCGGTAAGAATCGGATTCTTGGAATGATACGCCGGTCGATGATGCGTCCGTTTGAGATTGGTCTGGGCGATGAGGAAATCATCGACGAAAAGCTGCCGGCCCACATCGATGGGGATAACGCTCGGCGGCGAGGTCAGGTACGCCGGGACGGCGGGCGTTTTCGGAACTTCGGCGATGCGCGGCGGCCAGGGCGACGGCAGGCGGATGCCGTTGTAGATCAATTCGCCTTCC
>DATNCY010000322.1:0-14676 GCA_035553375.1 Gemmataceae bacterium
CAGACGATCGCGCGTTCGTTGTAATAGATCATCCAACTCGTATTCATCGCGGCGTGGCGGCGTGGGCAGGCCGGCCGTAGCCGGCGCGTCGGCTCGCAGCGCGTGCAGAAGACCGCGAGCGGCATCGTGTGACGCCAGGCCCAACTCGGCAGCGCGTCGGTCCTCATCGTCTCGGGACGCCTTCACCGCGTCGCGGTAGAGGTCCTTGGCCTGATCGAATAGTTTCGTCATGTCACGCGGCGGCCGGGCGCGATCCGCGTTTATCAACAATGAAACTTGGGTAAGAGCATCGTAGGTTTTCTGTAAGTGATCTCTTTCCTTCCCTGGCCCCTTGGGACCGCGTCCCTTTGGGCCGGGCGGCTTCGCGAACACCGCGCCGGTGAATCTACCGGCCGGCCCCCAGTCGAGCAAACCGCCGACCGCTCCCACAGTCAGTAGCAAGAATGCACCGCGCATCAATCGTGTCATGATCGTCGCCTTCTCTAAAACGGAGTCTCTGACTCTTCAACCGGCCATGTCGAGAAGCCGGAGACGCCGCGACTTTGTGATGGACACCGCTCGCCCGCAGGCGAGACCCCCCTAACGCAAGAGTTGTACCAATGCCGAGCCGTGCGATGAAATCGAAGAGGGATATGCTGAAAATCGCCTGGAATTCAGCAGAAACGATAATCGAAAGAAGGATAGGTGACGGGGGAACGCGATCGCGAGAAGATCGGTACGGGTGGGGGTTTTGTGCCCACCGGGGGATTTGCACATGGTCCAAGTTTCTCGGGAGCGGCCAGGACGCGGCGCGCTACCCGAAACCATGCGGACATTTCTTTTGCTGCCTGACACGTCTTTCAAAGAGACTTGATAAGGTTGGCGACGAATGATAGGGCATGCCCACTCATCGCCCCTTCCTCTGTCCCAGGACGCCGGCTGGTGGGAACCTGTACCAGCCGGCTGACGCCGGCCGTTCGCCGAGAAATGCCAAAATCGGCAGGGGCACCCACTCCGAGAGGAATTTCAAGAGATAATGATAAGATGCAAGCAGCGATGCCTGGCGTCCACGCCACACGAGAGGAGGATCAACATGGGTGTCACCGTTTGTCTGCCGCTGTTCGGTCCACCGAATCGAGAACCGGAAGAAGATGCCGCCGTGAAGGGGCAGCACCTTCGCAACCTGGCGACGGAGCTGCACGAGCGTCTGCACAAGGCGGCCGAGATGTTGGATCGACTCACGGCCGCCGGTTGGACCACGCGGGTGGCGATGTATGACGTAATTCTCGCTCGCCGCGGCGTTGAGACGAAAGAGGAAGCGATTCGTCTCCTGACGGAACTTGGCATCGCAGCGGAGGAACTGATTATCATTGAGGATGTGGAAGAGGACGAAGAAGCCGGGCATGCGTAGGACGAGAGACGAGATATTTTACTCCTCTCCCCGATGTCTTCGTACCGCCTTCGTGGCCGCGCGGTGACGCTTGGCGGCCAACCGTCGTTCTTTCGCGCCGCGCGACGGTTTCGTTTTCTTACGCGGCTTCGGCGGCGTTAGCGCTTGCAATATCATCTGCCGTAGTTTCTCGATGCAATCCTCGCGATTGTGTTCCTGATCGCGATAGCGCTGCGAGGTGATGAGGAAATCGCCTTCCGTCGTGACGCGATGGCGTTGCTGCTGTTGCAGGCGCGTCTTGACATCGGGAGGGAGGCTCGAACTCGCGGCCAGGTTCCAGCGCAGCACGGCTTTCGAGGCGACCTTGTTGACATTCTGACCGCCTGGTCCTCCCGAACGGGCGAAACTCCAGGAGAATTCCTCGTCCGGAATATGGATATTCTCCGTGATGTCGAGCATGGACGGCCCCTTCAGAGCGTTCGCGTTTCTTTTGTTCAAAGCACGCCGATGAAATGGGGAATTTCACCCTCTACGCATCGACATTCTCCCTCACCTACACACTCCTGGATTATACCTCCTTCGGCAAGTCTCCTCCGAAACCGCCTGCGAGCCGGAAGGGGAAGGGACGGATCTTCCGTCGCTTCCCCTTCCGGCTCGTTTAGGATGCCTCATTCGGTCGTTCAGCGCGGCATCTTGTCGCGGTCGGCCACGATTGCATCGGCTGGATCGCCCTGCAAAGCGCGCATGAACAGGACCAGATCGCGTTTTTCCGGCGGTGTCAGATTCAGCTTGAATGCCGCAATCGGTTTGCGATCCTTGCCGAACAGCTTAACCTCGTTTCCTTTCTGCGGCGTCTTCGGTTGCTGGCTCAGAATATACGCTCTCTCGGCATCCTCATCGCGCATTTTGCCGTCGAGATACTCGTTGGCGTTGCCGCCGCGGTCATAGTATTCGACTACTTCCTCCAGTGTTCGCTCGCTGCCGTTGTGCATGTACGGCGCGGTGCCGAGCAGATGACGCAGCGTGGGCGTCTTGAAGGCACCAATGGCATTAGAATTCTTGTGGCCGGTCGGCAGGATGGCGAAACGCCCCAGCGTATTGGCCGGCAATTCGCCGTCCTTGACACCCACACCGAGATTGTGAAATTGGTTATCGGTGAAGTTGTCGCCGACGTGACAGTTGCTACAGCGTGCCTTGCCGAAGAATAATGTTCGACCATCGCTGAGACTTTTCGCCATGCTCGGAATCTTGTTGATGTCCTTCTCCGCATCCAAACCGAGCGCCGTCAGCGCGGCTGTTTCCTTGGAAGCGAAGGCGGCCTTCAGAACCGTTTCGTAATCCTTGGCCTTGTACTCGAATTTGCCGGTGCCTTCATCCTCGGCACGCACGCGCATGGCCAATTCGGCGCGATCCTGGATGGAATTGCCTGACAACACCGTGCGTTCATAGCTGGCAATGGCCTTGGCGATGCCGTCGCGCGTCGGATCGGTGCCGAAGACGGCGCGGAACTGCTTGACATACTTCGCCTGCCGGCGCACGCGCAACACGGCGCGGTTCCAGGCATGACTCTCGCCGTTGAACATTTCGACCGGATTCATGACCGGCCCCTGTGCCTGATCTTCCAGCGAGACGGCTCGGCCATCCCAGAATTGCAAAAAGTTATAGGCCGAGTTGAAGACGGTCGGCGCGCTCATGCCGCCCTTCAGTCCGCGAATGCCGGTCGAAACCGGTGAACGATCGGTAAATCCGCGCTTCGGATCGTGACAGGTGGCACAGGAAATCGTGCCATCCGATGACAGAATGCCATCGAAGAAGAGTTGCTTACCGAGGACAAACTTGGCCACGGTGAGTTGATTTTCCACCGGCAGCGGCGGATTGGCCGTCAGGCCGAGCGGCACGCGAATGACCACGGCCTTGCGCGTCACCGATTGGCCGGTCTTCGGATCGATGGCTTTTTCGGTCGTTCCATTCCAGAAGTGGGCCAGTTTGTCCCACTGTTCGGGAGATTGACTGCGATTGATGAAGCGAATGGGCTGTTCGTCCTTGAAGGGCATCTTCCAGTTTTCGTGTGGAACCTGCCACTCGAAATCGGTGCTGGCCGTGCCATCGCCAACCGGCGTGGACGATGGCGCATCTTTCGGGCTGGCGGCGGGCGCCGATTGGATTGGGGCGTATCCCAGGAGCAGGACGGCGACGACGAACCAGTTCAGCTTGCGAGACATGAACGGACTCCATAGTACGGCGGGATGGTGGGAACAAACGGTAGGCGTTCGCGGCGGGCTGGGCAATCCGACTCCCCTCTCCCCTGTACTCGGGGGAGAGGGGTGTTTATTAGCGTTTGCGTTTCTCGTACTTGCCGACTTCGGGTTCGCCGATGACGGCCAACAATTGCTGGATAATGTCCTCGCTTTTCTTGCCTTCGGCCTGGGCTTGAAAATTCGTGCTGATGCGATGGCGCAGCACGGGAATAGCCACTTTCTTCACGTCCTCAATGGCCACACTGAATCGGCCATCCATCGCCGCCATCGCCTTGCCGCCGTCGCGCAAGAATTGGCCGGCGCGCGGTCCCGCGCCGTAATCGACCATCTTCTTGACGAAGTCCGGCGCGGTTGGGTCTTGTGGCCGGGTCGCCCGCACCAGCCGCGTGATGTAGTCGAGAACATAGTCGCCGACCGGCACGCCGAGAATCAACTTCTGCAAATTGCTGATGGCCTTGCTCGACAGCACCTTGGTCAACTCGATCGCCTCGCTCTTACTCGTCATGGACAGAATACGCTTTTCTTCCTCAAGTGTCGGATAATCGACGCGAATCGTGAACATAAAGCGATCGAGCTGTGCTTCGGGCAGCGGATACGTGCCTTCCTGCTCAATGGGATTCTGCGTAGCGATGACGAAGAAAGGATCGGGCAGTTTGTGGGTGTCCTGACCGGCGCTCACTTCGCGTTCCTGCATGGCCTGCAAGAGCGCGGCCTGCGTTTTGGGCGGCGTGCGGTTGATTTCATCGGCCAACACGATATTGGCGAAGATCGGCCCGCGCACGAAACGAAACTCGCGTTTGCCGGTTTCCGACTCATCGAGAACCATCGTGCCGGTGATGTCCGACGGCATCAAGTCAGGCGTGAACTGAATGCGTTTGAACGACACGTCAAGAATCTGGCTGATGGAACTGACCATGAGGGTCTTGGCCAATCCCGGCACGCCGACGAGCAGACAATGGCCGCGCGTGAAGACGGCCGCCAGAATCTGCTCGATCACCTCGGCCTGTCCGACGACGACACGGCGCAGTTGGTCGAGCATGAGGCTGCGTGTCTGGCTGAACTGAGCCAGATATTCGTTGATTCGCTCGGTGGACACCGTGCGGTTCCTCGGCAGGCGGTGACAGAGGCAGATAGAGATGAGTGTATTGTAAAGAAGAAGGGCGAGGAAAGGCAAAGGGCGTCAAGGGAGCTTTTAGAGAACCAAGAGGACATCGCCGCGCCTATAAGTCATTGTAAACATCCATTTCCGGCCGATCCCACAACAGGCGGATCTCCCATGAAGCCCTTTCGTTCTTGATTACCGACATTTTGATCTTGCTTGAGGACGGCCATCCGGTTCAGCCGGGTTCCGGGGGTACAAATCGAGGATTGGTCTGTGTGAGCGCCTCTATCACTTCCTATCCTCAATGCGGTAAAGATGCGTATGCGTGCGGACGAACAGTGAGTTGCCCGCGACGGCGGGAGACGCCCTACAGCCATCATCCAGCTTATTGCTGGCCAGTTTCTTCCACTCCCGGCCGGTCGCCACGACATGGCCATGACCATCTTCGTCGAAGAAGTACAGTCGCCCATCCGCGTAGATCGGCGAACCCCAAAATTTACCGCCGACTCGTCCCTGCCAGATGGGTTTGCCGGTCTTCGCCTCCAGGCAAGAGACGATGCCGCCTTCGCTCACCATGTAGAGCCGATCATCCACCAGAATCGGCGACGAACGCGAGGGCACATTGGCCTTGCCCGCGCTCACTTTCCATTCAATGTGCGTCTTCGTCACATCACCCCGGCCATCGGGGCGCACGGCCAGCAGACGCAAACCGCCGTCGCCCGTACACAGGAACAGCTTGTCCTGGCCGGCTAGTGGCGGAGCCGTCACGTTCATGCCGCCGTGGTAGACTTTCCATAGTTCCGCGCCGGTTTTCGGATCGAACGCGAGAGTCGCCATCGCCGCCGGACTGATAAGCTGCGGCTTGCCATCAACCACACGGACGGACGGTGTGCCAAACGCCTTCTTGGCGTCGCCGTTGGTCGTCTTGTAGTCGATGGCGCGATCCTTCCTCCACATCGTCTCGCCGGATTTCTTGTTCAGAGCGACAACGTATTGCGCGTCAGCGCCATCGAAGGTGAGGAAGAGCAAATCGCCGTACAGGATCGGCGATGAGGCCGCGCCGCGGAAATGATCGCAGTGGAGATCGCGGCGCTCCCAGAGCGTTTTGCCGTTCGCGGTATCCAGGCAAGCCGTGCCGTAGGTGCCGAAATGGACGTAGATGCGTCCTTCCTCAATAGCCGGCGTCGGCGAGGCGAAGCTGTTGAACTTTCGCCACAGTTCGCTCGGCGCTTCCACGTCGAAGACTTTGATGTCGTGCAACACCTTGCCGTTGGCGCGATCGATGCAGACGGCGAACAATTGTTTGCCGTCTTCCTTCGCCGTCGTCAGCCAGACTTGCTCGCCCCATACCACCGGCGACGACCAGCCCTTATCGTGGATGGCCGTCTTCCAGACGATGTTTTGTTTCTCGCTCCAGGTCAGCGGCAGTTTCGCCTTGTCGGCCCGGCCATCGCCGTGCGGCCCACGGAATTGCGGCCAATTTTCGCCGGCGAAAACGGTGTTAGCCAGGAAGAGAATTAAGAGGGTGAGTGAAGAGGTGCGCATGGGACACTCGATAACTAGGTGGGATTGCGTCTACGAGGGTTATAGCAAAGAGAGTTGTGCTTGGCGCGGGATAAACGACAAATCCGAAGCGCCAGCGATGGGGATTCCTCGTCGCTGGCGCTCCGGGCGTGTTGGATAGCGAAGATTGTTACTTCGTTTCCGCGGTCGCCGTGGGTGCCTTGACCAGCACGTAATCCGTGCTGCCTGCCGGCGTCCGTACTTGCAGCAGCACGCCCTTGTCGAGCGCCGCCTTGGCGACGGCCTCATGCACCGCCGCCGCATCCTTCACGCGCTTCTTGTCCACCTTGACCAGCAGCACACCGCGATGCAGTCCCGCGTCGGCGGCGGGGCTATCCGGCTGCACCTGCGTGACGACCACGCCTTTCATACCGTCCTTATAGCCGAGTTGCTTCGCCATCTCCGGCGTCAGGTCCGCGACCTCGACGCCGAGCTTATCTAACTCGTCGGCCTGCTTCTCTGCTTTCGGCCCCTGCCGCGGCGTCTGATCGGCCACGCCGAACTCGGACGGCTGTTCCGCAACCGTCACTTGCAGTTCCTTGCGTTCGCCGTCGCGCCAGACGGTGACAGCGACCGGCTTATTCAGCGGCAGACCGGCGACGACCGATTGCAAATCGTGGCCATTCTGAACCGGCTTGCCGGCCACCGACGTGATGACATCGCCGTCCTTCACGCCCGCCTTGCCGGCCGGCGAACCGTCAAACACCTTCGCCACCAGCACACCCTTTTGCTTGTCCAACCCCAGCCGCGCGGCCACGTCTTTATCGAGATCCTTGATTTGCACGCCGAGATAGCCGCGATGTACTGTGCCATCCTTGAGCAGTTGGCCCGTCACGTTCTTGGCCATATTGGAAGCGATGGCTAGGCCGATGCCCTGGAAGCCGCCGCTGCGACTCTTGATCGCCGAGTTGACGCCGATCACCTCGCCTCGCAGATTAACCAGCGGACCACCGCTGTTGCCTGGATTGATGGCCGCATCCGTCTGCAAGAAGTCTTCATACATGTTCATGTGAATGTTTCGCCCCTTGGCACTGACGATGCCGGACGTAACCGTGCCCGTCAGCCCGAATGGAGCGCCGACGGCCAACACGCGGTCGCCAATTTCCATTGCCGAGCTATCGCCGAACGGCAGATATGGCAGTGCTTCCTTCGACTCGATGCGGACGATGGCCAGGTCCGTCTTGGCATCGCTCTTGATGTCCTTCGAGACGAATTTACGGCCATCGCTCAGTGTGACGAGAACTTCATCGGCCCCGTTGACAACATGATGATTCGTCACGATGACGCCGTTGGGATCGATAAGGAAGCCGGAGCCGAAACCGTGTTGTCGCGGCGATTCCGGCGTGTGGTGCGGTTGATTGGGCATGTCCTCGAAGAACTTGCGCAGTTCTTCGGGCAGTTGCTTATCGGCGGAGCCGGGGAAGGAGAATTCCTTGAAGAATTTGCGCATCTCTTCGGGCTGATGCGAAGACTGCGGCGATTTGGCGCGGGCGATGGGTTTGAAACGCCGTTCGATACTGACGACAGCGGGCAGGACGTTCTTGACTACATCACGGTAGGTCGTCATTTCACGCGGCACGGCGGGCGGCGTTTTGACTTGCCCGGTAAGGAGCGAGCCGCCGAGGATGGTGCCGGTAAGAACGCCGGCTGTCAGACAGACATAGACAAGGCTGTTTCGTTTCATGGATGCTAATCCTTTCAGGCAACGGCCCACGCTCACGCCGGCGCGCGGCGCGAACGGGGCACGAGGGACCGGAGATTGAGGTTCGTGTGGAAGAGTGCCGTTCCGAGGCTTGCCCGCTGTTGGGATGTGTCCGCGAGGCGAAGGCCGTGAGACCTCTTCTATTTCATTTTACGCAGGACGATCCCACGAAGTTCACGATTCAAGGCAATCGGCCGTCAGGTTTTTCCCGTCACACAGAGCAGCGGCGCTGAACGCTGGCTTGCGTTTCACAGCGGCCCCGGCGGAATCTGGCCGTTGCCAATCTGCTCGAACTGTTTCGGTGTGTACGGGCTGGATGCCACATCGGGATGAAGGTGCAAGGCACGAAAGAGATTGACGATGTATCTCATGCGCTGGCTCAACTGGGTCCAGTCGCGCGTCCTGGTTCCGGTCAGGGTGTCTCCCTTGGAATCCAGACCGTTGGGGCCAAACAGAAAAGCAAGCAATTCGGGGTCCGTGAGCGTCTGCAACGACTCGGGGAAGTCCAGACCATCCAGGCAAGGCACATCTTCGCCGACGGCCAAACGCAACGGCCCGACATCATAACGCATCAGGCGGATCGTGACGCAACGACGCACGATCCACGGCAGCGCGCCGGCAATGTACGGCTGAAGGCGGATATGCTCGTGCAGGATCGCCAGGCAGTTGGCGAAATAGGCCTCCTGCCGCTTGGTTGTCCGATCCGCGCTCCGGGCGGCGCGATAATAGTGTGTGAACGCCTGACGGAGTAGATCCTGCCCGCCCTCCTCCGTTTTGCCCGGATGGAAGCCTTCCAGAAAGTGGGCGAAGGAACCGGAATCGGGGTGGGCCGTATCGGAAAACCAGGTGACAAAACGCGCGGTCTGACCGCCAATGTCTTCCAACACGGTGCGATTGCCGCTTAGCATCCATTCGGCCGCCCGCCGCCGGCCCGCGATCAACCAGCAGCGCCCCATCCATGCGCCACAACTGGCCCCCACGGCGGACAAAATCAGGACGTTCCACCACGGCAGCCATAATCCCAATCCCTCTCCGAGCAGAAAGCCAGCGAACAACCCCACGCCGGACGCGAGGATAGTCACCTCCCGCAAGGCGCGATCAAGTCCTTCTTCGCGGATAGTCACGCCAGCCTTGCGCGACCCCCAGACGGCCCAGGTATGGAAATTGGTTCCCCCTTCCGGCCCTACCACCTCGCGC
This sequence comes from Gemmataceae bacterium, assembly GCA_035553375.1. Classification (GTDB taxonomy): domain Bacteria; phylum Planctomycetota; class Planctomycetia; order Gemmatales; family Gemmataceae; genus JAJPHU01. Next base: position 9,192 of record DATNCY010000322.1, read on the forward strand.
AGCGCAAGGGATAGCAGATAGTGGACTTGTGTCACTTTGAGATTGGACAAGGTGCGGTTCGGCTCCTGAATCGCCTCATCGATCAGGTATTTCCACGAAGGGAGGTCGTGTTGAGTAGGGATGGCACTCATTTTAATGATCCGTCCGCGCATCTCAATCCATTGAAAAGACCGCAAACGCTGGCAGACTGCCTCACAACCCGGTATCATTACCTCCCATAGTTACCACGGGGTTGAGCGCAGGGCGATAGGGTTCCTCCATGACGGAAGCACAGGTCATTCAGGACGCAATCCGCGCCATCCGTAAGCCGGTCCACCTCCGCGAAAACGCCGGCCGCTACACCCTGATTTCGCCCGAAAGTTCTTCCGCGCTCCCAGCGGGTACGCGATCGGCCTTCGCGCCGGCGGGCCGGCTGGAAGACCTTGGCGATCCGACGTTCTGCGCCGACCATCGCATCCGTTATCCCTATGTCGCCGGCGCGATGGCCAACGGCATTGGCTCCGCCGACATTGTCGAGGCAATGGGTAAAGCCGGCATGCTCGCCTTCTTCGGCGCGGCCGGCCTGCCCGTGCCGACCGTTGAGGCGGCCATTGACCGCATTCAGAAGAACCTCGGCGATATTCCCTATGGCTTCAACCTCATTCACAGCCCTAGCGAGCCGAGTCTCGAACGCGCGGTCGTCGATCTGTATGTGCGTCGCGGTGTGCGGCTTGTGGAGGCATCGGCGTTTCTCGATCTGACGCTGCCCGTGGTGCGCTACCGGCTGCATGGCATCCACCGCGATCCATCCGGCAAAATCGTCACGCCCAACCGGGTCATTGTCAAGGTCTCGCGTGTTGAAGTCGCCTCGAAGTTCCTTGCTCCGCCGCCAGAGCGCATGCTGCAAGAACTGGTACGCCAGGGGCATCTCACCTCGGAGCAAGCCGCGCTCGCCGCGCGTATTCCCGTCGCCCAGGATGTGACGGCGGAGGCGGATTCCGGCGGCCACACCGACAATCGGCCGGCAATCACGCTGGTGCCGACGCTGCTTGCCTTGCGCGATCGTCTGCAGACGCAGTATGGCTACGATGAACCGTTGCGTATCGGCGCGGCGGGCGGCATCGCTACTCCCGCTTCGGCTGCCGCCGCTTTCGCAATGGGTGCCGCCTATGTGCTGACCGGCTCCGTGAATCAGGCGTGCATCGAGTCCGGCAGTTCCGATCCAGTGCGTGAAATGCTGGCTCAGGCCGAGCAAGCCGATACGATCATGGCTCCCGCCGCCGACATGTTCGAGATGGGCGTGAAGGTGCAGGTACTCAAGCGCGGCACCATGTTCGCCATGCGTGCCGCCAAGCTCTACGAACTTTATCGCACCTCTCCCAGCCTGGAAGCGCTGCCCGACGCCGAGCGAGCCTTCCTCGAAAAGAATCTATTCCGCGCTCCGCTCGAAGACATCTGGGCGAAGACACGCGATTTCTTCCTCCAGCGCGATCCCGCTCAGGTTCCTCGTGCCGATAGCGACCCCAAACATAAAATGGCCCTGGTATTTCGCTGGTATCTGGGTCTGTCATCGCGCTGGGCCAATGCTGGCGAACCAAGCCGCCGGCTCGATTATCAGGTCTGGTGCGGCCCGGCCATGGGAGCCTTCAACGAATGGACGAAAGGTTCCTTCCTCGAACAACCGCGCAATCGCCGAGTCGTCACCGTCGCCTTCAATATCCTATACGGGGCGGCCGTGCTGCTGCGTTTGCAGACACTGCGCAGCCAGGGTTTCCCTCTTGCCCGCGACTGGTCGCGCGTGACACCGCTGGAACTAGCGACGCTTGAAAAAAAGATTGAGCCACAGATGAACACAGATGAACACAGATAAGAAAAGACGAGGCAGAGAAAATAGTGGACATATTTATAAGATTTTGACTGGTTGATCGGCGATTTCTCTTTCTCCGCCTGTCTTTTTATCTGTGTTCATCTGTGGCTAATTCGTTTTTGAGGACGGCAGCTTGAATACGGCAGATTCAACGGCACCTTTGGCGATCATCGGCATCGGCTGTCTGTTCCCCGGTGCCGACAACTTGAGCGCCTACTGGGCGCGCATCCGCAATCGCGTCGATGCCATTACCGATGTTCCGCCCAGTCATTGGCGGTCGGAGGATTACTACCATCCCGACCCCAAGGCACCCGATCGCATTTACACCGCGCGCGGCGGTTTCCTCCATCCGACCTCCTTCAACCCTGCCGCGTTCGGCATCGCTCCCAACAGCCTCGAAGCGACCGATACCGCTCAGCTGCTTGGGCTGGTTGTCGCGCAGCAGGCGCTCGCCGACGCGGGTTACAGCGAGGACCGCGCGTTCGATCGCAGCCGTACCTCCGTCATCCTCGGCGTCACCGGCACGCTGGAACTGGTCATTCCGCTGGGTGCGCGGCTGGGCCATCCTATCTGGCGTCGCGCCCTCCATGAAGCCGGCGTCACGGAGAACGTCGCCGAAGAGGTGGTGCAGCGCATCGGCGATTCCTACGTCGGCTGGCAGGAGAATTCCTTCCCTGGTCTGCTCGGCAACGTGGTGGCCGGCCGCATCGCCAATCGCTTCGATCTGGGCGGCACCAATTGCGTCGTCGATGCGGCCTGTGCCTCGTCGCTGTCCGCCTTGCATCTGGCCTGCCTGGAACTGACGGCTGGCCGAGCCGACATGGTGCTGACCGGCGGCGTCGATACATTCAATGACATTTTCATGTACATGTGTTTCAGCAAGACGCCGGCCCTGTCGCCGACGGGCAATGCCAGGCCGTTTGACGCTTCCGCCGACGGCACCATCCTCGGCGAAGGGTTGGGCATGATCGTGCTGAAACGTCTCGACGATGCCAAGCGCGACGGCGATCGTGTTTATGCAATCCTGCGCGGCATCGGTTCATCGAGCGATGGGCGGGGCAATGCCATCTATGCTCCCCGCGCTGGCGGTCAGGTCGAGGCGCTGCGCAAGGCGTATCGCGTGGCCGACGTCACGCCGGATACCATTGAGTTGATCGAGGCTCACGGTACCGGCACGCGCGTCGGTGATGCCGCCGAGATGACGGCATTGAACGAGGTTTACCGCGAGGCGGAGCGGAATGGGTCGTGGTGCGCGCTGGGTTCGGTCAAGTCGCAGATTGGCCATACAAAAGCGGCGGCCGGCGTCGCCGGCATCATCAAGGCCGTGGCCGCGCTGCATCACAAGGTATTGCCGCCGACGATCAAGGTGGAACAGCCGATCGAATCGCTCCATGCCGGCGATAGTCCGCTCTACATCAATACGGAACCGCGCCCGTGGATGCCGTCCGCCGATCATCCGCGCCGCGCCGGCGTCAGTGCCTTCGGCTTCGGCGGTAGCAATTTTCATTGCGTTCTCGAAGAAGCCAGCCCGCACAAGGAAGCGATTGATTGGGACGGCGAGACGCAGATTGTTGCGTTCACCGGGACAAGTCCGGCGCAGCTCGAGCAACAATTAACCGCATGGCCTGCGAATCTCGACTGGCCGGTCTTCCGCGCTCATGCCGCTCAGACACGCCGCTCGTGGGATGCGGCTGCTCCTTGCCGGCTCCTTCTCGTGGTCCAGCGCGAGCGCACCGACCTGCCGCGTTTGCTGGAACATGCTCAGTCATTGCTGCGCAGCCAGGGCGAGAAGACTTCATTCCGAAGTCCCGAAGGGATCTTCTTCGGTCGTAGGGTGGACAAGGATAAGTTGGCCGTCCTCTTTCCAGGACAGGGGGCGCAGTATCCGGGAATGCTACGCGAACTGGCGTGTCAGTTCCCCGCTCTGCACGACACGCTCGCGCAGGCGTGCCAGCCCGAAGCGCAAGCGAGGGAGTTAATCGACCGCATTTATCCGCTCATTTCCTTCACGGCGGAGGATCGCCGCGCCAACGAGGAAGCGCTGCGGGCAACCGATGTCGTTCAGCCCGCGCTCGGCGCGATTTCTCTCGGTGCCTGGCGAATCCTCGAACAATTCGGCGTCCGCGCCGACGCGACGGCGGGACACAGTTACGGCGAACTGACGGCGCTGTGCGCCGCCGGCCGCCTGAAACCGGCTGATTTCTTCCACCTGTCGCGGCTGCGGGGCCGGCTCATGGCCGATGCCGCCGGCGAAGGCGGTGCCATGCTCGCGGTGCAAGCGACGCAGGAAACCATCGCCGAAGTTCTCCGCGCTGAGAAACTCGATCTCGTGCTGGCCAACAAGAACGCTCCCCAGCAAACGGTGCTGTCGGGACCGACTTCCGGCATCGAGCGCGCAGCAGTCGCCTTTGCCACCCGCCAGGTGCGCACGCAGCGTCTAAGCGTATCGGCGGCTTTTCACAGTCCGCTTGTCGCCGCCGCTGCCGAGCCATTCCGCGCCGCCCTCGAACAGGTATCCTTCCACACGGCCACGATGCCCGTCTTCGCCAACAGCACGGCCGAACCGTATCCCGATGACGCCGGCGCGTGCCGCGATCTGCTCGCCGGACAATTGATCCGCCCCGTCGAATTCGTCCGTGAGATCGAACGCTTGCACGATTCCGGCGTGCGGACGTTCCTCGAAGTTGGTCCCGGCCATCGCCTATCCGGGCTGGTGTCGGCGATTCTGCATGACCGCGAGCATGAAGTTCTAGCCCTGGACAGTTCCAACGGCCAGCGTTCGAGCGTCTACGATCTGGCGTGTTGCCTGGCCGGTCTCACCGTGCTGAGCCATGAGGTGCGGCTGGCGGATTGGGATGCCGATGCCCCGCAGCCGGAAGTGCCTGCCGATTCGCGCAAGCCGGCGCTCTTGGTGCCGCTGTGTGGTGCCAATTACGTTAAGCCCAAAGCAAAACGTCCAGACAAGCCGAAAACGCCAGCGAGGGCGGACGCGAAACCTGTCGCTGGCGCTCCAGGCTCGTCTCGTATTGTGACGCCCGAGTCTCGACCCTTAACGAACGGAACTCCCGACCCGACAATGAACGGATCCACTACCCACGCCGTAAACCACACGCCGACATCGCCTGCCCTGGAAGGCACGGCCCTCGCGCAAGCCCTGCACCTGACGCGCGATAGCCTGACCGCCCTGCAACGCATGCAGGATCAGACGGCGCAACTGCATCGCCAGTTCCTCGACGGCCAGGACGTGGCCCAGCGTACCGTGCAATTTTTGGTCGAACAGCAGCAACGTCTGCTGCAAGCGTCGATTGGTTTGCCGGTCGGCCCCGCTCCGGTCCTCGCGCCGTTGCCCATTCCCACGCGAGCCGAACCGCCGGTTCTTCCGAGCATCCCCGTTCCTGTTGCGTTGACGCCACCCGCTCCGGTCGTCGTCACTCCCTCAGCTCCGCCGCCTGTCGCGGCCAACTCGAATCAGCGTATCGAAACCGTCCTTCTCGAAGTGATCGCGGAGAAGACGGGCTATCCGACGGAGATGCTGGAATTGGACATGGCGCTCGATGCCGATCTGGGCATCGATTCCATCAAGCGCGTGGAGATTCTATCGGCCCTGCAAGAGCGTTTGCCCGAAGCGCCCGTTATCAA
>DATNCY010000323.1:0-13921 GCA_035553375.1 Gemmataceae bacterium
CCTGGTCGCTGCGCCGGCAGGTTTCGATCCTTGTTCTCCTGGATGCAGCACGTCGGCCGGCCAGCGCATCCGCTGCCTGACGTTGCCCGACGCGTTTCGATCCTTGTTCTCCTGGATGCAGCACGTCGGCTCGACGCGGACGGACGCATTCTTGGCGGCAACATCCCGTTTCGATCCTTGTTCTCCTGGATGCAGCACGTCGGCAAGAAGATGGGGGGAAGGCTGGAAGGTTATTTCTTTGGGTTTCGATCCTTGTTCTCCTGGATGCAGCACGTCGGCTGCAGCACGTCGGCCAGCGGCGGGTAGTCTGGGTCGGTGCCGCCGACAAGATGTTTCGATCCTTGTTCTCCTGGATGCAGCACGTCGGCGAGGCCGGCTTTCGCGCGGAGGATATTCAGCTGATCGACAAGTTTCGATCCTTGTTCTCCTGGATGCAGCACGTCGGCCCGGATCGCGCAACGTGGACCTTTGCCGGCACGGTGTTTCGATCCTTGTTCTCCTGGATGCAGCACGTCGGCGCGACACGGCGGCAGGATAGGGCGGCGGCTTGCCATTGTTTCGATCCTTGTTCTCCTGGATGCAGCACGTCGGCATCATTCAGGAGGGACGCTTGAACGCGGAGGTCGAGTTGTTTCGATCCTTGTTCTCCTGGATGCAGCACGTCGGCTTTGAATCACGGCACCATCCCCAGGAGACCGGGTTTCGATCCTTGTTCTCCTGGATGCAGCACGTCGGCTTGGCCGAAAGAGGCGTTCGGCTGACTCGATAGGGTTTCGATCCTTGTTCTCCTGGATGCAGCACGTCGGCCCCTTATGTCCAAGAAGAAGCCGCCTTCTGAGCCAGGTTTCGATCCTTGTTCTCCTGGATGCAGCACGTCGGCATGCGCTCCGGGGCGATTTTTCTCCACGAGGTCACGGGTTTCGATCCTTGTTCTCCTGGATGCAGCACGTCGGCAGCTTTCTTGCTCTAACCTCCTTTCCTGCAGTGAAATCGGTTCGTTTTCTGTAAGGCCATTCCATTCGGTTCCCCTGTCGGAATCGTGCTTACCGAACCCCATTTCGGCCCATCAGCGCAACGTGTTGCTGTCAGAAACCGTTGCTGGACTGGGCATTGCGGGATGAGAATCATTGGACGCAGATATTTCGGTAGCAGCAGTCCCGGCAACGAGCCTTCCAGGCGGTCGCGGGAGGGAATACGCCGGTTTGGATTACCTCCAGGATCTCGGCCAAGACCTGGCGCACTGCGGAATAGTCTTCCTCCGTGTGTTCCAGTTCGACGATCCGGTGCTTGGAGCGAATGTAGCACAGGTAGCCACGCCGCACCGGGACGCCGAACGCCTCCTGAATCAGTAGAGCGTACAGGGCCGACTGCATCTTCTGATTATGGTAGACCGTGCGTGGTGCCTCGGCAAACTTGTAGTCGAACGGGGCCATCGAGCCGTCGGCCAAGGTCAGCACCTCGTCCACGCTGCCGCGTACGCCCAAAGCGGCCGAGGCCAGCGGCACGTCAAATTGGCGACCGACCACGCCAAGCTTTTTACGCAGATACTGCGGGTTGGTGCGCCGGCGTTCCTCGTGAGCCAGCCGCCCCTTGAGCACCAGCGTCCGCTTGCCCTGCCGTTCCGGCACGCCCAGGGCGTACTCGAAGTAGGTGAAACGCGGGCAGTACAGGTGCTCCAGAAGGTGCGTCACCATCAACGGCACGGCGGCAGGCTCAGATACCGGCGCGGTCGGGAGTGGGATAGCCGGCATGGTTACTCCTCCGGGACAATGAATGGGGGGTGTCACAATACAGCCAACCGTAGCCGTGGCTGACCGCGCGACCTAAGGCGAAGCCGTCCGGTAGATCGACATTGGCCAGCAGTCGGCCGTGGAAACCGAGCAGATCTACCCCCTTATAGTGGCACGTTCGGACACCGTGTAGTTCAAAGGCCGCGTAAAGCCGTCCAGGAAAATCCACGCCGAATCCGCGCAGGGAGATCAGTAACCCAGCCACAGCGAGTCGATCACGTTCGGCGACCTGTTGGGCCGGATTCATAGATCGATAACATTGGTAATTCTCTTGCGAAAGAGGGAGCCAGGGGGCGATGAACCGATAACGTATCAGCCGCGGAGATGGGCGAATCTCATGGCGGTGAAACGAGTAGACGGCATCGCGAATCGTCAGGCGATGTTCTCCCAGCCGCAATTCCATCCCAGGCCAGTCTACCCCGGCCAAAAAACGAGCCGCTTCGCCAAGGGCGACGATCATCGGTCCTTCGCGATCCCAACGGTATTGTACCTGCGGATAGCGATACATCAGGCGTTCGCCGTCATGCTGGTGAAACAAGGGATTGTCCAGAAAATGTTCCGCCACGGCCCCACGAAGTAAGTGCGGAGCAAGCCGGGTCGGCGCTTCCTCGGCCCAGGAAAATCGAACCGTCACTAGATCTACCGCGCTCATATCATAATCCCCCAGGATTCCTGATCGCCTTCGTTGCCGCCGAAATCCAGGCCGCGTTGCCAGGTGTAGTGCCCGTCGTGCAACAGCCAGAACCATTCCTCACCCGGTTTGGAAGTGGCCGGATAACGGTCAGCATAATTGGTCGGTTCAAGGTTGTCGTTCTGATATACATTTACGGTGTTTTCGGCGAGTCTGCGGGCCAATTTTTGCAAACCGCGACGGCGATCCCATCGATCCGGGATTTGCTGAACCGCTTCCAAATCGCCACATAGCCCGGCGTCATTCTGGACAACGAGGAACGAGACTTGCGGCCGCTGGGCGCCGCGCAGCAGCTTCCGCACAGATGTCATTTCCTGCCAGAGCAGCCAACGATGAGTCTCCTCTTCGCCGGTGTCCTTGCTCTCGGGGAGCTGGGCGAAATACGCATTTGTGAGCGGAAATACATCCTCCTCATTGATTGTCTCGGTTGCACCAAGAACGTGCCCGGTAGCCTGGAGTAGTATCTTGTCGTAGACATTCATCTCTGCGAACGGGCGACCGGAAACGTCGTCCAGGAGGGAAACGATCTCGACGGTACAGCGTTCAGGGCCGAAGTTGCGGTTACACCGGCCCGCGATTTGAATGATGCTGTCCAACGGGGCGAAATCCCGCAGGACGAAGTCCATGTCTATATCGACACCGGCCTCAATGCACTGAGTGCTTACGACCAGGCAAGGCTCCTTCTTTTGGACTCGCTCCTTGATTCGCTTGATCGCTGCCAGGCGGTCTCGGGGCGCAACATCAGCGCTCAAAAATTCGAGAGCCATTCCGACCGGGATGGACTTCTCCAATTCATCCCTTACGCACCGCGCGCTTCGCCGAGTATTCAACGTAATCAGCACCCGCTTCCTGGCCCATTGGGGCAACCGGGTTTTGCACTCGCTGATGAAGGCGGAAAGCTTCATGGGCGTCCGATGCCGCAGAACGATCTGATACCGCTTCATCTGACCGAAAAAGTGTTCTCGCGATTCAATCAGTTCGTGGGGAACATTCAGGAAGCCAGGTTGTGTCGCCGACATGGCCAGGACGTGCGTCGTGCCCAGTTTCGTCAGCCCATCGAGCGCCTGCCGCAATAGATCCCACAAGATACATGGCAGTGCCTGTACCTCGTCGAGGATGATAAGGGCGTCAGCGAGGTGATGAAAGCGCATCTGGTGCCGGGCCTTGGGTGAGAGCAGCGCGAAAAGAAACTGGTCGAACGTCGTAACCACCACATCCGACTGCCAAGTATTTAGGAAAAAATCCTGACTCTTCTCCTCCAGGTCCGGGGCGTAGGTACGGTCGGAGAGGCTGTGGTAAGAGATCAAGTCGCCAACCTCGACGTGGCCGCGAAACAAATCCTTGTACTCTTTCACGGTCTGGTCGATGATGGCGAGGTACGGCAAGACGATCAGAACCAGCGGCGGTTGCCCGCTTTCCTGAGTAATCCGCTCACGCAACGACAGCGCCCAACTCGCCGCGAGGAGTGTTTTGCCCGTGCCGGTCGGCAGCGTCATTGTCTGCACTCTGCGCCCATTCGCCTTCTCCAGGCCAGCGAACATCGCGCGCCGGGCCTCATCGCGTAACGGGTTGACGGCCGTCCCTGGTTTACGGCTGATGAAGTCCTCGACGATGTGCGGTGGAAGGTCAGCATCTCGCGGGGCCAGATACTTCGGCAGATCCCTCGACGGAACCGCAAGATATGCCTTGTCCGCTTCGAGCAAGACTGAAAAGGCAAGTTGACATAGAAGGCGATAAGCCACGGCCTTTTCCGAGTCGGTCTTCACCAACTTGGTCAACTCCTCCACAAGTTCTTCCAGATACTCGCTGGCCGCGACGCAAAGATCTACGCCACTCACCCCCTCCGGCCGGGGTACGGCAATTCCGATGGCTCGGTCGAGTGCGTGCCAATCCAGCGTGCGAATTTGTTGGTCGATGATGTTGTCCATCGTGCAGAACGCGTCATCGAGTTCCTTGTGCGTCTTGAACTCGCTGTGGTGTCCCGCCGCGATCAGGGCGACGGCCAGTGTGCGCCGCCAATGCCAGCCCTGGTCCTGGGCATACCGCAGGACGCAGACCGTCGAGAGCGGCGTGTGCGCCTTGCTTTCCCTTGTGCCGCGATACATCGGCGGGTCGGCGATATACTGCTGGAACGCCCGGCCAGCCTTGCCAGCGTCGTGAAGGGCGACGCCATCATCAAACCAACTGTAGGCTTCGGCTCCAGCACTCCGTAGCGTAATGCTGTGGCGGCCCCAGATTGCGCGTGCCGCCTCACGGATCTGGGCGAGGTGTTCGACCAGCAGCAGGGGCGGGTCGAAATGGGAACGCAGTTCGCTCATAGAAACATCACCACGTCAGGGCCGCATTTCCAGGCCTCAGCGGTTTCCACCGGGAAGGGGCGTCCGCAGAGTTCGATCCAGTAAGCCCGGTGAGAAAAAACCCGATCCGCAGATACCGAGGCCGACATCCGCAAGACTTGCAGCGTGAGGCCATCCCCGCAAGCGGTCGCCGTATCGACGCGGACAGCGTCTTGCGGTGCCACCGTTCGCACCCGATGCACGCCGGCTGGAAGTCTTTCCGCATACTCCTCAACGGTGTCGGACAGTTCGGCCAGCATCTCCGAAAGTCCCATGCAAGGGCCGAAGTGCCAGCGCCGCTCTCGCAGTCGGGAGGCGAAATCCGTGTGGTATGGCTCACGGAGGGCGGCCCAGACGCGATACTTGGGCTGCCATAGCCACTCCTGCGGGAAGCGGAAGTTGCGTTGCTCTTTGTCCGTACCTTTATCTTTGGCCTTTACACGGAACGGCAACGGTGCCGGCGGGTCTTTGCGCACGTTCGTCTTATGCCAGAACCGCTTGGGTAGTTCGCCAGCGATGGCCAACCGTGCGCCCGATAGGATCTGCTGAGGGGTGTCTTTCTCCAACCCCAAAACCGCGCCGACCAGCCCGAGAAGGGCAGTTGGCGGAGGCACGGGATAGGTGATACCGTTCGCGTTGGCCTCGGCCCGCAAGAAGTGGCCAAACTTCGCCGAGTAGGTGAATGCGACGATGTTCATGCGTCACCTCGCAGAGGGCTTGTCCAGTTCCATGTCCCTGACCGTCACACTCGACAGCCCGAACTCAGCCAGAGTCGGCGATAGATGCACGTCAGGCGAGGCGCAGTACTCGACACGTTCAATCCTCGGTGCCTGCTCTCGCAGCCGTTCCGCCAACTTTGTAAGGTCGATGGTATAGTCCTCTGGCAAGGACCATTCCTCTGGCTTCTTGCCATTCGTCGGGACCAGTTTGACGTAGTCGCATAGGTTGCCGAACTGGAATTCTTCTTGCGGCTTATAGACAACGCTTACCAACAGGCGCGGCACCTGGCCGCGTTTGGTGCGTGTGTTACCGGCAGAACGCACACCATACCACATCGCCTTTAGAAGCGTGTTGTAGTCGTCATCCGTCATGCGCGACACTTTCGCGCTGTGCTGATTTGCTACGCCGTTGAAGCCGATCAGCGCATACCGAAGGGCATAATAGGTGGTGAAGGTGCCCTGCGTTTTGCCCTCTTCGCTCCCGAAAACGGAGGTGCCGTTGATGTCCACTTCCTGAGCCTTGTGCTTGACCTCGCCGTGGGCGATCTGCACCGCTCCCGTCAGCGTCTTCGGCTCCGCCGTCGGTTCCCATTTGTCTTGTTTCTTGAACGCGAACGAACTACCGAAGAGCCGGGCATCGATGAAGGCGTTGAGGAGTATATTGACTAATTCCGCCCCTTCGCACTGCTTCAGTTTCTGTGCAGCGAGGTAAGCGGCGACGCGACCCGTCAGATTCGTCGTCTTGCCCTCAATGGTATCGACGAGAATCTCCTCACCCTGGGATTTCAGGTAATCGCGGGCGAAGCGCTTGAGACGCACATCGGTTACGTAGTGGGTTTTGTCAGGCAGGACCCGAGGCCGGTTTTCGTCCGGGTCGCCGTTAGGGTTTCCCATCTTGATGTCGTAGAAAAACACGAACTCGCGGCGCGAGGTCAGCGTGGGTTTGTCACTCATGGTTCTCTCCTTCCCCAGGTTTCCCTTGCTTGGACGGTATGATTTTGGTGGCCAGCGATTGGCCGAGGAGCAGGAAGTAGCAGGTTTCCGTTTCGTCAAGTTGGATGTTTGCGCCGAGTTTGGCCCCCAACTCGCCTAGTTCGGTAACGATCTGCCGAACAGTAGCGTTACCTCCCATTTCATACGCGAGCATTTTCTCCCGCACCTTCACATACAACTCCGACAGGTCGCGGCCAGACAGGGTCAGTCGTTTTAACCAGGTGAGAGCGTTGGCGCCCACGTTAACGCCGCGGGCGGCCTGAACTTGCAGAAGTTTGCCGTAAAGGACGCCAAGGATGAACGCGAATGCACGGGCAGAGCCTCGAATGGCGGACTCCCCACCGAAGTAGGGTTTCAGCACTTCGCATGAAGGCTGATATAGCTCTTGATGGTCGGGCATAGGCACTCCTATGAGTCGTAGGTAGTGGAGAAACCGGGCCAGTTGGCGGACCCAACCGGCCATTGTCAGGAACCTCTTGCCGTCCTTGGCGACGCCCTCGTTGAGCAGGGCCCAGGGACTTCCTGAGCCGCAGATGACTTTGAAGTGCCATCGCGCCGTTTCGTGGGCTTCGTCGAAAAAACGGCCCGGAAGGGGGCTGGCGTGGTAGATCGCCTCGGCCACATCGCGGCGTAAGTCGAATAATCGACGACTATCGTTGCTTTTTTCCGCCGCTTTTCCGCCGGGGCGACGAAGCAGTGGTTTGAGGATCGTCAGCGGCAGGTTGTATTGGAAGTCGTCCAACGATTGCTCGGGAAACACAGGGCATTCCAGCGAGACGATCTGGCGATTAAACTCGACAAGTTTCTGAAGACGGCTTGGCAACACGTCCGTTACAACGCCACGAATGTCGTCAATGCGCTGGCCGAACTCTGCCCACAGAATCGCAAGCGCCGTGACGACTTGCTCTTCGCCAAGAATGTTCAGCAACTGCTTCTCGCGGACGACGACCGCATCCTTCGCCTGGTGGAGTCCTCCTATCCACTCGTGCAGACGCTTGGCAAACTTCTTCCGTGCGTCGGGGTCGAGTTGCAGTGATGGGATCACCAGCGCGTTGTGGCCCGCGATGGTCGCCCGGTAGTCATCGGCTACGTGTTTGCAGTAGACATACAGCAGGTCGGCGCAACTGACGCAGAGGGAGAAACCCTTCCATGCGGCGGAGGAATCAAGGCCGGGGAAGGCCCCCTCTCGGTCGAGATTGGCGAGGTTTATGCCCGCCCCGTTTGGAGCCTTCGGATAGACCTTGACGGGTCCGTGACCGCACAATGCACAAGTCTTACCCTCGCAAGCCGGAATCTGCGCGGTGGCATACTTGGTCTTAGCGAGCACTTCTTGAAGGTAGTCCACGTACTCCGGAACCTGGCCTGGCAGGCGGTCCAACTCATCTTGGAACACAAGCAGCACTGTCCGCTTCTCATCGATGAGTTGGATCGCCACCTGTAAAGCCCCTCCCGGTGCGTTAATCACTTGTCCATTTATTTCGATCTTCGGTCGAAGAAAGCACTCCTGAGCAGCACGAAAATATGGCCCCCAAGGTCGCCCGGCATCGGCAATCTCGCCGAATGCTTTCAACGTCGTTTGCTGAATCTTGATGGTTGGGCCAGCATCCTTGGCCTTGGACGGGGATGTGCGCTTAATTACGGGTCCGAGAGCCGGTGCCTGCGGCCCGCTCGCTTGATTGAACGGCAACTTAACCGAATCTCCCTCCCTGAACTCAACGGATTGCAAGACCGCTATATCAGTGTGCTGAGGATCGGCCCGTAGCGTGTAGTAGCGCTGTTTGTCCTTGCCACCCTCTTGCTCAATGTCTTCGATCAGTTTTGGGAAGAGCCGGCCGAGGTCGTGGGCGCGCAATTCCTGATACCAGACTTCCGGGTCGCTGCTCTTCCCTTCGTCCAGTTCGACCCAGAGGGCATCAAGGGCCAGTTGTCGCATCGCTTCGAGCATGGTTGACTCCGGACGATCTCCCCAGAGGGCGAATCCTGTGTTCATTGAAACAGATGAGACGTTCGTCGAGCCTTGTTGTGACTGGATGGAACGCTCAGACGGGAATCCGCGATCCCACGCTTTCCTGAATAGGATTTCGATCCTTATTATGATGGAGTGGGCGGTTCAAGCTGGCACCGGAGTTGGAGATGAGCACTTTGCAATAATTGCCTCGCCCGTTCAGCGCTAATCCCATAGTATCGGCCGATCTTTCGGAGCGTCCAAGGCCTACCATCCTGGCCATAGTATTTGAGAAGGACAATCTGCGACAATCGGCTTGGCAGCCGGTGAATCGCTGCGAAGACATCTTCACGTCTTCCCGAATCGTCAGCATGTGCGGGGGCGTCGTAGCGTAGCGAACTGAGCGCATACGGGATTTTAGCCGGCATGTTATTTCCTCGCTTGCAGATCCGCCGCCCCGCTCCCGAACTTCAGGCGTCTACTTTGCTCGCGAAGCAAACACAACCGGAAGACGCATTCCGGACGTAAGTTCGATTTCGGGTTGAAACAGAAATACTCCATCGCACCGGCGAGCGCATCGTCGAGATTGCTTCCCAGGAACCGCGAGCGGCTCTCGTAGCGCTGCGCAATCCGAACCAATTCGATTCCAGTTTCCTCAAGTTTCTGCCTCGTCGTTTTGTCCATCGGCCATCTTACCTATATAGGAAATCGTAGGATGACATTCTAACGTCCTGCCGCTCTTTATCTTCCGAGGGCAGAAAAAAACAAGAGGCGCATGAGAAAATCAGTACTACTACCTCAAATCACCTGGGTCAGCACTTCATCCGCCACCAGCTTGCGGTCGAAGCCCTGGCCGACGATCCGCACCTTGTCGAAGTCGTCCCGGCACATTGGAAAAATGTACACCGAGTCCGTCTCCAAATCCAACAATTCCCGACTGAACAGCAGAATTTCCTCGATCCGGTTCGGTGGCAGATCGCCGAGAAAAACGCTCTTTTGAACTCTGTATAGTCCAAAATCAAGACATCGCTTGGCCACGCGGGTCCGCGTCCGGTCCTTCGTGATGTCGTACACCACCCACGTCAGCATCAGTCGCCCTCCGGGTCGCCGCCTTCGGGTTGTTCCACGCCGCCGTCTTCGTCGGCTAGAAAAGTCGCGTCCTCTCCCTCTTCTTCGTCTCCCTCGGCCTCGTCAAGATCAACAGGGTCCGCGGTCGCTGATTCGTTGGCCTCGTCCCACAACCGCCGCGTCTCCACCACCCGCGGCATGTCTATCTTGCCCAGCAAACGGTTGGCCACCGCGTGCGCCTCGAAGCGGATCACGTCGCGCCGCTTCACATTCCGTGTCCGTCCCGGTCTCGACTGCACCGGGTAACGCACCGCACGGTCCATCCGCTCGTTCAACGACTCCAGCAGCGCCGCCCGGCCGGACGGACTCAAGGCCACCCCTCCCGTAACCGGCTCGAAATACTCCACCTTCACTCGCCGGCCCGTGAACAGCAGCAGCGCCGTCCGATCCCCCAGGATGCGGAACGGCTCGATGAGGTCGAATACGAGAGATTTCTTACCGTAATTGTCCGTATGCAGAAAACCAACATAGGGATCGAGACCGGCGCAGATGCACGCCTTCTCGACGAGCGAATAGAGGACTCCGTAGGTGTAATTCAGCATGGCGTTGAATCCATCTTTGGCGGGTTGCCGGCTGCGGCCCTCGAAACGGTACGCTTCCGGGACCAACCGGCCCAAACAGATGAAATACACCCGTCCCGCGGCTCCCTCTAATCCCATCACCGTCCCGCGCCGTTCATCCACCGTCCCGCTCAGGTTGCTCAGCCGCGCCAGGCAGTCGCGAACGCCTTCCCGCGCCGGGCGGAAGTCGGCCTCCGCGCCCGGCCGTCGCGTGGCTAGTTCCTCCAGAAACTCCAGTTGGTTTCGCAACTTGGCCTCCACCCAGCCGCGCACCAACTCTAGCCCCTCAGGACCGTCGGCGCTCTCCAACTGCCGGCGGCGGATCGCGGCCGTGCTGCCCATGCGGTTCTGCCAGAAGCGGCCGTAAGGGTCGCCGAAGCGATCGAGAAACACCACGTCGATGTTATGCTCGGCAGCGAGCTGGAGTACATCGCTGGAGAGCGATACCCCTGTGGCGACAAGGATGCTCTGTACCTTGTGCGCGGAGACGGCCAACTCCTTGGCTCCAGCGCGTACCAGAAAGCGGTCGCCCTGTTTGCGGAGGGCGGCTCCGAATGTGTTGATGACCAGTTGCATGAAGACCTCTCCACAATCTCAGGACAACCGCTATTTCGGCCCGAAGCCTCCACATCGCCGTCTTCGAGCAGGCACACCGGCCGCCGATGGAGATGGCGGTCGTAGTAGTATTCCGATCTGCGAGAAGAAAAAGGAAGGTCAGTAGTTGCCGCTGTAAGGGCAGCCTGCGCCTCCCTCGGGGGAAAAGCACTTGCACGATCGGGAAGTCAGCTGCGATGATCCCTTCAAGCAAGTGACTTCCAGGAAGAGCTGTTGACTGCTAACGACCAGGAGCTAGGAATGCGTTACTCAGGGAACAACTTCGCTTGGCAAGGCAAGCCGGGCCGTGCTAGGGTAAAAAGTTAAGAGGAGAGGAATTTGCGCCATGACGATCAATCTACCTAACGATTTGGAGCATTTTATACGGGCCGAGGTCCACAGAGGGCAGTTCGCGTCCGAGGATGATGCCATTGCCGAAGCCGTACGGCTTCTCCGGCGTCAACTCAGCCAAACGCCCAAGATAAAGGCCGCCGATGCGACGGCACCCGATCCTGTGCTGGGTGTCATGCGCGACGCGGCCGACGAGATGGACGAGATCGCTGCCGCGGCTATGAGGCACCGGGAGCTACAACCTTGGCGGCTGTCCCCCGATGAATAAATCGCTGATCGACACCGACATTCTGTCCGAGATTGGCAAAGGGATAGATCCCAATGTTGTCCGTAACGCCACCGCCTACCGGAATGCCTTCGGCCAGTATACGCTCTCGGTCATCACCGTCATGGAAGTGGTGCAGGGCTTCCAGAAGAAGCAGAGCTTCGGGCGCCTGCAACGCTTTCTGACGGCTCTTGCCTCCGAAGAGATCATTTCCTTCGACCAGCCGGCCGCTGAACTGGCGGGCCGCATTGCCGGCGAGCTGGACCGGATCGGCCAGCCCATCGGCAGAGCCGATCCGATGATCGCCGCAATTGCCCTGGGGCACGGCCTGGAACTGGTGACGGGCAACACGGCCCATTATCAACGCATCCAGCAACTCGGCTATCCCCTCGCGCTGGTCAACTGGCGATAACGAAGCCGAACAACTGGAAAGCATACGATTCCTTCCGTAGCGCTTCCGTTTGACCTGGGAACGCATACGTGTGGATGCGCCCCCTGCTTGCCGTTCCTCAAGTCAGGCTACCATCCTCGATTGCATCCGTGGTTTGGGGTTCCCGTCACTGGCAATCAATTGACCAAAAACGATCTTCTTACCGATCTGCGGAGTGCCTTTTTCATCGCTCTCCTCCAGATAAACTCCTATTCGTAGTTTGAGGTTCCCTTTTGTCTCAGTCCCTCGAAGCCGGTATCCGTGGTTTGAGGTTCCCTTTCGCCCACGCGTCCGAGAAATCCGAGATTACGAGACATTCGTGGTTTGGGGTTCCCCTATCCGTGGTTTGAGGTTACTTGTTGTTCCAACAGACTGAAAACACGCGATTTCTCTGTATTCGTGGTTTGGAGTGCCCACATTCGTGGTTTGGGGTTCCTTTTCACCGCTGTATCCGTGGTTTGGCGTACCGTTTAAGGCCGGGTATCCGTGGTTTGGAGTTCCTTTTCACCGATGTATCCGTGGTTTGGGTTCCCGCTTAACGATGTAACCTCTTGATAAGTCATCGACTCGATCTTGCGGCCCCGCTCCCTTGTTGTTGTTGTTTTCTTGGTTTCTTAAAGAATAAAAACAACAACAATGCCTATCGACCTTTCGCTTGCTTTTCACACGCTCCCTGTCCACAATGCGGCTCGATGAAGCCCGCGCCCAAACACTCCCTTACCGCGCCAGCCCCGTTCGTCCCCCGACAGGGCCACGATGAACTGAACTTCGCCGAATTCCCCCTCGTCCTCCTGGCCAAACGGCCGCCTGCGGGCATGCACAGCATCGAGTATCAGGACGACTATACCGATCCCAAGGGCAAAATCGTCACCCGCAAAGTCACCATCAGCGGCGCGGGCAAATACGGCTTGCCCAACGCCCAGGATGAGGATGTGTTGATCGCCCTGATGTACCTGACACTCCTCGACAAGCAGAAACTACAGCCCGACGACCACAGCGGCGTCGGCGATCCGGCCACCGCGCGCACCATCCACTTCACGCGGCCGCAACTGTTCCAGATCCTCGGCTGGCCCGACACCGGCGACAACTATGAACGTCTCAAGAAATCCCTACGCCGCTGGAAGGGCGTGACCATCATCTACGAGAATTGGGCTTTCCTCACCAGCACCGGCGAGCGCCACGGCACCGACGAGACTGGCTTCAGCCTGCTGGACAACTACGAACTCTCCGACGGCCGCAGCCGTCCCAAAGAGCCACCGCCACCCACACTGCCCTTTGCGGACCTTCCGGTGCAGCGGTCGCTGTGTTCCATTACCTGGAACAAGACGCCGTTCGCCAGCTTCCAGAGCGGCTACCTCAAGACGCTGGACCTCGACCGCTACTTTCAGCTGCCCACAGCCGCCGCCAAGAGAGCTTTCCGTTATCTCGACAAGCACCTGCCTCCTGCGGGGATGCAGGAATACGATCTCGAACGCTTCGCGTGCCAGCACGTCGGTTTCAGCAGCAAGTACAAGCCCAGCCGACTGCGCCAGGAAGTAGAGCAAACCGTCGTCCGGCCGCTGGAACAGGCAAACTTTATTGCGCCGATGTCGGTCCAGGATCGCTTCCCCAAGCGTGAGAAACGCTACCGCATTGCCTTTGCCCGTGCCGACCAGCCAACGCTGCTGCCACCCTCGGCCGAGAAACCAGCCCTGGCAGCACCATACTCTCCCTTGCTGAACGAGTTGAAACGCCACGACATCGGCGGCAAAGCCGCCCGCGATTTCCTCGCCGCACACCCCGCCGCCTATCTGGAACAAAAAATCGACTACCTGGATTTCCTCATGGAAACCGGCGAGCGACCCAAGAATCCCGCTGGCTGGTTGCGCCGTGCCATCGAGCAAGACTTCGGCTCCCCCGCCGCCTATGTGCCGAAGAGCGAGCGCGAACGGTCCAAAGCTGAAGAGACCGAGCGGCAGCGCCAGCGCGACGAGGATCGCCGCCGGAAGGAGGAGGCCCAGCGCAGGACGGAGGAGCGAGCCGAAGCCAGGACGAAACGCCGCCGCGAGCACATCGACGGCTACCTGCACTGTCTCTCGCCCGCTGAGCGCGAAGCGCTGGAGCAACGGACTCTTGCCGG
>DATNCY010000324.1:0-2958 GCA_035553375.1 Gemmataceae bacterium
GCGCTGACGAGAAAGCCGTCGGCGCCGTCGGCGCAAACAAACATCTTTCTCCCGGTCAAACGGAGCGTTCCGTTCTCCCCGGCCACCTGCGTACGCGGTGCAAGCGGGTTGTCGCCATAGACGTTCTCTTGCAGCGCCGGAACGATCAGCGCCTCGCCCGCCATTGCCCGTTCCAGCATCGGATGCGGCGCGTGCCCCTGCGCCAGGGCAGCAGCGGAGATCGCCGCCAGCCCAATTGGCTCGCAGACGAGCCCGCGCCCGGCCTGCTCAAGCACCAGCGCGAGCTCGGTGAGGCCGAGACCAAGGCCGTTCGCAGAACACGGAACGAGGATGCCGAGCCACCCGAGGTCCCCCGCCCGGCGCAGACGTGCCGGCGCAAAGCTCGGATCCTGTTCGCGAAATACGCGCGCCACCTTCGGTCCGGCCGCCACGACGAATTTGGCGGCGCTGTCGCGCAACAGAGTCTGCTCCGATGTCAGATGCAGATCCATGACCGTCTATTGGGCTGTCCGTCAGCTTGGGAGGTTCAGCACGCGGCGGGCGAGGACGTTGCGCTGGATTTCTGATGAGCCGCCATAGATTGTCACGCGCCGCGCCTGAAGGAACGAGGCGGCGACATCCACCGCGCCGAAATCAGTCGCGATGGGCTTGTCGGTCAACGCGTGGCCGCCGGCCGCCTCGATCAATAGGTCGTTGAGGGCCTGAAGAAGTTCGGACCCAAAAATCTTGATCATCGACGATTCTGGACCGGGGCTTTGCCCCTGATTGCTAAGCTCCACCACATGACTGAACAGCGCCGATAGCGCCGTGACATCGATACTGGCTGCCGCGAGCCGTTCCTGAAACGTCGGGTCGGCAATGAGTCCGGAAGCACGCGCCATCGTCTTGATGCGCTCGAGCGCCATCAATGCGAATTGCGGGTTCGAGGTCGCCAAGCGCTCATGTCCCAGCAAAGCATTTGCGATGCGCCAGCCATCATGCAGTTTTCCGACCAGGTTTTCGGCTGGCACGATCACTTCGTCGAAGAACACCTCACTGAATTCATCATCGCCCGCGATCGTCTTGATCGGCCTGATCCTGATGCCTGGGCTGTGCAAATCAAGCAGCAGGAAGCTGATGCCGGCCTGCCGCGGCTGAGCTTGCGGATCGGTGCGCACTAGCGCGAACATCCAGTCCGAATGATGCGCCCAGGTGGTCCAAATCTTTTGCCCTCGCACCATGAAATGATTGCTCTCCAGCGTTGCGCGGGTGGAAAGGCTGGCAAGGTCGGAGCCTGCGCCCGGCTCGGAATAGCCCTGTGCCCAGATCACAGTACCCGCAATGATGGGCGGCAGATGTTGCGCCTTCTGTGTGTCCGTCCCGAACTCCATCAGGATCGGGCCGATGTGATTGAGGCCTTGCGCCGGCAGCTGCGGTGCGCCAATGCGCGCCAGTTCCTCCGTCATGATGATCTGTTCGTTGAGGGTGGCACCCATGCCGCCATGTTGCCTGGGCCAATGCGGTGCGACCCAGCCTTTGCGCGAGAGCTTGTGATACCAGGGCATCAGTTCCACCGGCGGCGGGCGTGCCGTGCGCCCCCGAAGCGCAACCGGAAGATTGGCTTCCAGCCATGTCCGTACGTCCATGCGGAATTCGGCTTCAGCAGGCGTGTCACGACGGAACATGGCGATGAAATCTCATACTGATGCGGACGCTGCGACTCTACACCGGATAGAGGTTTCGGGCAGGACAGGTTTTCGACACATACGCCGGGCGGGAGGCCCCTCGAAACCTCATTCCACTTTGATGTTGGCGGCCTTTACGACGGCGGTCCACTTCGCCAGCTCGTCGGCGAGCAGCTTTTCGAATTCGGCTGGCGTGCCGATCTTGATCTCAGCGCCGAGCGTGTCGAGCCGCGCGCGCGTCTCCGCCGGAGCAAGGCTTTCGCGGAACGCGGCATTAAGCTTCTGGATGATGTCGGGAGGCGTCCCGGCCGGTGCCACCACGCCGAGCCAGAATGTCGCTTGCAGCTTGGGATAGCCGGCCTCGATCACGGTCGGGACATCCGGCAACTTGTGGCTGCGCGTGGCGCTGGTGATCGCCAGCGGGCGTAGTTTCCCGGATTGAATGTGCGGCAGTACCGTGGTCATCGGGTCGGCGACCATCTGAACCTCGCCCGCCACGATGGCAGCGAGCATCGGCGCCGTGCCACGATAGGGCACATGCACGATGTTGACGCCGGCGTCGAGCTTGAACAGTTCGGCGAGTAGATGCGGCGCGGTGCCGAAGCCCTGCGAACCCCAGCTGATCTTACCCGGATTGGCCTTGGCGTAGGCCACGAGATCGGCCAGCGTCTTTACCGGCACGTCTTGGTGAACGACCACGACCTGGGGGGTGTCGATGAGCTGGCCGACCGGCACAAACGCCTTGACCGGATCGTAACCGATGTTGCCGTGCACGGCCGGGCCGGTGGTCAACGAGCCGCCCGGCGTGATCAGGAGGGTATAGCCGTCGGGATCAGAGGTCGCGACGAACTTTGCGCCGATGCTGCCGCCCGCGCCGCCGCCGCGGTTCTCCACCACGATGTTCTGGCCGAGGACTGCCCCGAGCCGGTCCGAGATGATGCGTGCCATGCCGTCGGTCGGCCCGCCGGCAGGGAACGGCACGACCATCCGGATCGGCCGATTGGGATAGGCTTGGGCGTGCGCGGTGTCGATGCCGTGCAGCGCACATCCGGCGCACAGCGATGCTGCAAGCAGGGCTCTCATCATCTTGGGCTCCTCCGCGTTAGTCCGGCAACGCAGTTCGTCATTGTATCCCGGGATTCCTCAGATGACTCTCGGACTGGCGTGAATATCTGCGTCTTCTAGCGCCCCACGGGTGTCAGACGTGTGGCGTGCCTTTAAAGCTTAACGGCAATTATTGAGAGCCCGTCGGGAAAGTAATAGCACCAGTTACCTATGGCTGCGGTGCCGGGAT
>DATNCY010000325.1:0-19131 GCA_035553375.1 Gemmataceae bacterium
GGTGTACGAAGGTCTGACGGAATGCGTCGCGTTCCGCGAGGGGCGTTGGTGAAGGCTTGAGCCGTAGGCGTGGAAACGCGCACGTCCGGTTCTGAGGGGAGGGGGCGACGGCAACGCCGCCTCCTTACCCGACCAGCAGACCGGGCGGCCATTTCGGTTTTTCGAGTCATCTTGCCCAGTCTGGCCGCCCGGCTGCTGAGCTTGGTGTTCGGCAGCAAGCCCTTTGCTTTCGGAAAGAGTTGCGAACTCTCCTTTGCCATGTACGATGCTCAGCAACAGTCTGGGGCAATCCTTCGAAGGGACAAGCCGCCCTCGAACCCGCCTGTCCACGCCTTGAAGCTGCTGCGACGGTGGGCCACCCTTTCCTGGGCCGGCTGGTTGCTTTCCATCGGGCTGCTCTGGTGGCAGCACTGGATGAGGGTGCTGCATCCTCCTTCTCTTCTCTTCATTTTTCTGGTTGCTCTCACGTTTGGCTCGGCGCTGGCAGCCTTGGGGACCGGGTTTTGGCGTATGCTGCGGGGGCCGAAACGCCTCGGTGCCTCGACCTGGCTTCTCGTCGCGCTTCTCCCCGTCTTGAGCTGGACGGCCCTGGCCTTGTACGCATACCGCAATGGACAGAAAGCGAACGTCCCCCGCAACCTCGCCATGATGCTGATGATGAGGGTGGGACATTCTCTCATGGAAGCACAAGCGGCTTACTTCTATCCGCACCGGCTGGAATCCCAGCGGCTCGTGATGTTTTACACGGACGAGGTAACGGACCCTGAAGGGGATCTCCAGGCGATGGACCAACACGTGGCCGACATGGAGGAGCGGATGGGGAGGCCCCTCCGCGCTAAGATCTACTGGGCGCGGGGGTCGTTGCTCGGCCAGAGGAATTTGTGTTGTTTCGGGATTACACTGGGCAGTGACCGCAGTCCGGCGAGTCGGCTTGACCGACACGAACTGGCCCATGCCGTCATCAATCAGCACACCGCGCACACCACCGACCCGCCAACACTGCTGAGCGAAGGCTGGGCCGAGTCCCAAGCGGACGATAGCAAAGTCTTGGCGGAGCGCGCCGTGGGATTGCGGTGGCACCTCACTCAACTGGCGAAGCTCCCGAAGTCGGAGGCCGAGCGCGGGCTTGACGTCTACGCGGACCGGGAAGGGTCTCGCCGACTGCTGCAAATAATCAGGGATTCGGCGCCCGGTGCTGGCTCGTACCTGCGGGAACTGACCGACATGCCTTGGTATTATCGTGACCGCGGTGCCGTCTACGAGGTGGGCGGCGCTTTCGTAAGCTTCCTGATACGCAAATATGGCGCAGCGCGTTTCGTGGAATTCTATGTCGTGTGTCAGGCCGGCACTTTTGAGGCGGATTGTCGTCGGATGTTCGGTGCCGACGTCGATGCCTTGGAGAAGGAGTTCTGGGAAGATGCGGAGCGGTTAGACGGCCGCCAGTTACCGCGATAGGGAGAGATGAGTTGAGAGGAGGCTGTCGAACAAGAAGGTGTCGTGGATGTAATCGCCGCACAAATCGCTGGAGATGACCGGCCACGCGCATAACGCTTCTTCGTGACATGACGTCCCATCCCGCATGAGCCGGCCGCTGAGCTGGGTGTTCGGCGCAGGAGGTACGGATGGCGTTCTTCTTCGCGACCGGAGACGACTTGCTGACGGTCCTGCTGAGCGTCGAGGCACGGTACTCTGTCGTGTACACGCCGTTCGACCATGTCTACGAGCCGAGAGTGGAACAATTCCGCTCGGTCCGGGAGCTCCCCACCCTCTTCCGGCCACAGCCGTACGAGTCGGCCGTGTGCGGCCCCGCGTACCTCGTCACGGAGGCCGGCACGGAGGTGGTCCTCCGCCCACTGTCCCGGTACGAAGGGAAAGACAGCTGGTCGATCGACCAACTCGCCAACCCAGACAGCACCGTCCTCCGGCATGGCGGGAAGTACCGGGACAACGTGCTGCTACAGGGCGAGGTCCGCACGGCGTACAAAACGAAGGTAGCCATGCGCCTGCAACGGGCGTTCGATGCGGCGCTGCGTAAGCACTTTGTCAAGATTGGGGCGTTCTACGTTGGGCCGGGCGCGGAGGCGCTTTTGGATTCCGGCTGCCGGCTGACGGCTGCCGAGCAGTGCCCGCCAGGGTCTGACCTCTGCCGCTGACATTGCTCTCGCAAACCGCCGAACGAGTTGCTGGTGCGATTCGTCGCATCTGAATGATCTGTAACGCTTCATGACACGGATGCACCAAGACATTACCTGCTGTTCCGTCAGCAGTCTGCTACTTCAGCGTACGCCACTGGTACTTGAGCCGAATGCGTGGAAACACACCCGGCGGGTTCTGAGAGAAGGGGACGACGGCAACGCCACCTCCTTACCCGCCCCTAGGTCGTTTCTGACAATCGGTATGGTGGCTTCTTCCGCTTCGCCATCCGTTGCGCCCTCTGCGGTCGAACTCCCTGCTCAGCCGCCGGCTCACGAGGGCACGGGGCTGAAGCACGACAAACCTCATTCGCGTCGCCGGTCGGATGGAACAAGTGGTTCGATGACCCCGCTCCAGCGGCGGCTCAACGCACCTCGTGGTTGGGCGAAGCCGAGGAAGAGTTTCAACCCCAACGTCAGGCCGGCGACGATGCCGTAGGTGTGGCCGATCCCTCGCCGGTCTGCGCCCGCTCGCGCAGGGCCATCGCTCATCCGGCAGGCACAGGAGGGCCACAGCCAAGCCAAAGGATCACGAGGCACCTCACCGACTGTGATAGGTGAACTTTAACTTGACTTCCGACACCGCGCCCTCCTTCACCTCCACCCCCGCCGACGCCTTCTCTCGGCGGAGGGGGCTGTCCTCGAAGGCCACGGCCTCGACGCGGTACTTGCCCGCCGGAAGGGCGACGACGAACACGCCCTTGTCGTCCGTCTTGACCTCCGCGACGGCCTTGTTGCCCTTTTCAGGGAAGACCTTGACCGCCAGGCGTTCGGCCGGACGTTCGGTCCCTTTGCGGAGGGGCATGGCAGGTGTGTAAAAGATGGTGGCGACAACACGGAGGCCCGTCTTCACCTCGACCCGCGGAGGGGCTTCGGCCCGGATCGCGGTGGGGGCTGCCAGGAGGGGCAGCAGACATAGGGCGAAGAGCAGACCGAGCGGTCGTGACATGATGCTTCTCCTTTGGCAAGGGGCGACACCCTATCGACGTACCAGGGGGCGGGACGGATTGTTCACTGCCTCCTTCGAGGCGGCCACCGGCCACGCAACTGAAGGAGTGCCGTGCCCGGGCCGAGGGTACCGGCGGTGGGAGGGATGGTGCGACTCCGGGACCACCGGCGCTTGGAAAATGGTGGTGGAAAATGGTGGAAAATGGTGACGCTGTATATTATTCTTCAGCTGTCATGAACTTCCGTTGAAATGCGCACTTACCAACAAGGGACGGATGCCGAACGCGACACTTCGTCGGCAAGTCAACGCGGGATAATCTCGCCCTCATCATCAGCTATTAGGAGCAAGCCGGTCGTAGTGATGCGAACCACGATCTGACGGATTTTACCAAGTGTCTGAGTCGCATCGAAAGAGCTGGTCAGAGCCTCAAATATGGCATGAAGCGAAGCCGAAACCGGAATACGGACTTTCCGTAGCTGCCCTTCAAAATCAACATCGAACGGCATTCAGTGCGTGTGGGGACTTCTTTCCAAACGCCGCTTGCGGCTTCGCGTGTGTTGCTATCCTGCCACGCCGCAAGCGGCTCCATCCTGGCTTACCACATCCCCAAACAGCAGCCAACGCCGCTACCGCCCGTCAGCGGCATCGCACGCCGTGCGAACGGCAGTTTCAGATACTCACCGCGATCGTGGACCACACGCCCGTCGATCAGCGTATACGTCACATGCGTCGTATGCTCGAAGGGATCGCCATCGAAGAGGACCAGATCGGCGGCCTTACCCTTGTCGATGCTGCCGCGTTGCCCGTCGATGCCGAGAATCCGCGCGGCGTCGAGCGTGATCGCTTGCAGGGCGCGATCGTAACCGAGACCGTTGACCATCGCGATCGCGGCCTCGTGACGCAGCACGCGCGTCTTGGGTACATATGCCTCGAAGCCGGTGCCGATGGCCAAGGGGATGTGATGTTTGGTCAACACTGACGCATTGCACAGGTGACTGTGATACGTCTCCATCGAGCCGGGCCGCTGCATGGTCGGATGCACCACCACCGGCACCTTCGCCTCGGCCAACGAATCGGCCAGCAAATACCCCTCCGTGGCCAGGTCCAGACGCGGACGCAGCGAAAATTCCTTCGCCAGACGTAGCGCCGTACTCATGTCGTCGGATCGGTGGGCCGCGAAGATCACCGGCACTTTGCCCTCCAGCGCCAGACCCAACGCCTCTAATTTCGGATTATGCGGGGGGCGTTTATCTTCATTCTTCGCGGTGGCCACTTTGTGGGCATGGTTTTTGGCTTGCGTGAACGCCGTTCGCAACAGACCGGCCGTGCCCATGCGCGTCGTCGGCTGGCGATTGGTGTACGAAGACTTGGGCGCTTCACCGAGGTTGACGAGCAGACCGGCGGGGACGCGCAAGGCCATGCTCTCGGCCGTGCGGCCCGAGGTACGGAAGATACCCGTTTGTCCGGCGATGACGTTGGCCCGACCGGGCACGGCGTGGACCACGGTGACGCCTTCGCGACACACAAACTCCAGCAATGGCTCGCGCGGATTGAAGCTGTCTATAATGCGTAAATCCGCCTGATTCGGATCGCTTAATTCGTCTTGATCCTGGTCAGCGCGAATGTTCAACGCTCCCGACAAACCGACGACGGTATGGGCGTCAATCAAGCCGGGCGTCACCACGGTCGCCGTCAACACCGGCCAGCCCTCGGGCACCTTCACGTCATCGGCAGCCCCAACCGCCTTGATTTTGCCGTCCTCGACGAGAACGACGCCCTTGACGATGCTGCCATGAGAGGCGGTATCGATGCGTCCGGCCAGGATAGCGAAGCGCGCCACGTTGTTCTTCCACGGCTTTTGATCGGCGTGACGTTTCGGCAGACCAGCGGCCACGAGCGGCTTGACGGCCGGCGGGCATTTCGGCAATCGTTCACGATCGCGCAGGGCGAAACCGCCAGCCTGATACGACCAGTCCTGTTGCCGGCCGCGATCAAAGACACGCACGCCATCGATGTAGGTTTGCAATACCTGCGTATAGACGCTGAACGGCGAACCGGACAACACGACGAAATCGGCGTCCTTACCCTTCTCCAGCGAGCCGAGCCGGTCGTCGAGGTGCAACATCTGCGCACCGTGCAGCGT
This sequence comes from Gemmataceae bacterium, assembly GCA_035553375.1. Classification (GTDB taxonomy): domain Bacteria; phylum Planctomycetota; class Planctomycetia; order Gemmatales; family Gemmataceae; genus JAJPHU01. The sequence continues at coordinate 5,285 of DATNCY010000325.1, forward strand.
CAGGGCGCGCAGGGCGGCATCCTCCGGCATGCCGCCGCGCACGGCGATGGCACCCGTCCGCAGCAAAAACCGCGATTCGGTGATCGAGTCATCCGTGTTGATGGCCACCTTGACGCCGGCCTTGTTGAGAATGGCAGCGTTCTCCTCAAGCAATCCCGCCACTTCGAGCTTGCCGCCCGGACTATCCACCAGCGTCAGCGATACCGGAATCTTCGCGCCGACCAACTCGTCCACGATGCGATAGCCTTCCGTGCAGTGCTGCAACACCAGCTCGAAATTGAATTCCTTCGCCAGCCGGATCGCCGTCATGAGATCGTCGGCGCGATGGCTGTGGAAGTGGACGGTGCGTTTGCGTTGTAGCACCTCCACGAGCGGTTCCAGGGCGACATCGACTTCGGGTTGCGTCGCCTCCTTGCCGTCGGCTTTCGCCTTGCGATAGTGTTCCCAGTGCCGCAGATATTCGCGGGCCTTGGCGAACTGCTCGCGCTGCAAGGCGGCGATCTTCATCCGCGTGGCCGGGGCCATCTTGCGGCCCTCGAAGTTCCAGCGCTTGGGATTTTCGCCATTGGCCATCTTCAATCCACCAAGCACGCTCGACGATTGCACGCGCATCGCCTCGATAGTGCGGCCACGCAGCTTGACGTACACGGTTTGTCCGCCGATGACGTTGGCCGAGCCGGGCATGATGTTGGCCGTGGTCACGCCGCCGGAAACGGCCATGCGAATGCCCGGATCGTCCGGCTGAATCGCATCCAGGGCACGCAAGGTTGACTGCACCGGCCCGCTGCCTTCGTTGCCGTCGTTGTGCGCCGGCACATGCGGGCGTGGCCAAATGCCGATATGTGAATGCGTATCCACCAAGCCGGGGATGATGGTCTTGCCCTTCAAATCGATGACCTTCGCGCCTTCGGGGATAGTCGTGTCGGCGTCCGCGCCAACGGCGACGATTTTGCCCTTGTGGACGATCAGCACGCCTTTGTCGATGGGCGCGCCGGCCGCAGTCAGGATGCGCGCGCCGCGATAGGCGATCGGCCGATCCGCCGGCGCTTCGCCGATAGTGGTGAGGACGAGAATCAGGGGCAGGAACAATGCCGCGACAAAGAAGCCGAGAGGACGCATGAACAATCTCCGCATGGAGTATGAACCGAAAGAATGACACTCAGAATGAACAGTAGCAAGCAGCGCTCGGTCAGCGTAACAACTCGCTTACCGGCACCATTCCGACCGTGATGCCGTCGAGGATCAACGGGAGGGCATCGCCGGGCTGATAGGTCTGGAACGAACCGTAGGCGGGAACGGCGGTCGGCCCCGATGGCTGACTGTACACCTCAATGCGGCGATCCACCAGGTTGATGATCCAGTAGCAGGGCAGGCCGGCACGCGCGTAGATTCGCGTCTTATCGCGTTGATCGCGGAGCAGCGATGAGTCGGCCACCTCGATCACGAGACCCGTCTCGGTGGCACCGGGATGATGGTTCTCGTAGTCGGCTGCCGAGCCGCGCACGAAGGCGAAGTCCGGTTCGGGCTGGCTGTCGGCGAGCGCAATGGCCGACTGAACGCGGAGACCCCATCCGGGCGGGCGGCAGGGAAATAACTTCTCAAGCATCCGCTGGATCGTACTATCGTGGGGAGGATTACGCGGCATTTTGAGTACCACATAGTTTTCGAGCAGTTCGACCTTGTCGTCGGCTGTGAGGATGCCGGTCTCGACCATCCGCTGATAGCGCGCGACAGAAAAGCGGGCGATGGAGGCATCGCGGCCGTAGGTCATTGGCGTCACCGTGGGGGTCATGGCACATCTCCTCAAACGGGCGAGAGCGGATTATACGGCGATTTCAGGGTGGCCCGCAATCGGTGTCTTCGCTTTCTGCTTGACGTGCCGGTCGCGTGTCGAGAGCATAACGGAGAGATACCGACGTCTGGTTGGGGAACCTAGAGATGGCAACCATTGAAACAGCTCTGCAAATCGCCGCGAAGGCTCACGAAGGACAAAAGGACAAAGAAGGGCTCCCGGACATCTTGCATCCCCTGCGCGTGATGCACCGTGTCGAAGGGATGGACGCGCAGATTGTCGCCATCCTCCATGATGTGATCGAGGATACCTCGGTGACTCTGGACGATCTGCGAAAAGCGGGCTTCAGCGAAACGATCCTTACTGCCGTGGGCTGCGTCACGCATGGCAAGGGTGAGTCGTATGCTGAATACGTGATACGTTGCAAACCCGACCCGATCGGGCGGCAAGTGAAACTCGCCGACCTGGAAGACAACTCGCGCCTTTCGCGCATGATCCTGCAACCGGATCGGTTCGAGAAGGACGTAGCGCGGATGCGCAAATACGCGCTCGCGTACAAGTTCTTGACCGATCAACTGACGGAGGCGGCGTATCGGCGGCTGATGGCGGATGGTTCCTGATGTCCTCCGTCCTGGTCTGCCGCGAGAGTAAAATCATCGAGGTCTTCCATGTATCACGGGGCCGACGATCCCCGCAGTGCGCAGCGTTTGTTCGATACACCCGCTGGATTCAGCCCGGAGGCCACGGCGCGCGTGGTTCTCACGCGCATTCGCAAGCTGCTCGATTCTTACACGCCTAGAATGCCCGTCGAGTACGCATGTCTTCCTGACATCCTCGCGGCCACGCTGAGCGATCCGAGCTTGGAACGCGAACGCCTTTTCGCGCTCGGCTGGCTGAGTTGGCTCAATGATGATCGAACGGCAGCGGAACCATTGCTGGCCGAGGCGATGCGTCGCGCGCGTGAAGAAAACGCCATTGAGGCGCTGGCGGAGTCGGCGTATTGGTGTACGCGGGTACGTCTGCTGCTGGGGCGAGCGGAGGCGTTGACCGAGTTCGAGAGCGTGTTACGCACGCTTGGCGGTTCGCCGCGCGCGACGGCGTGGTTCGTCGATCTACTGTGGCGTGCGGGGCGCGTGGATCGGGCCGAACAGGTATGGAAATCGGTGCGCGGCAATCGCCGTGTAGCCGACTGCGCCGAGGGACCGTTGCTCGAAGCACGGGCGCTGTTGCGTCGGGGTGAGAGGACACCAGCCGAGCGTTTGCTCAATGAAGCGACACCATCCAGCGGCGTTGTGTGGGTCGAACGACTTTTACTGTTGGCGTGGATCGCTGTCAGCCAAAAACAACACGACAAGACGCGGAACCTATTGCGGCAAGCGCGTGAGGGGCCGTATCCAGCGAGGGCGCTACAAACCTGGATGGCAACAATCGAGCAACGGATTACCGGCGAGCCAGCCGCCACGGAAGACGCGCGACGTTCATCGCCGGCGCTGCGGAACTTCCTGATAGGGCAGCAGGCTCGTTGCGATGGACGGACGGAAGAGGCGATCGCCGCCTATCGCTCGGCGCTGAGCAGTCCGGCGGCGCAGCCATTCGCGCGCTATGCCTTGGCATGTTTGGGGCAAGACGATCTCGCTGCGGTACTGGCAAGCCAGCCGGGACTATTTATCGCGGTACGCTGCCGACTCCGGCTGGTTCTCGAACGCTTTCGTCGTCGTGAGGCCAGCCCGGCGGAATATCTCGATGCGCTTCAACAAGCTGCCGTTACCGGCTATCAGGACACGGCCACCGAACATTTCCAGCGCATCGCCACGGCGCTGCAACAGCGCCAACCCGATGCGGCTTCCGTTCGTGAATTGGCCGCGAATCCGAACACAGACACGGCAGCACGCAACAACTTTCGGGCCGCCCTTGAGTTGGCCGTGCGTCGCTTACCTGCCGCCGCCGCGCGTGAGATGCTCATGGAGTGGTCGCAACGCGATGATCTGGAAGGCGAACTGCGTGCGGTCGTAGGGAGGCAATTACTACGCTTGCTGCTGCTTGAGGGAACAAACGATGAGGCGCGTGCGGGCGTTGATCGCCTGCTGCCGGCCGAAGGCAACCTTTCGCCGGCGCTTCAGGCTAGTTCGTCCGCCGTGCGTTTATGGCACGCTGCCCAGGCCATCGACGAGCAATCTGTGCCTCCGCAACGCTGGCGTGAGGAGATGCGTGAACTGCGTTCGCATGCGCGCTGGAAGGGATTGGCTCAATCGCTGCTGCTGCAAGAAACGGCTCGGCGCGGTGATGTCACGGCTGTCATCGCGCTGCTCGACGAGGTAGACGCCTGGCGAAGTCTGCGCACGCCGCCGCGCTTCGTATTGCGCGCCCTTGAAAGCATTCTCGCCGCCCACCCTAGCCATCCCAGTTGGCGACGCGCTTTATCGCGTTGGCTGCCCTTGTGGGATCTCTCCGCCCTTGGCCCGGTGGGAACGACTCTGGCGACGCACGCCGGCTTGACGGCGGTGCGCGGCGATACGGCCGAGCCACCGCCCGGCGTCGCGCCCGTGTCCTGGTTTCTGCATCAGGCATCGCGAGCGCTGAGTCGGGACGATGGTAAGGAAGCACTGGCATTCATACGCCGCGCTCTAGCTCTCGATCCCGACCTTGCCGGCATCCCGCAAGCGGGCGTGGTGCGTGAGGCAGTGACGGAGTTGGAACGCCGCGTTCGCGCTGAAACCCTCGCCGCTGTTGCCGAGCCGGCGGGCGCTCCCATTGCGCTACTCCCCGGAGTATTCGCGGATGTCGTGGAGGCACTCTCCGCGCTGCCCGATGGCGCGGCGATCCGCGACGCGCTGACACGCGGCGATCTGCCGGCCGTTCGCGCCCGGCTCGATGAGTTGAGCGAACAGCCCGATCTTCCGCCGCGTCTGGCGCATCATCTCGCCTTGTTGATGCAGCGTGCCGCCTGCGCTTGCGAGGAGCGCGAGCGGACGGACAACGCCGAAGCCTACTGGCGTCGCTCATGGTTGTGCTGGCTGCGGTTCTTCGCCGCTTCACCGGACGCCGGCGCTCGCCGGATCGTTCTCGATTTCTTGCTTGACCTGCATCGTCATCGAATCAACGACCTGCTGGCGCGCAACGCTATCGATGCGGCGCGGCGACTCTGGAACCTTGTGCGCGAATTGCCGGCCTGCGCAAGTCGAGTCGCGGAAGCGCTGGAAAGCGATTTGAGCGAACGCATCGAGCATTTCCGCGAAGACCTGGCCACGGAGTATCTGCTGACCACGCGCGAGGCGATGCGCTTCGGCGCTATCCCTGAAGGCTGGCGGGCTGACTATGAGAAGGGATTGGGGTCTCTGCGTCGCCTGCTCAGCCTGGACCGCGACAATCCGCGCTTGCTGGCCGCCCTGATCGAGATTTGCAACGACTGGTTTCTCGATCTGTATCACCTCGGCGATCCGGCGGCGTTGCGGGAGCAGGTCAATCGTTTCACACCCTTTGCGATGCAGCTGGCGCGGCGCATCGACGAGCGCCCCGGCGACTTGCCGGCCCGCGCGGCGCTGGCGGATTTCTGGAAGTTTCGCGGCTTCCTCGCCGCCGACCGCGAGCAGAAGGCCGCCCTCTATCGGGAAGCACTGCGCTTCAACCCCGCCAATAACAACGTCCACGATCTGCTGGCCGAACTGGAACCGCCGCACTGACTTCGAGGATCCTACTTATGCCTGCCAATCCCTTTGAAATCCTGCGTCTCGATCCGTCGGCCACGGAGGAGGAGATTGTGCGTCAGGCTGGCCGATTGCGCCAGCGCGTGACCGACGAGGCGAACCTCAACGCCATTCGTCAAGCCGTGCAGATGCTGACGGCTTGCTCCGAGGATCGCCTGCTGCACTCCCTTTTGACCCATCCCGCGCCGTGCCATCATTGGCCGGCGCTGGATCGCTTCGTCGCCGCCTTCCGCCGCCCACCTGTCGCGACGAACGCTCCCCCTCCCTGTCCATCTCTGGACATGGTGGAGTTTAGCGATCTTATAAAGAACCTTGTCGCCGAGGAATTGGAATTGCCTATGCTTCCCTTTGAGCCGATCGCGGCCGATGAAACTCCCGAAGAGATCAGCCGACAAACGGCGGAGATCCTGTGGCAGAGCTTGCTCTTCGACCCAGGAGCCTGAGCGCGGAAAATAGTTAATTTGTGAAGATTCTACTTGCGAAAGAATGAGAAAGAGGTTAAAAAAGAGAGGTGTTGGCACGGGGTTTGGCTGAGACTCGCAAATCAGCCAATCCCCGTGCCACAGTGGGAGGTGTAAATGTGCGGAAGTCATTTCTGACCGAAAGGTTGGGACTCGCTACCAACCTTTCGGGAGAAATATAAAAGCAACGCTCGTGCCAATTCCTCATTCCCAACCGTCCCTCTCTTCTTTGTCGCCACAAGTGCCTTATCCTATGCACTTTAGGAAATAATCTATCTCAACCATTCCGCCCTCGCGCTCTCTGCTCATTTTTGCTCCACCCCAAGATTGCTCCGTTTTGCCACAGTTCCCTGTACCATCTTGCGTCAACTGTGTCGTTTTACTCCTTGCCCTCGTTACCCCTCGGAGAGCATAACGCCTCACCGGCCGTCAAACGGCAAAAAACGTGTGGAAGCCCCTTGTAGATCAAGTCGCGTTCGTAGCGGAAGCCGGCCTTCTGCATGACTCGCTGCGAGGCGTGATTGGTCGTTAAGGTGAAACAGACGATTTCCGGCAGTTGCAAGATTTCAAAGGCAACGCGCACGCTCTCGTGGGCCAGTTCCGTCGCCAGGCCGCGCCCCCAGAATTCGGCGAGGAAAGTGTAACCGACCTCAATTTCATCATGGCCATCGATCTCGACGTGATGCAATCCGCCACGCCCCATAAATCGACCGCTCTGCGGTTCACGGACCATCCACAAACCGAAGCCGTGCTGCTCCCAGTGGTCGATCTGCCGGCCGAGCCATTCTTTCGTCTCAGCGGGCGAGCGAACGCCACCAAGGGTAGCCATGACATGCGGATCGAGGTGCATGCGCGTTAAGTCGTCGAGGTCTTCCGCTCGCATGCGGCGGAGGAGTAACTGCGAGGTGAGGCGTTCGTCGAGAGAATTCAGGGGCGTCGGTGCCATGCTCTCCTCGCCTTAACCGAGAACGCGATCCCAGCACGCTTTGTGATAGGCGATTTTCTGCGCCGCCGTCATTTTCGAAAAATCCACCGTGCCATTCGTCTCAGCCTTGGCCGGCTTCGCGTCCGCACAGGCGCAGCCATTGTGCGCGGTACTCTTGCATGCACAGGCCGCAGCCGGTTCTTTCACCTTCTTCTGCCCGTTCGGACTCGGAGGCACACTGATAACAACACCGTTGCCGCCGTAGCTCATGACGTTCGTCTGCAACTGCATATCGTCGGCCAGCGAGCGCTGCGGCTTGATACCCAGATGCTGCAACACGCCATGATATGCCCGCACCGCCTCCTCGGCGCTGATCTCACCATCGGCGAGGAGACGCAGAAAACGGATAAACGCGATCTGGTTTTCCGCATTATTGATCTTGCGGCCAAACAGGGCGACGCGGGCACCGTATTTCTTGGCCTCGCTCAGCAATTTGAAAGCGTCGTAAGTCGTGCCGGCTGAACCGCCGAGGATGCCGACGACAAGATGCGGATCGTAGTAGACCAGTTCCTCCATCGCCTGGGGGCCGTGATAGACCATCTTGAGGAATAATGGCCGGCCTTTGGTAGTGACGCCGCCGAGCGTGCGGACGATGGCGTCATTGATGAAGCCGGGTAACTGGCTCGGCTCGACCGCTTCCGGTTGATTGGGATCGAACACTTCGAGAAAGTGGTTAAATCCCTTGCGTTCAGCTTCCAGGCGGAACTGCTTGTACTCTTCCAACGCGAGGCGATCTAACACAGTGTCGTTATTAAACGTAATGCTATAGAGGCCGAGGTTCGCGCCGAGATGACGTTCCTCCGGCTTGCAATCGAGATGGCCGCATTGAATATGATCGAGCGTGGCCGTGCGGAAGGGCATGGACGGCGATGTCGGATATTTGCTACCGCGAATAATGTGAATATCGGTTGTGTCGTTGGCACGGGCGGCGGGCGTGACGGGGCTGTTATCGAACAGCCGCTTATGGATGGTCAACACTTCGCTGGTGCTGGCGGCCATCAGCATGATGTCCACCAACTTCGCCTCGACGATTTGCGTAATGATGTCGCGGAACTCGGCCAAGGTCCGATAGCGCAACTCACCGCTGTGCGCCTCCGGCGAACGGCCGGGCGCGCCGATGGCCAAGGCCATGTCGGCATCCTTGGCGTCGGCGAGGATGAAATCCTTGCAGCCGCGCGGATCAGCGTGAATGCGGGCGAGTTTGAGGTCGAGGGATTTCTGTATGGTAGCCATGTGAGATTCACTTATTTCCACACTGTTGAATCCGAGGATTTTTCTTCGATGCGATTCAATCGTTGCCGTTTGCGAAAGCACCATCCGAGGATAGGTCCCGTAAGGGCCACACATCCTCCAATCCGCTTCATCAACTCGGCTCTCTGGCGATTGTCCTCATACGATTCGCCAGAAAATCCCTGAACGGCGTGAAGTTCGAGCGTGCCGCCGGCGAACATCATAACCAATCCCACCAATACCAGAGGAAACGACAGCAAGCGCACCAGTGCAAGGAGACGATTCATACCGAGTCCCTTGATAAACAATTATGTACGCTGCCACGCCGCACGGGGGATTGTTCGCCCCTCGCCTGCCGGAACCGCATTGCCCTTCGGAGCCGTTACTGCTGTCTGGCTCGCGCGCACCTTGCCGATGCGTGCCTCGACCTGATCGATTGTCTCGCGCAGCACGCGGGCCGATTGCTGCATCGCCATGCGTTCTTTCGGCGTCAGCGGCAATTCGATTTGCTGGCGGACACCGCCACAGCCAACAATCGTCGGCACGGACAAACACACATCGCGGATGCCGTACAACCCCTGCTGCAAGCTGCTGACCGGCAGTACACGCCGGCTATCGCGTGCCAGCGATTCAACGACCTCGCGAATCGACAATCCGACCGCGAAACCAGAGCCGCCCTTGAGCTTGATGACCTGCGCCCCCGCCGTCTTCGTATCCTCGAACGTCTCGCGCTGCACAGCCGGCGTGAAGGTCGGCCATTGCTCCAGCGGCAAACCAGCTACCGTGGCGCTCGACCAAATCGGCACCATGCTGTCGCCGTGTTCGCCGAGGATCATCGCCTGCACTTGCGAGGCCGGCACTTCCAGACGCTTGGCCAGGTAGCCACGAAACCGCGTTGTGTCAAGCTGCGTGCCCAGGCCGACGACGCGCTGCCACGGCAAACCACTACGCTGCACGGCCAAATACGTCAGTACATCTACCGGGTTACTGACGACGACGAGATAAGCGTTGTCCTTCAAGCTGGCACTCTTGACTTGTTCAAGCAGCGTCAGGAACAGATCGACGTTGCGGTTGATGAGGTCCAACCGGCTCTCCTCCGGCTTACGGCGTAGACCAGCCGTGATGACGACAATGTTGCTCGTCGCCACGTCTTCCATTGTGCCGGCGCTGAGACGCTGATCGCTGGTCAGGGCCGCGCCGTGCAACAACTCCAAAGCGTGGCCTTTGGCCGCGTCGCCGTTGGCGTCGATGAGACACAGATGATTGGCGATGCCGCCGACTTGCAAGGCGTAGGCGGCCATGCTGCCCACCAATCCACCGCCGCCGATGATGCTAACTTTCATTATGTAGTCCAGTTTTCCAGTTTCAAACCCGCGATCTGTCCAAAATCTCGTTCGTTGCGCGATAGCAGCGTGGCCTGATGAACCAGGACAATGGAAGCGATTTTCAAATCCATTGTTCCCAGACGTGGATTTTTCTTCTTAAGTCTCTGAAATTCGATGGCCGCATTTTCGTCGAAATCAACTATAAGGGGCATCGAGCAGAAGAGGCGAAGCTGTCGGTTCAGACGCCGATAGGCTTCTATTTGCTCTTTCGCTTTGTGGGCTTTGCCGAGATAAGCCGCCCAGCCACGCATTTGCTCCTCAAAGCTGATGATGGTGGTTCCCAGGTCTTCGGGCGAATGGTCTTCCAATCGCGCTCGGAGGTTCCTTGCCGCAGGGCTATCCTGCCATTCCAGAACGCTCAGATGGTCTGTATCAAGGATCACCATTTTTCTTCTTGCGCTTCCTAGGTTTTCGAGGTCTCAACGATTCCCGATACTGACGTCCGTACTTCATGGCTTTCTCAAAATAAGGATCGTTCAGAAAGGCTCCCGCCCATTTTTCCACCCATGAAACCGCCTTTTCCGGTTCGACTAGCTGTTTTAAGCGGAGCAGTTCCGTTTCCAAAGCGGCCACACGCTCTTCCATACTCTTACCGGCCATGATGACCTCCTTCCTTTCGCGCGTTGGAATCGTCCTGACGCCGGCGATTCTCCGTTTCAGGCATCGACGGACGTTCCCCGGATTCGGAATTGCCCTCCGTCGCTTGCTGCTGGATCGCACGTTCATGTTGCCACTTGTAAATCTGCAATCGCACCAGCACGGTGATAATACACCCTATCCAAGCCGAGCCGAGTATCCATTTGACACTCAATAGATGCGATTTCCAATCGCCTTCCGCGATGCCCACAATGAGAAGGACAAGCGTGCTGACCGCCGTGCCTGTCACGATGGCCAACAAAATCAATGTGACGAAAAAGCCGGTCTTATCTTGCCGATAACTAAACATCGCTCGCCTCGTCACACGCCTACGCCATTCAGGGCGGCCATGACCTGATCCGTGATGGTCCGCACCAATTCGTCCATGTCCACACCACCGGCCGCGTGGCCGTTGCTCGATGGCGTTGTGGAGCAACCGTCGCGCCGGAACGCATGCGGTTGGGGCACAAAATCACTGTACGACTCATCGAAGCTGCTGTCGCCGCAGGTGGGGCAACTCTCATCGTGGAAGCGAACGTCGTCGTAACCGAGCCGTTTCTTCAACACGAGCAACTCGCGTGTTTTCTGTTCATCGAAGTAATTGATACGTCCGAGTTGCTTCGCCAGGATGAGAATACGACAATAAGCATCGATAATCTCCGTATTCCAGTACGCTTGTTCGAGATCGGGACCGAAGGTAATGGTGCCGTGATTGGCCAGTAGGATCGTATTGCAATCCTTGGCGAAGGGTACGACGGTATCGGCGAATTTTTGACCGCCGGGCGTTTCGTAAACGGCAATGGGCACTTCGCCGAGAAAGACCTCGACTTCGGGCAGAATGCACTTGGGAATCGGCTCATGCGCGACGGCGAAGGCCGTGGCATGCGGCGGATGGCAATGGACGGCCGCGTTAATGTCAGGCCGTTGTTTATAGATAGACAGATGCAACAATACCTCGCTGGTGCGCTTGCGCGTGCCGGCCAGTTGCTTGCCTTCAATGTCTACTTTGCAAATGTCTTCCGGCTTCAAGAAGCCCTTGGACACCATCGTCGGCGTACACAAAAATTCGCGTTCATTGAGGCGAACGGTAATGTTACCATCATTGGCGGCCGCGAAGCCCTTGGCATACACACGCCGGCCAATCTCACACATCTGTTCTTTCAGTTTGTATTCGTTCATGATAGCTCTCATTCGTTAACCACAACCGTATCAAGAATGCACGCACAATAGGCATCAACGGGCTTGCGTTCGGGGTGAAACGGCGCGGCCGCTTCACCGCCTTCGCTAAAGCCGATCCGAGCGCCGACACCGGCACCAAGATTATCGAAAATCACCAATTCCTCGCCATCCGCGTCACCGTCTTCTCGCAGCGCCTTCAGGCTGAAGGGCACACCAATTACCCAGCGCGCACCAACCATACTCGGATGCACGCGAGAAAGCGTGATGTTGCCAATCACTTCAGCGATGCGCATGACCGTCTAACTCCTCAAGGATGCACGCGACAGCGGGTGGACAGGCGGCTCCATCGCAACAGAGCCGCAACATTTCCTTGCACTCGAAGTACGTTCGATCCGCCATCTCCACGACAAGCAGATTCGCACCCAACTGTTCCAGCGCTCGCGCCGCTTGCGCCACGGTCCCCACCGTCGCGGCGCGCACGCCCGGCACCTTGTTGGCGATGCAGCACGCCAGGCACGCATCGCGGCAGAACAGTACCGCCGTCCGGCAGCGACCGCTGCGCAGACACTCCGCCACTTGGCGAATCCAGCCGCATGTTTCACCGTTGCACTCGGGCAGCGACTGCGGCGAATGCCCATTGCGATGCACGGCGCGCAGGGCGATTTGCAGCATCGTCGAGGGCCGGCCTTCCACAGCATAGCCCCATCCCAGCGCTGTTTGCCCGTTGCCGTTCATCAATCCTCAATGCCCATCACGAACCAACGCACCGGCGAATTCTTCGCCTTCACCATCGCCCGCGCCTCGGCTCCATCGTTCGACATCAGGACGCGATCACCAGCCCCCGCACCAAGAAGATCGATCGCCAGAATCGGTTCACCATCAGGTTTGTCCGCAACGCCGAGCAGTTGCACGAGCAGCAATTTCCAGCCGTTCATGCTGGGATGCTTCACCGTCGAAACCGCATGACCGACGACGAGACCGATTTGCATGACTCTCTCATATAGCCCCCGGCTTGCCGGGGGTGTTCGATTTCCCCCGGCAAGCCGGGGGCTATGTGAATCACAGCACCCGCATACTTCGAACCGTGGTCGAGCGCCGCTGGCGTGTGAACGTCAACGGCGTCGTCACGCCTTCGCCGGTCGGCGTGGCGATGCTGAAACTCAAATAGCCCTCGCCACCACTGCCCAACCCCGCCATGCTCGGACCATTCTGTACGAACAGCGTCGTGTCCAACGCACGACCCATGCGGGTAATCGTTTCGACGTTGCGCGAGTGGATGACGCTCGTATGTTTGAAACCGTGTTCATATTTTTTCGCCAGCGCAATCGCCGTTTCCACATCCGGCACACGCACGAACGGCACGAACGGCATCATTTGCTCGTGATCGACAAAAGGATGCGATTCGTCCGTCTCGCCGAACAACAGTTCCGTATCGGCCGGCACCTTGACACCGGCGTGTTCCGCCAGAACAGCGGCGTCCCGGCCGATCAGATCCTTGTTCACCAGTTCATGGCCTTTGTCATCTTTGACGAAGGCGGCTTTCGTCAGAGCCGCAATTTGCTTGTCATCCAGCCGTACCGCCTTGCAGCGAGTCATGGCCGCGCACAGTTCATCGAAGATGGCGGCGACGGCAAAGACTTCCTTTTCGCCAATGCACAGTAAATTGTTGTCGTAGGCAGCGCCGGCCACAATCGAGCGTGCCGCGTTGTCGAGATCGGCGGTTTCATCGACGACCACCGGCGGATTGCCTGGCCCAGCGACGACGGCTCGCTTGGGACTGCGTAAGGCGGCGCGGCCAACGGCAGGACCGCCAGTGACGCACAACATGCGAATGTCGCGGTTATCGAAAATGGCCTGCGCCGATTCCAGCGTCGGCTTGTCGATAATCGTCAGCAGGTTGTCGATACCGATGGCATCGTAAATTGCTTGATTGAACAGATGAACGCCCTTGCAGGCAATGCGAGCGCCCGACGGATGCGGATTGCACACGATGGCGTTGCCCGATGCGAGCATGTTAATGGCATTGCAGGCCAGCGTCGGCAGCGAATGCGTTACCGGCGTGATGACGCCGATCAGCCCGAAGGGGGCGTAATCTTGTAGCGTCACGCCGTTTTCACCGCTGAAGGCGTCGGTACGCAGGAACTCGACGCCGGGAATGCGCTCGGCGATGACCTTCAATTTCTCGATCTTGTGAACCAGCCGGCCGATCTTCGTTTCTTCCAGTTCCTCCCGGCCAAGCGTCTCGGCTTGCTCGCTGCAAATCTTGCGAACGCAGGCGACGGCCTTGCGGCGATCTTCAAGGCCGCGCGCCTCAAACTCCCTCTGCGCCTCGCGGGCAGCGGCAACGGCGCTCTCGACATCGCCAAACACGCCGCGCTGCGAGGTCGTGTGTCCATTGCGACCCGGCGCGGCGGGCGGTTGGCCGTTACGCATCTGGCTCAATACTTGGTGAATCACGCCGCGGATAAGATCGTC
>DATNCY010000326.1:0-12040 GCA_035553375.1 Gemmataceae bacterium
GTACACGATCCGGTCGATCGCCGCCGGCTGGCGTATCTGGCGGCCAACCACAAAGGCAAGCGCCTCTATCTCAATCGCACGTTGGTGGATGCCGACCAGATCGTCGTCCTGTCCGGCCGGCGCTACGATCCGTTGCTCGGCTATAGCGGAGCCGAGGGGGCGCTTTATCCGGTCCTCAGCGATCAGGAGACACGCCACGAAATGAGCCAGCGTGCCCATCTTGGTGTGCCGGATGAGACGCCCTGGCGTGCGCGGCGTGAGGCGACGGAGACGGCCTGGCTCCTGGGTGCTTCGACGTTCTTCGTGCAAGTGATCGCGGCGGTCGGTGATGGCGTGGCCCATATCGTAGCCGGCGCAGCGGAGGCCAGCCGTGAGGGACAACGCCTGCTCGACGCCTGCTGGCGACCGCATGTGCCGCAGGCCGCCGACCTCGTCATCGCCGGCGTGAGTGGCGATCCGTCACGCCACTCATTCGCCGATCTCGCCGCTGCTCTGGCCTGTGCTGCGCGCGTCGTGCAACCCGGCGGACGAATCGTTCTGCTCAGTCAAGCGAACCCGCCGCTCGGTTCGGACGGTGATTTGCTCCTCGGCGCGGAGGAGCCGCAGACGGTCCTCAATCAGCTGCGCGGCAAACATACCATCGAACTCGTTCCGGTTCTCCAGTGGGCCGGCGCGGCCGCTCACGCCAACATCAATCTTCTGAGTGGATTGCCGGAGGAAACGGTCGAGGAACTGTTTGCCACGCCCTTAAATGATGCGCGGCAGGTCCAGCGTTTGATCGATGCAGCCGATTCTTGCTTGTTCTTACCCGACGCGCACAAGATGCTGGCCGTGGTTAGCGGCTAACCCAACCGCCGGCGTGCTTCTTCCAGCGGCACGGTGCGCCCTTCCCGTGAATCCTTCAAACCTGCTTCAACCGCCTGGCGGAAGTAAATCTGATATTGCAGATCCTCCCAGGTAGCGTCTTCGGGTAGCCGTTCGATCAACTGACGGGCTTCTTCTTTGATTGTTTGGTTTGACATACAATGCTCCGCTTGGATGCTTCATTCCGAAAACGATCACCACATCATTTTACAGGATGAGTCTCAGCAGCACTACAGGCCTCCCTCGCGTTGATATTCGGCTGCATTACTTATACGCCTCATATTCCTTACCCAACACCGCTGCGGCAATCTTCAACTTGAGAATCTCATCGGTGCCCTCATAAATGCGACAGACGCGAACATCCATCAAATGCCGCCCCACGCGATAGAGCGTGGACCAACCACGACCACCGTAAACCTGCACGGCATGATCGGCCGCCTCCCATGCGGCGTTGGCGGCGAACAGCTTGGCCTGCGCCGCCAGCAGTTCGGCGCGGCCGCGCAACTCGGCGTCGTTCGGAGCGGCGTTGCTGGCGTCCTTGGCCTCGGCAGCCTGATGAATCAGCGCATCGGACGCCACCCGCGCCATCTCGATGGCGGCGATATGCTCCTGCACCAGTTGATGCTTGGCGATGGGCTTGCCGTGCTGCTGGCGTTCCCTGGCATAGCTGACCGTCTCTGTCAGACAATCCTCGATCACGCCCAGGCAGCCGGACGCCACACTGAGACGACCGCTTACCAGCGTGCCCATCGCGATGCGAAAGCCGGCCCCCTCTTCGCCCAGCAGATTGTTCGCCGGTACCTTGCAATCGCGCAGCTCGAACATGGCCGTGTTCGCCGACGGCATACCCATTTTGGCCGTCAGATCCTCGCTGACGAAGCCGGGACCGCGATCGACGATGAAGGCACTGATACGGCCGCCGTCCTTGGGATAGGCGAAGCTGACCACGGCATCGGCGATGCCGCCGTTGGATATGAGATATTTCACACCGTTTAAGATGAAATGATCGCCGTGCCGTTCATAGGTCGTCTGCATCTCCAGCGGATTGCTACCGGCTTCCGGCTCGGTCAATCCGAAGGCCAGAATCTTCTCACCGCGACACGCCGCCGGTAAATAGCGACGTTTCTGCTCCTCATTGCCCCAGGTGAGAATCGGATACTCGCCGATGGAGGTATGGCCGGAGAAGAACGTCCGCACGCCGGTCCCCTCGCGGCCAATCCGAGCGAGCGCGCGGGAATAGCTGACGGTGTCCGCGCCGCGACCGCCGTATTCCTTCGGTACGGGCATACCGAGAATGTTGTATTTGCGCCCCAACGGGAGAACCTGATCGTTGAAGCGATGCTCGACGTAGCACAGTTCCTCAACGGGCCGAATCTCTTGGCAAAAGGCCTCCACATCGGCGAGCAACTGCTTCTGATCCATCGAAGTCATGGGGTACTCCTTTGCACGGGTAGGCCCCGCGAGCCGAGCGGGGCTACGAATGCGGCTCGGCTCGCGGGGCTGCGAATGCCGCTCGACTCGCGGCACCTACCCAAACTGTGCCGCTCGGCTCGCGGCACCTACTGGTAGGTCCGGCGAGCCGAGCCGGACATCGAGTGCCGCTCGGCTCGCGGCACTTACCAGCGGTAGGTCCGGCGAGCCGAGCCGGACTTGAAGAAGTGCCGCTCGGCTCGCGGCACCTACCCAAACTGTGCCGCTCGGCTCGCGGCACCTACATCCTCGAAGAGAAACCATCCTGTCATCATACACAGCCGTCACGCAGTCGATACACTGATCCCCATGCGCGATTTGGCGAACGGCCGGCGTCAGCCGGCTGGTATCCATTGGGAGAAATGAACCTATGAACGCATCGCCGATAGTCCTTGTTACGGGATCGGCAGGCCGAATCGGTCGCGCGGTGGTTGCGGAATTGCAGGCTCAGGGTCGAACCGTGCGCGGCTTCGACCGTGTGCCGACGCCGGGCGTGGCGGACGGCATCGTCGGCGACCTCACCGATGCCGCAGCGGTGCGGCGAGCCGTCGAGGGCGTCGGCACGGTGATCCATCTGGCGGCCATTCCCGACGACGATGATTTCCTAACGCAACTTGCTCCCAACAATATCATCGGCGTGTATCACGTCCTGGAGTCGGCGCGCCTGGCGGGGGTGCGCCGGTTGATATTGGCCAGCAGCGGACAGGTAGTGTGGTGGCAGCGGCAGCATGGGCCGTGGCCGATCAAGGCCGACGATCCGCCGACGCCGCGCGGCTGGTACGCGGCGGCGAAAGTCTTTCTGGAGGCGGCCGGCCGCATGTGCGCCGAGAGCCACGGTATGAGCGTTCTTGCCGTCCGTCTCGGCTGGGTGCCGCGCTCGCGCGAACACGTCGAGGAGTTGGCCGCTCTCGATTGGGCCAAGGATGTGTATCTCAGTCCTGGCGATGCCGGCCGCTTCTTCGCCTGCGCCGTCGATGCCCCTGCCGACATCAAGTTCGCCATCGTCTACGCCACGAGCCGGCCACGAGAGCACTCTATGTACGATCTCGATTATGCGAAGAAATTGCTCGGCTTCGAGCCGCGCGATCGTTGGCCGGAAGGAATCGAGGATATGGGCGCGATCGGCCGCAGTGCGGAAGGTTAGAATGGAGACCGGCCGAACAAGTGGTAGGATGAAGAGGGAGACTCCGCCTGACGGGGTACTCTTCAGCACTTAGAAGGGCTGTATCGAGCAGCCGATTTTGGAGGGACCGGCTATGACGACATTGACAATGCCTTCGTTTGAACGACATCTACTACGGACGGTACGCGAGGAAATGAAAAAGGAACCTGTCCGTAATTGGCCTCATCGACGGTTACTCTTGTGCTTGAACATTGTGCGCGAAATACGAGAGAGTGCCGCCGAGGCGCGCCAGGCGCTGGAAGAGCGATTGTCCGAGGGCATAGAGGCTCATTCCTTCGCTAGAAGTTATAGCGAGCATCTGCTCGCCGCAGAAGAGTACGTCAAACTTAATCAGACGTTGATCGAACTGCTCTCGGAAGCGAACGATCCACGAGCGGAAAGCCTTCTCGCGGAGTTTCGCTTGTTGGAGCAGGAGGAGAGAGCCTCGCGTGACCTTCTGGCCGAAGCGTTGTCCCTAGCAACGCAGCCGTCCCGTCCGGTTGATTGGGAACGTATTCATAGAGCGGAGGAAGCGTATACCAGCGGCGAGACGAAGCCCTTTTACCGGCGATAAATTGCGGCTCAAGGAGTCTCGCCGTGTCCTACGACCTCGATGTTCCAGGCCATGAACTGGAGTATTGGCAAAGCCTCCCGTTGTCGTCTCCAGCGAAATTGCGCATTCAGGAGTTCATAGCGGGTATATCCGACAAATTCCGCCTTGACCCAGTGAACCGGCCGAAACCCCACACACCTTACTTCAAAATCGAATATCTCTTGTTGGACTCCAATGGCGACCGCCGCCTGCACCGAATCGATTTGTACATTCGAGACGACAAGGCAGAATTTGGTGTTCTATACATCGCCTATATGGAACTCTTGCAATAAACAACACGCATCCTTGGGAACTACCCGTCCAAAGATCCATCCGACACCTTCAAAGGTGCCCAAGTCGAGCTACGGGCGGCGTGTCTCCGCCAACTCCTTGAGCAGCCGCGTGGCCGCCTCCACCAATTTCTCGCCGCCGCCCGGTTGGACGCGCGAGTTGACCGTCTCGTAGCTGCCTTCCTTGAACGCCTTGATGGTCGGTACATAACCGGGCGCGTCATTGCACAATTCGACGACCAGCGTCACCGGAAACGGCGATGCTTTCTTGATCGCCAGGCCCAATTCGACGAAGATTTCACCCGGCAAACCGACGATGGCCACCTCATCGCTCAGGCGGAAAACCTGCACTTCCATCGGTAAGGTATCGCCCGGCAGCGCTTGCAGCGAAACGATCTTGTACGTCTCGACTTGCTTGAGAAAAGGCATCTCGCGCGTGCCGATTTTCGCCATGTCCTTCCGTGCCTGGGCGATGGCCTCGGCGCTGTACTTTTGCAGTGGCGCTTTCACGATGGTCCGGCGAACGCCGAGGCGCGGCGATCGTACTCGTTTCAGTTTCGGCAGCGCCGCCTGCACGGTTTCGCCCAGTGCTGTGCCGATTCGGGCCGCTTCAAGTTGGCCCTTTTGCGGGTCTTTATTAGAGACATTAATGTGATTGATGTCGCCGCACGTTCCCGTTCCGAACAGCGAAACGCCCTCCGTACCCAGCGCTCCACGGAGCTTGCGTTCCAGATAGAAGGGATAATCCGCCGAGTATTCCGTGCCGCCGACCGTGTCGAGATGCAGGGCGAACACGGTCAAGAGCGCGAGATCCTTGTCGTCAGCGCGGAGGCGCAGTAGTCCAACGTCGGGATCGATGGGACCGGCCACGCGCACGATGTTCGGGTTGAGCTTGCCCGGATTGAACTGCACCGTGCCATCCTTCATGTGAAAGCGCCGGTTGAACGACAGTCCCTCTTGCCGAGTAATTCCAGCGGCGAGATCGGCCGGATGAACGGCCTTGTGTGCTTTGTGGATGGCGTCGGCCAGTTTCTCGGCGAGGAAGGCGGGGTAATCGATTTTCTCGTGCGCATCTTCGCCCTTGGCCGCGATGGTTTGATCGTGGAAATACTGGCGCAGCGCCCCCATGTACAGCGGCCCGGTGTGCGAGTGCGTCGCCGCGATGACGATGTTCGCCGCGGGGATGCCGGTCTTCTTCGCCGCCAGTTCGCGTGCGCGACTCGACACCTCGCGCGCCATGCCGATCAGATCGCAAAACACCAGCGCCGCTTGCTCGTCACCCTGACGGAAAACGAGCGCCTTGGCTTGCAACGCATCGTGTGTACCTGTGTTGGGACGTTCGCGGAAGTAGCCGGCCATGCGATAGCCTGCTGGCGGTGTGATGTCCACCACCGCGACCCCCACTTGCAATTCCGCCGCCGGCAGACGCATCGCCGGTGCCATCGCCACAAAACAGATGCAGAATAGAGCAAGGAAAGTTCGCCGCATGACGAAGACTCCATTATTTGTGCTTGAAAGAGGGGTTTGCCCGCCGCGCCAGCACGGCCTTTGCCTCGCGTGTCTCGCCAAGCCAGACGGAGGGATCGTGCAGGATCGCGGTCAGTTCGGGGTCATGGGCGAGATACTTCAGCAAGTCCAGCGCCTCGGCTGTGCCCATCCGGTCCAGCACGACGACCACGTTGAGCAGACGGCGCTCCTCCTCCGCGATGCCGCGAAACGGCCGTTGCGGGCGCAGCGAGGGCGGAAGCGCCTCCACGAGTGCCTTCACGCGGCGGCGTTTCTCCGGCGAAAGCTCCTTGGCCAGCGCTCTCCACAAATGGGGTCCGATGCTCTTGCCCCTTTGAGCCAGTTCCCGCGAGGCGTTCTCGCGCACCGCGAAGGTCTCGCTATCGAGATCGTCCAGCAGACGAGCCAGCTGATCGTCGCGCGGCAGATCTGGTTTCAGGCGCTGCTTCAAGAAGGCGATGGCCGTCTTGGGCGCGGTCATGAGGCGGCGGAAGGTGCGCTGTCTCACGGTGGACTCCTGCGCGGCCAAATCGATCCACAGACATTGCAGCTCTTCTTCGGTCAGCGGCGACGGGGGCGGTCGGACCAGCTTGTCCAATCCGGGCACATCCCAGATCAAGATAGTCGTATCCTCGCTGGTAGAGGCAATGCGTTTGCCGTCGGGCGAAAACGCCGCCGCCACCACGGCGGCCTGATGGCCGGCCAACTCGTGACGCAGTTTACCCGTCGCCACATCCCATAGCCGCAGCGTATCCCCAGTTCCGCCGGATAGCAACGTCTTGCCGTCGGGAGAAAAGACCAGCGTGCGAACATATTCTTGATCGCCGCGGAGAACACGAACTTCATTGCCCGAATGCGCGTCCCACAAGCGAATGGTGTGGTCCTCCTCCGCCGAAGCCAACAATTTGCCATCGGGAGAGAAACAGAGCAGCGCCTGTCCCGGACCCCAGTTCGACTTGGACTTCACGTCCAGGCTCACATTCCCTGTCTTTATGTCCCAGATACGGATGATCCCGTTCAGGTACATGGTCACACAAGCGAGCCGGCTTCCATCCGGCGAAAAAGCCAATTGCGGAGCATGTGTCCCTTTGCCGATCGGCGACTTCTCTTTGCCGGTTCCCACGTCCCAAAGTCGAACCATCATCTCACGACTTCGCGCCCCGGCCCGTACGCGCGCCGTTTCCTCGCCCGGAGCGATGGTATGCTCCAGGGTGGTCGCCAGGGTCTTGCCGTCCGGCGAAAGGGCCATCGCCAGGACATAATCGCGCGGCGTGGCGAAAGTGCGCCGCGCTCGCAGAGTCGCCAAATCCCACAGCGTCGTGCTGCCGCGGCTGCCCGTAATCAGCGTTTTGCCGTCGGGAGAAAGCGCGGCAGCCTTGCAATGCGTGAGAAGTTCGGCGGAGGCCCGCAGTTCTTTGCCGGTATCCGCATCCCAGATGCGCACGCGGTCGCCGGCGGATACGACCGTCTTGCCGTCCGGGGCGAAGGCGACAAATGGAATGGAGGGGCTAGCAATCGGCCAGGAGCCGGTATGTCCCCCGAGGTAGTCTTGTTCTTTTGGCGACGGAAGGTCGATCAGACGAATCGCTTGCCGCGTACACCAGGCCAACCGGCGGCTGTCCGGCGAGAATGCGGCGTTCCAACCGTTATCAGGAACCTCCCACACACGCCGCGGGCCATTGGCCGCCTTCACATCCCAGAAAATGGTTGGCCCAGAGCCGCACATGGATAAGAGATATTTGCCGTCTGGCGAGAAGCGAACGTAACTGACGCGACTCGCCGGTCCGGGCAGATCTCGAAGTTCCTTGCCGGTGGACGCATCCCACAATTTGATCTCGCCATGCCCTTCCCCCTTTTCGGGATCAGACTGGACGCCACCCGATACCAGAGTTTTGCCATCGGGAGAAAAGGCGATCGAGAATAGCGGCTGTGGGCGTCCCGGCGTATGCCAAAGCTCTTTTCCGGTCGCCGTCTCCCACAGGCTGATGAAAGATCTGTTTTTTCCGATGTTTTTCTCGCCCAGCTTCGCGCCTGTTCTTGCTATCCACTCGTTCGTGGCGAGGGCCAATGTCCGGCCATCGGGCGAGAATGTGCCCGAATAAGGTGAGGCCGTCACGGTCCAGGTGCGGATGACTTTGCCCGCTGCGATGTCCCAGATACAGATTGGGTCCGTAGGCTCCATCTTCCCCGTCGGCGCGCCGGGTCTCGTGAAAACAAGGTATTTGCCGTCCGGCGAAAAGGCCGCAAAGAGGGGGTGTGCCCAGATAGGCTCACCGATCTGTCGCCCCGTCGCTACGTTCCACAAACGCACCGTGTTGTCGCTGCCGACCGAGGCCAGAAGTTTTCCGGTCGGTGAAAAGGCGATGCTTCGCACCCATCCGGGGTGGCCTGGAAGTTCGCGCAGCGGCCGGCCCGTCGCGGCATTCCACAAGCGGATGCGGCGATCTTCGCCGACCGAGGCGAGGACTTTTCCATCGGGCGAAAAGGCCACATCGAAAGCCCGGCCGAAATGACGCAGACGAATCGTGCCCAAACGAGCGATAACCCCGGGCGGCAACGGATCGCCGTAGCGGTCGGTGCGCGGTGGATTGCTTGCCGGCGGCTCCCCGTGGATGGCTTGCTCTCCGAAGAGAACGAGGAGGACGAGGAGAGACAGAAGCGTCGCATATCGGCACATGGCTGATCTCCTTTGTCGTAGGCTCGGCGAAGCGAAGGGGCTAACCAGAGATATTTCCCTATTTCTTCGGATACGGCGGCACCAGTGGGATGGTCTTTCCCTTCGTCTTCAACGCGGCGAAAATCTCCTGGATCGCGCGATCGAGTTGATCGTCGATGCCGGCGTATTCGCGGGCGGGATTGGGACGTTCGCGGAAGTAGCCGGCCATACGATAGCCTTTGAGCGGCGTGATGTCCACCACTGCGACGCCAGCTTGCAAGTCCGCCGCCAGCAGACTCGCGGGCAGAGCCATCCCGATGAGCGATCCGGCAAGTAGAACAATGCGCATACGCTGCCTGACCATAATTCCTCGCTGCATCGGCATCATCGCTGTTCGGTTATCATATCGGCACCGGCAGCTTACCGACCTCAATGCACGAGCCGCCCGCGACAGGTTGAGCGAGATAGCAGCCGATGCCCCCCCTGACCGAACGACCTCGCTCACCTGCCGGAGCCATACCATCAAGCTCTTGCGGCGGCCCTGGCAGGGAAGTTCGGTCGATTGGTGCCAATGCCGGTGTCATTCGTCAACGATTCTCACATATTTCACCGCGCTGGCGGCGTATTCACGGGCGTTGCGCCCCGTATCGAAAACCATCAGCACTCGGATGTTCGATTCGCTTTCGGATGGCGACAACAGAGGCGCGGCCTTCACGGAACCGGTTCCCGGCCAATCCATCCGCAACTCAACTGTGACGGACTTTCCTGGGGCGATCCGGGTAAGTTTGGCCTCGCCCTGTTGCTCGCCCTTCAAGAAAATCGGCACGAGCGGCTTAGCTTGTTTGGCTTGCACATGTGTCGCCGAGGCGTATAGGTCCGTCGAGGGCCACTCGCCGCCATGCCATTCATGGGCCAGACGAGTCGTGATTTCCCGCGCTGAATGGTTGACGATCTTCACCGAAAGAGTTAGCTCCTTCTTGGTTCGACGCACTTTGGCGTCGGGAAGGATCTCGATTCTAAGACGGGAGACGAGGGGACCTTTGTGTTGTCTTCGCCAGTAGTCGCTCCACAGATCGCCCACCTCGTTCAGAGCGTGCGTCACGTCCCCGTCCAAATGGGGATGTTCGGGGCACACAGCGAGCCATTGATCGGTCAGGGTGTAGCCGCCGCTCTTGACAAGAAAAACGGTGTAGCGTTTGCCTTTCTCGAATTTTGGCTTCTCCAAATCTCCTTTCTCAGCGTCAACCCAGAGTAGGTGGTAGTAGACGCCGATTTCGTCGCCCGGTTGCAGTGGTCCCTTGAGGGTGCGGATGACTTTGAGCTGGGCCGTATCCCGCGCTCCTTCGATTGCCCTGCGTGGTTTGGAATCGAGGACTTCCGCGACCGCAATGTCGGTGGACGAATCCGCAACCGCCTTGAGGCCAGGATTGAGATGGGCACCACGAACGGGTTCGGTAACCGCGAACCCGACGAACAAAACGAGCATGATTGCAGTCGCTTTCATCGCAGACCTCCCTGGATCGGCGGTTTCCTAATCACATGTCGTCGTAGTAGTTGATGCTGTCAGGCTCCTTGGAATCATCGAATCCCATCTCTCCTCCAACTTCTTGGAAATCAAGCTCGTCTCAAGAAACCTGTCCCAAGGACCGGTGATCTGGAGCAAGGATTCCACAGTGCTTTGGAAGAGCATCCACAACACTCCTTGGTTAAACGTGAGGCCGTTACGTGAGAGCCGAATGCCGAAGAGCCTCTGAAGAACTTCGAGCAGCGTGGCGTGGTAGGCCGTAAAGTCCGAATGAGCGAAGTCCTTGCGATGAGTATAGATGTACGCCTCGATCAGCCAGAACCTACTTTCGCCTGCGTTCCAATCGCCGCGCCACCAGCGACAGCGGATAACTCATCAGCAAATACAGCAGCGCCGTCACCAATCCCAATCGCAGCATGTAGCGCGGATGATTGACCATCAACGTCTGATAGCGGCTCGTCAGTTCCACCACGGCGATGACGCTGCATACCGACGTATCCTTGAATAGCGCGATGAAATCGTTCGTCACCGGCGGAATAACGAGGCGAACCGCCTGCGGGACAATGATGCGCCAGAGAGCCGTGGGCATACTCATGCCCAGCGATAGGGCCGCCTCCATTTGGCCGCGCGGAATCGCCAGCAGACCGGCTCGATAATTCTCCGCTTCGTAGGCCGAGTAATTGATCGCCAACCCCATCACGCCCGCCCAGAATGCATCAATCTTCACGCCGATTTCCGGCAGCAGATAATAGATCACGAACAACTGCATCAACACCGGCGTACCGCGCAGCAGTTCGACATACACCGTCAACAGCCCATTCAGCCAACGCGGGCCGTACAATCGCCCTACCGCGACGAGTAAGCCGACCAGCATCGCCAACGGCATCGCCAGGCACGCCAGCAAAATTGTCACGCAGGCCGCGCGCAGCAACAGCCCGGCATAGCCTGAAAAATCCGACTCCGGCTCCGGCAGCGGCGGCGGCCAGTGTTCGGCAAGCTCCGCCAGCCCCTCTTGATCCTTATTCCACAGACCATATTTGTCGTAAATGCGCTTTAGTGTGCCGTCCTTCAGCGCGGCGCGAATCCCGTCATTAAGCTGTTGACGCAGTTCCGTATCATTGGCCCGAACGTAAAGAACGAAATAACCCGGCTCGATCGGCGCTCCCGCCAGCCGCAAGTCGCCGAAGTCGTGGTTCTGCTGGACGTAGTACACGGCGGCCACAAGATCCTGCACCGTGGCATCGAGCTTGCCGTTGCGCACCATGCCCATGAGACCCGTGCTGCCTTCGATTGACAGAGCGATGACCTCTACTTCGTCGGCGCGGTAGGCTTTCTCCAGATAGCGATGTGCCGCCGAATCGCGGAGGACGCCGACCTTGAGACGCTTGCCGGAGCGAGCGCGACGCAGATCGTCCCAGTCGCGCAGAGGCGAATCGGCAGCGACGATGAGTTGCAAGCGATAGACGAAATAAGGGATGGTCGAGGCCATCTTGTGTTCGCGTTCCGCCGACCACTCGTAGCCATTCAGCACCACGTCGATGTCGCCGCGTGCCAGGTCTTGCGGAAGCATGTCCCAATTTTTTTGCTCGAAGCGAGCGGTGACGCCGAGCCGGCCGGCGAGATAGTCGGCCAATTCCCCCTCGAAGCCGGTAGGCGATTGAGTGGATTCGCGCTCGATGATGTAGGGTGCGCCGCCGCTGGCATCGCCGCCCCAGCGCAGCACTTTGCCGTCAAACGCCGGAGGCGCGGAGCGCAGCCAACCCACCAGAGCGAGCAGGCCGACGATGAGGATCAGCCCGATAGCCAGCGCCGTGAAACGTCCGCGCATAATTCAAAATCCGAAACTCGAAATCCGAAAGAAATCTCAAACCAAAATACCCAAATTCAAAATCTGTCGCTGCCTTATTTTGCGTTTTGGATTTTGTCTTTTGAGATTTCTTTCGGATTTCGGATTTCGAGTTTAGGATTTCTCGCG
>DATNCY010000327.1:0-28121 GCA_035553375.1 Gemmataceae bacterium
CGGTAGCCAAGATGGAAGCTATTGAAGGTGCTTCAATGCGGCCACGGCTCCAAGACCGTGGAGATAACTAAAGATCAATTGTTTAACAAAGGAAGATATAAAGCTTCAATGCGGCCACGGCTCCAAGACCGTGGAGATTCAGCAATTGATCTAGGTTCGCCAGATGAAGGTCTAGCTTCAATGCGGCCACGGCTCCAAGACCGTGGAGATGGGTATGATTTTTGGGTTAATTTAAATTGGATGCCGCTTCAATGCGGCCACGGCTCCAAGACCGTGGAGATTGTTTGTGATTATTGTGGTAAAGAATCATCTAAAAGCTTCAATGCGGCCACGGCTCCAAGACCGTGGAGATACCGGCATGCCTCGTGTCGTCTTCGCCGGCACCCGCGCCGCTTCAATGCGGCCACGGCTCCAAGACCGTGGAGATTCCACTCTCCCAATTATGGATATACCCGTCCTAAATGGGGCTTCAATGCGGCCACGGCTCCAAGACCGTGGAGATGACTCGTAATGTCTGCATTTGGGGCATTCAGAGGGGACGGCTTCAATGCGGCCACGGCTCCAAGACCGTGGAGATGTCGGCCATGAGAGTCCTTTCGCTGAACACGATAATGCTTCAATGCGGCCACGGCTCCAAGACCGTGGAGATGACGGACGCGCAGCCAAAACTCGAATGCCAATCCGTGCTTCAATGCGGCCACGGCTCCAAGACCGTGGAGATGTCAACGTGGTATCCGTGACCAGACTGGAAGCATACGCTTCAATGCGGCCACGGCTCCAAGACCGTGGAGATCCCAAAATGGCCGATGCCGCCATTCACGGCGTCGGATGCTTCAATGCGGCCACGGCTCCAAGACCGTGGAGATTACAAAATGCGTGTTAATGCGAGTAGTGGGCTGGATGCTTCAATGCGGCCACGGCTCCAAGACCGTGGAGATGAGGCACGCTCGATTCTCGCCTGGCTGAACCGTCATCCGGCTTCAATGCGGCCACGGCTCCAAGACCGTGGAGATCCCGAAGAACTGGAGATGACAGACCGCGCGCGGAAGCTTCAATGCGGCCACGGCTCCAAGACCGTGGAGATGTGACTCGCCCGATCGAAGGGAGATGTCCAGGCGGTGAGCTTCAATGCGGCCACGGCTCCAAGACCGTGGAGATGAAGCGAAGATGGTCGCGGGAAGCTCCCGCAAAGTCGAGCTTCAATGCGGCCACGGCTCCAAGACCGTGGAGATTCCAGCATATGGTCTTCTCGGCGAAGTTCAACGGTAAGGCTTCAATGCGGCCACGGCTCCAAGACCGTGGAGATCTACAAGCCGAAGATCCAGATCATCGTTTGGTCGTTGCTTCAATGCGGCCACGGCTCCAAGACCGTGGAGATGCCACGTAATCCATTGCGAGGGTGCCGCACTGTACGGCTTCAATGCGGCCACGGCTCCAAGACCGTGGAGATGCTCGTCTCATCCGGTCTTGGACTCGCGGTTCAGGCCGGGCTTCAATGCGGCCACGGCTCCAAGACCGTGGAGATGTTGTAAACGCAATCGAGCGTGACGATTTGGGCCGGCTTCAATGCGGCCACGGCTCCAAGACCGTGGAGATTGGGATAACCCCGACCTTGAGATTGACCGAATCAACAAGCTTCAATGCGGCCACGGCTCCAAGACCGTGGAGATCCCATCCGTAGTCCTCCCCTCCGGCGATGGGAGCAAAGCTTCAATGCGGCCACGGCTCCAAGACCGTGGAGATGTGGACCTTCATATGATCCCGTACTTGCTTCGGTAGCTTCAATGCGGCCACGGCTCCAAGACCGTGGAGATTAGTACGCTATAGCGTACTCGATGTCAAGAGGAGAGGCTTCAATGCGGCCACGGCTCCAAGACCGTGGAGATCTCAAGGTCGGGGTTATCCCACCCATCGAGAGTAAGCTTCAATGCGGCCACGGCTCCAAGACCGTGGAGATTTGCCCGGAGTGTGAGACGGGCGTGAAGCGGACCGCGCTTCAATGCGGCCACGGCTCCAAGACCGTGGAGATAGGGCCGATGCGATGTCCGCTCGTTGGCCGATGCCGCCGCTTCAATGCGGCCACGGCTCCAAGACCGTGGAGATGAGAAAAGCAGCCGAGAAATCCTTACTCGATATGGTGCTTCAATGCGGCCACGGCTCCAAGACCGTGGAGATAGCAGTTCGACGCCGGGCGCCTGGCAGCGCCGGACGAGCTTCAATGCGGCCACGGCTCCAAGACCGTGGAGATCGCCAGCCGTCGCCGTGGCACCTGTGGCCGTTGTCGCGCTTCAATGCGGCCACGGCTCCAAGACCGTGGAGATCGTCCTCGTTGCAAATAGTATATTTTACGCGGGTTAGAGCGTGTTCCGCGAGCAGGTCGGGAAATGGAGGGACAGAGGGATGAGAGGAGACAGTGCCTTTTCGTTAACTTCTGCCGGGAACAGAGGTTTGGTCACGCGAGCGGGGCGTGGGTAGCGAAAACGCGTATCTCTTCAATTGTCAAAGAACAACGCCACGGAAACCGTGGGAACACGATTGCAGCACCTGGGCGTTCGCGGCATCGGCCCAACCAAAACAAGACGCCAGTGATCATTCGGCCGGAAGGAACAGACCCAGGCCGAAATGACAGGCGTGGCCCAGACACAACGGCCCCGACACGTCGCGGTCGAACGCCAGGCGGAAGGCCGCCGTCGCCCGATGGGTTCCGTCGTCGCCCGGCTTGCGGCGGCCGCGACGGAACTGGAGCGGCCGGAACGAACCGGTGCGGCCCACAGGATCCAAGACAGTATAGGCGGGCGCGGCACCGGTCGCCAGCAGGGGTTGACGGCGCTGCCAGCGTTGGACTTCTTCGATGAGGACACGGGCCGCGAAGGGCTGTCGTCTGGCGAGGGCGTGACAGTCGGGCGGGTCTTTCTTCTGGCCGCGTCTCTTGAGGTGTCGCGTGACCACGCTTCAATGTGGCCAAGGTCTCACGACCTTGGAAAACGACTTGTCACGGCCGCGTATACCGCCTCAACTCCGTGAACGGTAACAGACCCAAAGCAACCCCAGGCGGTTTCGCCGACTCATGCCACTCCTTCCGTGGCGAATACGCCAAGTCCACGATACCGACCGGCCCCGATCGCAAGCGGTCCGCGGATCCGATGCGGGAAGCGAACGCGGACGTGGTATTGGGGGCCATTGAGCTTGTCCGGTCGAAGGTAACGGTCGGCCAGGTCCAATCCAGCACGGAAGCCGACCCGACTCCAATCGAGTTCTTCGATGGTGTCCACCAGTTCCGGCGAAAGACCAGCTTGTAAGAATGCTTTGTGCAACAGGCTGACGATTCGACGATTGAGCCGTTCCAGAAGGTTCTTTTGCTCCTCGGATGTGGGACGGTTGTTGAGTTTTTTCCGCAATCCATCGGGGTCATCGTGACCGGGCAATATGATCGGCGTGACCGTGGACCAGGTGCGTGATTCGCCGACATATTGCCGCAGCACCCAATCGGATGTCGGCAGAATGTTGAGCAATCCGACCGGTTGATCGTTGAGGTTCAGCAGTTCTTGCCCAGGCAGTCGCCGCCTTATCCAATCAATCTGATCCTTGCAACCTGCCGGGGCGACGATGAGAACTCGTCGAATCGATTCGACACGGTTCAGTGTTGAGTTGATCGTGGGCAGCGGCAGATACATGAACCGGCGGTCGGCCCCTTCACCCTTCAGTCGATTCCCGTCTTCATCGTGTCCGTGAACAAATGCGGCCATCTTCCCGAATGGCCAACCCTCGCACACCTGGCCGGTGACATGCCGAACCCACGCGGCCACATCGCGGCCACGGCTGGGCGTATCGAAGGAGCGGTTGCCGCTGGCGTCCGGTTTCAGGATGCTGAACGCGGCGAACGGGCGAACGGTGGCCGGCTTCGCCGAAGGAGCCGTGGCCGAGTGGTAGCCGACAGTCGCGAAGGTGGACAACGGCGGCACGGGCTGAAAAGCTTCCGCCGCCAGGCGGATAAGGAACCGTCCGTGACGATGAATCAAGGCCGCGAGGGTTCCGGGGATGGGCACGCGCAAGGGAGTGCCTCCCACGGACACCGGACGCCAAACGTGGCCAGGTAACTTGGTTGCTTCGTCCACGGACACCACGTTGGCATTGGCCGCGACCATATCGACCCCCCAACCGAGATGCGTGATGCTGCGCGCGGAGGCGGCTAGGGTTTCGAGATAGCCCGACACTCCCACGGGCGCCGGCTCGGGGACATCCCAGAGGTAATGCACACAGTCCCCGCCAACCAATCGCGTCGGCCGAACGTCCTTTTCGACGCGATGCTCGGCAATGCTGGCCTCGCTGTTGCCGCGCGCCCAGGCAGCGGTCACAAGGTCGGCAGCATTATTGGGAACATACATCCGATACGGCGTGCGCTCGGCTTGAATATCGGGCGCGACGACGACGGGCTTGCGAGTTTCGATCCACTTGAGCGCCGGCTGTGCGGAGTCCACGAAATGGCGTCCGCGCCAACGTGCGGCCGACGCCGCCACGAGCGCCTGAAAGAGCCGTAAGGGAGACGGCGGCCACTCGGGTTCGTCCCCATCGCCTCGTCCGTGGAACGATGGCACGGGGTCGAGAAAGCGAACCGTGAGGCAGAAGACGGAAGGCATTTGTTTGGCTCCCCTGGAAGCTACTTTGTCATGGGCTTTTCGCGCCGCAGTTTGTCTTGTGCTTTCTTGTCCAACTCCAACCATTTCTCAGCAGTTTTCTGATCAAATCGAACCGGAGGGTAAGGGCCACCCACAACGAACGAATCGGCCGCAGCTTTGGCATACGCAAGGGAGAGTTCCCCTGTCAGGTATGATAACGCTTGATCCGTTCCCTCGAATGGCACGAGATTCCATCCCATCGTGAAGCCGGGTTTGACACGAAGTTGACAACCTTCCCGGAGATCGAACTTATCTTGTGTCCTCGCAGTTGCAGCGACTAAACTCAAGCCCAGGATATACCGACGGAGTTTTAGGGCTTGGTCGGCGTCGGTCTGCTTGGGATTTTGTGAGTTGGGTGCTTGCAAGCGCCGAATGGCAGAAAGGTTGATTGTTATGTCACGGCGGATATCGCCATCAACGATGACTCCGCCCGGCGCACCTGTGGCTGGATTGTCTTTGAACCCTTCCCGAGAAAGAGGATTTTTGTCCCCTTCGCCTTTGTCCAGCTTTTCATCGATGACACCATTTTCGACGTATTTCATCGCCCGATTGAACTGTGCGGAGCGTTTCAGGGGGCGCACATTGTATGCCCGGACAATCGAGCGAAAGACGCGCGGAAGTTTGGCTTGCGTGCCGCGGGAGTCCCACACGCCGAAGACGATTGAAGTCGGAGCAATTTTTGCAAGTTGCAAAGCGTTGCCGTTGTCAAGATATTCCTTGAACGCCTCGAACACCGTCACTCCATGGGGCGTGAAACGAACAATAGCGTCACCCGCACGATGCCCAGCGTCGAGTAGGTTAATCTCGGCAACTACCTCATCTGTCTTGTTCCTGACTTCGATGAGAACTTGTGGCACAAGACTAGCGTATTTGCCGTCCTTTTTCTCTGGTTTGAAAAGCGGTTCAACACGGTTGGCTTCTGCACCGACACTATTGATTAGGCACACATTTCCGCCCTTCTCATGGCGAATATCGCTTTCGATTTTCTCCTGATTTTGGTTCCGATAACTGACCTTTGCCTGAAACTCGCCTTCAAAGTAGTCGATGTTGTAATTACCTTTTTGCCCTTCTGTAGTTGCTGCGTAAGTCGGAGGAAAGATAACTCCTTCGGCTCCTTCTACAGATTGAAGGAGTTGATGCGCCGTGATGGCCGCAAATTCGTCATCCTTGAGCCATGCGTCGAACATGTCCAGCGTTACATCACTCATTGGAATCTCCAGACAAGGGGGATGCTGGGGCAAATGCTTTGTGCTTGCGTTGCCCCGTGCGAAAAACGTTCGCAAACCGGAACCTACGAGTTCCCCGATCTACAACGAGCCCACAAACTACTGCGGCGAGAATTGACGGCGATACAGGTTGCGACCAGGTAAAGTAGTCAAACACTCGCGCGAATTTCGTTGGTAATGGCCGACATCGCTGAAGCCCAATCATTGCGAGAGCTTCTACCACCGGATAAGCCATGGTTTTCAATTTTTTGAGCGAATCTGGAACGAATCCCACATCTAGCGCTGTACAGTTTGCTCCTCGACGAGAATCGAAGTAGAATGGCTCACGCTTTTTTTGTTTTTTTGCTCGCTGCTTTCCCGCACCAATTGTAGTCTCCGGCTGAGGATCATAAACCACTTGTTCTTGGTTCATAGGATCTGAGCCATCCGCATTGATAGCACAGCACATTGCTCGCATGATAACTCGGGCATTCATGGAGCCAGCCCAAGGTTTTAATCCCTTATTATGCCACCAATCAAGGCGGAGTTTGATCGGTGCTATTATGTCAAGGGGTTCAAACGATTCATCTTCCTCGCTCTCTTCATCTTCTGAATCCGTTATAGCACTGCCATCAAGTTGAATAGATTTTGCAGCCGTTAACAACTTTACCAAAGTGCCATCACACTTGATGCAGAACGCCGGCCCCTCGAACCACCCTTCCGCCCCTTCCCACAGTCGATTGGCGAGTTCAAGCAGACCGCAGCAGGCGAAGAACTGGCCGGGGTTTGTCGGATCGACGGTCACTTGGATCATGAGTCACCTTCTTCCGCTTTTCGGGATGCGAGAATGTCGGCAGCCCGCACCAAGGATTCGAGGTACGCCAGTCCCCACCGCCCGTACTTCCGTTGCAGTTTCGCAAAGCGCCCGGGCACGGCGGCCGCTGCTCCCGGAACATCGCGGCCCTTCGGTTCGTGGTCGAAAGCTTCGTCCTCGGGGAAGTGTGGGCGCGCACGCCCGTGGTGCGCCGCGATGAGGTGCAATACGAGTTCTTGCAGATCAGGCGAAAGGGCCAGGAATTCGGATTGTTCGGTTACGTCAAGCAGCGACCCAAACTCATGGCGGTATGTTGATCGCTGAACCGCCGCCGTTCGCCTGCCTGACTTCGCCCATTTCTCATCTGGATAGGCCTCATTCCCGATACCCTGCTGCCAGAGTTTGCGATCTTTTCCGAGATCGTGGAACTCGGCTGCGAGGATGACGGCTTGGCGGATGTCCGCATCAAGGGCGAGATTCGCCAGAAACTTCTCGGCGGCGGTTTTTGCATCGGCGAGGTGAGGTTGAAGATCGTACTTGCGCCGGCCCTGAGCATTCGGTATATCGGATGCCTTTGATCGTACAAACCAGTACCAGATTTTCGTCGCCTCCGCATCTTCGTCATCCGAATCGGAAATCGGAATGATGCGTTCGAGTTTCATCCCAGCGGGTTTGGTCTCGTCGTTCCATCTCCGCTGGCGGAGTAGACCATCCTTATCACGCCATTCGTCCGCGACATCGTAGACCTTGCGGTGTTCAGGTTCGTACTTCGCTGAACCCTCGAATAACCCGGTCGGGGTGCCCTTGTTGTTGAGCGACAAACCGCCCGCTTCTGGCGGCAGCAAGAGAGTCTGCCCTTCTAGCTTCTCTTTATCCGCCTCCCACAATTCACCGAGCGTCGTCACTTTAACTCCATCGTCATCACCCACGACCCAGACTGGCGTATCGGCTGCGGCAGCAAGCTTGCCGAGTTCTTTGACGAGCCGGTACGTCGGATTCCGCAGCATCTCGTGTGGCTTCAGCGGGTAATCTTCGAGCAACTCAGCGGCGTATTTCTCCAGACGCACTCGCTCCTTGCCCTCGCGTTCGATTCGCTCCGCTTCATTTTTGAAATTCACACGCAGTTCCCAGACTTCTTCCCGCCAAGCGACGCGCGTTTCCGGTGGTTCCCACCCGACTAAGCCGTGCAAATAAGGTTCGACCGGCGGGCGACCGGGCAGTTTGCCTTTGATCGTCGTCAGTGCCCACGCATCGAAGAGAATGTCCGATACGGGCAGAATCTCCGGCGTCGGCGAGAAGGCGGCTTTGCGTTCTTGCTCCGTTAACTGGTCAATGAGTCGGCTCAACTCGTTTGGGGATGCCTCATACCGATCGTCGATCCAATCGCACTTGGGTAGCCGTTCAAGAACGGCCTTCGTCTGCCAACGTGATTTCTCCAAGCCATCGTCTTGCTTTTTCGGGTCGCGGTCGATTTCGAAAACCACGTCGATTTCGGCTGCGCCATCGCCACGGCGGTTTACACGGCCAAGTCGCTGAGCCATACTCTCGTATGTCGTAAGGTCACAGACCATATGATCGGCGGAGAGGTCGATTCCCACTTCGCCCGCAGACGTGCAAATGAGGTATACGGTTCGGCCGTCAGATGGAACCTTCAAAAGTAGGCGTTGAAAGATGGGATCATCTTTGGCCAGGCGGTCTCTTTCAAGACCGCGAAGGGTACCTGTCAATACTTGGACTTGGTCAGTGAGGACTCCCGCTCCTCCTTTTTTGTCTGTCAGGATCGCGTACACCGTTTTCACTTCTTCGACGGTGCGCACAAAGACCAGAATCGCCTTTCCAGACTGCTTGTGGCGAAGTGCGATTTTGCCGATTTCTTTGGCGAGATTGTTGCGTTCAGTGCCGTGAAATTTCAGACCTTTTTTGGCTGTGATTCGCTTCCATACCGTGCGGAGAGGTTCGGGTGCAGTTTCGTTTGTCGCCCTTGGATTTTTTTCTTTGTCAGTCAGGGTGAACACCTTTCCCTCGCCCCGAGAGGTGGCAGACAGTTCCATTACCCGAAACTTTCCGCACTCGTTCGGACAGCGTTCCTGTTCCTTCTCGATCTTCACGATCAATTCTTGAAACGCCGGCTCCAACTGGGCTTCATCGTGAACGAGCAGCACGTCTTGTCCCAAGAATCCCGCGTGCAATGGCTTTCCCTTGAACCCGACGCCATATCCGCTGAACAGCAATCGACTGCCGATCATGTCCACCGTGCCGGCAATCAATGCAGGGCGAGCCGGGTCCGAACTCCATTCTCGGTTGTCTGCAAATTGTCCCCGTAGTGTACTGATCGCGAGCGGGCCACTGCCAGGATCGGAAGCTAAGCTCTCAAGAGCGTGTCTAAATCGGCAAACTAATGGATGTGGTGGCCCGAACTCCCCAAGCAATTGGTCTCGCAATTTAATCGCCTCGTCGGTGGACTGATCGACCACCGTTCGGCGGTTGACGACATATACCAACCGTCGCGGCAGCTTGCTTGGGTAGTTTGCCAGCGCAATCAGCCAGATGGCGACAACCGACGTTTTGCCCAACCCAGTCGGCAGGTTGCATGACGATGGAATGTTGTCTGACCGATCTGAGACAAACCGCTTGTACAATTCCTCCTGCCACGGGAAGGGAGAGTTTCCGGTCAACTGCTCGAAGGTGGAAGCAAAATCAAGTTGGCTCATCTCGCGAAGCCTCCAATAATGGAGTAAGACGGTCAGGGAACAAGGATGTCGCGTGAACGCGGCAGCCGACTTTTCTTACGGAGGCACGATAACCGATGAAGGAGCTGACGTTCAGGGAGTTCGCCTACGGCTTGGCGAACTTCTGCGAGAAAGAGTCCACGCAACTCTGGGTCTTCTAGGATGTCTTCGGCGGAGGCACGAAAACGAATGACCAGATTGCGGTAGGTTGCGATCAGGACTTCATCCATAGGTATTCCCTTATAATTCGCCACTTCGTGGCGTAGAAAAAGCTAGTTCGATCTTATGCCTGTGGTGGCAGCATTGTCAAGTATTGCGCGGAGATTATCTTCGCTTTCTTTCCATCTATTGCGTAAAGCAATAGCCGCATTGAAGTTACGCGACGAATTGGCGTGCCACCTTTTCTCAAGGCATTCTCCACGGTCTTCGGACCGTGGCCGCATTGTTAGAAAGGACGTAGCTTGTCTGGGCTGACAGGGATGTTTGCCCATTTCCCACGATCTTCAGGCTGTAGCCGATTTTGCAACTGACGCACCCACGATCCAATGAACCAAGAACCGAAGAAACAACATCATGAATCCCCTTGTGACTTCCGATCCCGCGATTATGCTGGGCAAGCCCGTCATCGCGGGCACTCGCATCACGGTCGAGTTGATTCTGGAAAAACTCGCTGCCGGTGAAACCATCGACGATCTCTTGCTCGACTACCCGCAGTTGACGCCCGAGGCGGTGGCGGCGGCCTTACGTTACGCCCTTCAAGTCATCCGCAACGACATTGTCTATCCGTCGGAGGGACAAGTCGCATGACGCTGCTGGCCGATGAGAGCGTGGCCCGAGCGATCATCGAACGGCTGCGCACGGATGGACTGACTGTGGTGTCCATTGCCGAAGTTTCGCCCGGCGTCACCGATACGCAAGTGCTGAGTGAGGCCGACCGGATGCAAGCTGTCCTGCTCACCGAAGACAAGGACTTCGGCGAGTTGGTATATCGGCGGGGCGCTGCAAATCCTGGCGTTGTGTTGATCCGCCTTGCAGAACTAAGCCGCGCTGCTCGGGCTGATCTCGTCTCCGCAGCGTTCAAAAACCACGCTGCCGAATTTGTCGGTGCCTTCACGGTCATCGCGCCTAACGGCATTCGCATTCGTCCCTCCACGCCACCGACCGGCGAATCCAGTTCGTGACTCTACGTCAATCCACCATTCACATCCTCCGATGTCTCCCAGGGCTGTCGGCACAAACGGAAATCGCGGTCTTCCGGCAGCTGGCTTGAATGCCGTTGACGAGGCGGACATTCCAGAGACTTTCGTGGCCGTCAATCGACATGGCAATCGCGGCATCACAAGGCGGTTGCTCAACAGCCTTTCGCAGCA
Organism: Gemmataceae bacterium; assembly: GCA_035553375.1. Lineage (GTDB taxonomy): Bacteria > Planctomycetota > Planctomycetia > Gemmatales > Gemmataceae > JAJPHU01. Next base: position 10,795 of record DATNCY010000327.1, read on the forward strand.
CGAGGAAGTTGGGGCCGAGTTGCGCCACTGGCAAGACAGAACCGTTCACATGTAAGTGAATCTGAACGTCCGCAGAGTGGGCTGCCGGTTTCGTGTTCACCGTACTGCTCTCCTTTTCACACCACTAGCACCACATCCTTCGCATCGTGTGCTTCCGTTGGGCGCCCCAACGATTCGATGCCATTGACGCACTTCGGGCAGAGTGGGATGAACAGCACCTGATCTTGCTCCAGGTGGATGAGATCATACAAGCGCGACCTCAAGCGTACAAAGTCGGTAGCGGACAAGCGACACAAAAACACCGAGTACTGCTTGCGATAGCCGAAGTCTTCGCACACCATCGCTACCTTGCGTAGACGTTTCGGATCGCTGATGTCGTAAGCAACGATGTAAGAATCCAAGACACACCCCTCACCCTACCCTCTCCCCAAGGGGCGAGGGGAAAATCGGTTCAACGCACCGTGAAGCCGGTGTAGGCCGGTACCGAACCACGCACATACGCGGCCAGCATGCGCGCTTGCACCTCCAGCATGCGCGAATAGCTCATCTTGTAACCGTAGACCGGATGCGTCACCACCGTTGCCTTACGCTGCTCGTAGGTCTGGAAGAATTGGCGGCGACCAGAATCCGTCAACTGGCACGCCTCACGCCAGACCACGAAATCGGCCGGGGTCAGCATCTCGTTGTTGATGAGCGTCAAGACCACCGAGTCGGCGATGATGGGACGAAATTCCTCCATGAGATCCAGGGCCAGCGAGGGTTTGCCGTGGCGGTTGGCGTGGAAGAAACCCTTGTACGGGTCGAAGCCGACCGTGCTGACCGCCGAGAAGCAATCCTTCGTCAGCATCGCGTAGGCGAACGACAACAGCGCGTTTACCGGGTCGCGCGGCGGACGGCGGTTGCGGGACGTGAACTCGAAACCGCGGCCGGGCGGTTGAGTACGCAAGAAACGGCCGAACTCGCCGAAGTACAACGCCGCTCCTTGCCCCTCCATGCCCAACACGCTTTCCAGCGACGCGACGCTGTCCAGGCGGCGGATCAGGTCGGCCAGGCCACGGGCGGCAGGTTCCTCACTGCCGCGGTCGCCGTCGCCGCGCAGACTCCGCATGAGCAAGGCACGCTGGTTGATCAGCTTGCCGCGCACCACCGCCTTCGACAGCATCAGGCACTCTGCGGCGTCGGCGAAACGACGGAACTGCGACTCACGCAGACCGACGTTCTTTGGCATCGACGAGGCGAACGTGCCGATGAAACGGCCATAGCCGGTCACGTAGGCGATGGAAATGTCGTTTTGCACCAGCGTCTCAAGCGCCTGCGTCGAAACCTGCACGTTGCCACATACCACGAGCTGGCGAATCGCGTGCATCGGCACGCGCGTCACCTCCTGACCATCCTTGCGAACGACCAGATGCTCGCTGCGTTTGCCGACATGACTGCCCGGCTCCTGCACGTACAGCACCGCGCCGTCGTCGGACTGCGGAATCACGCGCGTCAGGCCGGGCGACGATGGGGCCGTCTCCGCCGTCGCCGGCGGGAGGCCGATCTGGTAGAGCGTTTCCTCGGGCAGACAGACCGGCGCCAGTGAGCAGCCGAAACAGCGATGGCGCAACTCCGCCGGCAACGGATCGGGCGGCGCGTCCAGGGACGATAGGCGACGGCATTCGTCGATGGCCGTGCGTGTCTTGGCGCGTAATTCGTCGGTGAAGCGCACCTCGACGCGCTCCTTCGACCCCGCGTAAAACTGAAAGCCGCGCTCGATAGGAGCGCCGAACGCTTCTTCCATCAAGAGCGTCTGACCGCACAGTTGCACGGCGTCGTTGTCCCAGGTGGTTGCCTTGCCGTCATCGTCGCGCGGGGCGGCACCGTGCTTCGTCTCGACGGGGTACGACACACCGTCCTTTTCCTCGATCACGTCGAGAACGCCACTGATGCCGAGCGTCTCCGACGAAAGATGGATGCCGCGACTGCGATGGGCGTCGCCTTCCTTGCGCGTCTTGTTGGCCAAATCCGGCTGATCGACACGGCGGTGATCGTGCAAGCCGGACTCGACGTGTTCGTTGGTCGGCATGACCGCGTCCACGTATTGGAGGTAATACAGACGCGGACAGTACGTGATCTGGTTCAGTGCGCGCACCGGGATCATCGGGGCGTCAGTTGTTGCGCTCATAATTCACCTCAAGAGATGGATAAAATCCGTATTACTCAACAAGTTGCAACCGGCATGGGGTCGGATCAATCGACACCAGCAGCGGCCGAGTCATGCTCGTCAGCGACACCAGCGCTTGCCCGGGAGCCAGGCCGCTCACCCGGCTCCATTGCGCCTTGTCGATGCCGCTGATCGAACGCTTCAGGCGATCCACGACACCGCTGTCGGCGATCTTGTGGACGATGTAATTGTTGATTAGCCCCAGCACCTCGTTGGGCAGATGCTGCGGTAACTGCGTGACGAACACCAGCCCCAGCCAGCGCTTGCGGCCGCGCTTGGCGATGCGCGCCACTTGCTGAAACAGCACCGGCATTTGCTTGATGCGCTGCTCCGAGAGAAACTCGTGGGCTTCCTCAATGATGACCACCACGGGGACAGGTTTCTTCTGCTGCTCGGCCGCCTTGCGGAAGCTCTCCTCTTGCTGGCGCTGAATGCCGCGCAGAATGTCGGCGATAAGCAGGTTGTTCACCTGCGGCGAATCCGTGTCCGACAAGTCGATCACCGACACCTTGCCCGGCTGAATCATGTTGGCATGCTCCAGCGGCGGCGCTTGCGGGTTGTCGAAAACGCGCAGGCGATGCAGCCGTCCCAGTCGGCCGGCCAGACCGCGCCAACTCGATTGGATCTTGGGTGCCTGCGCCAGCAGAATACGCTTCTTGATAATCGCTTCATGGCCTTTCAAATCCGCGGAGCGCAGCGCGATCGGCCAGGAGTCATCCTCGCCGTCGTCCTTGCTTTTCTTGCGATCTTCCCGCGTGATGCCGGACCAGTCGGTGAACGCGCTGACCATGTCGAGCAAGTGTTCCAGCTTCATGCACGGATAGCCTTCTTCCAGTTCGTCCACTTCCAGTTCACGATGCTCTTCGCCCCTGGGCGGGAAAATATGCAGTTCCTTGAGGACTTGTTTGACCGCGTCGTATGCCTTGAGGAAGCGTTCCTGTTGCGCTTCGGGCAGGTCGAGAATCTCCATCACGACGTAGGGGGAGAGATCGGCGAAGCGCAGCGAAAACGAGCGGATGCGTTTCAACTCGGCCCGGCGGCTCGTCTCACGGCCGACCAGATGGCCGACGCCGAAATTGCCGACCCCCTTTGGCTCCAACCCGCGCTGCTGCAAGGCGGTGAGCATTTGCGGATCGTCGGTCGGCTGATCCATCTCCGTGTATTCGCCCTCAATGTCGATGAGGATCGTGGCGGCGCCGGCTTGCTGTAGTTGCTCGACGAGACGCGATACGGTGGTCGATTTGCCGCCGCCCGTCGTTCCCAGCACGCCCAGATGACGCGGCAACACCGATTTGCGCTCGGTCGGAATGCAGACGGCAATCTCCTCCTGGCCGACCACCACACCCAATCGAGCATCACCGCCGACTTGCAATACCTCGGCGGTTTCCTCAACGGAGAGCGGAAAGACGGGACTGTTGGGCCGCGGACGAAAGCGCGGCGGAATCATCTGGCCGTTGATCTCCTCGCCGAGAATCTCCACGAACGCTCGGCCATGATAGCGCGGCAGGAAAATCTTGCCTTGCACCGTCGTCGCCACGACGATCGACGAATCGGCGCGCAAGCCGTCCGGTTCGGCGAAAGGGCCGGCAACCACCACACCAAGATAAGAGTGTTTGTCCTCCAGGCTTTTGATGCGCACCAGTGTTTGTGAGGGCAAGTCGGCCATGCTCTCCTTGGCGAGAAGAATGACGACCGTGTTGTCCTCGCTGTTGGGCGCGTCGAAGTGAGTGTAGCCGACTGCGCCGGTCGTTTCCGGCGGAGACTGAAACGCGCCGCCGACTTCGCCGGCCACCTCGTCGAACTCGTCGAGAGCCTCGATCGCCACGGATTGCGGCTGGAAGTCGTTGGGTTCGACCACGGACTCGGTTGGATGGTTGGCCATGTGCGATTCTCCCTTGCTCGAACTCCGATCCTTTAGAGGCACGAACCTTTTTACCAGCCCGCAGCGCCAGCAAGGGATTCCCTTGCTGGCGCTGCGGGCTGGCAATTCATTGTGTTCGTGCCTCTTACGAGACATTCCGCGCCGGCGGCAAAACCGCGACAACATTTCAGCGCCGCGTCTCGCGCTCGCCCAGATAGCGCAGCGGATTGCCGTGGCTGGCGTAGGCCGATTGAATCGTCGAGTTGAATCCCGCCGCGCCGAAAAGACTGCCGCACACCGTATCGGCCAGGTCGATGAGCGTTGGGAAGGCTCGCTGCGGTTGCAGCAGACTATCGGCCATCGCGATAAGGGCGGCGTCCTGGGCGAAATCAGCGTGAGCGTAGAAAATCTGCGGCGGCGACTCCGTGAAAGTGCGATACACACCCGCCACGATTTTCGGTCCCGCCGCGCACGTGAACGCTTCCGCTCGCTGCCGATGTTCACTGCGCAGATGGCCCAGACGGAGAAGCTGATCCATACGCCGTTCGGACGTTTCGACGATGGCGAATTCGCTGGGATGCAAGGCGTGACCGATGGTCAGCAACAAGCGCTCGTTGGGAGCGCTGGGGACAAAGACAAAGCGCCGATGGTCGAGAATGAGTTCGCTCAGAACTTCGAGACTGCGCCGGAGTAGTTCCATGCTGCCGGAGCCGGTCAGCAATTCGTAGGGTGCGGGGTGGCCGTGTCCCATTCGCCAGGGAGCCTTGGCCTTGTGCAGCAGCACAGCCCGTTCGGCGTAGGTCATGATGCCGCGCCGCCCAAGATCGGTGAGCCGATCGCGCCGGCTCTCCTGATCGATGCCCGCGCGCTGTTGCCGTCGTTGCAGCAGGTCGAGGGTTTCTTCAATTGGATCCTGGCCGCGGATGCGCAAATCCTTGCGAAACAGTTGATGGCCCCAGGCACCTTGTCCGCCCAGATAGGAAACCAGACAAACACCGATCTGCGTGACGGTGAGCGGCAGCGTATCGTGCGAGGGGCAGGTGCCGTCGCACGCTTCGATGCCGCCGTTGAACAGCACTTTCATCTGGGCGTCCAGCAGTTGCCGGCGGGCAGCACGGAAGACGCCGGCCTCCTTGGGAGCGTTGGGACGCTTGGCAATGAGCGGGAACACACGCTTGCGCACTTCGGCGCGGAAACCGTCTTCTTCCAGAAGCGCCGCACCGATTTCGCGGTCGAGTTGCTCGAAGACGGCCCGCAAGTCCGAGCCATCGTTCCAGGTATCCAGATCGAGTATCTGGGCCAGAGGCTCGCCGAAATCTTGCTCGAACTCCTGAGCGCTCACGAGCGCTTCGGGAACGAGATCGCCGGGTTGCTCGTTCGCCGCCGGCGTCGCGGGAATGACTGTAGTGTTCCGGCCCTTGTGGGTTTGCGACACGATTACCTCCCGAGCGAGCGGCGCACGTCCTCCAGAAACGACGGAACGCGCGGACGGCATATCTCCGCGATGAGGCTGGCGAAGACATACGGCGGCAGTCCGAAAATCGAGCCGAGAATAGCGGCTACACCGTCGGCGTCGCCCCGTTGCCGGCCGGGAATGTCGCGCAACAATTCGAGGACACGCCGGCGCGGCGCGACGAGTTCAAGCCCCAATTCGTCCGCGCGATCTTCGACCGGGGCGACGGGATCGTCATCCGGGTGGATGCCGTCGCGCGGAAGCAGGTGCCAATGGGGTCCGAGGCGGACATGTTCCACGATGGCGGCGATTCGTTCGTGCGGTTGCGGCGGACGCCGGCCGTCAAGCACCTCGACGATAGAAGGGCCAAGGGCCGCGAGAATGCGCTGACGCGGCAGCCAGTAATCGGCGAGGAAATGGGCGGTATCGTGGGCCACGGTGAAACGCTGTTCTTCCGGCTCATCGGCGCCGCACACGAAGATGAAGCCCTGGCCGCCATCGGCGTACAGGCAGCCCATGAGGTCGCGCCGGTAGGACGGGAATGTCGGGCAGCGGTGATGCTGGCGCAGCCAGTGGCCGATGGTGCGAATGGTGACTGCGGATAATTTCACGATCGTCACCGGCAGTTTCAGGGCCAACGCCTGCTCGATGTTGCGCGGGAAGGTGTCGGCGAGGTCGGTGCCGGCCCAAAACTCGGCGGCAATCTCTTCGCGATCGAAGTCAGTCATGGTCGGCCTCTTTCTCTTCGGAGGCATCGCCTGGCTTCGGTTTGCGCGTGCGTGCGGCCAGAAGACTGCCGGCCGCGCCCGGTTGCTCATTGGCGCGCAAGACGGTCACGGCATCGACGCGGCGGAGAACCGCCGCGAGCGCGCCGCGATCGAGTTGAAATTCCGCCGCAATCCGCGTCACATCGGGAAGGAAGGTGCCGGCACGCGGTCGCAAGCACAGTTGCAACCGGGTCCAGTCGGTCGTCGAGAGTTGCCATTGGTGGCGTAAGGCATCATCCGTCATCGTTTCAAGCTCCGCGTATTTCGCCAGCACCCAGCCCAAAAACTCGGGGCGGGTTGCGGCGCGGGCGGCGGCGGCCTGGAGCAAACGGGCCTGTTTTTCTCGGTTCACGTCAGCAATCCTTTCCGACGAAGGAAGCGGAGGATTCGATCCTTATGACGCTTGACCTCGACTCGTTGTCGATCGAGCGGCAGATGCGTCACATTCAGGACCGTTGCGAAAGCGGCGTTGTCCTTCACGCCATCCAGCCACAGGGTCAGAATCTCACGATCCCTTGCCGTCTTCAGGGCGGCGAGCAGAACGGCTCGCCTTTGCTCCATCGCCTCTCGTTCCTCCTGTTGAATGTTCCGCGCCAGGGGATCGAGTGCGACATCGGCTTCGCGTTTTTTTTCACCGGCCCGGCGTTCGCGCTGTTTGCGCCGTTGCTCGCCGCATTGCAAATTGGCCACATTTCGCCGGGCGGCCAAGGCGAGGAATCGATCGAGGGGAACGCCGGCGTCCGCGTCGTACTGGCGCGGTTGAGAACAATAATCGAGGACCGCGTCGATCACGCCGTCGCTGACAAGTTGTTCGTCGCTGCGAGGAAACTTCCGCGCAACCTCCGCCACGAGGAACGATAGCACACGACGACACAATTCTTCCGACGCCAACCGATCACCGTTGAGAAGGCGCTCGTGGAGAGAGCAAAAATCGCTTTGCTCGGGCGGATCTGACATGGCAACGTCCTCCGCTCAACGGCTTGTGTGGCGAGGTTTCCGTAGCACGATGAGGTATTCGTGGGTCATCGGCCCATCGAAACCAAAAGGGCCTACGGGGAAACGGCGGCGAATGGGAGCTATCTCTCGTGTATCGATTCGCTTTTCTTGAAATCCCAGGCGCTTTGCCAACTCGGCGAGAATGCGGTGCGACTCGATCCGTTTTCCCTGAATCACGTTATTGGCAATCACGAACAGCGCATGGCCTCCCGCCCGCAGTGCATTCCAGCAGTGGCGAAGGACGGCTTCCAAATCCGCATAGAAGGCGCACAGCCGGCGAACCACGGCCTCCTTGCGGTGAATGCTCGTGGGGATGAGTTGGCGAACCATTGGACGCTCCTTCAGCCAGGTTTCCCCGTTGAAGACGCCGGCGTGGCGGAGGCCGATGTACTGACGGCGGCTGACGAGGTTGTCGGGAGAGTAGCCGTTCATCCAGCATACCGAGAGGCGGTGGGCACGAGGATAATCCACCGCGTTAAAATACGGCGGGGACGTGACCACGAGCGTTTGACTTTCGTTCTCCAAATGAGGTGCCGCGGTTCGGGCATCGTGGGGATAGACCACGCGCGCGGCCTCCGCGAACGTCTGCACGCCGTTTGCTTCCGTGTAAATGCGGTGCAACTCGCTGAGACAGGTGATGCTGCGGTCCAGGCGCGCGAGGTAGGCGGTGAGAACACGGTCGAGCGTGAACCGCTGAACGCGACGGTGTGGGCGTGTGTGATCGATGTCCATCGCGTAACTGAGGGTGTTCGGCCACTTGGCGATGATGGATGCCGAGAGGCTGACAAGGGCGACCTGCTCGAAATGCCGTTCCTCGCACTCATGCGCCGCCTGGGCGATGGCCGCGAGGGCGGCGGTGAGTTGCGGCGGAAACCAGTAGCGCAGTTCGGGGAAGCCGGGAATGGGGAGTTGAAGGGAGCCAAGCAGCCAGTTCTTTCCCAGCGGGGGTAAGGCGTTCTTCATCCACGATTGCGTAATGTCGGCGAAGTGTTCGCTCAGTTGGGAGGCGAACCGTTCGCGCCAGACATCGTAGCGGTCCCGCGTGTACGGCTTACTTTTCAGTTCGGTCAGCATGCCGGCCAGGATGTCGATGTCCGTGCCGATCGCTTTCCGTCGGTGCGCCAGGCAAGCAACGAGCGTCGTCCCGCTGCCACAGAAAGGATCGAAGACACTGTCGCCGGGCTTAGTATATTTTTCGAGCGCTGTTTCGACGATTTCGGAGGGAAAACGCGCACAATAAGAATGGAAACGGTGAAGGGGTTCGAGAGCGGTTGGCGGCATTGCGAACCATACTTCGTAGATAAACGGACGCCTGAAGAACACGTCGCGGTTGCGGCATATTGCCACAATGCAATCCGTTGTACCCGCGCTGCTGCCCCGCCTCAAACATTTTGTTGCGGATTTATCCCAGAAACCCTACAAACAAGCCGGGTTCTGCCCACCCCTCGCCATGCCCCTCGGTAGCTTTACAAGCTCCCCGCCTGCGCTATGGCTGCAATTCCAATTTCACCAACACAGGAGGCCACGCTTGCTTCCAAACCACGGATTCACGTCCCGCTGGCATTCTCTCCCGTGGGTATACCTCGTAATTCCAGTATGCGCCGGGTACGGTCTATCTCCGCCACGATCAGTGATTCGTCCGGCAACGCCGTCCGGTAAGTGGCCGCCAACACCTTGTTCTCCAGGCCACCCAGAGCGTACCGGGCTACATCATGCCCTTTCTCGGCGCACAAGATTAGACCCACCGGCGGGTTCTCCCCTGTACGCACCCAATGCTCTTTAGCGTAGTTGATATAAAGGTTCATCTGGCCGGCATCGGCGTGCGTGAACGCGCCAATCTTGAGATCGAGTAGCAACAGACATTTAAGACCTCTATGAAAGAAAATGAGGTCAACCGTGTACCAGACGTTATCGAGCCTTAACCGTCGCTGCCTTCCGACGAAACAGAAATCGTCGCCCAGTTCGAGCAAGAACGCCTCCATGTGACGGATGATGGCGTCTTCGAGATCGCTTTCACTGTACTCATCCTTGAGACCGAGAAACTCCAATAGATAAGGATCGCGAATCTCCTCTTCCGGCGTGACGACATCTTCGGGCCTGCTCACCTGCCCCTTGGCCAGCATGACTGACTTGCGCCGCGACAATGCTGTCCGCTCGTAGAATTGCGTGCCGACCTGCCGGTTGAGTTGCCGCACTGACCAGCCCCACGCAAGGCTTCTGCCTCGTAGAAACGGCGAGCGTTCAGGTTCTCGACGGATAGCAACCGCACGTAATGGGACCACGGCAGCGGGAACACCGAAGGCAGGTGCAGGGTATCGGCCGATTCGGGGAAATCCCGCCCCTCGACAGTCTGGACCCCTTCTTTATTCCCTGCTGAGACGCCTGTGGTCGCCCGTGCCTCGAATATTCCAGACGGTGTCTGGAATATCTGCCAGCCCAGGTAAAACGCCCTCATGAGGAAGAGGTTCGACTTCGAGAAACCCCGGCCACATCGGGCAGTAAGGTCTTGCGCAAGCTGCTTGAGTAGCGCTTCGCCGTACCCTGCCCGCGCCTTGCCGCCTTGCTCGAATTCGACGATTCGCCGCCCGACTTCCCAATACGTAGCCGTCAAAATGCCGTTGACCATCCTGGCTGTGGCATGCCGCGCAGTTTCAAGCAGGGTTGTGATGCCAGATACGAACACACCGTAGCCCGGATTGGGAACAGCAACTTGCCGCTTGGATTTTCTTGGCTTGGCCACGGAACACCTCTTTTCGGGTGGCCAAGGCTACCACGACAGGCCAGGGCGATGCAACCGGACGAATGACCGGGCACCACGGAGAAAAAGGGCGGACGGAAAGGAAAAGACGATAGAATCTGCTGCAATTTTGCTGCACTTGTTAGCGGCGGTTCGGAGAGCCACGCGGGTCTGCGAACCGCCGCTAAACGGGGAAGTTATTTCTCGCTAGTTGCTTTCTTCGCCTTGCTCAAATCCTTGAACTGGATGTCCTTGAAGATCACTTCCATCGACTTGAAGCCGGCGTGCAATTGCCAGGCAATGATACCTTCATCCGGCATCTTGGGGAAATCGCCATCAACCATCGTCTCGCCGTTAACCTTGATGGTGACGTGCTTGCCAACGCACTTGATATGGTAGTCGTTGAAGTCGTTCGTCTTGACGGCTTTTTTGACGAGATCGCCGGGCGATTGCTTCATCATGCCGCCGAAACGCTCGCCGTACAGACTGCCCCAGTAGCCCGCGCCAATGTCGCACTGCGGCCCGGCCACGACGAATTTCTCCCGATCTTCGAGCTTACTGCGAATTTGCACGCCGCTGTTGCCGACGCCGTTCTTGAGACGGATCTTGAAGGACAATTCAAAATCGCTGTACTTCTTCTTGCTGCAAAGGAAGGTATTGTGCTTGGGATCTTCCGGCGTGTAACCGACGATGGCACCGTCCTTGACGCTCCAATACTTGGTCAAACCTTCCCAGCCTTCGAGATTCTTGCCATTGAAAAAGCCGGATCCCGCCGTCGCCCGGCTATCCGGCTTGGGAGAATCGGCCCGCACGGCCGTGACCGTGATGAGGGCGGCGAAAAGTAGACTGTAACGCATGGTGTCCTCCGAGAAAAAACAAGCTCGTCCGGCGACCGTTCGCCGAGCGAATGTCTATCCTGTCTCGACAACGCGCGTTTTGCAACGGCTTTATCGAGCCGGGGCCGAGTTTCCCGGCGTGCTTGTCCGCCCCAATGAGAAGCGATGGAATACAATCATGCGAATTCTCCCCGTCCTGGATGTGATGCGGAACGAGGTAGTGCGCGGCATCGGCGGACGCCGGCACGAGTATCGTCCCATCGTCAGTCAACTCACTGCGTCGAGCGATCCCTTGGAAGTGGCCCGCGCGATTCAGGAGCATTTCGGTTGGACGGAGTTTTACCTCGCGGATCTCGATGCCATCGCCGGCGCGGAACCGGCCTGGGCGGTCTATGCCGCTTTGCGCGAGCAGGGGTTTCGTCTGTGGGTGGATGCTGGGGTGCGAGGACTGACACAGGCTTGTCACTTCGTGGACGCCGGCATCGAGAGCATCATCGTCGGATTAGAGACGATAGCGGGACCGGCGGCGCTGGCGGAAATCGTGAGCGCTTTCGGCGAACGCATCGTGTTCTCGCTCGATTTGCGCCGGGGCGAACCGTTGGGCGAGCCGGACGCCTGGGAGAGCCGAGATGCCGAAGGGATCGCGGCGCAGGCGGTCGCTCTTGGTGTTCGCCGTCTGCTGGTACTCGATCTGGCTCAGGTCGGGCTAGGCGGGGGCACCGGCACGCGCAAGCTATGTGCGCGTCTGTGTGCGGAGTATCCGGCGATTGAGATTAGCGCGGGAGGCGGCGTACGCAATCGCGGCGATTTGCAAGAGTTGCGTGCTTGTGGCGCGCAGACGGCGCTGGTGGCGTCGGCGCTGCACGATGGCTGGCTGATTTCTGCGGACTTTGGCGATCTATGAAGGACGCCATTCGCAGGTGGCCGACTGGCCAATGTTTTCTTCCACCTCGACACGGAGTACGGCGGGCCGATAGTTGTGCTGGCGTTGCAAATCCTCGATGAGACGCTGAGCGATGTAGCGCGCGAGTAGTTCGGCCGTGGTGTTCTCAATGGGCAGCAGCACGCAATCTTCACGCGGAAATAGCCATTCACGATCGCGATAGCGGACGCGGATACTGCGCGGTCCTTCTTCAACCTGGATGTGAGAATTGCGCGTCGCCAACATCATGCGATGGTCCAATTCGTCCGTGATAGCCTTGGTGCGATGCTTCAGAGCGATGAAATCGAAGACGTAATAATTATCGTCCAGATTGCCCTCGATCTCGACGGCGGTACGGTAATTGTGTCCGTGCATGCGTTCGCACTTGTCGCCCTCGTAGCTGATAAAGTGTCCAGAGCAGAAGACCAGATGGTCTTTGGTGACACGGACCTTGAAACGCTCAGTCATGGTCGAACCCGGCGGCCCAGGGGGATTGCGGCGGCAGGGTTATCGTATTCTCGCGCAGCAGAACGAACAGGCAAGCCGTGATGAGATCCGCCGTGGCACCGGGATTGCGTTGATGACCTTCGGCCCGAAGCCAGGTATCGAACTCGGCCAGCGCCGTCCATCCCGTTGGATCGCGCGGCCAATTCGTAGCGAGGACCGTGCTGGCTCGCCGAGCAGCTTCCTCCGCCTCGGCCCAGCCGCGTTTGCGAGCGATAAGTGTGTCGGGATGATGGGCCATCAAATGCAAATGGGCGAATATAATCGCGCTTTCAAGCGAGCCGGTGCGCTCCAATCCCGCCGACAATCCCGGCACCCCGCAATCGAACACCTCGGCGAACCCGTTGGCGTATTGGCGAGCGACGAGATCGCGGCTGGCGGCAAGAGCCATGACCTGCCGCAAAGTCTGCGTCGGTTCGTCTCGGACATCCTGCTCGGACGCGCGCCCCAATCCGCCCGGTGAAGCCAAACGAATCGCCTCGTAAACCAACCGCGCGTCCTCGACATCCAAATCAGCGAGAACTTGCTCGATCCCGCTCTGTAACTCGTGTTCCGGTGGCACGGCCGCTAGCGGTGCCAGCAGCAGGACCATGCCGAGATTGGTATTCGTGCCGGCGACACGCCGGGTCGCGCGCACGGCGTCGAGTATGGTGACGCCGACGCGTCGCTGACAAGCGATTGTCATTACCGGAGCAATGGCGGCGGCGCTGAGCAGGAAGTCGGGATACGCCGTATCCGCGAAATCATGGTAGCGATGCACGTTGCCCGGTTTGCGGGCCGTCGCTTCCCAGATGCAGGCGATCTGCGCACACAGACCGGCATCGAGCATCGGTTTCACCTCATGCGATAGTCGTGGACCAGGAAATCGATCGTGGCGGCGGCCACATCGATGCCCGTCACCGGAGCGAGCGCGCGCCAGCCGGGCACGGCGTTCACCTCAATGACATACCATGTGCCGTCCGGTCCCGGCAGCAGATCGACGCCGGCCACGGCAGCGCCCACAGCAGCAGCCGCGCGCAGCGCCAAGCGCTCTTCTTCCGCTCCGGGACGCACCACTTCTCCCGTTCCGCCCTGGGCCACGTTGGTGCGCCAGTCGCCGTTGCCGTGTCGCCGCATCGCGGTCAACACGCGGCCGCCCAGTACGAAGACGCGGAGATCCCAGCCGGGATGATGGATGAATTGTTGCAGATATAATACGCTTTGCGTGCGTTCCAGAGTACGGAAAGTGCGCCAGGCCATTTCGGGATCGGAGACGCGGACCATCCCGCGGCCCTCGGAGCCGAACAGCGGCTTGACGACGACATCGCCGCCGAGCGTCTGATACGCCTCCAGCGCGGCGTCGGCATGCTGGCAAACCACTGTCGGGGGCACACGCAAGCCCGCCGCTTCGAGATAGGCCGTCGCCAGATATTTATCGACACAGGTTTCGATGGCACGCGGCGGATTCAGCACCGCCACGCCGCGTGCCTGCGCCCGATGCAGCAAGTCCATACGGAAAACAACCTGTTCCAGCGAACCGGGCGGCATGGTGCGGACGAGAACGCCGTCGAAGCCGGCCAGCGCATCCGGCGTGTGACTCACCCCGGCGGACAGACGGCGAAAATCGACGGCGACGGCTTCGTGATGCAGTCGAGTCGCGGCACGCTGGAGGTCGCGGACGTGCCAACCGTCACCGGCTGAAAGAAGGGCTATGTGCATGACCGACCACATCGCTTACGAGCGGGTGGCTACCTCCGCCGGCCGGTTCGCGCGCTCGTGACGGAACAGCTCGAATAGTCGATGCAGGATGCCTTGGTAATAGGCTTCCACATCCGAGGACCGCCCCTGCCAGCGAGAGACGACTACGCCCAGGGCATCCCCCAACTGAGAGATCGCATGGCGAAGATCGTTGTAGGCGTCGGCCAGAGCGACTGTTGCCGAACGAACTTCCTCCAGCGGCAAGCTGTGAAACTGCTCCAGGGCCAGGAAGCCGTCTTGAAGCTTCCGCACGTCCGCCACTATGTGGGCGAGCAGATCCCCCACTGCTTCCGAACCGCCCTCCGTGGTTCCGGCGAGGAGATCCTCGGTCACGACGACAAGGGACTTTATGGCCTCGCCGTGGTGGCATAAAAAACCGCGCGGGTCCGAGCCGATGCGACCCAGGCAAACGAGGGGCCAGAAGTCAACGGCCCCATCCAGTCGGCCGGCCAACCGCGTCAGCAATCGCTCAAGAACCATGCGATCTTCGGCGGAAAGTTCTCGATTCATCACTCACCCTCGGAAGTCGGGAAGGGCTATCAGAGGCCAGCCTGATACAAGGTCTGCCGGATGGCGTCGAAGGTCGCCTGCGGCATGTGCAAACTGGCAGGCTGCCCTTGTGATCCATTCAAATGGGAGAAGTTCACGGCGGTGAAAGAGCCATCAATCTGCTTCTCGATCGCGAAGCCTTTACATTCAACAACCGATAGCGCCAGCCGCAGAGCGAGTTCGGCATGCCCTCCCGGTACAACATCGAAGGGGGCGAGATGGATCAGGCCCGTCGGTTCGTGGAGAACTCCAACTCCCAGGTTATGAGGATTCCGGTTCAGCGCGTCCTTGACGGCTTGTACCTCCGCAGCGTCACAAGTGAGAGGACTCATTGCAGGCTAGTCCCTTGTCGATTTCCTGTCAATGTTTCAGGCCCCCTGATAAAACGACCGCCGCAGCACGTCCGGCTCGATGCGGCCAAAGGTGTGACTGCGGCCGGTACGCAAATTCTGGAAGGCGATGCTCGCCGGACTGAATAATAGCGGATCGATTTTATAAAAATCCTGCTCGTAACGAGCGAAGATTTCGGCGAACGGCGCGCCATGATCGGGCGAGGCGGAGGATGGCACTTTCGGCCCAATCTCGGCGAGTTGATCGTCGTCGGCCTTGACCCATAGCACCACCTGGCCACCGTACAGAATGGCATCGTTGGTACGGCCGATGGCACCGAGAAAATCGGCAGCGACCGGCGGCAGCGGTGCCGTGCCATAGCCGGATATGACTTGTCCGAGATCGAACTTCAACTCATAGAGCTTGTGCAGGGCTGTTTCCAGCGAGCGCGCCACGACTTGCACGTTGCCAGCCTGGCTCGCGGCCGGAGCAACCAGCAGCGTCAGTTTGTTCGGCGGCAAATTGAGACGCTCGGCGAGATACGCCGTCACCTCGTCGCCGGGCATTTTATGTGTCTCCAATACGCCCACGGCAACGCCGGCTTGCTCTCGACCGGGGATATGATCGAACAATTCTTCCTTGCCGTAGGCGGCGCGCATGGGACCGGAACCCATGCCGAAGAACTTGCCGACCGACACTTGCCAACCGGCGTATTGCGACGCCATGCACGCCAGCAGCGGATGATCGGTGTGTACCTGCACGAGAGGGCAGGGCAGGTCGGCGAGGTGGCCGGGCAGCAAAGCAACCTCGGCCTGTCCCGCCAAACAGACGCGCGACATGGCCAAGCCGGCCTGCAAGCCGCCCAGAGCGGTGATGCCGCAATCGAGTACGCGCGCGCCATTGGCCGTGGTGTGCGTGGCGATGCGCAGCGCGGCGGCGGTGGCGGCCATGTGATCGGCCAGACGGAAAGCTCGTTCGTTCAGGGTCATCGCGGAGGACACGGGAATATCTCCAAGCGGCGAGTAGGGTCGAGTTAACGCCCCGAGGGTGTCAAAGCTATCGAGGATGGTTCTATCGCTCGAACAGCCAGCGGTCGAGGTCAACGGCGATTTGACGCAGCGCATCCTCGCAGGCGGACACCGAGCCGGCCGTGGCGAAGAAGGTGATAATGGGCCGCCCCATCGCGATGTGTTCGCCGGCGGCGGGAATGTCCGCGAAAGCCGGCAGTTCGTGTATCGATGCGGGCGAACGCAGTTGCGCCCGCCAGGGGCCATTTGCTGGGAATGTCAAATCGTCACGAGCGAACAGAATGGCTTTGCCGATACAGCGATCCAACGGAGCGGCAGGTGCCCCGGCTGGGGGAAGTGTGCCGTCTGTGAAAACATGAGCATGCCACGACAGGGCCGATAATCCGCTGGCATACTCCAGCACTTCGACCGAGGCCGTATAACGCGGATTGATCTCTACCGGCCAGAAGGTGCCGTCGCGCAAGATGCCATCGACGCCGAATAAGCCATTCAAGAGACAACCGCGAGCCAATAAGTCTCCTAACTCTTGCACTGCCGGACGCCGGATGATCCCCGGATCAAGTGGACCGATACTGCCGCAGTAGCGAAACGGCGCGGCGTGCAACCAGTCCATGCCTACGAGTTGTCGCGTTATCCCCAGAAGATGAGATTGCCGCCGATCGCCCAGGAAAACGAGGGCAAGGGATTCGCCCTCAATGAATTCCTGACAATAGGCGACCGATTTCTTGACCCCGCCATCCTTCGCCGTCCCGAACCGAATCCCGGCACCGCCCGCGCCCTTGCGAGGCTTGATTAAATAGCGTCCCCCTTTAACTCTCTCATGGATGGGAACGCGCGCCGGTACAGGCATCGCTACAAGCTGCAACAACTCGCTCAGGTATTCTGGATTGCGCGCGAAGCACAAACTCGCTGCGGCGTTGCCCCACAGAAGGCGATGATCCGCCGACCGCTCGACGAAGCGCGGCCAGTTCTCCACGCCGCCCGTATACATCCACGGGCCGGGGCGATCGCTCTCGATGAAGGGCCGGAAGTCGTCGGGATAGCGTCCCGTCAGGCGCGTGACGGCGCAGCGCTGTTGAAGATCCACATCGGCAAACAGATCGACGCACCACGGTTGCAATCCCGCTCGCAGGGCCGAGAACGCGGCAGCCCGTGCGCTCGCACCGACAATAAGCAGATGGGGAGACGTGGTCATCAAGCAGCCCTTCTTCAAACTGTTGGGGACAGATATACGCTCCGGCCCTGCGAGGGCTATGATAGTCGGCACGCCAACCTTTGAGGAAGTTCCTCGTAATGCGTTCGTTTGGGAAAGATCGGCTAGACCTTATCTGAACGTGAGGTTCCCATGTCCCTTCGCATCTCCCTCGTTGCCATCCTCCTAGCAGGCATTGCCGCGCCGGT
>DATNCY010000328.1:0-26832 GCA_035553375.1 Gemmataceae bacterium
ACTTGCGGCGACGCGAAAGGGTTGTGCTTCAGGGGGACGAAGCCAGGGTAAAGATCGAGCGATGGTTTGCCGGTTTCAAGATCCCACATGCGAATCCGGCAATCGCCATAGTAGATGGCCACACCCTGCCCGTTCGGTGTCAGGAGGAATCGGACCCATTCCGCCCCTTCGAGGGTTCTCAACTTCTTGCCGGTGGCGGTCTCCCATACGGTGAGAGTGTCGTCGCTTCGCGTTGCGAAACGCTTACCGTCCGGGGAGAAGGCGGACAAGCGGATGGGGTGAGGGAGATCGAAATTCATTTGGTAAAGCGGTTTGTCCGTGGCGGCATCGTGAACGCGCAGCCCAACCGGGGAACAAGGCTTGCCCAAAAGAAGGGCAATGTCGTCCGTCTGCCAGGCGACAACCTTGCCATCGGGAGAAAGGACGCCCTCCATTTCGCAGACCCTTTTTTTGTCTCCCTTGGCTGGCACCACTCGCGGAGGGTTCCAGAGACGGAGTTGTTTTCCGCTCGCGGCATCCCAGGCGTTGACCGCCCCTTTCCACCAACTCAGATGCAGCTGTTTGCCATCGACGGAAAACTGGAGGTAGTTCGCCATGTGCTTGAACCCGCCTCGCTGCCAGAGAATCTTGCCGGTTTCAACCTTGAAGACAATGACACCATAGTTCTCATCGCTCCCTCCGGACGCCGCGAGCCGTGTACCGTCGGGAGAGAAGGTGAGGTCGAAGATGGGTGCCTGCGGCACGCGCAGTTCGCGGAGACGTTCGCCGGTGGTGGCGTCCCACAAGACGATGACCGGATCGTAGGCGTCTCGGTCCTTATCGGTGATGTGATGGTGATAGAACGAATTGTAGCTGGCTGCGGAGGCGATGCGGCGGCCATCGGGAGACAACACGGCGCAGGCGATCCCTGGGCCGTGATAAAAGCGATGATCGCCGATGCGAGCGAGAGCGCGCGGCGGCAAGGCTTCCGCGCCAAACGCGGCCGATTGCGGAAGTCCTATCGTCGCGATCAAGAGGACCAGCAACCGCATCGTCTTGTCGATCATGGATCCATCCTTCGGTTATTGAGCGAGCCGCCACCAATCCACGGTTTGCAGAGCCGACTTCTCTTCGTCGTTCGGTTGATGCGGCAAGACGGCCAGCAGGGGGACAGCGAGCCGCTGGCGCAGTTCCTCAAGGACCGTTTCCTCCGCCACGCCGCGCACCGGCGTCGTCGCCGTGACGATTACGCCAGCCACATGCAAACCGCGCCGCTGCGCCGCCTCAATGGTCAGCAAGGTGTGATTGAGCGTGCCCAGCGACCGCCGCGCCACCACGATCAACGGCAAGCCTAACTCGATGGCGAGATCGGCCACGGTCGCGCGCTCCGTCAAGGGACACAGCAACCCGCCAACGCCCTCGACGAGTACGGTCATTCCGCCAGCGGCGCGACGACGAACCGCCGCCGTCAATTCCTCCAGTGTCAATGACTTGTCAGCGAGGCGAGCCGCCACGGGGGGAGCGGCGGCGGCGGCGAACGTGAACGGAGTCACCGCGTGGAGGTCCGCATCGCCGGCTGCTTCGGCGAGAAGGCGTGTATCGTCGCTCCACTCGTACTCCGCGCCCGTGGCCACCGGCTTGCATACATGGAAGGCGCGTTGCTCGCGCCGCCAGATTTGGGCTATGCCAGCCGTCACGAACGTCTTGCCGGCATCGGTGTCGGTCGCGGTGATAAGCAAACCACGCATCTGCCCTCCGTCGGCTCGCGTTCAGGAAGATCCCGGCGGAGTGCCTCCTCGCGCCGCATGCACCTTCTGATAGCATTCCCACGCCTCGGCGAAATCGCCGTCGAGCAAATGGGCCAGCGCCGCGAGTCGTCGCGAATCATCGTCGCCGCGCAGCCAGTCGGCCATCTCGACGTGTTCGATCGCCTCAGCCACATCGCCGCGCCGCAGACAGCGCCGCGCCTCGGTCAGCGTCTGACGGCGCTGTTCTTCCAACGCGAACAGCAGCGATAGATCGGCCTTGCAGCGACGGCATTGCGGCGGTTGCACATTATCCGCCTTACACACGGGACAGCGCATGACGCTCAGTTGTCCTCCAGATAGAACAGCGTGTCGGCCAGTTCGTTGCACGCCGCCGTCACTTTGTCCCATTGGCGATCGGTCAACGCCGTGCGTACCTTGGTCATAAGGCGTTCGACCTCGGCGCGGTCCTCCGGTTGCGTGCGCTCCAGCAGACGCTCGGCTTTTTCCAGCAGCGCCCGCGCCTGCACGGCCTCGCGCTGGCCTTCACGCGGCCCCGCCACCAGGCTCGGCAGTTCGTCCTCGACCGCCTCGTCCATGCCATTCGTCAGTTCGGCTTCGTCCTCATCGTAGCCCGCTTCGCCGCCGGGCAAGGTCCACAATTGTTCGAGACGTTCGCGCGCCTGATCGCGCTCGTCACGCTCGAAACGCGCCAGGGCATTTTCGATGACCACCTGCTTTTGCAAGCCGGTGGCCCGCTCGCGCGCGGACACCTTCAAAATGCCATCGAGATTCAGATCGAGCTGCACGACGAGAGGATTGCCCGATGGCACGCGCGATAGTCCCTGCACCATGAAGCGACCGACGCGATGATTGTGGCGGACATCATCGTGTTCGCCTTGATACACGTCGATTTCAACTTCGGTCTGATTATCGTGGAAGGTGTAGAACAATTCGCTGCGCGAGGCCGGCAGCGCCGTGTTGCGGTGGATGATCGGCGCGAAATGAAACTCGAACGGAAAACCGCCCTGGCTATCCACACACTTGATACCGAGCGAGTGCGGCGTAATGTCCACCAACACCGCGCCGACATCGGCGCCGGCGATGATGGCCGACTGAATGGCGGCACCCATCGCCACGCACAGATCGGGATTGACCTCCTGATGCGGCGGTTGGCCGAGTCGTTCCTCCAGCAGTTGACTGATGATCGGCGTTCGCGTACTGCCGCCGACCAGCACCACCTTGTTGATCGACGAGGCGATCAGATTGGCGTCGTCCAGCGCGCGCTGCACGCAATCCATGGTGCGATCGAGCAACGGCTCAATCAGCGTCTCATATTCGCCGCGCGTCAGTTCCATGTTCAGATGCAACGCCTCCCCCTCCTTCTCCGCGAGGAACTCTTCCTCGATGCGCGCGAAGGGATGCGCGGAGAGCTGGCGTTTCGCCGTCTCGACGGCGCGGAGGATACGCGAGCGCGACACGAGGTTGGCGCGCAGGTCGATGCCGTGTTCTTGCTGGAAGCGATCGCAGACGAGATTGAGTAGCAGATCGTCGAAGTCGTCGCCGCCGAGCTGCGTGTCGCCGTGGCTGGACAGTACCTCGACGACGCCTTCCTGGGCCTGCACTATGGACACGTCGAAGGTGCCGCCGCCGAGATCGTAGACGAGCATGCGGCGCAATTCGCGCTGGCCGGGATCGTAAGTCAACGAGGCCGCCGTCGGCTCGTTGAGAATGCGCACCACCTCCAGGCCGGCCAATTCGCCGGCCTCGTGCGTCGCCTGGCGCTGGGCGTCGTTGAAGTAAGCCGGCACGGTGATGACCGCCTTATTGATCGGCACGCCCAACTGAGTCGCCGCGCGATCGCGCAGCGCTTTCAGGATCATGGCGGATATTTCTTGGGGACGATATTCCTGATCGCCGAGTTGGACCTTCACATCCTGGCCCATCTTGCGCTTGATGGACTTGATGGTGCGTTCGGGAGCCAGAATCCATTGATTCTTGGCCGCCTTGCCGACGAGCAGCCGGCCGTCCTCGGACAGACCGACGAATGAGGGCAGAATGGGATCGCCATCTTCCTCGCAGACGTGCGGCTGGCCCTCGCGGACGAAGGCGATTTCGCTGTTGGTCGTGCCCAGGTCGATGCCGACAATAGTGTCCATGCTCGCATCCTTCAAACCGCTTGCGGCTTGGCGGTTCGCGTGAAACGCCAAGCCGCAAGCGGCTAAACAATTTCACGACTTCGCCACCCGCACCTGAGCGTAACGGAACACGCGGCCATTCCACAGGTAGCCGCGGCGAACCTCCGCGATCACCTCGCCGGACGGCCGGCCGCTCTCGATGACGGCTTCCACCACTTCCATCCGTTCGGGGTCGAAGCGCTCTCCTGTTGTCGGGATCGCGTCCAAACCGTGTTGGCGTAGTGCGCGCTCCACACGTTGCAGGCTCATTGTATAGCCCGTGACCAGCGACGCGAGCATCTGCCGCACACGCTCGCTATTGTCGCGCGCCAAACGCTCGCGCTCCTGCCGCACCGCGTGCCGTTCGTTCTCGACGGATTGGACGACGGCATCAGATTCGTTCGAGCCGAACCACCGCGCCCAGAACGAACGCGGCGCGGGAATAACGGCTGGTTCCTCGGTTTTGGTCGCGGCGGCGAGCTGTTCCAAAGCTGGCTGCACCGTCTCGCGCATGCGCTGCATCTCGCGGCCGGCGAGGGCCAGCGCGTCGTACAGATCGATGAGTGTTTTCAGCAGCGGCCGAAGCGCTTCCTCGATGGCCTGTTGTTCATCTTGCTCGGCGCGGACCTGGCTTTGCCGCAGAGCATCGAGCGCCGCGGTAAGTTGACGCAGCGCCTCGGCGTTTTGTTCCTGCTGCGCTCGCGCCGCCCGCGTTTGCAGGTTGACCTCTTGACGTACCGCCACGAACTGTCCCAGCAGCGTGTGCAGGTCGAGCCGCTCCTCGGGACGTTGATACGCCGCGCTCGGCTCGTCGTCCCGCGCCGCGTTCACGTCGGTCAACCAATTGCGGAAGTCGGCGAGAACGGCGGCCACGGCGTCCGGCGTCAGGGCTTGCGCAGCAGAGACAGAAGCGTTTTCAGCGACATCCGGCGGCGGGGACTCCGGCATGCGATCTCCTCCACGATGACATCTACCGTTTCTTTCTTGCCCGCCTCGAACAGCCGATAGCGCGCGCGAGCGTTACGGTCGCGCAACCGTTCGTAGGCGGCGCGAATGGCGGCGAACTTTTCGGGATAATGCTCCGGCGAGAATTGGCGCACCAGTTCCAGGTAACGACGGCGGATGCTCTCGTCGTCGCAATCCGGCGGCAAACCGAGTACGACATGCGGATCGTCCATTTCCCCTCCTTAGAGGCTGTAACGAAAAACTAACCACAGAGTCACAGAGGACACAGAGAAAGACACAGAAAAAGACAAAAACCAAAAAAGAAAACCACAGAGAAATTCTCCTTCTTGTATCTATTTCTCTTCTGCTCGGTGTTTTTCTCTGTGTTCTCTGTGACTCTGTGGTTAGTTCTTTTTGTTAGTGCCTCTTACCAATCGTCGGGATCGTCGTCAAATTCGTCGCCGCCCATGTCCATGCCGCCGAACAGCCGTTCCAGCAAATCGAAACCGAAGGGGTTCAACTCAAGCAGATGTTTCTCAATTTCTTCAAGCATGCGGTCGCGGCGTTCATCCGGCGGCCGCGCTCGCGCCAGGCGTTGGGCCGTTTGAAGCAAGGGAACGACGCGCCAGGTCGGTGTACGGCGGCCTTGCGCATGAATCCAGGTCAAGGCATGGAGGTAAGGGAAAAACGGATTTTCAGGATGTTTTTTCTCCGCCAAATCCGCCAAGGTCCGCGCCTTGGGATAGGCTTTCAAATCGAGGAGATTTTGGCACAGTTCCTCTAATTGCGTTTCGGAAAAGTCCAGATTGCGGGCCTTCTGGATGTACGACAACACCTTCTGCGTATGTCCCTTTTGGCCGATGTACTTGACGCCGCCCGCCTGGAGACCGGCCAGGATGCGTGTCAAAAACACCGCGCCGGCCGGCGTCGGTTCGGACAGGCCGACCTTGAGATCCTGCTCGAAGCGTGTCTTCAGCGCGCGTGGAAGTTTGAGGCGGACCACCTCCGTCAGCAACAGATACGAAACGCCCACCGGGGCGAGCGTTCGCGCCAGCGCTTGCTGTACCAATTCTTCGGCGCGCGCGGCATCGCCGGCCTTGAATTCGCAGGCGGCCCAGTGCGCCAGGATCATGCTGCCGTCCGGTCCCGTGTTCAAGTCCAATGCTGCTTGAAACGCCTGCCGCGCTTCGTCGAATCGTCCCTTCTCGACGTGGTCGCGGGCCAGCAAAAGATAGGCATCGCTCACCTTGCGGCGCAATCGGCGATCGAGCGAATTGCCTTTGAGCGCTTGCTGAGCCAGATCCAGCGCCTGTGCGTAATCGCCGTGTTTACGCCGCAAATCACTGAGCAATTCCAGGGTCGGCACATGCTCGGGGAAGTGCTTGAGCAATTCGCGGGCCGCCTTTTCGGCCTTGCTCGCGTGCTTGGCTTCCAGATGATGGCGAACGAACGCCTCATGCGTTTCGAGTTGATCGGGGGCCAATTCCAGGCTCTTTTGCAAACACTTCTCCGCCGAGGGATTGAGCGGTGCCTCCGGTTCGTCCTCGCCGAATAGCCCGAAGGGTTGACGGCGTTGCTCGCGGCGCGGCGGAATGCTGGCGGCGTTGTTGCCCATGCGCTGCCAGATGAGGGCGCGCGCATGGCTCCCTTGCTCGCCCGGCCACTTCTCCGGATGGTTGGCGATCTCCTTTTCATACTGCTGCCAATAGCGATGGGCCTGCGTCAAATCGTCGCCCTTTTCGTAGGCCAGGGCGTGCAAACGGTAAAAGTTCGGATCGTCGGGCGGGTGGCCGAAAACACGCTGATAGCGCAGCACGTCATCCGGTCCTGTATCGAGGATGGCCCAGTAAAAGCATGCGGCCAGACGCGGCAGCAAGTGCGGCGCTTCCTGACGCAGAGCCGGCAGCAGCGCCTCGGCCTGACGGAACGCCGTGGCCAGTTTGTGCTTGTCGGCCAGGCTCGCTTGCAAGATGCGTAACTGCGCCAGCAGGGGCGATCCTTGCAAACGGTCGAGTTGCTTTTGGAGAACGGCTTGCGAGGCCGGCGGCTGCGCGGTCCGAAAGGCGACATCAATCTGACAGCGCAGCGGTGCGGCCAGGCGTGCCGGCACCCGCTCCGCGTTGAGACGCTGCCAGTTCTCCAGGGCACGCATGTTGTCGTTTTGCCCATAGGCTTGCAGACCGCGCAGCAGCAATTTCCATTCGAGGAACGGCGAGCGCAGACCAATGCCTTGCAGCGTTTCGCGTGCCGCCTCATCCTGGCCGGACTCGACTTGCTGAAAGGCCAGAATCACGCGATCGAAATCAGCTTGCAGCGCCGGCGGCAAGGCGTCGTGGCCGGCGGACTCTTCCTGGAGGGCGGCGTCGGCCACATGAGCGAGGATGCGTCCCACGCCGGCCGGGTCCGCCAGTTTTTCGCTCAGGGCCAGCGCCTGAGGTACGCCGCCGCACTGGGCCATTTCTTCGGCCAATCGTTCCAGCCACGCCGGAGTTGTCTCGTCCAGACACCGCGCCGCTTCGAGGACCGTAAGCGCATCGCGCGGCTTGCCTTCCGTGCGCAATTGTCGAGATCGGCCGAGATATACCTCCTTGAGCAATTCGAGATGGGTCGGCGTCGGTTCATACTTGTGCAGCTGCTTGGCCAGCTCCAGGGCTTGCTGAAACCGACCTTCTCGGCGCGCGCGTTCGATCCGCGCTAGCAGATCCGCCGGGGAAAAGACGGAGGAGTGATGGTGTTTGCGTTTCTTCGCCACGGAACCCCTCACGCATCGCCAGAAGGTAACCTCCTGAGTCACTATACGTGAGGCGAGACTCTCCGACCAAGGCTGCATGTATGGCGAGGTCGGCTATTCAGAATCTTCCTCCTCAGAAGAGTCGTTTTGGCGTTCTCCGTACTCATCGCCAGACGCGGCAAGTCATCGGCTGCACTCCTGATGCAAAGGGCGCCAGGAGTTCATCTTATGCTCACTGAATGAACAGACGACTGCACTAACCTTGCTACGATGTCGAATTTTCGCTGGTTTTTTCTTGCGTCTATCACCTCTTCTTTGTATAAATTGCACAAGGAAGAGATTGAGTACGACGCTCACATCCTTCATCACCATGATTTGCCCGCAAGGAAGTGGTCATGTCCCTTGATTTTTCTTCTCCAACTTATCTCCTTTTCTCAGACATTACCCCGGTGATTATTCTCACCGCCAAGAGGCTTTGAAGAACATTCCGGCCTCACTTTTTGCGAGAAGATTTCAGCGCGGAACTTCTCATAACCCTTACCCCCTATGGCCCACGGAGGACACCGGCCATGCTTGTCTTGGCTCGCCAACTGAATGAACGCATCGTCATGCCTACGGTGCAGGCGACGATTGAAGTCGTCGCCCTCAAGCCCGGCGGCGTTCGCCTAGGCATTGATGCCCCACCGGAAGTCACGATTTTGCGCGAGGAAGTACTCCAGCGCGGCGGCGTGTCGCCGGCCGTTCTGCTCGCCAAGGCCGAACCCGATGCGGCGACGCGCCTGGGCCAAATCCGTCACGTCCTGCGCAACCGCCTGCATACGGTCACGTTGGGGCTGAACGTGCTGCGCCAACAACTGTCGGACCATCCCATATCCGGCCTGGAAACAATGCTCCAGCGTATGGAGGACGAGCTTCGCACCCTCGATCAACAGCTCCGCGCCTTGTTAGTCGGCCCCCTGACGCCCACCCTCCTGCAACCAGCTGGCACCGCGATGGTTTCCGCTGCTTTGGAAGGCGTCGAAGACGGTCTCGCCATCTGAATGCGGTTCTCGCGGATGCGTCCTGGACGTGCCGCGCGCGCTCGGTAGGATAATACTCCCGAGACCATCGCGCCTGCGATCTCCATTCCGCGAGGGCTGCCGCCATGCTATCCATTCTGCTTTTCGCTCAGGTTCCGGCGCACTGGCTCGACAATCTCGTCGAAGCCGGCACGCGCCTCGCTCCGCCCGGCAGTTTCTTCGCCTTCAGCTTCAACGTCCGCGCATTGCTGGCCCTGATCCTGGTCAGCCTCTGCTGCGGCGCCATCGGCTCGCTCGTCGTCGGCGGACGACTCGCTTTTTTCAGTGACGCCCTGGCGCATTGCTCTTTCGCCGGCATCAGCATCGGCTTCCTTCTCTTCCTGGTGATCGGCTCGCCGACTCAGCACGGCGAGAATGCCGAAAAAGCATTCTGGGATTGGGTCACGATGGTCATGGTCGTCTTTGGCATCCTGGCCGGCTGTGGCATTGTCTGGGTGCGCACACGCACCGGCCTTTCCAGCGATACGGTCATCGGCGTCTTCTTCGCGGGCGCCGTCGGTTTGGCCGCCGCCCTGCGCGATCTCATGCACTATCGCAGTCTGTTCAACCTCGAAGACTTCCTGTTCGGCAACCCTTTGTTGGTATTCAGTTCCCATCTGGTGATTTTGGCATGTCTGGTCGTGTTCACGGCCGGCCTGTTGGCGTGGATTTACAATCATCTGCTGCTGGCCAGTTTCAACAACAGCCTCGCCCTGTCGCGCCGCGTGCCGGTGCGCCTGGTCAATTATCTGTTCATCATTCTGCTGGCTCTGATCGTCAATCTATGCCTGCGTTTCGTCGGAGCGCTGCTCATCAACGCCCTGCTCATTATCCCGGCGGCGACGGCCATTAACCTCAGCCGCAACATGCGGCAACTGTTCTGGCTGACCATCGTTCTCACGCTCGTCCTCAGCGTCGGCGGTCAATGGCTGAGTTGGGAACTGGGAGCCGCCGCCAAAATCCCTCTGGGCATCTCCGGGACCATCGTTTTGCTCAGCGTGGCAGCGTTTGTGCTGTCGATGATTCTCGGTCCCTGGCTGCACGCGCGGCGGACGGGGTAATTTCTTTTCTTCAATCCGATCACAAATCTCTTGACGCCATCTACATTCTGGATAAAATTATCCATATATCCTCCGTTCCCGCCCTCCGATCCCACCTTGGCGGGAACCGATGAAGGAGTCCAACAATGATTCACCCCTTCGCGCACTATAGGCCGGGCGTCCGCCGATGGGAACTTATCGGGGCCGTCTTATTCCTTTCTGTCGGGCTGGCGACGTCGGCTCGCGCCGTGGACATCGACCGCGATCCCATTAACTACAGCAACGCCGATGCTCACAACGTCGTCGAACGTCTGCAACAGCGTCTCGATGAGGGTCAGGCGACACTCTCCTACGAAGGGGAGCATGGCTATCTGCGTTCGCTGTTGCGCGAGTTGAAGGTTCCATCGTCTTCGCAGATGCTTGTTTTCTCGAAGACGAGTTTGCAGCGCCAGCGCATCAACCCGCGCACGCCGCGAGCGATCTATTTCGGCGACGACGCCTACGTCGGTTTCTGTCAGAAGGGCGATCTCCTTGAGGTAACGGCCGTCGATCCGCAATTGGGATCGGTGTATTATTCGCTCAGTCAGAAGAAAACGGACAAACCGCAGTTCAAACGGCAAACCGACAATTGTTTGATCTGTCATGCTTCGTCGTTCAATCAGGGCTATCCGGGGCATCTGGTCCGCTCGGTGTTTGCCGACGGGATGGGACTGCCGATCTTGGCTTCGGGCACGTATCGCATCGATCACAGCAGCCCGCTCAACCGTCGCTGGGGCGGCTGGTACGTGACCGGCACCAGCGGCAAGCAAACGCATCTGGGCAACATGATCGTGCGCGGCAATCCGCGACCGGATGACATCGACAATTCCGCCAACGTCAACGTCGCCAATCTGGATCGCTATCTCAAAACGTCGCCATACTTGACGCCGCACAGCGACATCGTGGCTCTGATGGTGCTGGAGCATCAGACCGAGATGCACAATCGCATCGCAAGGGCGAATTTTCTGACGCGCATCGCTCTGCGTGATGAAGCAGACTTTAACAAGGCGCTGGGGCGGCCGGCGGATTATCGCTCGGAGAGTACGCTCAGCCGCATCAAGAATGCCGGCGAGCCGGTCGTCAAATACCTGCTGTTCTGCGAGGAGGCGCAGCTGACGGAGCCGGTGAAGGGCACGTCGGGATTCGCGGAGGAGTTCGCCAAGCGTGGGCCGCGCGATCGTCGAGACCATTCGCTGCGCGACCTGGATCTGAAACGCCGATTGTTCACGTACCCGTGCAGTTACCTCATCTATTCCGAGGCGTTCGACGGACTGCCGGCACCGGTCAAAGACTATGTGTTGCGCCGCTTGTGGGACGTACTCAATGGCAAGGATACCAGTAAGGATTTCGCGCATCTGTCCGGGGAGGATCGCCGGAACATCGTGGCGATCCTGCGCGAGACGAAACCGAATCTGCCGGATTATTGGAAACGATAATCGTTCGCCGCTGTGTACTCCCTCTCCCCTGTACTCGGGGGAGAGGGGTTGGGGGTGAGGGGGAGAGAATCCCGCAGAGAAGTCACCCCCTCACCCCCAACCCCTCTCCCCCTGAGTACAGGGGGAGAGGGGAGAGTGCGGGGTGTCCTGCCCTTGCAACACAACCGCATCTCTCCGACAATACCAATCGCCGGCTCGCCCTATCCGCCGCCTATGCGCGAACCACCGATGGCTCCGCTGCGTAACAGCAAGTGAAGTCCGTGGCGGAGCGCCCCGATGAGTTTCCTCCAACCGTGCGAGTGCCGTGGACAATCCCTCTATCCTAAAAGTCGAAGATTTTATCCTCCGGTTCACGGCTATCCTCTACGAGGCATTGCCGTTTATCATTCTCGGCGCGGTAATCGCCGGTATCCTCGAAGAAATGCTGCCGCAAAAGCTCATCACGCGCTTTCTGCCGCGCAGCCGAACCCTGGCGATCCTCATCGGCGCCCTCTTGGGCATAATCTTCCCCATGTGCGAATGCGGCATCATCCCCGTGATGCGCCGTCTCCTCCGCAAGGGTTTGCCGCTGAGTTGCTGCGTCGCCTACTTGTTGGCGGGGCCGATCATCAATTTCGTCGTCATGGGCAGCACCTTCGTCGCCTTCTCCGGCATGGAAAACACCACCGAGTCGAATGGCGGCTTGTCCTATCAGATGGGCAGCTGGTGGATGGTGGGTTTTCGTGTCGGGCTGGGCTTTCTCGTCTCGGTCGGCACCGCCCATATTGTCGAGTGGCAATATCGCAAATACGGCAACAAACTGCTTCTGCCGCTGGCCATTCCAAGTACGTTGCCGCTGATCGAGGACGAAGACGCCCCGGAGGCGAAACGCTCGCCGTGGCAGCGCATCAGCAATATCGCCGATACGGCCCTGCACGATTTCATCGACATCACGGTATTTTTGATTCTCGGCGCTCTGTTGGCCGCGTTCATGCGTCAGGTGGTCACCGAACAAATGATCGCTCAGTTGTCGCGCGATCATGCGGTGTTGGCCATCGGCCTGATGATGCTCCTGGCCGTGCTGCTGTCCCTGTGCAGCGAAGCCGATGCTTTCGTGGCCGCGAGTTTCGCCACCTTGCGGCCATCCGCCAAGCTCGCCTTCCTCGTGCTTGGCCCCATGCTCGATCTGAAATTGTATTTGATGTATACCCGCGTCTTCCGGCCGCGGCTCATTTACACGATCTTCCTGGCTGTCATCGTCCAGGTGTTCGTCTATTCTTATGTGACGCATTTATTCTGGGAGCATTTCGGTCCACAAATATACAACTGGAGTCCTCGTATCCCCTGGCAGCGGCCCTGGTGGTGGTAACCGAATGCAGTAGGTCCCGCGCACCGAGCGGGACCGTGCCCAAAACCGGCCCTGTTTTGACCGAGACTTTAGGAGGAGGTTGGTTTCATGGCTCACGATCATTCGCACGGCGATCGCAATGCCTATTACCTCAACCAGCTTTTCACGATCGCGGTATGTGGCGCGCTGGGCGGCGTGGCCGTCATGCTGTGGTACAGCGGCAAATTGACGAACATGCTGCATCCGAAGTTCTTCCTCTGGGTGTTGCTCGGCGGCATCACGCTCTTGGTGTTGGTGTTGATCCGCGCCATCGCCCTCTGGCGCTCCGTCGAGGAACCGCAGCCCACCCACAATCACGATCATCACCATCACGACCATGCACATGGTGACCACGACCATGAGCATGACCACCATCACGAACACGCTCACGAACATAGCCACGAACACGAACACGTTCACGCCCACGACGATCACGATCACGGCTGGGCACCGTGGCGCTACATTGTGCTGCTCCTGCCGGTTGTCCTGTACTTCCTGAATCTGCCCAATAAGTCGTTTAGCGCCGGTGCGGGTGGTAATCTGGACATCGGCGACCTTAGCGCGCCGGGCATGGTTCGTTCGACCGGCAGCGAGGTGATTGGCTTCACGAAATTGCAGCAAGCATCGCTGTCGCCGGAACAGCGCGATTACTACGAAGGCAAAACCATCACCTTGACCGGCCAGTATGCCGGCAATGATCCCAAACGGTTCACGTTGGTGCGCTTCAAGATCGCCTGCTGCGCGGCCGACGCCGTGAAACTCAACGCCGTCATCATGGTCGATCCCAACTCAGCCGAATCGATCGATCCGGACAGGTATCGCAACAAGTGGATCGAAGTGCGAGGCCGTATTCACTTCATCCAACGGCCGGGCGGCAACGAGTACATCACCGCCTTGATTCTGTATCCGACGAAGGACGAACCGCTGAGTCGTCTCGCCAAGATCATCCCGCCGCCGGCAAATCCGTGGGTGGACTAAGAACTACGGGACAGCCCCCTGCCAGCCCGCAGCGCAAGCAAGGGTAAATCCTTCCTTTGCTTGCGCTGCGGGCTGGCGGGCTTTTGTCTGCTCGTCCTTGGAACGCACCCAGCACTCTTCTATTCTTTGGGGTTGATCGCTTCACACGTTTGAGTACACTTTGCCCCGCACCTCGCGGACGCCGCCATCGAAGCAGATTCCACAATGCATTACCATCCCCTGAAACGCCCTGGGGCTGAGGGCTACGCGCCATGCTGTTTTGTTCCTGGACGTTCGCCCAGTTTTTCCTCATCGTTTTCGCCGTGTACTGGCTCGTTCCCTGGCAGCGCCTGCGCCTGGACATGCCGTTGCCCGGTCGGCGGACGTATGCTCTCAGCGGCAAGGAGATGCGCGTCTGGTGGCTGTTGGCGGCCAGCTTTTACTTTTACGCCTCGTGGAACAAGAAGCTCGCCCTGCTTATCGTCGGCTCGACGCTGCTCGATTACTGCATCGGTCTGGCTCTGGAAGCCTGGAGCGCGCCGCGCCTGCGCCGCGCCTTGCTCGTGCTGAGTCTGACGGCCAACCTCGGCCTGCTGTGCTATTTCAAGTACGTCAACTTCTTCCTGCAATCGCTGCAAGAATCTCTGTTAGCCGCCGGCGTGTCCACGTCGATGCCGGTGCTGAAGGTGATTTTGCCGCTCGGCATCTCCTTCTACACGTTCGAGGCGATCAACTACACCGTCGAGGTCTTTCGCCGCCGCGTGCCGGCCGAGCGCAATCCGGCGCATTTGCTGTTTTTTGTGTTGTTCTTCCCCCATTTGATTGCCGGTCCCATCGTCCGCGCCAAGGATTTCCTACCGCAGATCGGCCGCTCCAAGCGCTGGAGTTGGGCGCGCTTCCAACTCGGCGGCGAGTATTTCCTGCTCGGTCTGCTCAAGAAATGGGTGGTCGCCGACCAACTCGCCGCCTACGCTGACCCCGTGTTTGCCAACCCCGAGGCATTCGGTACGCTGGCCAACTGGCTGGCCCTGCTCGCGTTCACCTTGCAGGTGTACTGCGACATTTCCGGCTATTCCGACATGGCTCTGGGCACGGCGCACCTGCTCGGCTACAAGTTGGCCATGAACTTCAACATGCCGTACCTCGCCACCAGCGTGGGCGATTACTGGCGGCGCGATCACATCTCGCTCTCGACGTGGTTGCGCGATTACCTGTTCATTCCGCTGGGAGGCAGCCGAGGCGGTTCGTGGAAGACCTGCCGTAATTTCCTTATCACGATGACGCTCGGCGGTCTGTGGCACGGGGCGAGTTGGAACTTCGCTCTCTGGGGATTGCTGCACGGCGTCGCCCTGTCGATGAACCGCGGATTTCGCTCGTTTTGCGCGTCGCGGCCGCGTCTGGAGGCGTTCTTGCAGAGCATGCCCGGTACAGCCCTGCGCATGGCGTTGACGTTCTTCTTCATTTATCAGGGTTTCGTACTGTTTAGGGCGCAGACGTTTGCCGTCAGCCGCGCCATGTTCCATCGTCTATGGGTGCCGGCGGACGGCATCGGCGTGGGCCATCCTTACGGCTACGGCCTGTTCTGGTGTATCGTAGGCGGTTTTGTACTGTGTCACGTCGCCGCCTGCCGCCAGTGGTGGGATCGCCTCAGCTTGCGCCTGCCCGCGCCGGTCCTGGCGGGCGCATATGTCCTGGCGCTCGTGTTCTGCATGGTGATGGCTCCGCTGTATGAAAAACCGTTTATCTATTTCCAGTTCTGAGAGGGACGCGAGGGATGAGTGCTTCTGCATTCGGGCCTCCAATC
The DNA here is from genome assembly GCA_035553375.1 of Gemmataceae bacterium. GTDB lineage: Bacteria > Planctomycetota > Planctomycetia > Gemmatales > Gemmataceae > JAJPHU01. The sequence goes on from DATNCY010000328.1 coordinate 15,278, forward strand.
GACTCGCCGCGAAGATCCGTGGAATGCCTGAGCGGGGGGCGTCAGCCCTCTGAGGGTTCGCTGTCTCAGGGGGCTAACGCCTCCCGCTCGGACAACTCGCGTCCTTTGCTCCAGCGCAGGCATCCGTTAACGCCGGTAGTGGGTTGGCGCTGGCTGTGGGGACGGCTCCCCATTCCGGAGAAGAAGGCCGGCCTCCCCGCCGCACAGCCGAAAGGCGGCTCCACGCTGACGGCCGCGCGGGTTCGTCACATGAAGCGCTGCGCTCCGAGGATTCTCCCCTGGTCGGTCGGATTGTACGCGATTGCCCAGATCGGTTTGTTTCTCTGGCTGTTCATGGATGCACGCTGGCAGCCGGAGCGGATAAAGACGGAATGGCAGAAAAGGCAGGCTATCCGCGCCTGCGCGGCGGAGGCGCCGGATCGCCCGTTGGTAGTGATGCTCGGCAGTTCTCGTACCGACTGGGGCTTCCAGGCCGGACGGTTGGACGGTCAGCCAGGCCCAGACGGTCGGCCGATTCGCGCCTACAACCTGGGCGTACCGGCGGCGGGACCGATACACGAATCGCTGTACCTGCGCAACCTTCTCGACGATGGCATCCGTCCCCGCCTTTTGCTCGTGGAACTCATTGTCACGCACTTCAACGAGCCGCGACGGGGCCTCATGTCTGAGGAAGGTATGACCGAAGGAGCCTGGTTGAGTGCCTCGCAGCTCGCCTATTATGCGCCGTACTTCTCTCGGCCGCAGCGAAAAATCCACGATTGGCTTGAGGGCCGGTTGGCCCCGGCCTACGCCTTCCGTTACCACGTTCACAGACGCCTGCAACTACCAGCCGGACCGCGCCTGTGGGATCCCGCCTCCCAACCGATGGACCCGTGGGGCTGGCGGCTGCTGATTCCGGACACGATCACGGAGGATTATCGGGCCATCCGATGGAAGGTCGCCCGCGACATGTACGCCGCTAGCCTGTGGCGATTTCGCTTCGCGGACGGCCCCACGCGGGCGATGCACGAACTGCTCGCCCGCTGCCGTCAGGAACAGATTCCGGTCGCCTTGGTCCTCATGCCCACCAGCGCCAGCTTTCGCAGCATGTATCATCCCGATGCCGTGGTCGCGTTGCAGCGTTTCCTGAACGAACTGCGCGAGCGCTACGGCCCCGAGGTCATCGACGCTACCGAATGGCTGGACGACGATGGTTTCGATGACGGTCATCATTTGCGCAGGGCCGGCGCTCAAAAATTTAGCACGCGGATGGTAGAAGAAGTGCAAAGCATCCTGGCACGCCAGGAAGAAGGATGAATGCCTCCCGTTTACGTTTCGCGCTGATCGCCGCGAAACGTAAACGGGAGGGAGCATCATTATAGCGGCGGTCGTTTCAAATGATGCCCGGTCGCCTGCTGATAAGCATGCGCCACGGCGAGCAGTTCCACCTCGCCGTACAACCGGCCCGTGAAGCTGATCGACGATGGTAGTTCGACCTCACCGACCTTGTGGAAGCCGTTGGGCAGCACAACGGTCGGATGCCCCGTCAGATTGGTCAGTGTCAGGTCATTCCCCCCAACATACAGATCGACTTGCCCCATCACTTCGTCCATCTCGCGCATAACCAAGGTGCGGATACGGTTGGCGCGTAGATACTCGACCGCCGGTACGAACTGGTGCTGACGGAAAATGCGCGGCCAGCTGTTCAAGCCCTCCGTGACGCCCTGGCGTGTCAACTCATCGAAGACGGCCGCCGCCTCGGTATCGAGGATCAGCGTCAGCGCGTCGAGCGGATGTTTCGCGGGCAGCTTGATGGGCACCAGACGAACGCCGAGATCGCGAAGGACACGTAACTCGGGCCGCTCCTTGGCGGAGACACGCCCTTCCACATAACCGACCTTGAGAGTGCGCAAATCGCGGCGCGGCGGCCAGGCGAAGGGGCGATCGACCGCGCTGGGATCCAGGCCATCGAAGCCGTGAATCGCGCCGAGGACAAGGGCGCAGTCTTCCACGGAGCGACACATGGGACCGAGTTTGTCCATGCTCCATGACAGCGTCATGCAGCCGTGGCGACTGACGCGGCCGAACGTCGGGCGCAGGCCGGTGACGCCACACACGCGCGACGGTGAGACGATGCTGCCCATCGTCTCGCTGCCGATGGCAAACGCGACGAGGCCGGCCGCCGTCGCCGCCGCGGAACCAGCCGACGAACCGCTGGAACCGTGCTTCGGATCCCACGGATTGCGCGTCCTGCCGCCAAACCAGCGATCACCCATCGCCAGCGCACCCAGCGCCAGCTTGGCGACGAGGACCGCTCCCGCTTCCTCCAGACGCCACGCCACCGTCGCCTTGGTGTCGATTATCTGCTCCTTGAAGGGAGCCGCTCCCCAGGTCGTCTTGTAGCCGGGATACGCGATGAGATCCTTCGCGCCCCAAGGGATGCCGTGCAAGGGGCCGCGATAACGGCCCGCCGCGAGTTCCCGGTCGGCGTGTTCGGCCTGCTTCAGCGCGAGTTCCTCGGTGTAGTTCACGACGCAATGCAGGAGAGGATCGTACTTGCGTAACCGTTGGAGATAGAGTTTCGTCAGTTCGAGGGACGACACTTGCCGGGTGCGGAGCAGTGCTGCCAAAGCGGTGACAGGCAGAAACGCCAGATCGTCGGCCGCGTTCGGTTTCTTCGGCGCCGCCTGCACGATCGGCTCGACGCCGCGACGAACGGGTTCCGTGGAAGGCGGCAGCCAGGGAGCGGGATTGAAGGACAACGCGGGTGGAATATCGTTGGCGAGCTTGACCGCGCGCATCGTCTCGAATTTACGCTGTTGCCGGTTAAGCCGGTCGGCGAGTTCCTTGCGATCGTCGTCGGAGAGCGTGAGTCCGGCGATCCACTCGGCTTGACGAATCATGTCGGTGGTGATGGCGGGTGCCTTGTCCGCCGCGGCGACGAGCGCGCGCTGAAACACCGCCGAACCGACACCCAGGCCGGCGAGAACTTGCAAGAGGCAGCGGCGGGTCTGCAATGGATATACCGTATCGTTAAAGGGCGACTCGCTGGTCATGATTCGTTACTCGGTTGTGGTAGAGTGACCGCGGTTGGTTGTAGGTCCGGCTTGCCGAGCCGGACCTGTAGCGCCACGGATTGCCGGAGTCCGCTTCGGATGCAACAGGTCCAGCTCAGCAAACTGGACCTACTAACGCCTTCACTCTTTGCCCGCGATCTGCCGCGCCTGTTCGATGTCGCGCCGTAGTTGCTCGACCAACTCGGCGACGCCGCCGAAAGGTCGCGTGTCGCGCAGACGCTCGATGAAATCCATCGCCAGCGGCTGGCCGTATAAATCGCCCTGGAAACCAATCAGGTGAACCTCAATCTTGCGCGCGTTTTCGCCGAACGTCGGATTGGGACCGACATTCGCTGCCCCCGGCCAAACCTCTCCGTGATGGGGAACACGCACGGCATAGACGCCATCGGCGGGGGCGAGAGTGGGCAAGTGTTCGAGATTGGCCGTGGGAAAGCCGAGTTTCTGACCGCGTTGCTGTCCGGTGCCGACGATGCCGCGCAGCCGATACGGACGCCCCAGGAGTGCCGCCGCTTCGCGAACGGAGCCGGCGGTCAGATACGAGCGCACCTGGCTGCTGGACACCTCCACGCCATCAAGGAATACCGGCGGCACGACGGTCAGGCGTATATCGGCTGGCGCGCACAGACGCGCCAGCGTTTCGACATCGCCCTCGCGGCCGCGGCCGAATCCGAAGTTGGCTCCCTCCACCAGCGCCCGCGTGGCCAGGCGCTCCTGAATCACTTGCGCGAAGAACTCCGTGGCGCGCAGGGCGAGCAACTCGCGTGTGGCGCGGAGAACGAGGACGTGATCGGCACCCGCTTCGTGCAGCAGCCGCGCGCGATCCTCCGGTGTGGTCAGCGACGGCGGCGCCTGGCCGGGGCGAAGCAAATCGAGCGGATGCGGATCGAACGTCAGGGCGATGGCCGGCCTGTCGAGTGCGCGAGCTTGACGGCGTAGTTCGGCGAGCAACGCGGCATGTCCGCGATGGACGCCATCGAAATTGCCGATGGTCAGCGCCCCTTCCCGGCAGTCGTCGGGAGGCGTCGCCTGCCAGTCGATCGTATGGGTCGCCATGTCCGGATGCGTCCTCCAGGATATTGTTCGCTCTTATAATAGCAATTATGCCAGGGCGTCTAGTTTTCTCTTGACAAAGGAATTGCCTTGGACGAGGATTATTTTCTGTAACCGTTTGACGGTTTACGACATGAACTATTCTCATTATCGGACTCTCGGTCGGTGACGCGGTTCCGCGTGCCGATCTTCCTGCTCTCTCGTTTTTTTCTGTTGTCTCATGTTAAGGAGTGCATCATGGCGAGGATGATGTTCCGAGTTAGCATTCTTGCGTACCGAGGAGGTAAACGCGCCTTCACCCTCATTGAGTTGCTGGTGGTGATCGCCATTATTGCCATCCTCATTGGCTTACTCTTGCCGGCCGTGCAGAAGGTCCGCGAGGCCGCCGCTCGCGCCCAGTGCAGCAACAACCTCAAACAGCTAGGTATCGCCACGCATTCCTGTAACGATACCATGGGCGTTCTCCCGCCTGCGGCAGCGGCGGGCAACGCCTGGAACGCGACCGTCCAGCTACAGGGACCATATCGGGGACAGACCGGGACGACGTTCTTTCAACTTCTGCCCTACATCGAACAGACCTCACTATACAATGCCGTCATAAGTCAGGGCGGCAACGTAGCGAATGCCAGCGTCAATGGCACCGCCGCCTATGGAATCCAGATTAAGCCATTACGCTGCCCATCGGACCCCAGCCCGGGGGCGGGCACCGGCATGGGTACGACGAACGGGGGTGCCAACTCCTGGGCCATCTCCAATTATGGCTCGAACTACCTGGTCTTCGGCGGCCCCGCTTCCAATAGCTTGGAAGGGGCGGCCCGCATCCCCGCGTCCTTCCCCGATGGCACCTCCAACGTCGTCCTGTTCGGCGAGCGGTATGCGTGGTGGGGTTCCGCCAACGCCAGTTTGTGGGCCGACTCCGGCTATCCCTGGCATGCAATTATTTGCAGTTCCTACGACAGCAACGGCGGGGGCTATGTACCTTGCCCGATGTTCCTGTCTCAGCCGGTGTACACGAACGCCATCGGCCCCACCGCAGGTGGAGAATCGGGGCACACCAATGTCATGAACGTCGCTCTTGGCGACGGTAGTGTCCGCACTGTCACTGCCAGCCTCAACCCGACGATATGGGCCCAGGCCTGTGACCCTCGTGACAACATCCCGCTCGGCAGCGGTTGGTAGAAGGGCCGCCCCTCCTTGGAGCATTCACCCTGGAGTTTCCAGGGCGGATGCTCCGAGCAGCGGTTCGTTCTGATTCATGTCTCCAAGAAAAGGTGAGCCGGACGATGCAATCATTGCGGATTCGTATGGTTATCTTCTTGGTCCTAAGTTGCGCGCTGGCGGGTTGTACCGGCAAGGGAGGCGGTGCCAATGCTTCCGGCAGCGTCTCGCTCAACGGTCAGCCCCTCGCCGACGCGGAGGTTCAGTTCATCCCCAGGGATGATGCAAGTTTAGGCACACACTCGACAACAACGGACTCCGCCGGGAAATTCACCGTCAAGGGAGATCGCAATATTCCCCTCAAGCCAGGCCCCTATGTCGTCATCGTCAACAAACTTGCCGTGAAAGAAGGAGACGGGAAACAAGGCGCGGGAGGGAAGGGGGCCATGGTCAATACGGTTCCCCTCATGTATCAGAATCGGGGCAGGACCCCTCTCAAAGCGGACATCCAACCGGGCAGCAATCAACTGCCGCCTTTTGAACTGACGAGCGGCCGGACAAGATGAAAACGCCAGGGAGTCAGCGCAGCCACATGAGACCTCCTCACCGGGAACGCACTGCTCCCGTTTCGGCCCTTTCCAGTTCACGGATTCGACGCCGGTACATCTCCACTTTCTCCTGCTGGCCGTTCTGAGCCAGCAGATCGATCAACTCTCGGAGAAAGAGGACCGAGTAGGGATTACAACGGATGGCGGCCTGCAAGGCTTCGATCGCGCCGGCGCGGTCTCCTTGCCGGTTCAAACAGTTGGCCAGGTTGTAATAGCCCTCGGCGGAGTCCGGTTTGAGTTGCACCACACGCCGGAAACAGGCTGCCGCCTCGGCACGCTTGAAACGCCGAAACAGAACCAGGCCCAGCGAGAATTGGCTTTCGACGGACTGAGGGGCCAAGCGGGTCGCGGTGCGCAGAGCCTCTTCGGCCCCCGCGAGGTTGCCGCTTCGCGCTCGCGCCATCCCCAGGGTCAGCCACGGAAATTCCTCCTGCGGATAGTCCCGAACCGTGTGTTCCAGCAAGGTCAGTGCCTCGCCGGAGCGTCCCAAATCCAGCAGGGTGTTCGCGCGGGCGCAACTGCTTTTCATACCCACCAGTGTCCGATACAACTCATCGACGAAGGGGTCGGACAGAGGGAGATCGGGCGGCAATTGAGCGAGTTGGCGCAAATCGTCTTCCACGGCGGCCCGGTCGTTCAGTCGCTCGTGGATCTCGGCAAGCAGAGAGCGAGAGGCTTTGCGTGTGAAGGGACTGCGCGCCGAGTTGCCCAGGTGGTTAAGGCTGCCCTGCCAATCGCCGCGCTGGTGAAGCACCCGCGCCAGTCCCAACTCGGCCCAGGGATCGGAGGTGGCTTGCAGGGTCCGGCGATACTGTTCCTCCGCCTCGCCCAGACAGCCCCTTTCCAGGAGGACGCCGGCCAGGCGGACACGCAGAGCCGTGGGAACATCGCCTCCGCATTCGACGGCTCGGCGCAAGTGAGGCAAAGCAGCGTCGAGGTCTCGCTGCGCCAGAGTGATGCCGAGCAAGTAAGGCCAGCGCGGCTCCTGCGTGTCGAGCCGTTCGGCTTGCGCGAAACAGGCAATGCCTTCGTCGGGAAAATCGTGGGCGACGAGAACCATTCCGAGGCGGCCCCAGGCTGGAGCCGCACGCGGAGAGGCCAGCACCTGGGCGCGGCTCTTCTCGATGGTCGCGCGGACGATCGGGTCGAGGTCAGGCGGAATCTCCGGCGGGTCCGGCACCGCCGGACGCCGATACCAGGCAACCCCGCCAACCAAGAGGGAAATCAAGCCAGCCAACAAGATCGCGTTGACGACAAGGCGATACTTCCCGCCGCCGATCAGACTGCGCCGAAGTACACCCGCGGCCATCGTGGTTATCCCCCTCCCTTGCGCAAGGTGATCCACTGGTCGGCGGCTCGGCCAGCGAAGATCTCTTCCTTGCCATCGGGCCAGCGCACCTGGATGGACTCGACCCGGCTGGCCGTGCCAAGGCCAAAAGAAATGCGCGGATCGTGACTACACAGGTAGCTGGCGCCGGCATTTACCCAGCGCCGCTGACGCCCGCTTGTTGTTTGCACCGTGACCTCCGCGCCGTAGGCGTCGCGTTTGAGCGCCGGGTCGAACACACGAATACCAAGCCAATGTCCCCGTGGCGAAACGACATTGCGAAAGAGCCGAGCAGGGCCGGCCACCTGCGTTACGAGCAAGTCCACGGCGCCATCGCCATCCACGTCTCCACAGGCCAGGCCGCGAAAGACGCCAGCCGTTCCGCAAAAGGGAGTATTCTCGTGGGTCAGATTGCGGAAGTGGCCCGCGCCGTCCCCGGCGAAGAGGTGATTCGGCTCCGCGTAAGGCTCCCAAAATCGATCCGGCGACGCGGCTGCACTTGCTTTCGCGCGGATAACCCGGCCGTTGGCGATGGCCAGGTCCAGGGCGCCATCGCCATTGAAATCCTCCAGAATGGTGCCGAAGCCCGTACCCCGGCAGTCAGCCCCGGCCAACCCCGCGGCGGCCGCACGGTCTAGAAACAGGCCGCGCGGTCCCTGACGCCAGAGAGCATGCGTTTCCGAGGTTAGATGGGTCACGAAAACGTCGAACAGGTTATCGCCGTCCACGTCTCCCAGAGCGATGCCCATGTTGGCCGGGGCATTGCCCATACCGTTGAAAGCCAGGCCGCGAGAGAGTGCTTCTTCCCGAAACGTGCTGTCCTTCTGGTTAATCCACAGATGATTGGGCCGGCCATCGTTGGTCACGAAGATGTCAGGCCAGCCATCGCCGTTGAAGTCGGCGCAAAGGACACCTAGACCTGGGCCGGCCTTCCGCGCCAAACCGGACGACGCGGTCGCATCGTCGAAGCGAACGGCCCTTGCCTTTGCACCGGCAGGAATGCCGCGGTTGTGAAACAGACGGGTAACGGTGCCCGCGAACTCATTGGGGTTGCAGTAATCGCGTGTCCCTCCCGCTCCGCCGCATTGGCGCGAGGGGCTATAGTCGAGATAGTTGACAAGGACCAGATCGAGCCAACCATCGCGGTCGTAATCGAAGAAGACCGCCGAAGCACCCCAGAGCGGATTGTCCAGACCGGCTTCCCGAGTAATGTCGCGGAAAGTCCCGTTGCCGTTATTCAGGAACAGCTTTACCCCGCCATACTGCGTGACGAGAAGGTCGGGCCAGCCGTCATTATTGATGTCGCCAACCGCCACGCCCATGTTGTAGCCGGCAATGTCCAGACCCGAACCTTTGCTCACGTCCTTGAAATGGCCGTCATCCATTTGCTGATACAGGCGGTTGACGGAACCGGACTGAGGGCCGCCGTTCTGGAGGAGGTAAATATCCAGATGCCCGTCGCCATTAAAATCGAACAGGGCGGCGCCCGATCCCATGAGTTGCGGCAGGAAATACGCGCCCGGCGAGCCGGCATCGTGGACGAAATCCAACCCCCGTTCTCGGGTGACATCGCGAAACCAGGGAGAGCCGTCCCGCACCTCCGAAGGCAACGAAATGGACGAACCGGGACGGCAACCCAAGCCCAGAGCCGCCAGGCTGCACGACCAAAACACGGTGGCGATCCGCATGTGTCGCATACAACACAAAACTCTGCCAGCCCGCAGCGCCAGCAAGGGAAGGATTTACCCTTGCTGGCGCTGCGGGCTGGCAGTCAAGAGGTTTCACAGTCGATCGAGGGAATCGATCCAGCGGGCCAGTTCGTGCAGCGTGTCGATGCCGAGTCGGCCATCAATGTACTGCCGGCCCATGTCCTTGATCTCGCGGAAGATGACCGGATACTTGTGTTCGGTCAGTTTGGCCTTGGTCTCCTTGACGGCCGCGAGCAGGGGATCTTTATCGCCGACGGCCAGAAAGAAGTTCAACGGCTGATTGGCGATCTTCTCGCGCGGATTGCTGGTCAAGGCGGCTCCGGTCGTCGCCACCCCACGGAACAGACCCCGCGCGTGGAAGCCAATCCAGTACGCCATTTCGCCGCCGCGATCCATGCCATGCACGATGATACGTTGGCGATCGATCGTGTAGTTCTCGCCAACGGCCTTCACGGTTTCCTGCACAAACTCGCCCTCGCTCTGCGTCCAGCCGCGCTCGGCCTCGGCCTTGGGACAAACGAGGATGATATGATGGTCCTCGCAGTCGAACTGCCAGGAGGCGCTGAAATTGTCGAAATCTTTTTCCTTATTCTTGCCGGCCGGGTGCAGCCAGACAAGCACCGAATGCGCGATATTCGGATCGTAATTCTCCGGCACGTAAATCCAGTAAGTGTGATCGGCCGCCGCCGTCGTGCGTTTGAGGAAGCCCGTCTCGGCCTTTTTCTCATCCTTTTTATCCTCTTTCTTCGCTTCCTTCTTCGGCGGCATGGGGCCGGCGCCCTTGGGTTTGACAAGGGCCTTCTTGGCGCTGGATTTCGCCAGGAGCGGCTCCCGGGGCGGCACCGTTTCGGGTATCGTTCCGAGCTTGATCTTGAGCGTTTCCGTCTTCTTGCCGTCGGCGCGTTTGACCTCGAACGATAGTTCCAGGCCGGGGATCGTCGCTTGCATCTGGGTCAGAAGTTGATCGCGCGATTGGATGGCTTGCAAGACGGTCTGACCGGGACGAACCTCGCGACCGATCTTCATGAGCCGATCGCCGATTTTGATTCCGGCCTTGTCGGCGGGGCTGCCCGGATAGACGTAACGAATCTCGACGCCTGGCTGGGGATCATCGCGGATAGGCAGAATACCAATAAACGACTGAGCGTAGGCGGCGACGGCTCCTTCCAACACGACTTTATCCAGCTTCAGTTCTTCTTTGCCGCGCTGAATCGTGATGGAGACGGTATCGCCCTCGTACTTCGGCCCGAGACGCTGTTGGAGTTGGGACTGGCTGATGACCGGCTTGCCGTCGATTGCTTTGATGGTATCACCGGGCTTGATGCCGCGTTTCTCGGCTGCGGAGCCGGGCGCGACGGTGGCGATCGTCGCGGCGGCGTCGTGCATGTCTTTTGCCTGCTTCATGGTGACACCCAGCAAACCGCGTTTCAGCGTCACCGGATTCTTCTGCGTACCCTTAAGCATGCCGGGCAAAACGCGGTTGATGTCTTCGAGCGGAATGGCGAAGCCGATACCGGAGTCATACCACTCGAAGCCGGCCGTCTCGCCTTCGGAGCGCGGCGAGGCCGGCACCAGGACGCCCTGTACCCGGCCGTATAGATCGATGAGCGGTCCGCCGTAGTTGGCCGGCGATACCTTGGCATCCGTCTGAATCGCTTTGGCCCAGATGCGATTGAGAGCGCTGAGGATGCCGACACTGACGGAGGGCATCTGATCGGCTTGGCCAACCAGCGTGCGGCCGACGGCCAGAGATGTCTGGCCGATACGCATCTCGCTCTTGGGAGCGGCGCTCGGCACCGACAGCTTGCCATTGACGCCGACCAGTTTGAGGAGGGTCAACATGCGCGTTTTATCGTTGGCGACAATCTCGGCGACGTATTTTTCCTTGTGGCCGGGCACGGCCACATAGATGGCCGACGGTTTGCGGGCGAAGTTGAAAGCACTGGAGATGACGTAGCCATCCGCATGGACGATCAAACCGCTGGTCGGCCCGGTGCCGGTGCGGATCATGGCGCGCGGCCCGGTGGACACGATCTCGGTACCACCTTGCGTCTCGATCTGCACAACACAGGGCGCGATCTTGCGAACGGCCGCCTTGATCGCCTTCTCCTGCAAATCGTCAAGGTCATCGTCCGCTCGCACCATCGCTGGCAGAAGAACCACGGTCAAAGCGGCCAATGCCGCCAGCGGAAGATATGCGTGTCGCTTCATCATGTATGGATTCCTCCACCAGCCCGCAGCGCAAGCAAGGGTTCCCTTGCTTGCGCTGTGGGCTGGCTTTGCCCTACTTCTTCGGGGCGGGTTTCTTGGTCTTCGGCTTCTCCAGCGTCAACGACACGGTTTGCAGTTTGCGGTCGCGCTGAATCTCCAGTTTGACGGTCTGATTGGGGTGATAGCGGCCCAGTACTTCCTTGAGCGTATGAATGTCGCCGACTTGCAGACCATCGACGTAGACAATCAGGTCGTCCGGCCGCAGCTTGGCCTTGTCCGCAGGCGATCCAGGTATCACGTCCTCAATGTAAGGCGGCGTGCGCTCCACCGGATCGGCGACGAGAAGAATGCCCGTGTAGACGCCCGGCCCTTCGTTGCCCTTCCTGTCCGGCGCGAGCGGTTTATATTTCTCCTTCTTCTCGACGATGTCGAGAAT
>DATNCY010000329.1:0-40999 GCA_035553375.1 Gemmataceae bacterium
AGCAACAAGTGAATCCCGGCCGCCAACGCTTCGCGCGCCTTCCGCACGAACGCATTCAAGCCGTTTTGGTTGTTCTTGTTGCCCGGCGATACGATCTCGACCATCGCCACCACTTGATGGTTACTGACATGGCGAATCGTCACGGCTTTCGCCTTGGCCGCGTATCGGTTCGCGTCGGAGCGCATCCGCAGCCGGACTTTCGGCGGTGCCAGCGCAAGAGCCATGCCTCCGTCCGGAACTTCTGTCGGCGATGTGTCATTTCCATTCGGTCTGCGCAAGGTCAACACATCGGGTCCGAGGCCGCTGGCGAGTTGTTCGGGCAGTGCATAATACGCCGTCGGCAGAAGGCCGCGATTCAGCGCACGCGAAATCTCGGTGATCCAGTCGTGATGAAAGGCGTGAAAGATGCCCGCCTCGACGCGCGTCCAATCGTGGATCGACATGGCGATGTCCTCCGCGTGGTGGCTGTCAACGGATCATTCTATTCTAGCGCGCCGCGCCAACTTCGAGCGGATTGCGAAGCAACTGCTCCTCCGGCACATGCTCGGTGAAGCTGGCCCGCAAAAACGATTCATTCGCCGTATTTTCCAGCAGCCGCCGCACTAAATACGCCATGCCCGGCAGCAATTGACCATACGGCGTGTACACGCGCACGCGCTGCCCCAGACGCACGAGCGTATCCTTAATCGGCTCGGCCATGCCGTAGAGCATTTGCACTTCCATAGCGCCCGGCGGCAAACCGCGCGCGTGCGCTAGAGCCAGAGCATGCGCCACGCTGCGGACATTATGACTGCCCAACGCCGGCCGCAGCCAGCGGCGATTGTCGATGAGGAACTCCGTCAGCCGCTCGTAGTTGGCATCCGTCTCCCACTTGTGCGACCACACTGGGTTCGGCCAACCCTGCTGAGCCGCGTTGATCGTTTCGTAATCCCAGTAGGCACCCTTGACCAATCGCACCGTGACCGGCGTGCCACGCCGTTGTGCCCACGCCGCCAACTCTTCGAGATCGTGGGCCGTGTCGCGCAGATATGCCTGGATAGCGATGCCGGCATCCGGCCAGTCGCGGAAGTCGTCTTCGTCGAGTATCTCGCGGAAAATTTGCAGCGTCAGATCCTTGAAGGCGTATTGCTCCATGTCGATGTTAACGAACGCGGACTGCTCGCGGGCCGCGTGCAGGATCGGTCGCAGACGGCGGCGCACCGCCTGACTGGTGCCCGCCGGATCGATCGGATCGAACTGGCTGTACAGCGCCGATAACTTGACCGATACATTGACGCGCGGCGACGGCCCCTGCTCGTCGCGGTCGATCAGGTCGTTGGCCGGCCAGGTGTTGACTTGCCGGCTCAGACCGTTGATGAGTTCGAGATATTCCGCCTGCGCCTGCTCGGCCTCGGCTTCCGTGATGGTCGCTTCGCCGAGACGATCGATCGTGAAGGCCAACGAGCGCCGCCGCAGCTGCGCGACGGCGTCGAGCGCTTCGTCCAGGTTCGAGCCGGCGATGAACTTACGCGCCAAGCGCTCAGCGGAGCGATGCGCCGTCTTGGCCAGCAGCCGGCCAAGCACGCCATGACTGGGCAGCCAGCGCAGCGCGAACGTCAACCAGCCGGGCAGACACGCGCGCGCTTCGCTGAAGTATTCGCGCAAATGACGGGCGATCGTCGGCGGCGTGTGCAGCAGCGGCAGCACATCGACGAAGCGAAACAGCTGGAGTTTGACCGCCTCATCGCCCATGCTCCATTCCATCAGCCGTTCGTCCCACCAGGACGGCGTGAACGGTACCGGCCCGCTGTGATTCAACCGCGCGAAAATCTCGCGACCATAACGGTGGGTCAGCGTTTCCACCTCGGCGACCTGTACCATGTGGCTCCTTCAGTCAATGGAGGACACTCGCTCCGCGAGTGTCTTCCGATTCGCGGAGCGAGTCGGCCACTCTTCAATGTAGGACACTCGCGGCGCCTTCGCCGTATCAACATTTCTTAAGAATCTATTTGCAATCGATTATCCGCTGGCATAGCATGCAGATGGGTACTCTCGGATGCCGCTTTTACTCCCCGCGACATCCTTAACCTACCGACGTTCGCTACCCGCCATACGAGTCGCCCCCCGACCTCCATCGTGAAGTTGTCTGCGGTTTAACGCTGAACCGCCGGCGGCTCCCTGCTGTGTTTGCGTATCAACACCCTTACCGGCTCCGCGATCTGGCGAGAGGAGTCCATGCCAGTCCCGAACCGCCATCCCGGCGATCCCTTGAAGGGGCACGCCCTGCGAAACGCCCATCTCCGCGAGCGCGCTCTGCGCCGCGCCGAGACGGCTCCGCCGCTGGCGCGCATCCTCGTCACCATCCGGGCGCAAGTCCTCAGTCTGACGCGCCTGGAACTGGCGCGTCGTTCCGGCATCAGTCGCGGCACCCTTCGCGACCTGGAACTGGGCATCCACACGCCGACCCGGCGCATCTTGCAAAAGTTCCTCGCCTTCTGTCAGCGCTGTGGCGTATCGGCCGAGCATCTGGAGGAACTGCGCCGCCTCTACACCGGCTCCGGCGACACGCTCGAGCAATTCATCGCCCGCCTGGAACTGCTCGCCGGCTCGTCGCGCGAATTGGCCCGGCGCGTCGGCATCAGCGCCGCCACGCTCTGGGAGTATCGCCGCGGCAATTTCCCGCTACCGCTGGCGCTATTGCGGCAAATGTGCGCGGCGGTTGACGCCGACGCCGCTCCGGGGGAGATTCTCTGGCGCGAGGCGGAGCGGCAGCGTCTACGGCAGCGCGGCTATCCCGAAGCACTGGCCGAGTTCTGGGTTCTGTGCGCCGGGGCCGGCTATACCGAGAAAAATCTGCTGGCGCTGGGCATGAGTACGGCCGCCGTGCGCCGGCTGCGCTATCTGGAATTGCCGGCGTGGCGCGAAGTGGTCGCGGTGGTTGAGCCGTTGTGCCCGCGCGAGCAACTGCTGACGCTCGAACGATTATGGTGCCGGGCCGAGAACGGCCAGCCCGCGCATCGCCCCGACGAGTTCGGCGCGCGCTTGCAGCAACTTCGCAAGCAGCACGGCATCCAGCGCCGCGAGTTGGCCGACCTGTTTGGCATCGGCGGCAAAAAGCCAGCACGCATCATCAAGTACATCGAGGAGGACGGATTCTATTCGGCTCAGGCGTACCCCGCCGGCCTCGCCGCGCTTCTGACGGCCGACCATGCCGAACGCGCCGCTTTGCTCGATACCTGGCAGGAGCGACGCGGGCAATTTCATCGCCGACATCGTCCCGAGACACGCTTCGATTTGCGACTGGCGCGCGAACTGTACGGCTTGGAGTTGCGCGAGATGGAGCCGATCCTCGGTTATTCATCGTTGGAGTATCAGAAGATCGAGCGCGGCGTGCAACCGCTGGCAGACACGGCGCGCGAGCGCATCCTGCGCGCGCTCCACCAAGCCGGCCAGCGCCGGGTGGAGGTGCTGTTGGAGCACCGCATCCAGCGCGACGCGCAGCGCAGCGCCTGGCAATCTCCGCCTTCGGTTCCGGCGCTTATCACGCTGCTGGCCCAACGCGAAGGCGGGCTAATTCCGCTGTCGCGCTATCTCAAAAAGGCGGGATTGAAAGGGCTGTGGACCGCCCGGCTGCGTGCCATCAGTCACGGCGAGGAAACGCCGCCTTGGTGCGTGTTAAAGCAAATCGCGCGAGTCTGCGATGTCGCGGAGTTGGCCGACGTTCATCACGATTGGCGACAACGCTATCACACGTATCTGGCGGCGCGCTATCCGTCGCCGTTGGGAGTCGAGTTGCGTTTGCTGATCGGCGAGGTGGCGGAATCATTGCGCGATTTCAGTCCACGATTGGGATTCAATTACTCCGTGCTGGTCCGCGATCTGCAAAAGATCGATCGCGACGATTTCGTGAAATGGTTCCATGTCGAACGAATCGCTCGCGCTGCCGGTCTACCGGCGGAAGACGAGCGCTGGCGTGAAATGCACGGCCTCTGGCGCACGGCCAGCGACCGCAAGAAACAGCCAACGCCCTCGCGCCGTTGGGCGTCGTCGGCCGCGCGGCGGGATTAACGGTTGCCAGCCCGCAGCGCGAGCAAGGGACATTCCCTTGCTCGCGCTGTGGGCTGGTAATATCCCTTGCTCGCGCTACGGGCTAGTCAAATCGCTACAATGCCTGCATTCGGCAGTGATGACAGACACCCTCGATTCTCGCGGTGCGTGCATGGTTAGCAAAGATCTGGTCGATATTCTCCGTTGCCCCCTGGATCCCAGTCACACGACCCATCTGGATCAGGAACCCGATGGCTTGACGTGCCAGCGCTGCCGGCTCAAGTTCCCCATCAAGGAAGGCATTCCGTGCATGCTGGTCGAGGAAGCGGAATTGCCGGCCGGAGCCGCCAATCTGCAAGCGCTCCCCTGCCAACAAACCCCGGTTCCCCAGGGAGTCCCGGAATGATCCCCCATCGATTGTACGTGGGCACCATCGGCGAAGGTTTGTTCCGCAGTCTCGATGGCGGCGTGACGTTTCGCCGTGCCTGCGAGGGTATGTTCGTGGAGTGCGACGTCCGCGCCTTAACCGTGCATCCTCAACAGCCCGCCACCCTCTACCTGGGCAGCGAACAAGGCTTGCACGTCAGCACCGACGGCGCGGAGAACTGGACGAAACTGCCCGCGCCGCTCGATGGCTTGCAAGTGTGGTCCCTGTGGATTGCGCCGCAACGCCCGGAAGTTATCCTCGTCGGCACCTGTCCCTCGCGTCTGTTCCGCTCAGAAGACGGCGGACGAACGTGGAGCGAAGCCGCCGCGCGCTTGGTGCGCGACTGTCCGCGCATCCTGCATACGCGCGTCACCTGCATCGCCGGCGATCCCGCTGATGCGAACCTGTTGTGGGCCGGCGTCGAGATCGACGGCGTCCACGCCAGCCGCGACGGCGGCCGCACCTGGCAGCCGATCGGCAACGGACTCAGTTCGCGCGACATTCACGCCCTGGTGATCGTGCCCGCTCAGGGAAGCCGGCCGCGGCGCTTGCTGGCCGCGACGAATAATGATTTGAACCTAAGCGAAGATGACGGCGCAACCTGGCGGCCGTTGCAGATTGGCCAGACGATGCCGTGGTCCTATTGCCGGACCTTGGCCCAGCCGTTCGGCCGGCCGGAGGTGATTTTGCTGGGCAATGGCGATGGTCCACCGGGTTCATCCGGCGCGGTGGGGCGTTCCATGGACAGCGGCACGACCTGGCATCTCGCCGACATGCCCGGCCGCGCCAACAGCACGATCTGGAACTATGCCGTCCATGCCGCCGATCCGCAACTGCTGTACGCCAGCAGCGTCAGCGGGCAGGTTTACCGTTCGCTCGATGGCGGCACATCCTGGCGAAAACTGGCGCACGAGTTCGGCGAAATCCGTGCGCTGGCGTGGGCGCCGGAAAAATAATGCAGAATGCAGAATGCAGAATGCAGAATGAAAACCAGGTTGTCTTTCATTCTGCATTCTGCATTCTGCATTCTGCATTATTTTTCAAAACTCCATCGCGCGCAGCGCGCGGATGCCGGCGCGCAGCGGCACCACCACGCTCACCACGCCAACCGCCAGCCCCAACACCAGACCGACGCCCACGCCGGCCAGCGGCATGGAGAGATTCATCTCCGCCTCGGCCAGCAGCGAGTACGCATGCCACGGAGCGGCCATCAAGCCGAGAATCAACAGCAAGAACAGCAGGCCCGCCACCAGATTCAAGGTGCCGCCGAAACCGGCGGCGATTTTCGAGGGATCGGTTTCGCGGAAGTTCGGCATGCACGCGCCCAGACCGACGCTTAACCCACTCAGTCCCGCCGCCAGCACGGCCACCGTCAGCATATGCAGCAGCACCGCCTCCAGCGGCATCATCAGCATGAAGTCGCTCACCAGCAGCAAAAACTCCGCGATCAACAAGCCGCCCGCCGTCGAGAAGGCGAACTTGCCCCATAGAAGTTGCTCGCGCCGCACCGGCAGCAGACCGAGTATCCAGAATTTGCGCCCTTCCAGACTCAACAGTGGATAGATGAACCGCCCGGTGTACGTGCAGAGTAACAGCGCGATCGCGCACAGGTTGAGGAAGCTAATGCTGTTCTGAAACGGGGCGGTCAAATTCTCGACGAATCGGCGAATGTTCGTGAAATACAGCAACATCAGTCCGCTAAACACCACAATTTGTCCCCACTGCTGCGGATCGCGGCGGAAGGTGCGGAAGTCCTTGACGATAAGCAAGCGCGTACTCGGATGGACAAAGGGCAGCGCGGCGCTGAGCAGTCGATCGCAGCGAGAAAAAAGGCCCGTCCCCTTTTTTGGTCGAACAAGCGGAACACCACCTTTGTCTGGCGCGCGCGGCGCGCGGACGGCACTATTCAGATCGCCGCCCGTGGCCATGCGGTTATAGCCGCGCCGATACAGCCATGCCGATCCCACAGCCGCTATCAGATACAAAAGCAGTCCGTTACTCCACACCAAAGCAAGATAGTAAAGCGAGCTGCCCACCTCGCCGCGCAGCGCTCGCCGCAGTCCGAGCGAAACCCAATGGCTCGGCGCCAGCGGGCTGCCGGTGAAGGTGAAGTAACTGAACAGGCGCGTGACGGCTTCGCGCATCTCGTCGCGCCACATCGTCGAGGGCGACGCCTGCGCCATGCGATAGATCCATACACCCAGCGCAAGCGCGAGCGCGGCCAGGCACACACCTACCACTTGCTTTCGCCGCTGCGGGATGTAATTGACGATCAGCAGGGCGCACAACGCGCCCAGCGAACCGGGCAGCAGCACGAAGCCGAGGAAGAACAACGGCAGCAGTACATAGAAATACCACGGTGCATCGCATGCCAGGCCGTAGGCAATGAGAATCGGCCCACCCAGGAGCAGGAACGCCCAACTGCTGAACGCCACCGCGCCCTGAAACTTGTAGGCGAACACTTGATCGGCCGCCACCGGTCTTGCCAACAGGAAAGCCGTTTCCGCCGAAGTAAACAGGCTGCCATAGAGGATCAAACCGCTGGAGAAGATCAGCAGCACCGCCAGAGACAAAAACAGCAGATCGAGCAGAATGCCAACGATACCGCCCTCCAGCGGTACGCCGACCTCCGTTTTGAGAAACAGAAAGCCGCCCCAGCTGATGCCGAAGACAAACATCCAAACAAGCAGACTGACCAGCAAAATGGTGAATGGCCGCATGGACGACTGACCGAGCATCAGCCGCCAGGAATTGCGCAGTAAACGCCAGCGCAACCCCTGGAAGAGGAGAGCTTGATTGATGGGTTGCCCGTCGCTCACGCTGCCGGCTCTGTCAGGTTGGGGCGGGTTCACTTGGTCACCTTGTCATCCGTCTCCGAGGCCTGCCGCGTCAAGGTCAGGAACACGTCTTCGAGCGAACCATCGACGGCCGCCTGTTCGCGCAGCGCCTTGAACGTGCCGCAGGCGATGAGCCGGCCATGTTCGACGATGGCGATGCGGTCGGCCAACTCCTCGACCACATCGAGCGAGTGCGACGACAGAAAGACCGTCGTTCCCCGGTCGGCCTGGCGGCGTAGCAGATCCTTCAAACGGCGGACGCTGTGCGGATCGAGTCCGACCGTCGGCTCATCGACGATGAGTACACTCGGCTCATGCACCAGCGCCGAGGCGAAAACGGTGCGCTGCCGCATGCCGTGCGAGTAACGCTCGGTCAGATCATCCACGAATTCCTGCAACTCGAACAGCTCGATAACTTCGTCGATGCGTTCCGCCGCCCGCGCCGGCCTCAGGCCGTACATGTCGGCGATGAATTGCAGAAACTCACGGCCGGTCAACTTCTCGTACAGGAACGGCTGATCGGGAACATAGCTAAGCAGTTGGCGCGCGCGATCGCCGTCGCGGCGCAGATCGTGACCGCCGATAAGCACCGCGCCGGAAGTCGGAAAAAGCAGACCACACATCATCTTGATGGTAGTCGTCTTGCCGGCGCCGTTAGGTCCAAGGAAGGCGAACAACTCGCCCGGCGCAATATCCAGGCTCAGCTCGTGAACGGCGGTCTTGTTGCCGTACTGCTTGGTGACGCGATCCAGTTTAATCATGGTTCGTTCCGCGGCGGCAGTGAAGCTCATTTGTCAGAGGCACGTCTATTCGGGAGGTCGCGCTGGATGACCCAATGTACCTTGTCGAGCGTGAATTCTTGACGTTGCACGCGCTCGCTATCCTGCTCGACCCAGGTTTTGGCGCTCATATCTTCACCTGTGTATTCGATCACCAAGCACGTCGTCGTGTCCTTGCCGCGCTCCAAAACCTGCGGTTGTTCCAAAACGTGGGCCTGGAGATAGTGAACACCGCCCGCCAGCCTAGGGAGTACATCGCGGAAGGGATCGACGAGAGCTTGCCGCCAGGTTCGCCCTGGACGCAGACCGTGAATGCGATTGACCGGATGCAAGGGCATCAGGACGGAGCCGTGGTAGGAAACGGGTACGGGTTTAAGATCGCCCTGGAGAGAAGTGCCCGATGCGGACAGGTGATAGTGCGCGAAGAATTGTTCGTCGTGTACCTCACCCCACAGGGATGCCTCCCCATCAATCATAATAAGCTCCAGATAAGAGAATTTCCCCCCGATATCCGCGCGGAGCGATTGCAATTGGCCCTGGCGGGTGACCCGATATTCGCTTTTCATCCGCGTGACGACGACCTGGCCACCGCCACCTGAGACGCCCCTCGCCACGGACTCCCGAGCGGCATCTTTATTTTGCGAAGTCTTCGGCACATAAGGAGCCTTGAAGTCCGCGTGAAGAGTGAACGTGTCGTCCCCTTGATGGTAATCGGCCCATGTCCAGGCATTGAATACTTTTTGCGCACTTTCCTCGTCTCCTTTATCGCGATAGACGATCCAAGAAGTTTTCATCTTGCCGCCCCGTTGCACTTCCTCGACGAGGTCAATATGGAAGGGCGGCGGCTCGCCGGACCGCCATTCGGGCCATAAATCGTGCCAGAACAGCCAGCCCGTTGTCGCCAGCCAGAAGAGGACAATCACCGCAGTCAACCAACGTGATGGCATGACGCATTCCGATACGGTTTCGCATGAAGACAATTAGAGGCACTAACCTTTTGGCCAGCCCGCAGTGCCAGCAGGGGGCTTTGCCAGCCCGCAGCGCCAGCAAGGGACACTCCCTTGCTGGCACTGCGGGCTGGCAATTCATTCGGTTCGTGCCTCTTACGCATTTATTGTCGCACAGACGCGGATATACGACTAGCCTGGAGTGCAAGCCACACGTTCGTTTTCCTCGCTTGCACTCCAGCACGAAGGGATCGATTTCACCGCATCCTCCGGCCATTGCCCGTATCCAGCACACACGCCCACTTTCGCCCGCCGATTCGCGCATGACCGAAACCAATGCGTTCCAGGTTCGGCGTCAGAATGGGAATACGATGATACAGCGTCGCCATCCAGCCATCGACACACGTTTGCGGATCGAGAACGACGGCGATCACGGACTTTTCCGCCGCTTGCCCTCCCTCCGGCGTCGCGCCGGGCAGGTCCGCATCTTCGCGATGCACGGCCAACCCATTGCCGGCCGGACGCTTGGCATTGAGCGACAGATACCGAGCGTGTGACTGACAACCGCGTGACAGTGCGGCATCGAGACGAACCGATGATAAGCCAGCGGCCTTGCGCAGTGCATTCACGCGCGCCAGGATTTTCTCGTCGAGATCGTCGGCGAAGCGATTCGGCTCCTTGAGCGTGGTGAAGCTCCACGTTCGCTGCCACGGTTTGCCGTCTAGCTCGGCCTTGAACGTCACCGTGTAGCGCGTATCGGGTTTCAACGGCAGCTTCGGCAGAAAACAGAGCGACCGCTGCGGATAGGCCGCGATGGCGCGCTTCGAGGGCGTCGAAAGCCAGCCTTCCACGGCCTCGCCCTTGGCATCGCGGAGCTGCGCCGTCGTCTCGGTTATGGGCACGCGAAAAGCGAACTCCACGGTGATGGCGTAGCCGGCCTCCTTGCTCTTGGCTTCCGGCGGGATCGGGCTGGGAACCTCGTTCGCTGGATAGACGAGCGGCACTTCTTTCTGATCTATAGCAGGATAAAAAAGCTCCTTTATATCGGTTGCTTGTTCATCCTGATGGTGGAAGTCCATGACCCAGAGCCAGCCGCCGCGCGCGAACGGCGTGTAACCCAGACCGAGCGCGCGCAGATTCGGATCGAGCAACTGCGGCCGGCTTATCAGCGAATCGACGAGACCCGTCACCGCTTCCACCGGCCCGCCACCGCCCTGGATCGACACTCTTCGAGCGATGGCCGCGCCCGCTTCCGAATAGCCGGGCAGATTCGGCTTCTCCTCGTTCCAATTGAGCGTGGGATCGCCCGGTACATTCGCTCCCAGATAAAGGGCGTGGGCGGTACACGCTTTGGATCGTTCCGCATCAAGGGGAATGGGTTGCAAGCCGGCTCGCCGTCGGTGATCGTTGAGTGTTCGCAGAAGGGTACCGGCCAGTTCGTGATGAATCTCGCCCGCGCTGAGCGTTGCAAAACTCCACTTCGCCGACCACTCCTTGCCCTTTACGCGCGCCGTCACCGCGACCGTGTAACGCATGCCTGGCTTGAGCGGCCGTTTGGCGATGAGGCAAATGGTGTTTTGCTGCGCGTCGGCGTACTGGGGATTGGCCGGCTTTGCCGGCGACGACAGCCAAACCTCGACCTCACGCTCGTCCTTGCTCGCCAGATGGGCGATTACATCCTCGATGCGTGTCCCTCTCGGAAACGTGAGCGTGATGGGATAGCCGGCCAGTTTGTTTTTCGTCGCCGGCAGCGGATCGGGCGTCTCGGTGCCCGGAAAACGCAGAGGCACGCGCGTTTGCCCCGGCGCGGGATAGACAATCGCTCCCGTTACGGTCGTCGCTTCCAACGGCTCGCGCTCGATGCCGCTGGTCCAGTCGAACACGGAGTACCATTGCCCCTCGACGTTGCGAGCGAAGCCGGCACCGACCGTTCGCAAGCGCGGTTCGAGAATCAGCGTCCGCCGCGCCGATTCCTTCAACCATTTGCCGATGGCCGTCAGCGGTTCCTCCGCCCCGATGAGAACGCTCGGGCGCTCCGCTTCTTCGTCGAGTTGCCCGGCCTTGCGCGCCAGGCGGTTCGCGTGTAACTGACAATCGCGTGACACTTTGGCATCGAGAAAAACCGGCTCCAATCCAGTCTTGCCGCGCTCGGCGTTGATGGCATCGACGATTTGAAATTCCAATTCCGGCGGCAGATTTTCCGCCAGCGCAATCTCTTTCTTTTCTTCGACCGGCGGGGGAGGAGGCGGTTTGACGATGACGGGCGGCTTATCGTCCGGTAATTTCGGTTCGGGCGGCTTCGATTTCACCGGCGTTGGATCAGGAACGCTCGGCGGCTCTTCCTTGGGTGGTTCGCTCGGCGGGGCGGGTGTGGAAGTTACGAATGCAGGAGCATTCGCCACGGCATCCGGCTTCGGCTTTTGGTTGAGCCAATGTAACGCCCAGATGCCTCCTCCCGAACAGACGAGGAGCAGCACGCCGGCAGCCATAAGAAACCAGCGGACTCTTGGCGAGCGGGAAACACCAGCCCTCTGTTTCGTCTGTTCGCGCGGCACCAGTAGGCGTTGCCGGCACTTCGGACACGTCACCGTTTTGCCGCTATGCTCCGGCCGAGCCTTCAGCATGAGCTTGCATCCCGGACAAGCGAAGCGAATCACGCGGTTCCCTTTCCACCGATGGGGCCGCTCGCGGCTCGGCGTCCTTCGTCAAGCCGCGAGCAACTCGCTTCCATCAGTGTACCGCATCTTCCTTCGCAAACGGATAGGTCGCGAACAGCGTCTTGCCCAATCCCAAATACGGATCGTCGAGATCGGCGTGCAAAACATCCTTGTAGATGGGCCGCATCACCTTCTCCGGTTGTACCAGCCCCGTACCCGCAAGCAATTCGTGAATCTGGAGGCGGCGCGTGCGTTCGTTGAGCCGTGTATCTTCCTCCAGTTCTTTCCACTGCGCCACGTCTTCTGCGGCGGTCAAGGCCGGCTTCGTTTCCGGTTTCGCCTGCGGTTGTGGCACAACAACAGGCAGTATCGGCAAAAGGGCCAGCTCGACCGGCCTTTCGATCAGGGACTTGGTGATGGCCAACCGCGCGCGATTCGCGGCCGCTTGGCCTGGCTTGGCGTTCTTCTTCAACGCTTGCGCCTGACCGCGATGATAGGCACGCACCAAATAGTCGCGTCGATCCGCGCGAGCGGTCTGGGCATTTTTGGCCACCGCGCCGAGTACGCCAAGCTGCGTCAGGTATTCGGGCGCCGTGTAGATGCCGGGCAGGGCATCCACGACAAAACCGTTGGGCGTGCAAATCGACGTGAGGATGTTACCGTGCAGCGTGCGTGTGAGGACGTTGCCGTTACCGAAGTCGATGCGCACGATCGGAACCGGACGCACGCTTTCCCATGTAGCTTCAAACGATTGGTTGATGAAGTTGGCGACGCGATCCTGAGAGAACAACACGGTTCTCGCGAGCCGCGCGTTCGTTCAGCAGAATTGATCGTCGAGTTTGCCCATCATCTGAAACAGCAACACCGGCTTGCCGGACTTCTGGGCGGCGCGGCAGGCGGCGGCGAAATCCCTGTGCCAGCGAACCTTGCCGGGCTGGACCTTAGGATTAACGAACGCATCGCGCGGCGGCATCGCGGCCCCGGCCGTTTGCGCGGCCAGGAGTTTCTTGGTGGGAACTTCAATTACGGATTTACCGAAATCGCGCACATTCAAGATGTCCAAGACGTTTTTTCCAGGTGTTTGCGCAAGATTGACGGCAGGAGGCTGATTGGGTGGTTTCGGTGATTGCTTGCCATCGGCGATGGCATGCGTCAGGAGCAGAATGGCCCCACCGACCACTCCAACTCCCGCGAGGCAACCGAGACAGAGACGCCACATTGTTCGGTTCATGATGAGGGATCCTCCAACAAACTCATCGAGAGGAAAGCGACCCGGAACGCGAGTTCCGGCGCTCGTTGGATGGATTCTACCCGCGAACACGCGGGCGCTGCGTAACAGGTTGGTAACAACAGATAGGACCGAGCGGAGGCGTCAGCCCCTGAGTTTGTTGAATCTCAAGGGCTGACGCCCCCCGCTCAGGGGTTGAAGCTGCTTGCGCCCCGGCTTATCAAAAGGGGATGTCATCCGTCGGTGCGGTCGCGGGGGTGGTGGAACCGGACGCTTGCGCCCGCGCGAATTCCTCGCTGACGCGCATGAGTCGTATCCGCCGCAGGTCGAGAATGACGGGCCGGGCCTCGGGATCGTTGAGCGGCTGGACCACCAGATACGGCAGATTGATGGCCTCGACGCGCAGCGCCACGCCCATGCCCCATTCACGGCGATCGCGCCAGTGATGGATGGTGAGCAGTTGCCCTTGCTGAAGATCGTCCGCCGCCAAGAGCAAACCATTCCGCCGGCGATCCTTCTTCACGTTCATCCCCCTTCTTACTGCTGAAACTTATCTCGGTGCGGGAAGGTCTGATATTTCTCCCCATCATACTATTAACTCAATCCGGTAAGCGACCGCAAAAGTAGTTCGGTTGCGCCGATTTTGCCGAATCCGCAGCCAAGCTAATCGAGCCATACGCCATCGAGGAGAAACTGCGACCAGGTCTCGAACTCGTCGCGTTGCTGGCGAAGTTGGGCCAGAGATGCGAATCCACTCTCGGCCAACGCTTCATCGCGATACCGCACCTTCGGCTCCGCCAGGTCGAACAGATGGACAACACCGAGATGAACCTGTCCCACCGGCGTGCGGTCGTCGTTAATCAGGCCAAGCGCGCGTTCGATATACGTCGTTTCCAAAAACACTTCCTCCTCGATCTCTCGCAGCAATCCGGTTCGGTAAGGATCGGCGGACGCCTCGCCATCTTCGGCGCAGATATGGCCGCCGATGCCCAGCGAGCGCAAGGTGCGCAAGCGTGTCTCGCTGCCGGCGTGGCCGCGTGTGTAGGAGAACACTTGATCGCGGCAGCGAAGCACCACGTAGGGAATGAGTTGCTTGAAGGACGGGTCCGTCTCGGCCAGCGCTCGCGTCCGATATTGCAGGTGGGACGGATCGAGTAACGCCGGCAGATAGTCGGCAACGCGAGGGCTGAAGCCCTGAAAGACGCCGAGAGCGTGAAACCGGGCGGTGGGTAGGACAAGCACACGTTCGGCGGATTTATCCATTCGCGGATCGCTCCCTGTGACTCTCGTTCCGAAGGGCAACCGTGGGACTTAGGGCTACCGGACAAAACCTTACCAGCCCGCAGCGCAAGCAAGGGAATGAGTTTCCCTTGCTTGCGCTGCGGGCTGGCAAGGTTTTGTCCGGTAGCTCTTACTTCTCATCCTCTGTCATTCGATAGGAGAAGGCACCAAGAAGGTCGCCACGTTCGGCTTCATGGCAGGAGAGGCACGGACGGGCGGCGCGGATGGCACCGAGCATACGCCGTTCTCGTGCGCGCTCGCGGACGAAGAGGTCGTCACCGTGTTGCAGGGCGAGGAGGCCGGCCGCTTCAAAATCATCAAGGTCTCGCGTTGGAGCGGAACGTAATTCCTCCATACGGGGCAAATGTTCGGAGACATAGGCGATCGGTTTTTCATGGAACACAACGCCGACGAGATCGAGTGTTTGAAGTTGCCAGGGGCGTGTGACTATCGGCATCTGGCTGACCTGATGCGATTGGAAGCCGGCAACGTGTTGGCGATCCTTGATGTACCCGAAGTCGGCGAGATTGACGAAATCCACGGTATTCTCGCGGTGAAAGGCGAGCAGATCGTCGAGCGGCTTCGACTGGGGTGGTTGTTTCCGCAACGACTCCGGCAGCCACGGTGACGCCGAAGGTTTTCCAGGTTGCGGGATAGGCGGTTCTCGGCGTTCCGCCATCTGTAGCACCGCTTGCCGCAGACCAGACCCGCGGGTGACGCCAAAGCCAGGGCGATTCACGAACACCTGCACGGTCTCCTCGTGAATCTGACGCAAGGAGGACTTCCGATAGTTACTTGTCCAGTCTTGGTCCTTCTTCTCAAGAAGCGTTTCCATCTCGCCCAATCGATACGCGGTGGCCCAAGGTAAAGCCCCAGCGGGACGTTGAAGCTGCTTGGAAGGCAAGCGGTCGTCCATTGAGGCGTACGGAAACGCTTCCTGGAGATGCCGCGTCTCCCGATAAGCGAGGGAACCAAAAAAACCGTAGCTGATCAAGGTGGCGACCACCGAGAGTACAAGGAAGAGTTGTGGCCGGCCGTCGCTCACTGCCCAAACCAAGGTGGCGGCGCATACCAGGATCGCCTGCAAGACGACCGGCGGCAGAAAAATGATCGGTGCCAAGCCGAAGCTGATCACCACCAGAACCACGGCCATCGTCAGAGTCGATCTAATAGGGTGCCTCGCGCTCCGAGCGATTTGGTTGACCATGAAGAGCAAAATAGTGGATAAGACGAGTGAATTGTACAACATGTCTCGTTCTCCGGCGATGGGAGCGGATGAGCGATTGAGATGCGGGCACTATCCGCCGATGCCTCTATCTCTCGAAGATACATCCTGCGGAAAATGATCGCAATGCGATTCGTCTTCGCTTCACGCGAATCGCAAAAATCTCAGTCGTCGGATCGCTTCGCCGGATTTCCTTCCTCCTCCAAACGGTGCTGAAGTCGTTCCAGCAACTCCATGACGTTGAGACGACGATCATTGTAGTCCGCGCCCCCATGTTTCCACAGAAGGGCACGCAACTGACGCTGCAAGGGGCCATATTCGCGCAGTGGTCCGGGATCGCGTGTCGAATCGGGCGTGCCCAGATGTTTGTCGAGCGCCGCTAGATCGGCGCTCAAGGTTTCGTCGGACATTCCACGCGGAAGATCGAGATGCCGCCGCTTGCCGAGCGTTTGCAACCGCGCCGCCAGTTCCGTGCGTTCGTGGACATCGAGCGTCCGGCATTCGTCCGGGGGAGGGAGATCGAGAGAAGGTTTCGCTCTCTTGGAAGTCGTGACCGGAGGAGCGGAATGCGGCTTGGGAATCAACACGGACATGGCGAACGAAAGGCCGATCACGATCGCCAGAAGAACGAGGACCAGACGCAGCATCCGCGAACGGTTGTGATTGAGTAAGGCATCAATCTCGCCTTGATCGCCGGTTTCGATGGCGCTTTGCAAGTTGGATTCATAGCGTCCTTCCGGGTAATCGCCGGCCTTTTCTTCGGTGACGTAATGCTCGTAATCGGGGCCGGCGGCGCGCGGCACCACAACGGCGTCGAAGCGATGGCCGTTATGGAAGGCGAAGCTGGCCGGCCATCGCTTGACGCGCTCACTGGTCGGCAGTAGCGCCCATAGGCTCCGCAGGATCGCTGCATCGGGGCCGGAACGCTCGAAGACGAGTCGGCCGCCATCGAGCAAGACTTGCACACTACCCAGCAAGGTAGCGCTATGGGGCACATTAAGGATCTTTTGAAGTGTCATCACATCCCGAGCGGGCGGTTGGCCGGCCGTCCAGGTCAATGCCGGCAGTTCACCACGCGCCCCCCACGGGACCGGAAATTGCTCGGCGATGAAAAACGGATCGCCACCCAGATCGACATAAAGCGAACGAGGAAGAATCAACAGGTAAAAACCGAGTGCGCCCGGCCGGCCGGCGTCATCGTGTCCCTGGTCGGCCGCCTGGACGATGGCGACGTGATGCCGGCCGAAGGGCCGGGCGAAAACGCATTCCGGGCAGGCAACGCCGGCCGGACGCTCGCCAAAGCCGGTACACAACCGCTCTGCCTCCGCCAGCCAGTCGTCGCGAAAACCTGCGGAGCGAGCGAGGAAGCGATAGCCTCCCGTATCCTGACATCCATAAATCGCCTGCTCGATCATGAAAGGATTTAACCTTCCCTCGACGAAAGCGCCAAGGCAGAACTACAGTCTCTGTTCCTGCGAAAGCACGGTTGCGTAACCCCGTCCGTCCTGCGAGAATCCTCGAAGCCATCGCCCTGCTCGCGACCGTAGCCCCGCTCGCCGTGAAAGGACCCTTTGTGCTGACTGGGCCGAACGTCATTCTGACACTGAAAATCGCCGTCGCCGCCGTCACCGTCTTGCTGATCGCGGCCCTCATCGCCGTGGCGCGCGGCAACTATCGGCTGCATGGCCGGCTCAACCTCGCCTTCTTCACCCTGACGCTGATCGCCGTCCTCGGCCTGGAATTAGTGGTCCGCATCATTGCCCCCAACGTGTTCGATTACATCAACAACGACAGCGAATTGCGACACGCGCTCAACGTCCATCTGTGGTTTTCGGTGCCGTCCACGTTCCTCATGCCGGCCATGCTGTACACCGGACTGAAAGGTTACGTCCGCGTTCATCTGACGCTGGCGGTATGCTTCGCGGTGTTGTGGACGGGGACGGTCATCACGGGGATTTTCTTTCTTCCGCCGACGCCGTGGTAGAAATCCACATAGCCCCCGGCTTGCCGGGGGTAGTTTTCCCCGGCGAGCGGGGGCTATGTGTCAATCCATCGTTTGCTCGAAGATTTGCTTGAACGCATCCTCGCACTGGCGGAAGGCGAGGAGCAGGGCGGAATCGAACTGGCCCTGCTCGGGATTGAGCAGCAGCCGGCACGTCGCCGCGTGCGGCAGACCGGGTTTGTACACCAACTTGGAACGCATAGCATCGTAAGAGTCGGCCAGCGTGACGATGCGCGCCGCCAGTGGGATGGAGTCGCCCATCAGCCCGTCGGGATAACCCTTGCCGTCGTAGCGCTCGTGATGATGACGCACCACGTCGATGGCCATGTTCAAAAAGGCCAGGTTCGCGCCGTGCTGGCGCGCCACCGCTTCGAGCAAGTTGGCGCCCAGCACCGTGTGCGACTCCATGATGGAGCGCTCCTCGGCGTCGAGCTTGCCCGGCTTGAGCATGATGTGATCGGGGATGGCCACCTTGCCAATGTCGTGCAGCAATACGCAGCGTTCCAGCATGCGCACAAACGAAACGTCGATGCGGGCCGCGAAAGCAGGCAGACGCATCGCCTCCTCGGCCAACACACGCGAATACTGTTGCATGCGCAAGAGATGCGCTCCCGTCTCCTGGCCGCGCAGCTCGGCCATCTTGGCCATGGCGAAGATGAGTACATCTTGAGCCTGTTGCGACGTTGTTTCGCACTGTCCTAGCTCCTGCTCCGGTTGGCCGTCGAGGGCCGGCAGGCCGTTGAGGACGGAGGTACGCACGCTATCGAGGAAATCGCTGAGGGCGGCGCTCACCGCCAGCGGCGTCGGATAGCGATCGCTGGGATCGCGCGCCATCATCTGGCAAACGATGGCCTCCAGTTCCAGCGGGATGTCGCTGCGCAGGTTGCGCGGCGGCATCGGCGACTCGTGTTGACGCGCCAGCAGCGCTTGCACTATCGGGCGATCGCTGGGAAAGGGCCGCTGGCCGGTCAGCAGCCAGTACAACGTCCCGCCCAGGCTGTAGATGTCGGCGCGGATGTCCACCGAGCGCGCGTCGAGCGCCTGTTCGGGGGCCATGTAATCGACGGTGCCGAGCATGGAATGCGCCTCGGTGTAGCGCCGCCGGCACAGACGGGCCAAGCCGAAATCGAGGATCTTCACCTGGTATTTGATCGCCGCCGAACCGCCGTTGTTTCCCGCGCCCGACTCGCTCACCGCCGTGACGAGCAGGTTCGAGGGCTTGATGTCGCGGTGGATCAGGCCGTGTTCGTGGGCGTGGCGCAGACCGTTGGCCACTTGGCGAATGAAGTCGCAGGCCAGCGGGATCGGCAGCGGACCTTGCTCCTGCACGTACTGTTCGAGGGTTTGGCCTGCCACATACTCCATGACAAGATAGCGCAGCCGTTTGCTGGACTCGTCCGGCACCGGCACCTCACCGGCGTCGAAAGCCAACACGATGTTCGGATGATGCAGCACGGCCAGCGCCTGCATCTCGCTATTGAAACGCTGCAAAAATACCGCGTTGTCGTCGTCCTCAATCATGAGGACTTTCAAGGCGACCGGCCGACGCATATGAATATGTTCAGCCTTGTAGACGACTCCCATGCCGCCGGCGCCCAGCCGTTCGAGGACGCGATAGTTGCCCAGCACCAGACCGAACGTGTGTCCGGCCAGCAGGCGCTTCAGCTGATAATCGTTGAGCAAACCGCGTGTGAGGAGCGCATCGGTTAACCGCGAGGTTTCGTCTGAATCGAGACCGCCGTGTTCATCGAGGATCCGTTTCAGTTCTTGCGAATCGATGAGCCGGCTTTCGTTCAGGTCGCGCAGGAATTGCGGCAAAGCGGGATACGCCCCATCGCGAAGCGTCGGCTCCGCCAGAGGATCCACAACCTGCCAGTCTCCGGTTCGATCCACGCTCTTGCTCCGGCGCGAGTTTTCCGCTGGGTGGTGAAACAATCTACGAGAACAAAAACGCTAACGTGGTAGGTCCGGCGAGCCGAGCCGGACAACAAGTGCCGCTCGGCTCGCGGCACCTACCAGTAGGTCCGGCGAGCGAGCCGGACTTTGTCTCCCAAGTGCCGCTCGGCTCGCGGCACCTACCCAAGCCGTGCCGCTCGGCTCGCGGCACCTACCGTATGGCGTTTTCGCTCTACTATGGCGTGCGCAGCATCCGCTCCAAGAATAGGTCCGAATCGCCGGCAGTCAAATCGCGACCGGACTTGCTCGTCATGGGCTATCTCGTTCACAATGTCGAAAGCGGGGGCCAGCCCGCAGCGCCAGCAAGGGTGTCTTTGCCAGTCCGCAGCGCCAGCAAGGGAATCCCTTGGCTTGCGCCGTGGGCTGGCAAACAAAGGAAGGATCCAGAGCGCGATGACCAATCCCAGCGAGCAGCCATTTGGCACACCCGACGATTTGGCTCAGTGCTATGAGCGGTTGCTCGATCCGCGAGAGGAAAGCATGTCCAACGCGGAAGCCCTGAGGACGCCGAGGGAGGCGGAGGTGCCGCCGGTCGAGGAACCAGCCGCACCGCCCCCGCTACGGCGGATCATTGAGGCGATGCTGTTCGTCGGCGGTGCGCCGTTGACGGCCGTTCGCGCTGCCGAGGCGGTGCGTGGCCTGACCGCCGAACAGTTCCGTGAGATTCTCGACGAACTCAATCGCGACTATCGTCAGCAGGGCCGGCCCTATCGCATTCAGGTGCGTGAACAGGGCTGCGAACTCGTCGTGCAGCCGCGCTTCCGCGTCGTACTCGATCGACTGTACGGTTCGACGCGCGAAGCGCGCCTCTCGCCGGCCGCCCTCGACGTGTTGGCTCTGGTCGCCTATCGCCAGCCCATCGCCAAGCAGGAAGTCGAGGCGCTGCGCGGCGGGGAATCGGGCGGTGCGCTGCGCCAGTTGGTGCGATTGGGATTGATCGCCGTGCAGCGCGGCGAGGCCGATCAGCGTGAGGTGGCCTACAGCACCACGTCTCGCTTCCTGACGCTGTTTCAACTGCGCAGCCTGGAGGATCTGCCGCGCACGCAGGATTTACAAAAGCTGTAGGTGGGTGGTCGATGAAGGACAGCGCGACCATCATGGGATGAACCGCCCTACCCCGATTGCCTTGGCTGCGGCCTCAAGCTTGTTGTCGAGTGTGGCCAACGGCAAGCTCCGCCGCAGAGCCAGTTCCAGATAGGCCGCGTCGTAGGCCGAGAGTTGATGCGCCCGAGCCAGGTTCAGCACATCGCCCCAAGCATGGCTGGTGGTTTCTTCATCAACCGTGATAGGAAGAGAACTGAGATAGCCCAACCACTTGACGGCTTGCGCCTCGGTACTCCGCTTGCGCCGCTCGCCCATCAGCACGGCATTGGCTACTTCCAACGGCCAAATGGCAGAGACGAAGGCTCGCGCCGCAGGCAAGCAGCCAGCGACGGCGTTGGCGTAGGCGTTGGCCTCGTCCTTAAAATACCAGGCCAGGACGACCGATCCATCCAGGACAAACTCCGCCTGCTTTACTTTTTTCGACATCGCATATCCTTCGGCGACGCGAGCGGCGCTCAGAAGCGTCGCCCCTCTTCGATCAGTTCACGGATGCTCGCCACTCCGCCCAAGGTAGGCCCTTCGCGGTCGCGGAACTCCAGCATCTCTTTCACGACTTGGCGTACATCTTTCTTCGTTTCCTTGGGAGGCGGCATCAGCATGGCTACAGGCTTGCCGCGCCGCGTGATCAAAATCTTCGCTCCCCTGGCCACCTGATCGAGAAGTTGGGAGAGGTGGGTACGAGCCTCGTAGAATCCGATGGAAGTCATACATACTCCACAAAAAGACATGTCTTTCCGACTAGTCTATCAAATTGGCACCCGCCCTACAACCGGCGACTTCACTGTGGCGTACAATACCCTATCGCGATTCTTGACATTGTTTCAGCTGCGTAGCCTGGAGGATCTGCCGCGCACGCAGGATTTACAAAAGCTGTAGGTGAATGGCCGAAGCGCCGAAGCAACTCCCTTGAAAAAGAATGGCATGGGAACACCAGTATACTTAAGGATTGACACGTATTGTTTTTGTGATAGGAAGCGCGAATAGCACGACGCGGAGGGATCTCGCTAATTTCAGCAGAAGTGAGACTTGCATGCTGGAGAACAATATCGACACGCCGGAGTTCACGGATGAACAGCTTCGCGCTGCCTTAAAACGCATGGGTCAAGACGCCCGCCAGACAGCGTTCGCCGCGGACCTTCCCATCATCGTTGTTAAGGATGGCTCAATCGTGGCGTTACACGCTGACGGCAGTGAAGAATTCGTCGAGCCGCTTCGTCAGGAAGCCCATGCTACCCGCGAACGCGAATGACTTCCGATACACCGAAACGCCTGCGCCTGTTCGTCTGGCCGGTGCCTCACTTCATCCCAATCACATACACATCATGACCGCCGTCGCGATTGGAAATAAAAGCGATACGCTTACCGTCCGGCGACCATGTCGCGTAGTTGTCCTGTCCCGCATGGCGCGTCAGGTTACGCAGGCCGGAGCCGTCCGCGTTCATGATATAAATATCATAATTACCATCGCGATTAGAGGTAAAGGCGATGCGTTTGCCGTCCGGCGACCATACCGGCCAATAATCAAGGGCGCGATGGTTGGTCAACCGGCGGACGTTGCCGCCGTCAGCGTCCATGACGAAAATCTCGAAATTGCCGGCGCGCGCGCTGGCGAAGGCGAGGCGTTTGCCGTCGGGCGACCAGTTCGGATTATTATCCAGAGCGATTTCACTGGTCAAGCGCTTGATGTCCTTGCCGCCGATGTCCGCCGTATAAATCTCCTGATTGCCGTCGCGTGTGCTGACCCAGGCAAGGCGTTTGCCGTCCGGCGACCAGCGCGGCGATTCCTCAAATGCCTTGTGCGGAATCAGCACCTTGCTGTCGCTGCCGTCGGCGTTGACGCTGTTGATTTGCAGTTTGCCATCGGTGCCTTGCAGAATGTCATGGACATAAACGATCTTTTTACTATCCATTGACCAGTGGCCATCAAAATGCGGCGTATGGGGCGGCGGCGTGACGAGCGGTTTCAGGTCGGAACCGTCGGCGTTCATGGTCCACAAACCCATCTTGCCGTCGTGGATGCGTGTCAGCAGAAAGCGTTTGCCGTCGGGCGACCATTGCAGATGTTGCTTGAAATCGCCGTCCTTCGTGAGTCGAGTGACGGTTGGAACAAGAGGCGGCGGGTCGGCGGCCGGACACATTCTCAAAGTGACCGCGCCGATCAGAAGCAACCCGATAAAGGCGAAGACCGGCGGTATACGGCTCATGATGACCCTGGCTCTTCGTCGAAGGATTAAAACAACTCGTCAATCACCTTCCCCGGACCTGTCAGTCCGAGCGTGGCGGCTTGCTCGCTGTTGATGCCGACGGCGTGCTGCACGGTCGCGCCGATGTCGGCGGGTGTCACGGCGCGATCGTGCGGATGGCCGCCGCGTGCGTCGCTGGAACCGATGACCCGACCTCCATGCACACCACCGCCGGCAAGCAAGGCACTGTAGCAATGCTCCCAGTGATCGCGGCCGGCCTTGTCGTTGATTTTCGGCGAACGGCCAAACTCACCCATGACCACCACCAACGTCCGCTCCAGCAAGCCGCGCTCGTGCAAATCGTCCAGCAGAGCCGACAGGCCGCGATCGAGCCAGGGGGCATGACGATCTTGCATGATCTGGAAGTTGCGATAATGGTGGTCCCAACCGCCATCGCCGGAATCTTCCTCGGCCTCGACGTGATCGCTCCAGTTGACCTGCACGAACGGCACGCCATGCTCGACCAACCGCCGCGCGAGCAAACACGACTGCCCGAAGCGCGTGCGGCCATAACGATCCTTCAAGGACGCCGATTCACGGCCGAGATCGAACAGCTTGCTCGCGGCGGGTGAGGTCAACATGGCGAACGCTTGACGGCGATAGTCGTCGAGCGCGCCGTTGGCGTGCAGTTGCTGGGTTTGCCGCGCCGCCCCATCGAAGGCTTGCAAGAGGCGCTGACGGTCACCGAGACGTTCGGGCGTGAGGTCGGGCGGAAGTTGTAGGGCGGGGATCCGCGTGCCCTTGACCGGGTCGTATTCGAGACGAAACGGATCGTAATGAGCGCCGAAAGGTCCGCCGCCTTCGCCGATGATGGCTTTCTTGCCCTGATGCAGTCGCCCGCCGATGACCAGAAACGGCGGCAGTTTCGACACTGTGCCGCACGCTTTGGCCACCACGCTGCCCAGCGCCGGACGCGCCGAACCGGCTTGCGGTTTACCGTCGAGTCCCTTGGCGCCGGCCGAACTGCCCGTCAGACCGATGGTGCCGGCCACACCATGATCGCTGGAGCCGGTGTGCAGCGAACGCACGAGGGCGAAGCGCTGAGCTTGCTTGGCGAGTTGCGGAAACAATTCGCCGATGCGAACGCCGGTGACGGAGGTGGCGATGGGCGAGAAGGGGCCGCGAAATTCCAGCGGCGCGGCGGGCTTGGGATCCCAGGTATCCAGATGGGCCGGCCCACCCCATAGCCACAACAACAGGACCGAGCGCGCGGAACCGCTTGTGGAGGGGCCAGCGGCCCGCAGGCGCAGCAGATCGGCCAATGACAGGCCCAGCACGGAACTCGCGCCAATCTGCAACAGCGCCCGGCGCGTCAAACCTTGACACGTCCGCGCGCGCATCGAACCAAGCATGAGCATCGCCGTTTCTCCCCACAAAGTCAGGCGCGACCGATTATAGCACAATTGAATGACGGAACAGGGGGTATCTTCATGGCAAAGACTGCCAGCCCGCAGCGCCAGCAAGGGACGATCCCTTGCTGGCGCTGCGGGCTGGCAGGGTTTTGTTCCATAGTCCTTACGCTTCCGAATCACCGGCCGTAATGGGACAAGATGCGCAATATGCGCAACCGAGAAAAATGCTCTTGCTATCCGCCAAATCCGTGGTATTCTATTTACTCGTTCCGGGATCGACGCTGATCTCTCCTTTCTTGATCCGGACTCAACCACGTATCTGGTCGCCAAATCTTGAGTGAGAGGATTCTGGCCATGGAAGAAACGCACGACGAGCGTTTTGTGGTGTACGTCCGCAGTCGGCGGGATACGCACGATCCCCCCGAAGACAGCGAATGGCCGGTCATCACTTGCTTCAGCTACGAAGAAGCATGTCAGATTCGCCAGTCGCATCGTCTTCAGGCTCGCGATTGCGTCATTCGCTACGTCGGTCTCTGCGGCGGCGGCGATTGACTTACTAGCCCGGAGCGCCAGCGACGGGGGCTTCCCCCGTCGCTGGCGCTCCGGGCTAGCGAGTCATTGCGTTCGTGCCCATTACAAAAAAAGAACCCGGTCCCAACAGGGCCGGGTTCGCGTTTCTCGTTTGTTTACACCGCTATCATTTACAGCAGTTCCTTCACCGGATTGCGGTCGTCGAGAATGTACATCGGCCGGCCGCTGCCGTTGGGGAAGGTCCGCGCCGGATCGATGCCGACTGCGTGGTAGAGCGTGCTGAGAACTTGTGGCACGGTATAACGGCGATCCTTGGGGAATTCGCCGCGTGCGTTGCTGGCACCGATGGCTTGGCCCATCCTGAGACCGCCGCCGGCGACCAGGGCAGACATGACCTGCGGCCAATGATCGCGGCCCGCTCCCTTGTTGATGCGCGGTGTGCGGCCAAACTCGCCCCACATGACCGTCACCACGTCGTTCGCCATGCCGTGATCGTGCAGGTCTTGCAACAAGTTGGCGACACCGCGATCAACCAGCGGCAGCTGGCGAGCCAGCGTCTTGAAGTTGTTGCCGTGCGTGTCCCAACCGCCGATCGACAGCGTCACGCAGCCGGCCCCGGCCTCGACCAGACGCCGAGCCGTCAAAAACTGTTCGACGCCCTTGTAACGCTCGCGCGTCTTCTTGTCCACCTTGCCCAGATCCAGCGCGTTGCGCACGGCACCGGATGTGACCATGTCGAACGCGCGAGCGGCAAACGCATCCAACCCCTGCATGCTGCCGGAAGCGTCGATGTCACGGCGAACATCGTCGAAACCTTCCAGCAAATGCTTGCGCTGCTCCAAACGATCTTCGGTGACATCGCGGGAGAGACGCAGGTCGCGCACGCCGGGACCGTTCAGCGTGAACGGCCGATGGGCGATGCCGAGATAGCCCGGTTCGGTGCCGCGGGTCATGCCGCGCAGACTGATGAACGGCGGCGTACTGGAGGCCGCGCCGCTCCGCACCTTCGAGACCACCGAACCGAACGACGGATGGCCGGCCGTGCGGTTCTCGCGGTCGCTGTAGCCGGTCATCACCAACGTATCGGAGTGTTCGCCGACGGAGACGATGGAGCGAATGCAGGCGAGTTTGTCCCACATCTTCGCTTGCAGCGGAAAATGCTCGCAGATGCGCACACCGGGCACATTGGTGGCGATCGGATTGAACTCGCCGCGGAATTCTTTGGGTGCGTCCGGCTTCAGATCGTACATGTCCATGTGCGATGGACCGCCCGGTAGGTAGATCATGATGGCGGACTTGGTCGGCGCGGACGTGGCCGCTCCGACCCGCCGGCGCAGCAGGTCGGCCAGCGTGAGGCCAACCCCGAATGCCCCAATACGGAGAAAACCCCGTCGTGATAGGCCATCGCAGAACGTCTGCTTGGATCCCCAAAACGTGAGCATGACATCCCCCCTTGCAATGGAACCGAGTGAACGACCACTCAGCGCATCCTACCGCCGGGGCGTCCACGAAGCAAAGCAGAAATGACCGAGAAATCGGGTTGACGATCTCCGGCCGCTCGCCTAATTTTATGGATGAGTTGAGAGACTGCACGCGCTCTCGACTCGAAACGACCTTTTCTTTCTGACACCTCGCGGCGGTCCGAGAGCCGCCGCGAGGTTTTTTCACGTCCTCACTAAATGCGCCAGCACCAATGTCCACTCTTTTCAACTTGCAGGGCCATCGGGGGGCGCGTGGTCTCAAGCCGGAAAATACGCTGCCCTCGTTCGAGGCCGCCTTCGACGCCGGCGTCACCAGCATCGAAACCGACGTGCATCTGACGCGCGACGGCGTGGCCGTCCTCTATCACGACGCACTGTTACCTACGCCCTCGCCCACGCTGCTCAGCGCGCTTTCGCGGGCCGAGTTGCGACACTATCGCATAAACCGCAACCCCGATCCGCTGCGTTTCCCCGAGCAAAACGCCGAGGTTACGTCCCTGGCCGGGCTGTTCACCCAGGAACACCAACTCGATCCCTACGGGATTCCGACGCTTGACGAACTGTTCCAGTTCGCGGCCGCCTACGCCGGAGATTTGGGAATGCGCGCCGGCAAATCGACGGAGCAACGGCAGCGCGTGCGGGGTGTGTTGTTCGATCTGGAACTCAAGCGTGTGCCATTCCATCCCGAGACGATCAATGATCGCTTCGATGGTATGACGCCCGGCTTGTTGGAAGAGCGCGTCATCGAGGCGGTGCGCGGGGCGGATGTCGTGGCTCGCACGACGGTGCGGAGTTTCGATCATCGTTGCATCCGTCTGTTGCGGCAGATGGAACGCGGGCTAACCGGGGCTGTGCTGATCGCGGAGACGGCGCCGATAGCGCCGGCCGAATTGGTCGAACGAGCCGAGGCGCATCTGTATTGTCCCGGCTATCTGTTCCTCGACGAGATGCAGGTGCGTCAAGTGCATGCGGCCGGCGCGCGCGTGCTGCCGTGGACGGTGAATCAACCGGAACACTGGCAGCGGTTGCTCGACTGGGGTGTGGATGGAATTACCACGGACTTCCCGGATCGCTTAGCGGTGTATTTGCGCGATCGAGCGATTGCGTTTTGAGCCGCCGCTTGCCAGCCCGCAGCGCCAGCAAGGGTTCCCTTGCTGGCGCTGCGGGCTGGCAAGTCATCGTGTTCGTACCTCTTAGCGCCGGCTCTTGCGGCTCCACCAGTTTCGCCATTTTTCCTGGGCCTCACTGACTTGCTCCTTGCCGGCATCCTCGCTCGGTCCGAAATCTTCAATGCGATTCAACTTGACCAGGGCGGCGTGGGCGGCACCGCGAACCTCCGTCTGTTCGTCGGCTAACAACTCAATCAGTTCGCCCGTCAGACGCGGCATCTTGTTGACGACGACGCGCACGGCTGCCTTGCGTACCTCGGTCTGCTCCGCAGTGAGATTCTCCTTGACGACGGCCTCCGTCTGGCGCGCCAGGTGAGCATAAAGCAGATCACGGCCGAGTTTCTGAGTGTCCTTGTCGTAACTGCCGGCCGCCGTGGCGAGACCGGGCAGCACTTCCTTGCCGCGACGGTTCGATAGTTCGGTGAGAATCACCTTAAGTCGGGGACCGCGTTCGCTGCTGGCGGCGTCCGCCAATTCGCTGACGCTCATGGCGCGCGGCGACTTCGGCCCTCCCTTCGGCCGGCGCGCCACCATGTTCTTGCGCTGGCTGACGCCGAAACGCAGGTCGCGCAGTACGCCGGCATGGCGCGTTCGGCCCACGCCGGCACCGATGTTGTCGCGCACGAATTCGAGCAATTCCCCATCGTCGGAGGCCGCGAGCAGGCGACCGAGTTTCTGAGCGATGACCACGACCGGACAGCTATGTTCAATCTGGGCCGCTCGATTGAGACCGCGCACCAGGGCCGGGATCGCTTCGGGACCGAGGGCTTTGAAATCCTTCAGCGCCTTGCGAGCGTCGGCCCCCTGCAATCGGCCAATGTCGTACAGCATGAAACGGTCCACGATCTCATCGAGCTTGTCCTCCTCTTCCTTGGTGAGGTAGGGCAGGCTTGGCGCGTAGGGGCTGTGTTTGGGTTTTTCCTTGGTATCCGGCGAATCGGCCGCGCCGAGTACGGCGAGCGTGAGGGCGAGCAACGTGGTGGTCATCAATGGCTCTCCTGATAATGACAGAGAATCCTCGTGGAAGGAGCGCCCGAGCAAAGCACCTTTTGAGTGTACCGTGGGGCCATCCCGTTCGCAATTCGCAAAAGGTCCGGCATGATGCGTTTCGCCGCGTCTCGTTCAACCCCGGCCGACGAAGGGCATCTTGGTGGCCATCACGGTTAGAAACAGCACGTTGGCATCCAGCGGCAAGCTGGCCATGTACACCACGGCACGGGCGACATTCTCGACATCCATCGTTGGCTCGACCGCCTTTGCGCCATTCGCCTGCATCACGCCCTCTTTCATGCGAGCTGTCATTTCGGTGGCGGCGTTGCCGATGTCGATCTGGCCGCAGGCGATGTCGTACTTCCGGCCATCAAGGGCGGTCGATTTGGTCAGGCCGGTGATCGCGTGCTTGCTGGCCGTGTACGGCGCGGAGTTGGGCCGCGGTGCTTCGGCGGAGATGGACCCGTTATTGATGATGCGTCCACCGCGCGGCGTCTGCTCCTTCATCAGCCGAAACGCCGCCTGCGTGCAAAGGAACGCGCCGGTCAGATTGACATCGACGACGCGCCGCCATTGTTCGACCGTCAGTTCTTCCAGAGGGATCGCCGGAGCGCCGGTGCCTGCGTTATTGAACAGCAGATCGAGCCGGCCAAACGCATCCTTCGTCGCATCGAAAAGCGCCTGCACGGAGGTGGAATCGCTCACATCGGCGGGAACGGCGCGGGCGCGCGAGCCGTCCGGCCCCGCCTCGGCTATCGTGTGTTCCAGCGGCTCGCGGCGGCGGCCGGCGAGTACGATGGAGTAACCTTCGCGCAGAAGCGCGAGGGCGACCGCCCTGCCGATTCCCGATCCCGCACCCGTGACGATGCCGATTTTTCCGTTGGCTTCCATCGCATGTCCTCTGGATTTTATCTCTCGATTGGGATGATCTACTCCCCTCAACGAAGCGCGTCCAGGTCCGTAAGAACCAGTAGCAGCAAGCGTAGGTGCCGCGAGCCGAGCGGCACGCATTGAGGTAGGTGCCGCGAGCCGAGCGGCACTTGTTCTTGTCCGGCTCGGCTCGCCGGACCTACCAGCGCGTAGGTGCCGCGAGCCGAGCGGCACGGTTTCGCCGCCATCGAACCTCGGCGAGAATAATTTGTCACTTCGATAATAGAGCGTATACTTATGGTTGCGATATGGATGAAATCGCGTTTATTCGTGGAACGCCTGTCACCATTCTTTATCCGACGCTCACGGTGGTTCCGGGGATATGATGTCGCCGCCGTTGCTCGACTTCCCCGCGTTTCTGCAAGCCATTCCCGGCGATGATCCAGCCGGCAGTGTTTTACCGTTTACGCTGCGTGATCGGCTGGACGAAAGCCGCAAGGAAATTGATCCGGCCGACTTCGCGCCGGATGATCCGACGCGCCCTCCTCAACCCATCAAAGCCGATTGGACCGGCATCCTCCGGCTGACCCAGGATGGTCTA
Organism: Gemmataceae bacterium; assembly: GCA_035553375.1. Classification (GTDB taxonomy): domain Bacteria; phylum Planctomycetota; class Planctomycetia; order Gemmatales; family Gemmataceae; genus JAJPHU01. The sequence continues at coordinate 29,707 of DATNCY010000329.1, forward strand.
ACCAACACCTCCAAATCGCTCGCGCTTGCCGCCCGACTGACGGAGGCGCTGACGAAACTGCACGGCTTCGCGGGTGTGCGCGACGGGCTGCGCCTCTTGCATTTGTTGATCGAACAATGCTGGGATCGGCTAAGCCCTCCCTTGTCGGACGAGGATGCACTGGAAGTGCGTGCCGGCGCGCTGAACTGGCTCGGCGACGCCGACCACGGCGCGCGCTTTCCGGCCGCGCTCCGTCTATTGCCGCTGCTGACTTCGGACAAAGGCACCTTCAGTTGGATGACCTGGCGGCAATCCGGCGATGGTCGAAATCCCACTGCCTGGGAAGCGTTCGAGTCGGCCATCCAAATTGCTCCCCTGGAACAGTGCCAGCAACTCGCGGACGATGTGGATGAGAGCGCCAAGGAATTGGAGCAACTGGAGCGAAACCTTGCCGCGAAGATGGGCGAGGCCGCGCCGGGGCTGGGCGAACTCCGCCGCGCCTTGGAGGATTGCCGGCTGCTCACGCGGCAGATTCTGCAACGAAAAGGACCGGCCCCCGTCCCGGACAATGGGACCGCCGCCGCGCCGGTCGAGATTGGTACTGGTCGGCGAGGCGCAACTCCCACCCAAACGCCGGCCGGCCCGGTTTCGCGAGCCGAAGTCTATCGACAGCTGAAGGAGGCGGCCGATCGGCTTCAGCAGCTGGAGCCTCACAGCCCGATTCCCTATCTGATACGCCGCGCCGTCGCCCTGGGCGCGATGCCCTTTCCTCTGCTCATCAAGGAACTGATCCGCGATAGCAATCTCGTTCAGGAGTTAAATCGCGAATTCGGCATTCAGGAACCGGCCGGTGGGGGGAGTGAAGAACCGAAATAGATCGGTTGCGTAAGGATATTTCTTTTGCATCTTCTTCGGAAGGGAGTTAGGGTTTTTCACATAACCACAGAGCCTCTTTCACTTGCGACGGGGAGGAACAAGCGTGTTCCGCGTGGCCCCGTCTGTTCGATTTCACCTGTTGCGGAGAATTACCCATGTCGAGCGCAAGCTTGCAGCACAAGCTGGACCGAGTTCGACGCCCGCGCGTGCAGATCACGTACGACGTGGAGACGAACGGCGCCATGCAGAAGATCGAACTGCCGTTCGTGGTCGGCGTACTGGCCGACCTGTCGGGGCAGCCCAAGGACGCCCCCAAGGCGCTGAAGGATCGCAAGTTCGTGCCGATCGACCGCGATAATTTCGATGAGGTGTTGGCCAAGTCCGCACCGCGCCTGGCCGTCAAGGTACAGAATCGCTTGACCGGCGAAGACACGAAATTGGCCGTCGAATTGAATTTCAAACAGATGGACGATTTCGAGCCGGCCCACGTCGCCGAGCAAGTGCCCGCGCTCAAGGAACTGCTCGATATGCGTCAACGTCTTACCCAGTTGCTGGGCAAGATGGAAGGCAACGACAAACTGGAGCAATTGCTCGGCGACGTACTCAACAACACGGAAAAAGCCGTGAATCTGGCGAAACAGATGGGAGTCGAGCCGAACGCGGCCGAGGCTCCCAAGACGGACGCACCCAAACCGGAGGGCCTCCAATGAGTGCCGCTGAACAAGCTCAAGCCACCTCGACCGCAGCCGTCCAGACGCGGGAAGCTCCTGGACTGCTCGATCAAGTGATCGCCGCCACCCGCCCACAGAGCGATCAGGAAGCGGCGCGGGCCAAGGATTATTTCCGCCAATTTCTCGATCAAGTCGTGCAGCCTGGACAGGTCGTTTCCAAGGATGTGGAGACGAATATCAAGTTTTGGATCGGTGAGTTGGACAAGAAATTATCGTCCCAGCTCAACGAGATCATGCACCATCCCGACGTGCAGCGTCTGGAAGCGACCTGGCGCGGCCTTTCTTATCTGGTCCACCAATCGGAAACCGGCGAAGCGCTCAAAATCCGCGTGCTGAACGTCCGAAAAGACGAATTGCTCAAGGATCTGGAAAAGGCTTCGGAGTTCGATCAGAGCGCCCTGTTCAAAAAGATCTACGAGGAAGAATACGGCCAGCTGGGTGGCGAGCCGTATGGCATGCTGGTGGGCGATTATGAATTCAGCCGGCACCCCGAGGACATCAGCCTGCTGAAAATGGTCTCGAATGTGGCCGCCGCCGCGCATGCTCCGTTCGTCGCTTCCGCTAGCCCGAAGCTGTTCAATATGGACCGCTTCACGGAACTGCCGGGGCCGCGCGACCTGGCCAAAATCTTCGATGGCGTCGAATACGCCAGCTGGAAGTCGTTCCGCGATTCGGAAGATTCGCGCTACATCGCCTTGACTTTGCCGCATGTTCTGGCGCGTCTGCCCTATGGGGAAAACTTCAAGAAGGTGACGGAATTCAACTTCGAGGAGGATGTGGACGGCAGGAACTCCGACAAGTATCTGTGGATGAACGCGGCGTGGGCGTATGCCGCCCGCATCACCGACGCTTTTTCGCAGTTTGGCTGGATGGCCCGAACTCGCGGCGTCGAGGGCGGCGGCAAGGTCGAGGGGTTGCCCGTTCACACCTTCCCGACCGATGATGGCGACATCGCCATGAAATGTCCGACCGAGATCGCCATCTCCGACCGGCGTGAGTTCGAGTTGTCGAACCTTGGATTCTTGCCGTTGTTGCACAGCAAGAACCACGACTTCGCCGCGTTCATGGGCGCGCAATCGGCTCAGAAACCCAAGACGTATTTCGACCCGGCCGCCAACGCCAACGCCGAATTGTCGGCCAAATTTAACTACATTCTGTGTGTGTCGCGCTTCGCTCACTATCTCAAGGTGATGGCACGCGACAAGATCGGCTCGTTCATGGAGGTCAAGGACTGCGAGCGTTGGCTGAACGAGTGGATCATGAACTATGTCGTCGGCAACCCGGAGACGGCTAGCGACGAAACCAAGGCCAAGAAGCCTCTTGCCGCGGCGTCTATCGAAGTGCGTGAAGTGAAGGGCAAACCCGGTTGGTACGAAGCCGTCGCTTATCTGCGGCCGCATTTCCAACTGGAAACATTGTCTACTTCGATGCGTCTGGTCGCCGAGGTTCCCAAAAAAGCGTGATGCGCGGCCGCCGGCGGCTTAGCGGCTGTCTCCTAAGCCCCTCTCCTCCTGTACTCAGGGGGAGAGGGGTAGGGGTGAGGGGGTGACTTTTCCGTGGAATTGCTACCCCCTCACCCCCAACCCCTCTCCCCCGAGTACAAGGGAGAGGGGCTTATGGGACGGACACTTAGCGTTTTCGAGACGCGAAGCCGCCGGCGATTTATCCAATTTCGCAACCGGCGCATCCAGCGCCGGTCTGCATTTTTTCCACTTCTTGTAGAGGTTTGCTCACGATGTTTGATTGTTATCTGAAAATCGGCAGCCCCGATGTCAAAGGCGAATCGACGGACAAATCCCACACCGGAGAGATTCAGGTCGAAGGCTTCTCCCTGGGAGCGTCGAACCCCAGCACCATCAGTTCGGGGACGAGCGGCAGCAGCACCGGCAAGGTGAACATGTCCACGCTCACCATCAACAAGCGAACGGACAAATCCTCGGCGATTCTGTTCCAGGCCTGTTGCAGCGGTGAACACTACGGCACGGCCAAGCTCACGGTGCGCAAGTCGGGCAAGACGCCGCTTGAGTATCTGATCTATACCTTCACGGAAGTCTTCGTCAATTCCGTCCAGTGGAACGGCACCACGGGAGAGAAGGAAGATTCGCCGTTGGAGGAGGTGCAATTTTCATTCGCCTCCGTGCATGTCAAGTACGTCCCGCAGAAGCCCGATGGTTCGGGTGACTCGCCCATCGAAGGCGGCTGGGACGTTCAGACCAACACCACGAAGTAACTATTTCAGGCGAACGGCCGGCGTGAGCCGGCTGGCAAGGCGTGCTAGACCAGCCGGCTCACGCCGGCCGTTCGCCAACCTGTCACCGAATCGCGCTCAAAGCGGGTCGGGAGGTTTCCCATGAATGCCGGTGAGTTCTTCAAGTTGGGCCGCTTGCACGAAGCGATTGAGGCGCAGACGCAAGAAGTCAAGAGCCATCCGGCCGACCACGGTAAACGGTTATTTCTTTTCGAGTTGCTGGCGTTCGCGGGAGAACTCGACCGCGCTCAGCGACAGATCGAAGTTGTTCGTTTTGACGAAGTCGAATTGGAGGCGGCGACGCAGGCGTATCGCCAGCTGCTGGATGCGGAACGCGCTCGGCGTCGCTTATTTCACGAGGGAACGCCGCCGCAATCGCTGGCACCGCCTCCCGAGCATATTGGCCTGCGTCTGCAAGCGCTCGATTGCCTCCGGCAAAATCGTCCGAGCGAAGCGGCGGAACTGTTGGCGAAACCGGCCGTCGCCAGCCATGACATCAAGGGCACCCTCAACGGCAAACCCTTCGATGTGCTGCGCGACGCCGATGATCTATTCGGCTCCGTGCTGGAAGTAATGTCCAAGGGCGCGTATTTCTGGGTGCCGCTCGAACAGGTCGAATCGCTGAGTCTGAATGCACCGCGTTTTCCGCGCGACCTGCTGTGGATGCCGGCTCACTTGACCATCCGCAACGGACCAGACGGAGACGTGTTCTTGCCGGGTCTTTATCCGGGATCGCACGAACATCCCGATCAGGAAATCAAGCTGGGGCGATCCACCGATTGGAAGAACGTGGCCGATGGATTGGTTCGCGGCCACGGCGCGCGCGTGTTCCTGGCGGGAGACGACGCGGCTCCCTTGTTGGAATGGCGAGAGTTGATCGTGATTTGAGCGCGCTGGTAGGTCCGGCGAGCCGAGCCGGACTTTGACTCCACAAGTGCCGCTCGGCTCGCGGCACCTACTCGATCTGTGCCGCTCGGCTCGCGGCACCTACCAGCAGTAGGTCCGGCGAGCCGAGCCGGACGCGAAGAAGTGCCGCTCGGCTCGCGGCACCTACCAGTCGTAGGTCCGGCGAGCCGAGCCGGACTTTGACTCCACAAGTGCCGCTCGGCTCGCGGCACCTACGGGCTGATGGAACTATGGAGCATGTCGATCCCAAACAGCCGTTTCTCCCCTCGCTCCTGGATCGGCTGCTTCCCGCCAACGGTGAGGGAAACAGCGGGCGATTCGGCTACACGGTGGCGCAAATGATCGATTCGGTGCGCCGGGATCTGGAGAATCTGTTGAACACGCGGCGAACCGTGGAGGATTGGCCGAGCGATTTCGTGGAAGTGTCCAATTCCATTCTCGCTTATGGGATGCCCGACCTGACCGCGTTCAACGCCGGTGCGCCGCGCGAACGCGAGGAGTTGGCTCTGCTCATCGGCGACGCCCTTACTCGTTTCGAGCCGCGCTTGCGTGACGTGCGTGTCTCGCTGGTGGAGGTCGGGACCGCCAAGACGCCGAAGGCCCATTTCCACATCGAAGCCCGTCTCCGCATGGAACCCGCCCTTACGGTGAACTTTGAAACCATCCTCGACGTACCCGCGGGCCACGCCGCCGTCTTGCCGAGCGAAACATGAGCGAAGTGCTGTTCCCTTATTACGAGCGCGAATTGACGTTCATTCGTCAATTGTCTCAAGACTTCGCCCGGCACTACCCCGCCGCCGCCGGGCGTCTGCTGCTGGAGTCGCACCGCAGCGCCGATCCGCATGTCGAGCGTTTGATCGAATCGTTCGCCCTGCTGGCCGCGCGCGTCCACCGTAAACTCGACGACGAATTCCCCGAATTGACCGACGCGCTGCTGAGCATCCTTTATCCGCACCTGCTGACGTTTATTCCCTCAATGGCGATCGTGCAGTTCGACCTCGACCCCGAGCGACTGAGCCAGCCGACGGGTTTCCGGATCGACCGCCATACGAGACTGTACACGCGGGCGGACGGGACAACCTATCGCTTCCGCACCGCCTACCCGGTGATGCTCTGGCCGATTCAGCTCACCAATGCCGAGCTACTGTCGCCGCCCTTCCCGCCCGAATTGAAGCCGCCGCCAAACACGCAAGCCGTTCTCCGCCTTCAGTTGGAGACGCTCTCGGGAGCGCGCTTCGCCGACCTGCCCCTCGATCGGCTCCGGTTCTATCTGGCCGGCGAAAGTCAGTTCGTCGCCAATTTATATGAACTCTTGTTCAACCATACACTTCAAGTTGTTTTCCGCCATCCCGGAGCCGAGCCGGATCCTTCTTCTTTCTCGCTATCTGCCGAGCAATGCCTGGGGCAAGTCGGGTTCGAGAGGGATGAGGGTTTGCTGCCTTATGGCAGCCAGTCTTTTCTTGGCTACCGCTTGCTCAGCGAGTTCTTCGCTTTTCCGAACAAGTTTCTATTTGTGGATCTCGGCGGTTTTTCCCGTCTTCATCGGACGTGGCAGGGTTCTCGTTTGGAAGTGGTCCTGTTCCTGGATGAAACGCAGGCGAGCCTTCAGCGCGGGGTGGACGCGCGCACCTTCCGTCTTGGCTGCACGCCCATCGTCAACCTGTTCGAGCAGACGGCGGAACCGATCGCGTTGACGCATGCGCGCTCCGAGTATCGCGTCGTGCCGGATGTGGGCGATCCCGCCGGCGTGGAGGTTTATTCCGTGGACTCGGTCGCCAGCGTGGACCCGACCAGCGGCACCACCACGGAATATCAACCGTTTTATTCGTACCGTCATGGCCAAGACCGAAAGAGCCAGCAAGCGTTCTGGTACGCTTCTCGGCGGGCGTCGCTGCGAGCGGAGCGTGGGACCGAGGTTTACTTGAATCTGGTCGATCTTCAGTTCGACCCGCGACGCCCGGCGGAAGCGACCGTGATCGTGCGGACGACGTGCGCCAACGGCAACGTCGCCGATCGGTTGCAGCGTTTCGGCGATCGCATCCCCTTCGAGTTGGAGGCGGCCGCGCCGCTGTCGCGCATCCGCTGCTTGCGGCCTCCAACCGCGCCGTTGTATCGCCATGCCGAACACGGCGGCTACTGGCGGCTCATCTCGCAGCTTTCCCTGAATCATCTATCGCTCACCGACCCGGTCAATGGCCGCGCCGCACTGCAAGAAATCCTGCGTCTGTACGACCTCGCCAATCCCGAGGAAGAGCAACGGCTGGCGGCCATCATGCGCAACCTGATCGACGGCATCACGGCCGTCAGCAGCCGCCGCGTCGTTGGCCGAACCGGCAGTCCCACCGCCAGCGGCTTTTGTCGTGGGCTGGAAGTCACCGTGGAGTTCGACGAAGAGAAATACATCGGCACGGGAGCTTTCTTGTTCGCCAGCGTGCTGGAACGCTTCCTGGCGCTATACACATCGATCAATTCGTTTACGCAGATGGTCGCCAAGATCAAACAACAGGAGGGGTACTTGAAGCGATGGCCGCCGCGTTCCGGGGAACAACAACTTCTGTAGATGAGGTAGGTGCCGCGAGCCGAGCGGCATCAGAGGTCCGGCTCGGCTCGCTGGACCTACGCGCGCCGTCGGCCGGCGTGCCAACGCTGGAGGAACGCTTGTTCGCCGAGGGCTACGCTTTCGACTTTTTTCAAGCGGTGCGCTTGCTGGAACGATTGGCCCCGGATCGACGTCCCGTAGGCCGAGATGCTCCTCCGCAAATGGAAATCGCGCGTTTCCGCGCTCATGTCTCGTTGAGTTTTCCACCCAGTTCAATCGTGTCCATCGAGTCCTCAGGCGAAGAGATGCCGCCGATTCTCACGGTGGCCTTTCTGGGGCTGATTGGTCCCAGCGGCGTGTTGCCCAATCACTACACCGAATTGCTGCTACGCCAGCAGATTTACGCCAAAGGTCCTGAACGCCATGCCCTTCGCGATTGGCTCGATCTGTTCAATCACCGCTTCCTCGCGCTTTTTCACCGTGCTTGGGAGAAATATCGCTTCCCTCTGGCTTTCGAGCGCGGCGAACATCTGCGCGGCGAACCGGACGCCTTCACGCGCTGTCTGTTCAGTTTCATCGGCCTGGGTATGCCGCCTCTGCGCGACCGCTTGCGCGTGACATGCCGAGAGATCGGGAAATCCGCAGAGAGCGAGCGTGTCCTCGCCAGCGTCGAGGATTTGGTTCTCCTGCATTACAGTGGTCTCCTCGTACAGCGCCCGCGCAATGCCGTGTCGCTGGAAGCGCTGCTTCAGGATTATTTTCAGCACCCGGTGCGCGTCCGGCAGTTTCAAGGACAATGGCTGCGGTTGGAGACGGACAACCAATCCCGACTCGGTGCGGGACAACATAATAATCGACTCGGCATCGATTGCGTCGCGGGAGAGCGCGTCTGGGATGTGCAGAGCAAGTTTCGCGTCCGCCTGGGGCCGCTGACCTATGCGGATTTCGTCGAATTCCTGCCGGATCGCACGGCCACGCCCCGCCGCAAGGCGATCTTTTTGCTCATGCAGCTCGTCCGTCTCTACGCGGGGCCGGAGCTTGATTTCGACGTGCAATTGCTGCTCAAGGCGGACGAAGTTCCGCTGTGTCGCCTCAGCGAACCGGACGGCATCGGCCCGCGGCTGGGATGGAACACCTGGCTGCGCAGTCTGCCCTTCACGGAGGACGCCGAGGACGCTGTTTTCGAGGGCGAGTGCGAAATGCAGAATGCAGAATGCAGAATGCAGAATTAAAGACAGGTTTTCATTCTGCATTGTTCAGCCCCCGCTCAGGGGTTTTCTTTCGTTGGAGATTTCATCGTGGTTTCCGTGAATCCTCGGGCCTTGACGAACAGGTTGAACGAAACGTGCCGCCGTGGTCTCGAAGGCGCGGCCGGCCTCTGTCTGTCGCGCACCAACTACAACGTGGAGATCGAGCATTGGCTGCTCAAACTGCTCGAACCGACCGACACCGACCTGGCGCGCATCCTGCGCCACTATGACGTGGACGCCGGCCGGGTCAGCCGCGAGTTGACCCGCGCACTCGACCAACTGCGAACCGGCAACGCGCGCTCACCGGAGTTGTCTCTGGAACTGCTCGATCTGATGCGCGAGGGATGGGTGGTTGCTTCTTTGGAATATAACGCCGCCCGTGTTCGTTCGGGCCATCTGCTGGCGGCGCTGCTGAGCGATCGCGCGCTGGCAACACGCACGCGGGCCGCATCCGCGGAGTTGGCTCGCATTCCTGCCGGGCAACTGTCAAAAGATTTGGCCGCCCTAATTGCCGGTTCGGTAGAGGACGCGCCGGCCCCCGGAGAGACGCCGGCCGCGACGACGCCGGGGCGCGCGGCCGATTCCAAGACGCCATCGCTCGATCAGTTCACGATGAACCTGACCGATCTCGCTCGGCGCGGCGGTATTGATCCGGTCGTCGGCCGCGATGGCGAAATCCGCCAAGTGATCGACATCTTGATGCGGCGGCGGCAAAACAACCCGATCCTGACCGGCGAAGCGGGCGTCGGCAAGACGGCGGTCGTCGAAGGGTTCGCCCTGCGCGTGGCGGCGGGCGATGTGCCGCCTCCCTTGAAGGGGGTCATTGTTCGCACTCTGGATCTGGGCTTGCTGCAAGCCGGTGCCGGAGTCAAAGGAGAGTTTGAGAATCGCTTAAAGTCCGTTATCGCCGAGGTCAAGGCGTCGCCTCAACCCGTCATCCTGTTCATCGACGAGGCGCACACGCTCATCGGCGCGGGCGCGGCGGCCGGCCAGGGAGATGCCGCCAACTTGCTCAAGCCGGCGCTGGCACGCGGCGAACTGCGGACCATCGCCGCCACCACCTGGGCGGAGTACAAGAAATCGTTCGAGACCGATGCCGCCCTCAAGCGCCGCTTCCAAGTCGTCAAGGTCGCTGAGCCGGACGAAGCCGTGGCCATCGGCATGATGATGGGGCTGACGGCCACGCTGGAAAAACATCATCACGTCCGCATTCTGGACGAAGCCATTGAAGACGCCGTCAAACTATCACACCGTTATCTGACCGATCGCCAATTGCCCGACAAGGCGGTCAGCGTTCTCGACACCGCTTGCGCGCGTGTGGCTCTGGGGTTGAACGCCACGCCGCCCGCCGTGGAAGATTGCCAGCGTGAGATCGAGGCGTTGCAGGTCCAGATGGCGATTCTCGAACGCGAGATGGCGACCGGCGTTGATCACAGTCAGCGCCTTCAGGAATTGACCGACAAGAAGCGTTCCGCCGAAACCCGGCTGGAAGAGTTGCGCAAACGCTGGGCGGAAGAGAAACGCCTGGTCGAAAAGATTCAAGAGTTAAGCGTCCGGCTCAGCGAGAAGCCGGCGGATGGTGCCGCCCGCTCTCCTGCGGACATAAAAGCCGACCGCGACGATCTGATGCGTCTGGAAAGCGAGTTGGCCCGCGTTCAGGGCGAGTCGCCGCTGCTGCGGCCGTTCGTCGATAGCCAATCCGTTTCCGCGGTGATTTCCGCGTGGACCGGAATTCCTCTCGGCAAAATGGTTCTCGACGAGATCAAGACCGTGCTGACGCTCCAGGATCGGCTGAAGGAGCGAGTCGTCGGCCAAGATCATGCGTTGGAGGCCATCGCCGAGCGCATCCGCACAGCGCGGGCCAACCTCGTCGATCCGCGCCGGCCCATCGGCGTGTTTTTGCTCGTGGGGCCGAGCGGCGTTGGCAAGACCGAGACGGCGATGGCTCTGGCCGACATTCTCTACGGCGGCGACCGCAGCATGGTCGTCATCAATATGTCCGAATACAAGGAAGATCACAAGATTTCGCGTCTGACCGGCTCGGCCCCTGGCTACGTTGGCTACGGCGAAGGCGGCGTGCTGACCGAAGCGGTACGCCGCAAGCCATACTCCATCGTGCTGCTCGATGAAGTCGAGAAAGCCAACGTCGCCGTACAGGAGATCTTTTATCAGGTTTTCGACAAGGGCATGTTGCAAGACGACAAGGGCGGTGAGATCAATTTCAAGAACACCATCATCCTGCTGACCTCCAACGTGGGCAGCGACACGATCATGAAAGTGTGCGCCGATCCCGATACCCGTCCCGACGCCGAGGGACTTGCGGTAGCACTGCGGCCGGACTTGCTGAAAGCATTCAAGCCGGCCCTACTCGGACGCCTGAATGTCGTGCCCTATTTTCCCCTCGCCGACGAGGTATTGCGGCAGATTATCCGACTGCAACTTAATCGTATCCGCGACCGGGTGCGCGAGAACTATCGGGTGGCGCTCGACTACGACGAGGCCGTGATTGCGACCATTGCCAGCCGATGCCAGGAGGTCGAGAGCGGCGCACGGAATGTCGATCACATTGTCACCGGCACCTTGCTACCGGAGCTATCGCGTGAATTCCTGACGCGCATGGCCGAAGGGCGTCCTATCCAGAGCGTCCACATCGGCGTCGAGGGGGAAGGGCGATTCCTCTATAAGATGGACGGCGAGAACGCGGTCGGGCAATGAGGCAACGTGGAAGTCTTTGCCGGGTAGCCGCGACGCGCAGCGGAGCGCG
>DATNCY010000330.1:0-15232 GCA_035553375.1 Gemmataceae bacterium
CTCACGCTCGGTCCAGCCTTGCTGGAACAAGTACCACGCCCGAAGGCGACGCCATTCGCGCCAATCATGGGGCTGCTTCATGCCTCCTATTATAAACGCCAACGGAAAGTTTAGTTTCGAGCGCAGTTGTCAGTAAGTACGCATTGCGAGAGCGATTCGCCCTTTCGCTGTCCAGGCGTTGCCGCGTCGGATACCCTAGAGAGAGACCACGAACGCGAATCACACCGAGGGCGACCATGTACCTGCTGAAAATGGCCAAGCGAATCTTGCTCGAAACCGATAAACGGCTGCTGTGGAAATTGGCCTGGAACATGGGGCTGAAGGGCATGCTGTCGGTTGAGAAGCACAAACGCCGGCTGCGGCGCGGCGAAGTGTTTCCGCCATTTCTCTACGTGTCGATCATCAATAGCTGCAATCTGCGCTGTCAGGGTTGCTGGGTCGATGTCGCCGCCAAGCAGGAGATTATCCAGCCGGAGGCGATGCACAAATTGATCCGCGAAGCGAAGGCGATGGGCAACGTCTTCTTCGGCATCGTCGGCGGCGAACCGTTTATGCACCCGCATTTGCTCGACATGCTCGCTGCTCACCCTGATTGCTATTTCCAGATTTTTACCAACGGTCAATTCATTACCGAGGAGCGGGCGAAGCGTATGCGGCAGCTCGGCAACGTGACGCCGCTTATCAGCATCGAGGGCAATGAAATCGTCAGCGATGAGCGCCGCGGTCGGGCCGGCGTGTTCAGCAAAACCATGCAGGGCATTCACAATTGTCTCAAACATAAGGTTTTCACCGGCGTCTGTACGAGTCTCTGTCAAACGAACATTGACGATCTGTTAACGGAGAAATGGGTCGATCGTCTCATTGAAATGGGTGTTATGTACACATGGTTTCATATTTATCGCCCGATGGGACCGGACGCCAATCCGCAGCTGTGTTTGACGCCCGAACAGCAAGGGCGCGCCCGCCGCTTCGTCGTCGAGATGCGCGCGAAGAAGCCGATCATCATTATCGACGCCTATTATGACGGTGAGGGGCAAGCGCTGTGTCCAGCGGCGACCGGCATCAGCCATCACATCAATCCCTGGGGCGACATCGAACCGTGTCCCATCGTGCAATTCACGAAGGAATCGATTCATTCAAGCGAAGCCGATTCGCGTTCGCTGCGCGATAAGTTTTTACACTCCGGTTTCCTCCGCGACTTCCGCGAGCTATCGCAGTCAACGACGCGCGGCTGCATTGTGCTGGAGCGCCCTGATTTGCTCAAGCAGTTGGTCGAGAAGCACGGAGCGAAGGATTCAACGGTGCGCGGGACGGCGCTGGCGGAACTGGAAACGATGCAAATTCGCACGTCGCAATACAATCCGGGACAGGAAATCCCGGAGAAAAATTGGCTGTACCGGATGGCGAAGCGCTACTGGTTCAACGATTTCGGCGTCTACCGTGGCCACGATCATAGCCGCACGGCCGCGCCGGCGCTCGTGAATCAAAACGAACGGTAGGTCCGGCGAGCCGAGCCGGACTTGAAGAGGTGCCGCTCGGCTCGCGGCACCTACCCAATCCGTGCCGCTCGGCTCGCGGCACCTACTGGCGGTAGGTCCGGCGAGCCGAGCCGGACAACAAGTGCCGCTCGGCTCGCGGCACCTACTCCTCAGGCATGGAGGCGTTGTTCCAACTCTGGAAAAGGGGTAAAATATCATAGAAGACCGTTCCTCGACCGGACAGTCCTATCCTCGGTCACGCAGGAGAGGCAAGGGTTATGAAAAACGCCGCCAGGCTTGTCGAGTATGGAGTGCCTATCGATCCGCAATCGATGGTGACACCGCCGGACGCGACCGAACTCGAACTGGAGGCGGGGCATCCCGGCCAAGGCGATGCCGAATATATCCGCCGGCGCAAGGAATTGTTCGCTCTTTGCCGCCGTCATCGTCTGGAAAACCTTGGTCCGCCGATCGTCAACTACACGCCGGAGGAAACGCGGATCTGGCGTGAGGTCAGCCCAAAACTCGATGAATTGCACGTCCAACATGCCAGCCGGATTTATTTGCAGGCCAAGCGCGAACTCGCCATCACACGCGAGGAAATCCCGCAACTGAGACACCTCAGCGACCGTTTGCGTCACGAGACGAACATCCATCTCGTTCCCGCCGAGGGAGCGCTGCCGTATCGGACCTTTTATCAGTACATCGGCGGACGCGGTTTTCCCGTGACGCAGTTTATTCGCCACGGTTCGCATCCGGAATTCACGCCCGAACCGGACATGATTCACGACTGTCTCGGCCATGTGCCGCCGCTCATGGACCGCGACTATGCCGAACTGCTCGTCCTCATCGGCAAGGCGGTGGCAGCCACGACACACGGCGACGAGGTGCTGGCCCTGAAACGCTTTAGTTGGTTCAGCATCGAGTTCGGTCTGATCGAGGAAGTGGGCGAGACGAAAGTATTCGGAGCCGGCATCCTCTCTTCGACCGGCGAGATCCCTTATTCGTTGTCCTCGCCCGAAGTGACACGCCGCCCCTTCGTGACCGATGTGGTCATCGCTACCGACTACGATCCCTCGCGCATGCAGGATCATTTATTCATCGCTCCGTCGCTGCCGTTCCTTCGCCGCGAGTTGGAAGGACTGGTCCGCCGGTTTGGAATCGCTGTTTAGCCGCTTGCGGCTTAGCGCTCCGGCAGAATGATAGGATTGTGTTATGAACCATCCAGATATTCCCCTTCGCGCCATCGATCACGTCCGTTTCTTCGTCGGCAACGCCCGGCAATCCGCCTACTTCTATCGTAACGCCTTCGGTTTCGACGTGATCGCCTACGCCGGCTTGGAGACAAAGACCCGCCACGAAGCGGGCTACGTTCTGCGTCAAGGCGACATCACTTTCGTCCTCGCCTCGCCACTGAGTCCCAGCCACCCCGAAGCGCAGCGCATCATCCAGCACGGTGACGGCGTGCAAGACATCGCGCTGGAAGTTGAGGACGTGACCGCCACCTATCGCATCGTCACCGAGCGCGGTGCCATCGGCGTCACGCCACCGACTTTGCTCGAAGACGAACACGGCGTCTACGAATACGCCGTCATTCGCGCTTACGGCGACACCACGCACAGTTTCATCAACCGCGACCGCTATCGTGGCGCGTTCGCGCCGGGATACAAACCACTCGACGCCGACCGCTACAGTCCGCGCACCTTCCGTCCCGTTGGTTTGCAGGCGATTGACCACATCGTCGGCAACGTCGAGGAAGGCAAGATGAACGAGTGGGTGCGCTTTTACGAGCATGTGCTGGGCTTTTCACAGCTGGTCAGTTTCGACGATAAGGACATCAGCACGGAATACTCGGCGCTGATGTCGAAGGTGGTGCAGGGCGGCAGTGGGCGCATCAAGTTTCCGATCAACGAGCCGGCCAAGAGTCGTCGCCGTTCGCAGATCGAGGAATATCTGAACTTCTATCAAGGCCCCGGCGTTCAGCACATCGCCCTGGCGACGGACAACATTGTCGAAACCGTGCGCGCGCTACGGCACAACGATGTCTCTTTCCTGCGCGTGCCGAAAGCCTATTACGACATGTTACCCGAGCGCATCGGTGCCATTGACGAAGACCTCGCGGAGTTGGCCGACCTAGGTATTCTCGTTGACCGCGACGATGAGGGCTACATGCTGCAAATCTTCACCAAGCCGGTAGAGGATCGACCGACGTTGTTTTTCGAGATTATCGAACGGCATGGCTCGAAGAGTTTCGGCAAAGGCAATTTCAAGGCGCTGTTTGAGGCCATCGAGCGCGAACAGGCCCGTCGGGGAACTCTCTAATTCAATTAGCCACAGATGAACACAGATGAACACAGATATACTTTGATTGCCTTATCTGTGTTCATCTGTGTTCATCTGTGGTTAATGTTTCTTTGGGAGGGCGTTATGCCTCCTTATCGTCAAATGGGATCGCTGCCGCCCAAGCGCCACATCGCGCATCGCCATGAGCCGGGCTTTCGCAATGAGGGCATCTACTACGAGGAAGTCATCACCACCGCCGGCTTCGGCCGTGCCTACAGCATCGCCTACCACCTTCGGCCACCGACGCGCGTTCGCAAGATCGAAGCCGCCGGGCAACTGTCCGCCGAGTTCGCCAACGAGTCGGTGTTGCGCCATCATCATTTGAAGTCGGGGCGCATGCAGCCCGCCGGCGATCCGATTAGCGGCCGCGTACCCATGCTGGTTAACTCCGACGTGATGATAGCACGTTGCCGGCCGGCTGAGTCGCAGGCCGAACTGTATCGCAATGCCACGGCCGACGAGGTGCTGTTCATTCATAAGGGGCACGGTACGTTATCGAGTCTGTTCGGGGCGCTACCGTTCAAACCCTACGATTACATCGTTATCCCGCATTGCACTACGTATCGTCTCGATTTCGAGGCCGGCGCGCAGCCGGACTTGCTCGTCATCGAGGCGGCGAATAACATTGTCATCCCGCCGCGCTATCTCAATCCCGACGGTCAACTGCGTCTTGGCGCTCCCTTCGGCGAGCGCGATCTGCACGGACCGCGCGAACCGCTCGTCATCGACCGCGAAGAGGATACGCCGGTACTCATCAAGGACGGCAGCCGTCTGACGCGCTACACACTGGCGCAGCATCCCTTTGACGTGGTGGGCTGGGATGGCTTTGTGTATCCGTTCACGTTCAACGCCGATGATTTCGAGCCGATCACCGGCACCGTGCATCAGCCGCCGCCGGTGCAGCAGACGTTCGAGGCGACCGGCTTCGTATTGTGTACTTTCGCGCCGCGCTTGCTCGACACGCATCCCGAAGCAATTAAAGTGCCCTATGCGCATTCCAACGTGCAGGCCGATGAAGTGCTGTACTACGTGCGTGGTCACTTCGGCAGTCGTCGCGGTGTCGAGGAGGCATCGTTCACGCTGCATCCGCGCGGCATCCCGCACGGCCCCCATCCCGGCACCATCACCGCCAGCCGGACGATGACACGTACCGACGAACTGGCGGTCATGATCGACACCCTGCAACCGCTGCGCTTGACGCGACAAGCGATAGAATTAGACGATCCGAATTATCCGTATAGTTGGCTCGAATAGAAGCCGCTTGCGGCTTAGCGATCCGCCCGCTAAGCCGCAAGCGGCTTACTCACAAATGTCGCGATAGATGCGCTCGAAGTCCTCCGCGCACACCGATAGCGCCGCCAGCAGCGTCGGATCGAACTGCCCCGGCGAATTCTGCAAAATGTGAATGGCCTTGTCGTGCGGCATGGCGGCTTTATGGTTACGCTGGCGGCGCAGGGCGTCGTAGACATCGGCGATGGCGGCAATGCGCGCCGCAGCGGGGATTTCCTCGCCGGCTAGTCGATCTGGGTAGCCCCGACCATCGTAACGCTCGTGATGGTGTCGCACGATGCCGCGCGCCATGCCCAGAAACTCTAGCGAAGGACCGTGTTCGCGGCCCAACACTTCCAGAATGCGATCGCCAATTAATGGATGCGTCTCCACCAAAGCGCGCTCGGCCGGCGTCAGCGCGCCCGGCTTCAGTAGCACGTCATCGGGTAGGCCAATTTTGCCGATGTCGTGCAGCGGTACGCAGCGCTCCAGGTAATCGAGAAAGCGATCGTCCACCAGGCCCTCCCACGGTGCATTGTGGGCGGCCTGCTGGGCGAGAACACGCGTGTACAGTTGCAGACGGCGCAGGTGGCCGGGCGTTTCGCCGTCGCGCGACTCGGCCATCTTGGCCATCGTGAACAACAGCGCGTCGTGAGCCTGGCGCACGTCCTCGCCGCGCGATTCCAGGCTCTGTTGCAGTTGGTTATTGGTCAGCATCAGCTGTTCCGTCAGCATGTGAACGCGCTCCTGAGCGTCCTTGAGACGCAGAGCGTGGCTGACCTTGGCTAGCAGTTGGCGCGGCTCGAACGGCTTGGGAATATAATCGTCGGCACCGCGCGGCAACGCTTCGGCCAACTCGTTTTGATCGCCGCGACCGGAAACGACAATGATTTTCAGATGTTGGTTCGCCGAGCGCTCGCGCAGACGGCGGCACACTTCATAGCCTTCCATGTCCGGCAGATTCAGGTCGAGCAAGATGAGATCGAAAGGGCCGCCGTTGGCTCCGGTGGACATTGCCGCGGCCAAACCGGATGCGCCGTCCTTCGCCTCGACGCAATCGCAGCCGAGCGATTGCAGAATGACACGATGCAACAGACGCACATGATGCTCATCGTCCACGATCAGCGCACGCCGTCGCGGGCCGGAGGCTGGCCGAGTCGTGTTCGCTTCCCGTCGCTCGCCGGCAGATGCCGGTCCCACATCTTCGACCAGGAAGGGTGTTAAGGCATTCATGACGGCCAACGGCGTGGCCGGACGGCGTAGCGGGTTGCGATCCAACATTTGCGCGATGAGCTTATCGAGCGCTTCGGGAGCATCGGGGCGCAAATCGCGCAGACGGCGCGGTGCCTGCTGTTGCAACATGCGCAAGGCCGCCCCAACGTGCCGCGTCACCGGATACGGCGGCTCACCAGCCAGCAGCCAAAAGAGCGTCGCACCCAGGCCGTAAATGTCCGCTTCCTTGCCGACCGCCGATGGATCGTGACTTTGCTCGGGCGGCATAAACTCCAGGCTGCCCAGCAAGGCACGCGGATCGGTGAGACGACTACAGAATTGCCGGGCCAGGCCGAAATCGACCAGCTTGATCTGTCCGGTCGAAGTGAGCAGGATGTTGGAGGGCTTGATGTCGCGGTGAACCAGATGGCTATCGTGAGCGGCTTGCAAACCGCTGGCCGCCTCATGGATGAACTTGCACGCCGTCACCACGTCGCACGGGCCATTCTCCAGGACGTGCCGCTCCAGGTCGCCGCCCTCGACTAACTCCATAACCAGATAAATAAGCTCCGGTAAGGTCAGTTCATCCGGCACCACTTCACCGGCGTCGTAGGCCATGACGATGTGCCCGTGACACAACTCGGCCAGCACGCGCATCTCGGCGTAGAAACGCTGGCGCACCGAGGGCGGACAATCCTCATCCACCGGCAGCACCTTGACGGCCACCCGGCGTTTCATGAGGCTATGCTCGGCGAGGAACACCACGCCCATGCCGCCGCTGCCCAGCGCGTCAAGCACACGATAATTACCCAGTACCAGCCCATGCGTCGATCCCGCCAGCACGCGATCCAGCTGATAGCTGGTCAGCAAGCCAGCCTGCACCAACGCCTGACCGATTTGCACGCCGGTCGTGTATTCTCCTAACCGATCCTCACGCTCGCTGAGAAACTGATCGATGGTGTTGGCGGGCAGAAGCGACAGCTTGGCGATCTTGTTGAGGAAGGTGCGCGCGTCCACGGGTAGAGGCGGAACGCTAGCGCTCGCGCCGGCGGGAACGCTGGGTTCCGGCTCGCCGTCGTCTTCGCTGTGCCGAAGAACGCCGACGATGACTTCACGCTTCACGCGCTGGCCGGCCCCGGTCGGGCGGGCCGGAGACTGGACACGAGTCAAACCATTGGCAAGGTCGGAGGGCGCACGCGGCTCCATGTTTCATTTCCCTGTGACTGCGCGCGGGCTGCCATCGTGGAAGACACCGCGCACAAGCATAGTTTGCAATGACGCCGGGGGCAAAACCGGCGCGGGGAAAGAAGAGACGGACTCTTGAATTGCCCTCCACGCACTTTATGATGGAATTCTCGCCTCGGAGAGAAAAAACACTCCCGGAGACGGCCTTGTCATCCGCAGACGCGAGGAATAATCTTCTCTCCGGACCCCTGATCTACTGGAGTAACCTCATGAATCGGCGCGCAGGAATCACATTCACGGCAACCATGCTGGCCCTGACTCTCTGGTCGCTGACCGCTTACAGTGCGGACGACGATGACAAGAAGGCCAATAAGGAGGCTCAGGAAGCCGTTATCAAGCTGATGGACACCATGGACGGCAAGCCAGGCGATGTCAAGGCTCAGACTCAGGCGATCAAGAAAAAATTTGAGGAATTAAAGCCCATTATGTGGGTGTACAAGCCGCGCAAGACGGGCGGCATCGGCATGAGTAAAGACGGCGCCAGCATGGAGACGGAATTGGCCAAGATCGGCAATCCACGCTCCAAGGCGAAGTTTACGCCCGCGAAGCTAGCCGAGGTCAAGGGCGACCTTATCAAAGCCGGCAAACTCAGCAAAGCCGTCGCCGAAGTCACCGACCTGTATCCGCCGAAGAAGGACGCGGCCAAGTGGAAGGGGTACACCAAGGAGATGCGCAAGGCGGCCGACGAGTTGATTAAGGCGACCGAGAGCAACGATGTCGCCAAGGTCAAGAAGGCGGCCAACAACCTCAGCGCTAGCTGCACCAACTGCCACAGCGATTTCCGCAACGATTGACGAAATACCTGACGCGATCACGCCCTTTCGTGCCGCTTGCGGCTTCGCGCTAAGCCGCAAGCGGCACGTCTCATTTCCTCCCCACGGAGTCTCTCATCATGTCGCCGCTGCCGGATGAGGCTCGCGATCTGCTGTCCAGCGCTGTCCTCGCCGACGTTCTCGATGGCCTTGGCCATCGCCGCACGGCGCTGCCGCCGAGCCTGCGTCCGTTGCGTCCGACCTGGAAACTGTTCGGCCGCGCCGCCACGCTCAGTACCATGCCCGTTGCTGTCGATCCGATTCACCCCTACGCCATCGAGATGGAGTGTATCGATGCGCTGCAAGCCGGCGATGTGTTGGTGGCCACGACCAACGGTGATCACAGCAGCGCCTTGTGGGGCGAACTGCTCTCGACGGCCGCTCGCGCACACGGCGCGGTCGGCGTCGTCCTTGACGGCCTGACGCGCGACGCCGCACGCATTCTGGCGATGGATTTCCCGGTGTTCGCGTGTGGATTCAGTCCACTGGATTCGCGCGGCCGGCTCGACGGTGTGTGTCACGGTCAGCCGATCCGCATTGGCGATTGCGTGGTTCGGCCGGGCGACTGGGTGTTCGGCGACATCGACGGTGTCGTCGTGGTACCGGTTGAGGTCGCGGATACGGCGTTTGCGCGGGCGCTGGAAAAAGTGACGGGCGAGAACCGCGTGCGCGATGAACTCGTTCGCGGTCGCAGTATCCGCGAGGTGTTCGCGGAATATCGCATTCTGTGAGGCCGTCGTATGTCTTCCGCGTTGTGGTCCGACGCTCGCGCCCGCATGTTGCTCGATCCAACCGCGATCAATCTCAACACCGGCTCGTTCGGCCCGCTGCCGCGTGTCGTCTTCGAGCGCGTGACAACCCTTCGTCAGCGGCTCGCGGAAGAACCGATGGATTTCCTGCTGCGCGGCGCACCGCCGTTGTGGTGGCAGGCGCGCGAACGACTCGCCCACTTCGTCGGCGGCGATCCTCACCGCCTCGTATTCACCACCAACGTCAGCGCCGCCATCAACCTCGTCGCCTCTTCGCTGCCGCTAGCGTCTCCCGGTGAGATTCTGCTGAGCGATCACGAATACGGTGCCATGCACTGGTGCTGGCAGCGCGCCGCCCAGCGTCAAGGGCTGACCCTGCGCACGTTTCCGCTACCGATTCTGCCCTCCTCGCCCGGCGAAATCGTGGAAGCGGCTTGCGCTGCCATAACTGCACGCACGCGCTTGCTGTTCTTCAGTCACGTCCTTTCGCCGACCGGCATGGTATTGCCGGCGCGCGAACTGTGCGCGGAAGCACGGCGGCGCGGCATTCTCACGATGATTGATGGTGCCCACGCTCCCGCGTTCATTCCGCTGAACCTTGATGAAGTAAATGCCGACTATTACGGGGCGAATTGTCACAAATGGTTACTGGCTCCGACCGGCACGGGCTTTTTGTACGCGGCCGCCGGCGCGCTTGAGCGCTTGCGGCCGTTGCAGGTAAGTTGGGGCTGGCGTCCCGATCGTTCGCGCTTGGATGAGCGCGACGAATTCGGCTCGACGCCGCGCTTGCGACAATTCGAGTTCGAGGGCACGCGCGATCCGTGTCCGTGGCTGGCGATTCCAACGGCTATCGATTTTCAGGCGGAATTCGGCTGGCAGCGCATTCACACGCGCATCGCCGAATTGACGCGCTACGTGCGCGGGCGTCTGACCGGGTTGGCCGGACTATCACCAAACACGCCCGGCACACCGCAGATGCACGGCGCGATGGTTGCATTTCGCTTGCCGGACGGCGTCGAAGCACCTGTATTGCGGCGGCGTCTGTGGGATGAGTTTCGCATCGAAGCGCCGATTGTCGAACGCCCGGATCGATTGCTCATCCGCACTTCGACGCACTTCTATAACACGGAGGCGGAGATAGATCGCCTGGCGGAAGCGCTACCAGTGTTGCTCTCGTAAAGGAGACCGGATCGTGAAAACGAGAACCGTGATTCATGGGGGGATTTTTTTGAGTAGCTGTCTCATCGCCCTGACGGCTATCCCAGGTGCGGCCGCCCCGGTTCCCGACGCGGATCGCCGGCCGCGAATGACTTTGGAGGCGCTAAAAAAGGAACTGCCTCAAGCCGTGGCGAGGTGGGGCGGGGCTGATACCAAGGTAAAGTTGGTTCGCCGATTCGCCAAGGACGAAGCCAAGATCGTTTTGGTGAAGGAAGACCACGACGATAAAGGCAAACGACTACCTGATAATGACGCATACATGATCATTTATCTCCGCTATTTCGAGGGCACTTGGACCAGCACGCGTTTTGAAGCGAGTTGGCTCTACGACAACGACGAAGGTAAACGAATGACCTATGCCATCATGCTGGCCATCGACCAGATCGGCGAGAAATAAACGAGATCAGCGCGGCGAGCGCGGATTCCTCGTTCCCAAATTCTGTTTGGACACCAGAGAACGAGGACATCGCTTTTCTGGCACGGCTCAATCGCGGGACGCATCCGGGTAGGCTCCGCTTGCCGAGCGGAGCCTGTTCCGCAGGTCCCGCTCGGCAAGCGGGACCCACCAAACGCCACCGGATCGCCGATCCGTTTGAACCATGTCACTTTTCTAAGGGCCGATAGCCGCGACGCGCAGCGGAGTGCGGACTCTCGCGCTCCGCTGCGCGTCGCGGCTACACGGGGAAACTTATCAAAATCCACCGAAGTTACCGTCCGCCTTACTCTCTGAATTTTTCGATGTCCGCAACTCGATCTTGCGAATCCCTGCTTCCCGACAAGCATCGAGGATCGTCTTTACTTTGGCATACTCGACGGATGCCTCACAAGTGATGCGCAAACTGGGCGCTTGTTTACCGTTGGCGGCGATCCAGGTATGAAGTTGATCTTGCAACACCTGCAACGACAGAGTTCCTCCCGGTTGGCCGGATACCTTCATCATTTCCTCACGGCAACGCATCTCGATATGTGCGTTCGTCAAATCGATCTGAATGAGGCCATCAGAAGATGGAGGCTTCAGTTCAACTTTTTTCTTCTCAAGTTGGCTTGTCGCCAAACAGAATCGGGACGCGCCCAGATCCTTCGACGTGAATACGCGGGATGCCTTCTCGCCGTTCATCGACTCAATGATCTCCATGTCATTAAACTGCAAGCTCACCTCCGACCGCTGCGCCGGCCAAACGAATTGCACGTTCTGAACCAGCAGAGCGCCCGTTTTCGCATCGCGGCGCACCTTGCGGATGACAG
Organism: Gemmataceae bacterium; assembly: GCA_035553375.1. Lineage (GTDB taxonomy): Bacteria > Planctomycetota > Planctomycetia > Gemmatales > Gemmataceae > JAJPHU01. Next base: position 11,572 of record DATNCY010000330.1, read on the forward strand.
CGCGACAAACCATCTTGCCCTTATCATCCAACAACCGATGCTCCATCACCTGGAGAGGACTCTGGGAACGCGCGAACACCGTCACCTTGCGAGCGTGGTGTCCTTGCGGCGTCACGATGGGTTCGATCAGTTCGATCGTCTTCGCTTGGATGACGACCTCTTGGCGCTTGTTGGCATGGCGCTCCGCGACTCCCAGGACTTCTCCGAGCCAGTCCGGCGAAAAAGGTACGGGCCAGCGAGCCTTGTCCCTGGCAAGGTCGGCACGCGAGATCCAGAACACATAGGGCGGATCGTTCTTACCGATGAAGTACCAGACTTCGTCGCGATTGCCTCCCATGTCGAAGGCCGGTTTTCCAAAGACTATTGCCGACATGCGAAATTGCCCTGGCTTCTGATACAGGAACCGGCCACCCATTCCCACTGTCTGATTAGCAACCTTCACATCGATACTGACATTGGCGCAACGCAGCGCCGGGATACGCTGCGCGTTTGCATTCAAATAATCGATCAACTGTTTCGCCGTCGGCGCATCGACAGGCGGCATCTCCGGCACTTTTGACTTGGGGGCGACTGCGGAATCGACGTGCGGAGGGGAAATTTTTCCCTCAGTCCGCAGTTCCGCTTGCGCTCCCGGCGCATACAGAAACGCGCCCATACCGAGACCGGCGGCCAGCAGCATGATGGCCGCGATTTTTACCTTGGTCATGTACATGGCTTTCAACACTCCTTGCGTTAGGACCGCGACGTTCGCCGACATCTTGCCCACCGTCGCCGTCCCTCCCTCAACAAACACGCGCGCAATCTTCGTACTCGCCTGAATCAGCGGAGCCGTCATGCCTGCGAACGCCGAATCTTCCGCGCACGCCAACGCCAGCACCGTTGTCGAGAGTATCAACCCACGACGAGTCAAGCGCTGGGCGAGCAGCGCTCGCCCGCGCCACAGTCTGCCCGAAAGCGTGCCTTGCGGCCAGCCAAGTTCGCGGGCGGCCTCCTTGTGCGTTCGTCCTTGCAGATCACACAATACGATCGGCGCTCGATATTTTTCCGGCAATCGGTTCAATTCCTCATCGAGCAACGGCCGCCAATCCGCATCGCTCTCCGCTGTCTTCTCCTGACGTGTCTGCCCAGCCTGCCTCTCTTTCGCCCGTCGTCGAGCCAAGGCGCTTCGCGCACGCAGGGCGGTTCGATACGCCACGCCGTACAGCCAGTGGCCGACAGCCTGGCGCGGACGGATCGACGACGCCTTGCGCACCAACACAAGGAAAGTAGCCTGAAATGCGTCCTCCGCATCGTGACGATTTCCCAGGACGCGGCGACAAACACCGAATACCATTGGGCCGTGACGACGCACCAGCGCCGTAAACGCGGCGTCCTCATGCTGTGTCAAAAACGTCTCCAGCAATTGCCCGTCCGTCAGTCCATCCGCATCGTGCAGCAGTACGGTGCGGCGAAGTTGCTGGAGGACGCTGTTTATCGATCGCGGTTGCATCCGTTTCCACTCCGTGCCCAACGTGTCTGTCTACTATTCCCACGAGAGGAACGGATTCATACATTTTTTTCTTACGGCGAGAAAGAATGCGAGAATTCGGATTATCAGGACTCTGCACAAAATAGCAGGCTGATGACGAGAAAGGATTCCGGAATCCCCCCGGAAAGACTTGCCAGACGAACAAGCGGAGGGAAAGGTTTTCGGCTGGACATTCTCACCTTTCCCCAAGGAGGGTTCTTCCATGATCATCCGCCACTGGTTTCCAGCCCTGTCTGCCTCGGCGCTGGCACTCATCTGCTTCAGCGCCGACTGTGGGCAAGCCGGCAGTTTCTTTGGCCCAACCTGTTACGGTGCTGGTTACACCAACGAATATCCGAATCGCTCGCACAATGCCTTTGGTTGTGGTCCGAACACCCAATGCACGGCTCGGCATCCGCTCTTCAAGCATCGCTGGCTCCGCAAGCATCAGGCTGCGCCGGCCAACGGTGCGCCCGTCAATGGCGTGCCCGTCAATGGCATGCCTGTCAATGGCGCGCCCGTCGAGTATATGCAGGCTCCGATCGTGCAGTCGCCCTATGTGACGACGCCCGTTCAGGCTACTGCGGTTCTACCGGCTCCGATTGCTCCGGCTCCGGTTACTCCGGCTCCGGTTACTCCGGCTCCGGCCGTGTCCGCGCGGATCGCTCCCGTGCCGGCGCCGTTGCCGACAGGGCCAGTGAACGCCGAGCCGTCGATCGTCAATCAAACGTCTAAGCCGCCCTTCTGAAATCCAATCGGCGAGCTGGGGACAACGACGTTCCTGGCTCGTTTGCCCCAATTCCCACTCGCGCTTTCCGCAAGAAAACTCGCCTCATTCCTCCCTCTCGGCTACACTCACCAAGATGATCCAGACAGCCAGGAGAATTGGTCATGCCGGCGACGACGGGAATGAAGGGAGCGGGCTACTACGATCAACATTCGACGGCGCAGCAAGCGTCGATGCGGCTCGTCTTCGACTGGATCGAGGACGCCATCGCCGGCATGACGATGCCATCCGACGCTCAACCCTTTACGGTGTTGGACCTGGGTTCTTCCGAGGGACGCAACGCCCTGATCGTGATGAATGGCATCGTCGCGGCCATCCATCGCCGCCAGAACGAGCGAATTATCCAGACCGTTTACAGCGATTTGCCCAGCAACAACTTCAATCGCCTCTTCGCCAACTTACAGGAAGCACGAACGAAAGAAGGTCGCGCGGCGAGCGTTTATCCCAGTGTGGCGGCCGGCTCGTTCTATGAGCCGCTTGTGCCGCCGGGCACGGTTCATTTCGCCACGGCCTTCAACTCGCTGCTCTGGCTCGATGAATTGCCGTCGGTGCCGGTATCCGACTTCGTCGTCTATCGCCGGCCGCATCCGCCGCGGCCCGACCTCCGCGTAGCGCCGGAAATCATCGCCGCCTTTACGCAACGGGCCGAGCGGGATCTCGTCCGCTTCCTGAAAGCCCGCGCCGGCGAGATGGCGGCGGGAGGGAAGTTGCTGATTGTCAGTCCAGGCGATGCCGCGGATCATCGTGTATCCGACGGACTCTATGACGTACTCAACGACGCCTGCCTCGACCTGATCGCGGCCGGCCGAATGGAGCGATCGGGCTACGAACGCTTGACGATCCCGGTGTATTTCCGCACGGTGCCGGAGACGCTGGCCCCGCTGGAATGCGAAGGCTCACCGCTGAAGGGCGTATTCGCGATTGACCGAGCCGAAACGCTGGAAGTGCCGACGCCGTTTGTCCTCGAGTTCGACCGAACCGGCGATGCGACGGCCCTGGCCGATGCGTTCACGGGCTTTCTGCGCGCCTTCTCCGAGCCGGTGGTTCGATCGGCTCTCGTCGGAACAAATGGCGATGATGCGATCATTGAAGAACTCTATGGCTGCATCCATGCTCGGCTAAAGGCGGAGCCGGAACGCTATCGCTTCCGCTATCTGCTGACGGCCACCCTGTTTACCCGTCGCTAATTATGTCGGCCCTGATCCTACCAGCCCGCAGCGCCAGCAAGGGACTTCCCAGTAGATCCAAGTGTGTCTCTCCGAACGTCCTTGGCATAAGCTATGCCTCCCAAGGACGTTCGGAGGATGCCGATTCGTTCACGCCGAAGATCGCCTCAACGACCGCTTGCAACCAATGCATCATCGCAC
>DATNCY010000331.1:0-5015 GCA_035553375.1 Gemmataceae bacterium
TGCTTATCGAAGAACGCGAGCATGGCCTTCTCGGCTTTTTCGGCGTCCTTGCCGCCGAAGCCGTGGCCCGCCCCTTCGAGCGTCAGCAGTTCCGCCTCAACATCCGCCGCCTTGAGACGATCGATCAGCCATACCGCCTGCTCGTGGGCGACATACTTATCGTTGGTGCCGTGGATGCACAAGGTCGGCGCGGCGCTGGGCGTGACCCAGTACAGAGGGCTGGCCAGAATGTGGCGACGACGTTGCGTTGTTAGATCGCCGCCGAGAAACAGCGGCAGCACCTGGGCGGCATCGACACTTTTGCCGTAAGACTTGGTGAAATCGCTGGGACCATAATAGTTCACCACGCAGACGACTCGGCTCGACTGCTCCGGGTTGCCGCCGTCGCCCTCGAATTGTTTGACATCGCCGGTGACGGCGAGGAACTGCGCCAGGTGTCCGCCCGCCGAGCCGCCGGTGACACCCAGACGCATGGGATCAATGTGATATTTCGCGGCGTTGGCGCGCGTCCAGCGCACCGCCGCCTTGACATCGTAAATGGCGGCGGGAAAGGGATATTTCGGCGCGAGGCGATAACTAACCGTCAGAGCGACGTAACCGTGTTGGGCTAGACGGATGCACTGTTTATCGTAACCCTGGCGATTACCGGCGCGGAAGCCGCCGCCGTGGATGCAGACGATGACCGGAAATGGTCCATCGCCCTTTGGTCGAGCCATATCGAGTTGGAGATGTTGATTGTCGGGATTGCTGTACTCGATGTTCGGTTGAAAAAGCACATCGGCCGGCACATCGAGTTTGGGCGGCGCTTTCTTCGCCTGCGCGGCTACCGAAGAACCGCACAAAGCAAGCAACAGCAAACTCATTACCACGGGCAATCGTCGCACCATCATTCGCATTCTCCTTGCCAGCCCGCAGCGCCAGCAAGGGCATCCCTTGCTGGCGCTGCGGGCTGGTGGAACCAATATTACGCCAGCAGTTTCTTCACGACTTCGCCATGCACATCGGTTAGCCGGAAATCACGGCCCTGGAAGCGGAACGTCAATTTCGTGTGGTTCAGCCCCAACAAGTGCAACACCGTCGCTTGCAGGTCGTGAACGTGAACGCGATCCTCAACGGCGGCGAAACCGAGTTCGTCGCTGGCGCCGAGGTTCATTCCCGGTTTGACGCCGCCGCCGGCGAGCCACATGGTGAAGGCGTCAATGTGATGATTGCGACCAACCGTATCGCGTATCTCTCCCATCGGTGTGCGGCCAAACTCGCCGCCCCAGATGACCAATGTGTCCTCGAGCAAGCCGCGGCGTTTCAAATCCTTGATGAGCGCGGCACAAGGCTGATCGACTTCCTTGCACACCTTATCGAGTCCGGTCGTCAGGTTGACATCGCCCGAACCGTGGGCGTCCCAGTCGGTGTGATACAGTTGCACGAAGCGCACACCGCGCTCGACAAGGCGGCGAGCCAGCAAGCAATTGTTGGCGAACGATGGCCGGCCCGGTTGCGCGCCGTACATTTCCAGCGTCTTTTTGTCCTCGCGGGCAATGTCGATCAACTCCGGAGCGCTCGTCTGCATGCGATAGGCCATTTCATACGACGAAATGCGCGTGGCAATCTCCGGATCGCCGGTGTCGGTTAGACGCGCCGCGTTCAGTTCCTTCAGCGCGTCGAGAACCTGGCGCTGGCGTTCATCGCTGACGCCCTGGGGACGCGCGAGGTTGAGGATTGGCTCGCCGCCGCTGCGGAAGGGTACACCCTGATAGGTCGTCGGCAAAAAACCGCTGCCCCACAAGGGATGGCCGCCGCGCGGACCGCGTGGACCGGACTGCAAAACGACGAAGCCTGGCAGATCGCTCGATTCGCTGCCGATGCCGTAGGTCACCCACGATCCCATGCTTGGCCGGCCGGCTTGCGGCGTGCCGGTGTTCATGAAGATTTTCGCCGGCGCATGATTGAAAACATTCGTGGCCATCGACCGCACCACGGCGAGATCATCGGCGATGCCGGCGGTGTACGGCAGACAATCGGACATCCACGTTCCCGCTTGGCCGTGCTGGGCGAACTTGCGGCGGGTGGCCAGCAATTTCGGTTTGTCTTTCGTGAAGCTGTCCATGAAGGCGAAACGCTTGCCTTTGACGAATTCGTCGGGAATGGGTTTGCCGTGCAGCGTGGCCAGCTTCGGCTTGTGATCGAACAGTTCCAGCTGGCTGGGACCGCCGGCCATGAACAGAAAAATCACCTGCTTCGCTCGCGCCGGGTGATGGCTCCTCTTCGAGGCCAACGGATTGACCAGCGGCGGCGCGGCGGCGCCGGCTCGGCCATCGTTGAGCAGCGACGCCAAGGCGATGGAACCCAGACCGACGGCGCAATCCTGGAAGAAGTGCCGGCGAGTCGTCAGCAGCAGCGGATTCATGGAGGACATGACGCGGCTATTCCCTTGTTCGCTCGGTGATAGAATGGGCGAGGCGGGCAGCCGAGAGGGTGAGGCATCCCACCGGCCGCGTTCGGGGCACTCTCTCACCATACCGGAAAGCAACCCGCTCGCAAAGAAAAATGGCAAGTCTTCCAGCGACTCTTGCCACCGAACTCCTGTATAATACTCTCCATCCATCGCCCGTAAAAATGAAGTCGGGGATGTCCGGGAGATTATGACCATCAACCACCCCCTCCCCGAAGAGCGAACCAGCGAGGCCGTCCGCCTGCTGGCGAAGTTGGAGAACAACGTCGCCAGCGTCTTGCTCGGCAAGCCCGACGTTATCCGCCTGGCCCTTGTCACCTTGCTTGCCGAGGGACACCTGCTCATTGAGGATGTGCCCGGCATCGGCAAGACGCTGCTGGCCAAGGCGCTGGCTCGCAGTCTCGGCTGCACGTTCCACCGCATTCAGTTTACGCCGGACCTGCTGCCCAGCGACGTGCTTGGCACCAGCGTTTTTCACCAGGGATCGAGTACCTTCGTTTTCCAGCCGGGACCGCTGTTCGCGCAGGTGGTGTTGGCCGACGAAATCAACCGAGCCACGCCGCGCACCCAGAGCGCGTTGCTGGAAGCCATGAGCGATCATCAGGTTTCGCTGGACGGTCAAACGCGCCCGTTGGGTCCGCCGTTCTTCGTGTTGGCCACGCAGAATCCTTACGAGTTCGAGGGCACCTATCCGCTGCCGGAAAGCCAGCTCGATCGCTTCCTCATGCGTCTGCGCATCGGTTATCCCGAACGCGACGCGGAGAAACACATTCTGACCGGCCATCGCGCCGGTGAGCCGGTCGAGCATCTGCAAGCGGTCGTATCGGCCAACGAAGTCGTGTCATTGCAGCTGGCCGTGCGGCAGGTGCGCGTCGAGGAATCCCTGGCCGATTATCTGCTCGACCTGATCGTGGCCACTCGCTATCATCCCGACATCCACCTGGGCGGCAGCACGCGGGCCGCACTGGCGCTGTATCGCGCCGCGCAGGCGCTGGCCTTCGTCGAGGGCCGCGATTATGTTGTTCCCGATGACATCAAGCGCCTGGCCTCAGCGGTACTCGCCCATCGCATCCTGACGCGCACAACGCGACAAGACAGTTCCGCCGACGAAATCATCGCCGACATTCTCGCGCAAACGCCGATCCCAACATAGCAGAATGCAGAATGCAGAATGCAGAATAAAAACAGGAGAAAAGAATGCCCACCGCCAACCAACGCTCTTCCTCATTCTGCATTCCGCATTCTGCATTCTGCATTAGTTCGGTAGGGCGGTACTATTTGTTGATGGCAATTGTGCTGTTGGCGGTGGGATTGCATCGGAGCATTAACTTACTGATGCTGCTTGGCTATGCGCTCTTGGTGATGGCAGGGTTGAACTTCCTGGCGGCGAGGAGGAGCCTGCGCGGGCTGCAAGTGCGGCGGAGGATCACGGAGTGGCTCTTCGCGCGCACGCCGAGCGGCGTGGAAGTGCAGGTGAGCAACCCAAGTCGGCGTCCGCGTTTGGGCCTGCGTATCGCGGACAGCGGAGCGAGCCACACGGCGACTTGGTTCACCGGTTGGCTGCCCGGTCGCGGCCGTCAGACATTTCGCGCGGAAGTGATTCTGCCGCGCCGTGGCCATTACGCCTGGGGAGCGCTCGCGGTGAGCAGCGGTTATCCCTTCGGTCTCGTCGAGCGAGGCATGCCGCTGGTGATGGGCGAGGACGTGATCGTTCTCCCCGCCGTCGGCTGGCTGCATCGCGGTCGCTTCCTGCGTCATCTGCGCAGCTTGACCGTCCAAGCTCAGCGTGTGCCGATTCGCCAGCGCCCCCGCGCGCATCCGGCGGCGCAGGCCGAGTTCCACGGACTGCGTCCGTATCACAGCGGCGATAGTCCACGGCTGATACACTGGCGCACATCGGCCCGTCGCGGGGAACTGGTGGTCCGCGAGTTCGAGGATGAGCCGGGAGACAATCTGCTGTTGGTGGTCGATCCGACCTTGCCGGCCGAATCCGATTACAGCGGCGTACCGTTGCGCGAGCAATTCGAGGAAGTCGTCAGCCTGGCCGCCACAATCTGCTGGGAGTGGTGTCAGCGTCGCGGCGATCAATTGGTGCTGGCCACGGCGGGACCGACCCCTGTGGTGCTGGAGGGACTGACCGGACCGGCCCATGCTCGGCGCGTCCTTGAGTGCCTGGCCGTCCTTGAGTGCGATTCGGGACCTGTCAATCCAGCGGTCATCGCTGGACTGAAAACGACCATTCCCACGATGGCCCTCGTCGTGCTGGTGTCGCTGGGGCGCAGTTCCCTGTTGGACGCTCTGCCCCGTGCGCTGAGACGTCCCGTAAATAGTCTCGACGTTGTCCAGATGAATGGCTTCGATTTTTATACGCCTCCCTGTTAAGGGTCGCTTGTTAAGGGCCGCTTGTGGCTTAGCGTTCCCTTCACTAAGAGTCTGTCCCGTAAGCTCCCCTCTCCCCTGTACTCAGGGGAGAGGGGTTGGGGGTGAGGGGTGCATTTTTCGCAGGCTTCTCGCCCCCTCACCCCAACCCCTCTCCCCCGGAGTACCGAGGGAGAGGGGCTTATGG